>JADZEQ010000012.1 GCA_020850455.1 Sphingomonadaceae bacterium | reverse complement strand
TTCGCTGTCGCTCACCGAGTAAAGCGGGCAAATGCCCCCCGGGCATTTGCTGATTCCGCCCGGTGCGGTTCGCTGTCGCTCACCGAGTAAAGCGGGCAAATGCCCCCCGGGCATTTGCTGATTCCGCTTTACTCCCATTCGATCGTGCCGGGCGGTTTGGACGTATAATCATAGACCACCCGGTTGATGCCGGGGACTTCGTTGATGATCCGCGTCGCCACCCGGCTGAGGAAGGCAGCGTCAAAGGGGTAGATGTCCGCCGTCATCCCATCGACGCTGGTCACCGCGCGCAACGCGCACACATGGTCATAGGTGCGCGCATCGCCCATCACCCCCACCGTCTTCACCGGCAGCAGCACGGCAAAGGCCTGCCAGATTGCGTCATACAGCCCGGCCTGCCGGATTTCGTCGAGGTAGATGGCATCGGCCTTGCGCAAAATATCGCATTTTTCGCGCGTCACCTCGCCCGGGATGCGGATGGCGAGGCCCGGCCCCGGAAAGGGGTGACGGCCAACAAATTGGTCATTGAGGCCAAGTTCTCGGCCCAATGCCCGCACCTCATCCTTGAATAATTCGCGCAAGGGTTCGACGAGCGCCATGCGCATCCGCGCGGGCAGCCCGCCGACATTATGATGGCTTTTGATCGTAACGCTCGGCCCGCCGGTAAAGGACACGCTTTCGATCACATCGGGATAAAGCGTCCCCTGGGCGAGGAAATCGGCCCCGCCGATGGCGCGTGCCTGTTCATCAAACACATTGATAAATTCACCGCCGATGAATTTGCGCTTGGCTTCGGGGTCGGTAACCCCGGCAAGGCCGGCAAGGAAGCGGTCCGACGCATCGACGACGATCAGCGGGATATTATAATGGTCGCGGAACAATTGTTCGACCTGTTCACGTTCGTGCATGCGCAACAGGCCATGGTCGACGAAAACGCAGGTCAGTTGATCGCCAATTGCTTCGTGGATCAAAATGGCGGCGACCGAACTGTCGACCCCGCCCGACAGCCCGCAAATGACGCGACCATCACCGACTTGCGCGCGGATATCGGCAATTTTGCTCGCGCGATAGCCCGCCATGCTCCAGTCGCCGGTAATGCCGCAAACCTTGTGCACGAAATTGGCAATCAGCCGCGCGCCATCGGGCGTATGGACGACTTCGGGGTGGAATTGTGTGCCATAATAGCGCCGTTCTTCATCGGCGATGACCGCAAAGGGCGCGCCATCGCTGGTCGCCACAATTGCAAAACCCGGGGCAAAGCGGGTGACCTTGTCGCCATGGCTCATCCACACTTGATGGCGTTCGCCAACCTGCCACAACCCGTCGAACAAGGCACAATCGCGCGTCACGGTCAAAAAGGCGCGACCAAATTCACCGCCTTCGCCGCCTATGTGCGTCGCCTCCACCACGCCGCCTAATTGCGCGCTCATCACCTGCTGGCCGTAACATATGCCCAAGATCGGCAGGCCGCTGTCGAACAGCGCCTGCGGCGCGCGCGGGCTGTCCGCATCGCAGACCGAGGCGGGCGAGCCGGAAAGGATGATGCCGCGCGGGCGCAGCCGGGCAAAGGCCGCTTCGGCCTGTGAATAGGGGGCGATTTCGCAATAGACCCCCGCTTCGCGGACACGCCGCGCGATAAGCTGGGTCACCTGACTGCCGAAATCGACGATGAGGATGGATTGATGGGCGGTATGGGCGCTGGTCGACATGGCGCGCGCATAGGGCGATGCGCCCAAAAAGGAAAGGCCGCCGGCGGCATTTGCCCCCGACGGCCCTGTCCCTAACCCGGCTGGGAATTACAGCCCGCGGAAATCGACATCCTGTACCCGGCCATAACGCACCGTGCAGGTGAACCGGCCCCGGTCATCATAACGCTGGCGGCCATCCCAATCGCGGCCATAGCGTCCGTCGCGGTCGCGCCAGTCGTTGCGGTAGCCACGCCGATAATCGACCGCGACATTGCCCTGCACGCGATACCCGCCGCGAATCCGGTCGATGTCGGTGATCCGCCGGACATCGGTATCCGCGCCATAGCCGCCGCGCCGTTCGACCGCACGCACACAGCGCTGGATGGCTTCACGCGAACCGCCATAGCTGTCCCAATTATAGCCATCATAATAGCCGTCGTAGCGGTTGTCATAATTGCCATAACGGGGGTCATAGCGCCGGTCATTACGGTCGCGCCCGCCGCCGGACAAAATTGCCGCCAGCCCGCCAATAATCACCGCACCGGCGATAACTTCGCCTGCGCTGATCCCGTCATGATAACGGTCGCGGTGGCGTTCGTAACGCTGCGCCGATGCGGGCATGGCGGTTAAAACCATGCTGCCTGCCAGAACGGCGGCAGATGCCGCCCGCAAGGGACTTGCAAATTTGGTCGCCATAACTGGTCTCCTTCAGCCTATCGTCCGCCCCGGCACCATGTCGGGGCGGTAAGGCCTGTTTAACCATGGCGTGGTGACGTGATTCTGAATTGGCGTGAAAGCTGCTGTTCAGGCGGCTGGCGGGATAGACGACACCAATAATTTGTCGATTTTGCGCCCGTCCATATCCATTATTTCAAAGCGATAGCCATGCGCGTCGAATATTTCGCCGGTCACCGGCAGATGTTTGAGCCGGTCGAGCGCGAAGCCCGCAGCGGTCGCAAATTCGCGTTCATCATCGAGGGTGAGCCCCAAACGCTCCGCCAACGCATCGGCCGGCATCGCACCCGATACCAGCAAGCTGCCGTCCGCGCGTTCGACCAGATGCGGGTCGGTGCCAATGTCGCTGTCCGACGCAAATTCGCCCGCGATCGCACTCAGCACGTCAGCCGGCGTCACCAGCCCGTCAAAATGGCCATATTCGTCATGGACGAACAGCATCGGCACATCGGCACTGCGCAGCGCGCCCAGCGCATCCATCGCGTCCAACTGATCGGGGATGATAACCGCTTTGCGCGCCATTTTTTTAAGGTTGATCGTCTGCCCGCGCAGCAGCGCAATGGCGATATCGCGCGCTTCGACCACCCCGACGAGGGCGTCCACGCTGCCCTTGCCGACCGGCAGGCGGCTGTGCGGGCTGGCGAGCAATTTTTTGCGCACCCCATCGGCATCCAGCGCAAGGTCGATCCAGTCGACATCGGTTCTGGGGGTCATGACATCGCGCACCGGCCGGTCGGCAAGGCGCACGACGCCCGAAATAATCGCCCTTTCCCCTTCCTCTATCACCCCCGATTTGGACGCTTCGGCAACGACGAGGTGCAGTTCCTCTGCCGTCACCTTATCCTCCGATTCGCGGTTGAGGCCAAGCGCAGCAAAGATGAGCGCGCTTGACCCGTCGAGCAGCCAGACCACAGGCGCGGTCGCGCGTGCCAGCCATTGCATGGGGATGGCGGCGATGGCGGCGATGCGTTCGGGGCTGCGCAGTGCAAATTGTTTGGGGACCAATTCCCCGATGATGAGTGAGACATAGGTGGTGAGCGCGATGACCAGCGCAAAACCGAGCGATGCGGCCAATTCGGCATCGATGCTGACCATCGACTGGATGGCGCGGGCCGCGGGTATGCCAAGCGCCGCACCCGAATAGGCGCCCGCGACAATGCCGACCAGCGTTATGCCAATTTGTACCGTGGACAGGAAACGCCCCGGCTCCGCAGCCAATTGGATGGCGGCCCGCGCGCCGGTGGACCCGCGACGCTCCATCGCCTCCAACCGGGGGCGACGTGCCGAGACAATCGCCAGTTCGGACATGGACAACAGGCCGTTCAGCAGCACCAGCGCCAATATTATGGCTATGTCGCCCAAGGGGAAATTGTTCATGACGCTCTGCGTGGTGGAAAGTTAAGCGCCCTATATCAAGCTATGCCCGTGCGCGACAAGCCCGCCGCCACAGCGCGGGGCGCAGCATCAGGCGGGGGCAGCATCAGGCGTGGACGCGATAGCCGCAGATGATGCCGAACAAAAAGGATGCGAAAATTGCCAATTGCACCTGTCCGTCGGGGTCATACCAGCCAAAAAGCTGGTGCCCCCAGCCCCAAAGGCCGATGAACATGGTGAGCGAAATCAGGCCCATTGCAAAAATCCACATTGCTGTCGCAGCCATGGCTAACCCAAAATGGTTAATAAGCGGTGCCGCACGGGGGACAGCATGGCCTTTACCCTTGCCAGCGCGCCCCCCAAGCGCCATAGGCGCGCGCATAACCCCACCCCGATATTAAAGAGGCCGCGCGCGATGAAGGTCGAAGTTTTCGTCACATTGAAACCCGGCGTGCTCGACCCCCAAGGGCGCGCCATTACCCATGCGCTGCACGGGCTGGGCTTTGGCGGGGTGACGGATGTGCGCACCGGGCGCTATCTGACGCTCGACGTCGCGGAGGGCACGAGCGAGGCCGAAGTGCGCGACATGTGCCAGCAATTATTGGCCAATACGGTCATCGAAAATTTCCGCATCAGCGGTATCTAAATTCAGAAAGGTCGGCCCATGCGCAGCGCGGTCATTGTCTTTCCCGGTTCCAATTGCGACCGCGACATGGCGCGCGCCATCGAACTGGTCAGCGGCCACGCCCCAGAGATGGTCTGGCACAAGGATAGCGAATTGCCTGCAGGGACGGATTTCATCGCGCTGCCCGGCGGCTTTTCCTATGGCGATTATCTGCGTTCGGGCGCGATGGCGGCGCGCAGCCCGATTATGCGCGCGGTGGTTGATGCAGCCGCGCGCGGGGTGCCGGTGCTGGGTGTGTGCAACGGCTTTCAGGTTTTGACAGAGGCAGGGTTGCTCCCCGGCGCCTTGATGCGCAATGCCGGGCTGCATTTCCTCTGCAAGGATGCGCCGCTCACCGTCGAAAATAGCCAGAGCATTTTTACCGCGCGCTATGATGCGGGTGAAGAATTGGCGATCCCCATCGCCCACCATGACGGCAATTATGCCGCCGATGCCCAAACGCTCGACATGCTGGAGGGGGATGGCCGCGTCGCCTTTCGCTATCGCAGCGACGTCAACGGGTCGGCGCGCCAGATCGCCGGGATTTTGAACGCTGGCGGCAATGTGCTGGGCATGATGCCGCACCCCGAACGCGCGGTCGAAGCCGCGCATGGCAATCAGGATGGGCTGCGCCTGTTTGAAGGGCTGCTCGGCATCCTCACCTGAACGAGGGCTAAGCCCCCCCTAAATCCCTGTTTTGAACGGGGTAAAATCAGTCCCCCGGTCATAGACATCCAGCCCTTCGCGCTTTTTGATCGCGGTAACGATAAGGATGGTGAGCGGCAGCAACGCCGCCTCCCACCCCGATTTGGTCACCCATTGCGAAAAGACGGTCTTGAACAATTCGCCGGTCGGCCAGCTTGCTTCGCCATAAAAGGCGAGCGGATAGAATAAGAGGCTGTCGATCCCCTGTCCGACAATCGTGCTGGCGACAAAGCGCAGTCCCATGCGCCGCCCATTGTCGGCCAGCTTCATCTTGGCGAGGACAAAGCTGTTGGCAAACTCCCCCGCCCAAAATGCCGCCATGGAGGCAAGGACGATCCGCCAGCTATTGCCAAACACCGCCTCATAAGCCGCCTGATCCTGCCAGCCCGGTGCGGGGGGCAAGGCGACGACGACCGCCGCCATCACCGCCATGAAGGCGAGCGCGGCAAAACCCGTCCAGATGACGCGCCGCGCGCGGGCATAGCCATAAACCTCTGTCAAAACATCGCCGAGCACATAGGATAAGGGGAAAAACAGCACCCCCGCGCCAAATGGCCATTCGCCGATAAAGGGCAGGTCGATATAGGATCTTTTGGCTGCGCCGATGATGTTGGAGAGGAGGAGGATGGCGACAAAGGCCGCCATCGCCAGATCATAATAGCGCAATTGCCGCCCGTGGAGCGCCGCACCGTCGAGGCTGGTCAATTCCCCCGGCTGATCATGCTTGTCATCTACCATGGCGCGGCAACATATCTTTATCGCAAGCGATTGCAATTGGCGCTATGGCCGCCGGGACGACCCCGTAGCTCAGCTGGATAGAGCATTCGCCTTCTAAGCGAATGGTCGCAGGTTCAAATCCTGCCGGGGTCGCCATTTCGATCAAGCGAGGGGCCGCCGTGAATCTTCAATTTATCAAAAACCTTGGCGGTGGTGGCTTTGGCGTAGTTGACCTCGTGCAGGACGAACAAGGCAACACGTTCGCGAGAAAGTCGTTTTCTGTCTCTCAGCCGTTGCCCCCACAGATGGTTGAGAACGTCAAAAAGAGGTTTGCTCGGGAGGCGAAAACGCAATCAGGCATCAATCATCCCAATATCGTGCCCGTGCTTTATGCGGATATGGATGCAGCCCCCCCATTCTACCTAATGCCGCAGGCCGTATGCAGCTTGCAGGACGATATCTCTGCTGACCGCACGCTAGGTGGTCACTGGTTATCAGCGATCAATGACATTGTGGCGGCCCTAGACGAACTGCACAGCGCCGGTATCTACCATCGCGACCTCAAGCCGCAGAACGTCCTTAAGTACACTCGCCAAGGCGCAAACGGTCCCGAATTTTATTTTGCAGTCAGCGATTTCGGGCTGATCGCAATGAACGAGACGCGGGTATCGGTGCTGACTGTGACCGGCATGGCGAAGGGAACCGATTACTACACGGCTCCTGAGATAACCTCGGATTTGCGGCAGGCGTCGGAGCAGTCAGACATCTATTCGCTTGGGTGCATTCTCCATGAAATGGTTGGTCAAGGCCCAAGGATACCGTGCAACGAGATTAAAGAAGACGGTCCATATGGTGCAATTCTTCGCAACTGCACACGAAGCGACCCCGCCAGACGTTTCGGCTCGGTTCGCTCTGTCCTTGATGCCATTGTCACTGTGGCATCTGGTCTGCCGCCTGTAACCACGGCGGCAGCATCGGAATTTGCCGACAAACTGGCTTCGGGCGAACTCCTAGACGAAGCATCGTGGTGCGCCCTTGTTACCTACGTCGAGGATAACGAGGGGCAAGACGATGCCAATGGGGTGCTGGCACGTTTACAATTGGACCAGGTTATTAGCCTTTGCAGCAATTGGCTAAGCCTCGCCGACCGTCTGGCGCTTCCATATTCTCAATGGATATACGATACGCCGTTCCCCTTCGAACGCTGCGATTCACTCGCAAATATCCTTGAGATATTTATTGCTCATTGCTCATTTGAAGCGAAATCTGACGCTCTTATGGCTTTGCTTGAGTTGGGAACCTCACACAATCGTTGGTATGTGGAGCGGAAATTCTACTCGCTTTGCGGCCCATCCATGGACGAAGCCTTGGCGAAGCGCATCGCCATTGAGTTTCGGGCTGCCGGTGCGAAGGTATGTAAGGCCGTTGACCATCTAGAGCTTTCTATCAGTGTCAACCGCTCGGGCCTTCATCCCGCTCTTCATCAGACACTCGCAGAGATATGCCAATGAGGTTTAGGTTCGCCACTGCGACAGAGGCAGGACCTCGCTCTGCAAACGAAGATGCCGTTGCGGTATGGCCCAGCGATGGCGACCGTTTAGCTGCGGCTATCGCGGATGGCTTGGGTGGCTATCACGGGGGGCAACAGGCTTCTGATATTGCCATTCGCATGTTCGGTGGCGCGATAGGGCAAGAGACGAATGTAGATCTCAAAGGGCTGGCTTTGGCGATCCATGAAGCCATCCGGCATGAGCAACAGGCCGACCCCAAAGTTCGGGGGATGGCAACCACCCTTTCGGGTGCGGTTATTATCGCCGGACAGGTTCATTTCGTGCACTGCGGAGACACTCGTATCGCGCTGCAGCGGAACAATGGCATCCGCCGCCTCACTGTGGATCATACGGAGGCCCAGCGCCTGCTCGAAGCGGGAGCAATCACACGCGAGGAATATGCGTCGTACCCTCGGAAGAATGTACTAGAGAGCGCCTTGGGGGTGTCCGAGACGCCAAGAATTGATGTTGGCACTCACGACATAATGCCTGGAGACCGCATGTTTTTCACATCCGACGGGGTGCATTCCAAGGTCTATCTGCGCGCCCTCCGCGACATTTCTGTCCGTTCGGCCGACCCGGAAGATGCGGTTCGCGATATCGTGGGCGCGGTCAATGCCAGAGGCCCAGAAGATAACTTCACTGTGGCCGCCATTTTCATCGACTAGGCTGCATTTTTCGGTGGCCGTTAAAACCTGTGACACACCCGCCCAAAGTGTCCTCACGTTCGCTAGTTCCAGACAAGGCCGCCGCATCAAGACCGGCTATGCTCAGTTCTTGAAATCGAAGTGTTCTGTTGGCGGTTCGTCGAACTTTGCCCCGTCAGGCGAAAATATCGCCTGCATCGTCGGGGCGCAGCCGGTCATAGGCACCATAGGCAGCCGCAATGCCCAATATTGCGGCGGGAACGGCGACCAGCGCCCCGCTGAATATCCCGCCGACCGTCGGACCCAATGCCATGACAAAGAGCGCGCCAAACAGGCCCAAAACCACCTGCAGAATGCCGGCTGCGACAGCATAGAGCAGCACAAAACCGACGATTGGCCATTGGCGGGCGCGGGTCAATTTCCAGCTTTGCACCAGCCCAAAGATGGGGTTGATCGACCGCGCATCGGCCATCGCCGGGATAGCAACGGACAGGCGCGCCACCAACCAGGTCATGAGTGGGAGCGCCGCCAGAGCCAGCAACAGCACCACCAGCACCGTGCCCGTCGACACGCTGTCACCGCCCGCCGCCGATCCCACGCCCACCACCGCGACGATGGGCAGAGCCAAAAACAATATCGCCACAGCAACGACCGCAAAATTGAACAATAAATAGATGATCGCCGCATTGGTGCCATAACCAATGGCGCTGCCCAAATCCTGTTCATCGGACAGGGCGATGCGGTAAATCGCAAATTGGGCGGTTGTCTGTAACAGTGTGGCGACGAGCGATGCTGCCATTAACCCGCCGCCTATCTGCAACAATTGGCTGGCATCGCCCGATGTTACGGCGCTGCCAATTTGCTGTGCGACGGCTTCGACGCTGGTGCCGATCATCACAAATACCAATATCTGACCCACCAATATTGCCCCGCCGAGCAGCAGCAGGATCAGCCGCAGATGATCGCTGACAAAGGCGACTGCCGACGATGTTGCCGAACCAATATCGAAATCGCGCATAATATCCCCTGTTGTGCCGCCACCCATATGGGCCGTCGGCGCATGTCTGGCGCAACCATCCCCCTTGTCAAGCGCGCCGTAGCGGCGCAGGGGCTGCGCATGGACGATGATATGGCCCTAAGCGACCGAGTGGATTGGCAAATTGCCGCAAATCGCATCGATTACCCCGATGCGCTGGCGGACATGGAACGCCGCGCCGCCGCCATCTATGCGGGCGAAGCGGCGGAGCGCATCTGGCTGCTTGAACATCCGCCGCTCTATACCGCCGGGACGAGCGCCGACCCCGCCGAGATGGTCGATGCGCGCTTTCCAGTGTTCGATGCCGGGCGCGGCGGGCGCTATACCTACCATGGGCCGGGGCAAAGGGTCGCCTATATCCAGCTAAACCTTGGCAAACGTGGGCGCGATGTGCGCTGTTTCGTCCATGCGATAGAGGGGTGGGTGATTGCGACCCTGGGCGATTTTGGCATCGCCGCGCGCCGGGCGGAGGGGCGGATCGGCATTTGGTGCGATGGGCCGGACGGGCGCGAGGCAAAAATTGGCGCCATCGGTGTGCGGGTGCGCCGCTGGGTCAGCCTGCACGGCCTGTCGATCAATGTCGCGCCTGACCTGACGCATTTTACCGGCATCATTCCCTGTGGGATCAGCGAATTTGGCGTCACCAGCCTTGCCGATTTGGGCATAGATGCCGACATGGCGGCGGTCGATGCCGCACTGGCGCGGCATTTTCCAGACTTCCTCCAACGATTGGGAGGCGCTAAGGCATGCGCATGAAGCATAATCTTTTGCGCGCGGCGCCCATCCTCCTCCTCCCCCTGCTCGCCGGGTGCGACTGGTTCGGCGGCCAGCAAAGCGAAAGCGATATGCGCAACGTCGAAATACTGCCCGGCACCGCATCGGATGAGATGATAACGCTCGACAGTGCGGCGAGCGACGGGACGGCGATTGACCCCAGCACCGCGACCGGCCCGGCTGCGCCCGCCACCGCCAGCGCGGAGGATGCGAGCAGCGATGCAGAGGATAAGGGGGCGGAAGCTGCCAGCGATGGGGAAAATGCGGGCGATACCATTATCGCCCCGCCCGCCAGCGACGCGGCGGACAAGAATAAACGCTAATCTATTCCCAAAATCTTGTGCGTCTGGAGCGACAGGCGCCAGCGCGGATGCGCGTGGATATGCGCCATCGCGGCGCGGACATTTGCCGCGCGCACCGCATCATCGGCAACGTCCATCGGCTGGACGAAAAAATGGCCGAACGTCCAATTTTCCATCGCCTGCCAGTCGCTGCCCGCCTGCGGCCAGACCAGTTTCAATTCATCGCCCGATTTTTGCACGACATCGCTGCCCGCCTTGGGGCTGATGCAAATCCAGTCAATCGCGCGCGGCACCGGCAATGTCCCGTTGCTTTCGATCGCGATGCGAAACCCGGCACCGTGCAGCGCATCGACCAGCGCCATATCGACCTGCAACATCGGTTCGCCGCCGGTCAGCACAACCAGCCGCCCCGCCAGCCCATCGCCCCAAGCCGCTGCAATGGCGGCGGTCAGCGCATCGGCATCGGCAAAGCGCCCGCCGCCAGCCCCATCCATCCCGACAAAATCGGTATCGCAAAATTGGCAGATGGCATTGGCGCGGTCGGCTTCACGGCCGGTCCATAAATTGCACCCGGCAAAGCGGCAAAAAACGGCGCGCGCACCGCTCTGCGCCCCTTCGCCCTGCAGGGTGACGAACATTTCCTTGACCGCGTAACTCATGCGCCAAACGGGTCTTTGGCATAGCGCGTCGGGTCGGGCAGCCCCGCCTCTGCAAAGCCCTTGGCGCGCAAACGGCAGGCATCGCAGCGCCCGCAATGCCGCCCCGCCGGGTCGGGGTCATAACAAGTCCAGCTCATCCCCGCATCGATGCCGAGCCGCGCTGCTTCGCGCGCAATGTCCGCCTTGGTCATGTGGAGCAAGGGCGTCGCAAAGGTAAAGCCCGCCCCCTCCACCCCATCGCGGGTCGCCAGATTGGCGGTTGCGGCAAAGCTGTCGACAAAGGCGGGGCGACAATCGGGATAGCCCGAATAATCGAGCGCATTGACCCCCAGATAAATCGTCTTGGCCCCGCGCGCTTCCGCCAGGCCGAGCGCGAGGCTGAGGAAGATGAGGTTGCGGGCCGGGACATAGGTGATGGGGATGGTGATGGGGATATTGCCGGCATCCCCCGCTGCCCCCACCCCATCCTTGGGCACCGCGATATCGGCGGTCAGCGCCGACCCGCCAAAGCGCCGCAGATCGAGCGGCAGGATGATATGTTCCACCGCGCCAAGCGTCGCCGCCACCCGCGTTGCGGCATCCAGTTCGCAGCGGTGGCGCTGGTTATAATCGATGGTGAGCGCAATCGCATCAAAGCCCGCTTCGCGCGCGAGCGCGAGGCAGACGGTCGAATCGAGCCCGCCCGACAGCAAAGTGACCGCCATGGGCCGGGTTTGACTGGGGTGCGCCATGGCGGCGCTATGCCCCCGGCACGCGGTTTGGGCAAGCCTGTGCCAAAGAAATGAGCCGCCCCGGGATGGGGCGGCTCAGGTCGATCCGTCAGGATCTGCTAGGGAGGAAGTGAGCCACAATCGAGGGTTCACCCTGCCGCTATCGCGACATATGGTTAAAATCCGGTAAAGCCGTGCGGGCTATGTGCAGGCGCCGATGCGCCGCCCCTCCAGCATTTGGGAAAAGGGCGCGCCGCGCACCACGCCTTGTGTTTCAATTTGCACCAGCCGGTTGGTTTCGCGGCGAATGGTCGTGCGGCCATAGCCCGCGGTGCCACAGTCATAGCCGACCGTCACCTGCGCATTGCCGTCCGCCACGACATAGCGGGTGCAGGCACTGCGTTGGTGGCGAATCTGGATGAGCTGCGCCGTATCGCCGAGGCAGATGCGCTGCGTCATCCCGCCGTCACGGTCGGTCAATTGCCAATCACCACGTTCCAACTGGCCGAGCATCGCCAGCCCCGGCGTTTGCGCCGCAACAGGCAGCGCAACGCTCGACGCGAAGAACGCGACGCCAGCCAAATGATATTTATATTTCCACAAATTGTGGATCATCTGCATCAGCCCCTCAACCGCCGGTGCATAACATCGCGCCCCCACGCGCTGTTCGCCCAAGCTTTATATACGCGCCCTAGCCTAAACTAGATGAACAGGGGCTTGCGCTATGACGGCGGGCACAGGCCGGCCGGGTCGATGGCAAAATGGCGCGAGCAAAAGGCGCAATCAATGCCGATCATCCCGTCATCGCCGACCATATCGGCGCGTTCATCGGCCGGAAAACGCGCGACGACGCCCTGCAAATGGCCCAAGTCACAGCGGCATCCACGGGTGAGCAGCGGGCCTTGTTCGACCAAAATGTCGCCATCATCATGAAAAAGCCGCCACGCCAATGCTTCGAGGCTGAGCGTCCCGTCGGTCAATTCGGCAGGCGACAAGGTGCTGGCCAGCGTTTCAACATGCTGCCAGCGCGCGTCTGCCCCCAGATTCTCGTCGCGCACCGCAATGCGTTCACGCCCAACCTCCCCCGCCGCCAATTGCTGCATCAGCACCCCGCCCGCAACGCACCCCTGCCCCGGTGCATGGGCAACCGCGATACGCGCAAAGGTCGGCAATTGTTCGGACTGGCGGAAATATGCCTGCGCCGCATCGGCAAGGCCATGGCCTTCCAAGGGGACAATCCCCTGATAACGCCCGCCATCGCTGCCCGCGACAGGCCCCTGGTCCACCGTAATCGCCAGATAGCCGGTGCCGAAAAGCGCAAAGAGGCTGGGGTCAATGCCCGCTTCGACCAATTTTTCGGCATCAAAATCCAGATATCCCCGCAATTGTCCGGCGCGATAATCGGCAACCAGCAGGCGAATGGGACCATTTTCGGTCTGCGCCTGCAGGGTAATCTGGCTCGCATCATCCTTGAGCGTTGCGCCGAGCAAAGCGGCGAGCACCAACGCCTCTGCCAAAACCCGTTCGGCGACCGGCGGATATTGGTGCGCCGACAATATGGTGTCGAGCACCGGCCCTAAACGCACCAGCCGCCCGCGCGCGTCCACCGCAGGCAGGGTCAGCGACAGGGTGCGGTCAAACCGGCATTCTGCATCATTGGCCCCGTCGCTGGTATCGCCCCCGGCGCTCACAGCCGACCAAAGGCCCAGAGCAGGATGGATTTTTGCGCGTGGAGCCGGTTTTCCGCCTCATCCCATATGCGCGATTGCCGCCCATCGAGCACGCTATCGCTTGCTTCTTCGCCCCGGTGCGCGGGCAGGCAGTGGAGGAAGATGGCATCGCCCGCTGCACCCGCCATCAAGGCGTCATTGACCTGATAGGGAGCCATCGCCGCCAATTTATTATGGACATGTTCCTGCCCCATCGACACCCATGTGTCGGTGACGACAACATCGGCCCCCGCCGCTGCCTCTGCCGCATTGCGGGTCAGTGTGATGGTCGCGCCCGCTGCGCGCGCCGCATCGGCAAAGCGCGGGTCGGGGTCATAGCCTTCGGGGACGGCATAGCGCACGTCGAAATGCATCAGCCCCGCCGCCTCGATGATCGAATGGAGGACATTATTGCCATCACCCAGCCATGCGAGTTGGAGGCCGGGCAGCGCCTTGCCGCTTTCGATGATGGTCAGCAAATCGGCCATGATCTGCGACGGGTGCGACAGGTCGGTCAGCCCGTTAATGACAGGGACGGTCGCGTAAGCGGCCATTTCCTCTATCTTCGCATGATCGTCGGTGCGGATCATGATCGCATCGACATAGCGCGACAGGACGCGCGCCGTATCGGCAATGGTTTCGCCGCGCCCCAATTGCATCGAGCCTGCTTCCATGACGATCGACGTGCCGCCCAATTGGCGCATCGCCATGTCATAGGAGACGCGGGTGCGGGTCGAATTTTTGTCGAACACCATGCCCAGCACATGGCCGCTGAGCGGTGCATCGCCATCCACCCGTCCCTTGGGCCATGCGGTGCCGTCCGCGTTGCGCCGCGCCGCCTTGCGGGTCAGCGCGTCGGATATCATCGCGGCAATCGCATCGCCGCCCGCATCGGCAAGGTTCAGGAAATGGCGCGTCATGCCGGTGTCGGCGTATAGGACGCCGCCCCGGCCGACAATTTTTCGATACATTCGGCGATATGGCTTTCATCGATGATGAGCGGGGGGAGCACGCGAAAGACATTTTCGCCTGCCGCCACCGTCAGCAACCCATGATGATCGCGCAGATGGGCGACAAAATCGCGGCTGACCGCCGGTTCCTTCATCTTGATGCCCAGCATCAGCCCGCGCCCGCGAATTTCCGCAAATAAATGGTCATAATTGGGCAGCAATTGTTCAAAGGCGGCGCGCAACCGGTCCCCCATTTGCGTCACATGGTCGAGGAAGCCCGGTTCCTCCATCACGTCGAGGATGGCATTCCCCGCCGCCATGGCAAGCGGGTTGCCGCCATAGGTGGAGCCATGGGTGCCGACGACCATGCCCTGCGCCGCCTTTTCGGTCGCAAGACAAGCGCCGAGCGGAAAGCCCCCGCCAATCCCCTTGGCGGAGGTCAATATGTCGGGGGTGATGCCATAATGTTCATAAGCCCACATTTTGCCGGTCCGGCCATAGCCGCATTGTATTTCATCGAGGATGAGCAAAAGCCCATGTTCATCGCACGCCGCACGCAGCCCGGTGATAAATTCATGCGTCCCGGCGGTCATCCCCCCTTCGCCCTGCACGGTTTCGACCATGAAACCGGCGGTTTCATCATCAATCAGCGCCAATGCGCCCGCCAGATCATTAAAGCGGGCATAGGCAAAACCGGGGAGCAAGGGTTCAAAGCCATCGCGCATCTTGGGCTGGTCGGTCGCCGAAATCGCGCCGAGCGAGCGGCCATGAAAGGCGTTTTGGAAGGTGATGAGCTTATAGCGTTGGGGGTTGCCGGTGACATCATGGTAACGGCGCGCGGTCTTTATCGCGCATTCAATCGCCTCGACACCCGAATTGGTGAAAAAGACGGTGTCGGCAAAGCTGTTATCGACAATGCGCTGGGCCAGCGCCTCCCCCTGCGGGCTGCCATAGAGGTTGGAGACGTGCATGAGCGTCGCCGCCTGATCGGCAATCGCCTTGGTCAGATGCGGGTGGCCATGCCCCAGCGCGTTGACCGCAATCCCCGCCGCAAAGTCGAGCGCACGGCGACCATCCTCACTGATGAGATGCACCCCCTCCCCACGCACCGGGCGAAAACCGCAGCGCGGGTATACAGGCATAAGGGGGGTAATCGTCATCGCCATCCTCCAAAGCAAAAAGGCGACCCAATGGGCCGCCTGAACTGGTCCGCCCCCTTCATAAGGGGCGGACCCGATGGAATCAATCTATCGAGCGAGCGATTCCAAGAGGAACCAGGCGCGCTGTTCCGCCTCATCGCTCCATTGGTCGACGATGCCGCTGGTCGCATTATCATCCGCCGCGTCGGCCAATGCCTTCACTTCCTTGAAGGCAGCGACCAGCGCCAGATTATCGGCGCGCAATTCATCGAGCATCGCCGCAGCATCCACCGCCGCTGCATCATTGTCGGCAATCCGCTGCCGCCGGGCGATATCGCCGATCGAGGTCAGCGTGCGACCGCCCTGTTTGCGCACCCGTTCGGCCATCGGGTCGGTCATCGCCAAAATCTGCGCCGCCTGTTCGTCGAGCAACAGATGATAGTCGCGAAAATGCGGGCCAGACACATGCCAGTGGAAATTCTTGGTCTTGAGGTAGAGCGCAAAACTGTCCGCCAAAGCGTCATTGAGCGCGTCGATATGGCTGCGATTGGTCATGAATATTCTCCATTTCTATGCGCGAGCTATGCCATTTTGCGCACATTTTGGCCAATGGAGAAAGGCGTTCAGACTAATCGTTTTCGCCCATCACCCCCGCAATCCGGCATCAATGTCCAGCCCGGTCCAATGGCCGACAAAGGCATATATGTCGGCAAATTCTTCGACGATTTTGGCGACCGGCTTGCCGCTGCCGTGCCCGGCGCGGGTTTCAATGCGGATGAGGTGCGGCTTGTCCCCGATATGCGCGGCCTGCAAAGCGGCGGCATATTTGAAACTATGTCCCGGCACCACCCGGTCATCGGTGTCCGCCGTCGTCACCAAAATTGCCGGATAATCGACGCCATCGCGAACATTATGATAGGGGGAATAGGCGCGCAGCACCTTGAAATCCGCCTCTACCCCCGGGTCGCCATAATCATCGGTCCAATAGCGCCCCGCCGTAAAGCGGTTGAAACGCAGCATGTCCATGACGCCAACACCGGGCAGTGCCGCTGCGAATAAATCGGGCCGCTGGTTGACCACCGCACCGACGAGCAGACCGCCGTTCGACCGCCCTTCCACCGCCAATTGGCCGCGCCCGGTTATCCCCTCTGCAATCAGATATTCGCCAGCGGCAATGCAGTCATCGAACACATTCTGCTTGTTGGCGCGCCGTCCGGCATCATGCCAAGCGGTACCATATTCATCCCCGCCGCGCAGATTGGCGACGACATAGACCCCACCCGCTTGCAGCCACGCCATGCGGGTCGGCGAATAGCCCGGCGTTTGCGACACCGAAAAACCGCCATAGCCATAAAGGATGGTCGGCGAACCACCGCTGCGGTCCAGCCCGCGCTTCATGACGATGAACATCGGCACCCGCGTCCCGTCGCGCGAGGTATAAAAACGCTGCTCAACCGAATAGTCAGCCGGGTCAAAGGGCACGTTGGGCCGCGCAAAAACGCTGGTTTGCCGGCTTGCCGTATCGATCCGGTATATGGTCGTCGGGGTCGAAAAGCTGGTAAAGGCGTAAAATGTCTCACTCGAGGTCGCATCGCCGCCAAAGCCCGATGCGGTGCCAATCGCCCCCAAGGTCAGCCGCGAAACCCGCCGCCCGCTAAGGTCGATGATTTCGGCCTGCGAACTGGCATCGCCCAGATAGGAAAGGATGATGCTGTCCCCGATCCGCCGGGCATTTTGCAGCGGCATAGTGCGTTCAGCGACGAGGGTGGTCATCCGCGTCGGGGCCGCCGGGTCAATCGCGACAATCCGCCCATTGGGGGCGTCCTTGTCGGTAACGAACAGCAATTTATTGCCGTCACTGCCGACATAATCCCATTTATAATCAAGCCCAGCGATCAATATCTGCGCCGTCGCCCCCGGTCGGCTAAGGTCGATCAGGCTGACCTGATAGCGCGCGTCCGTCCCCTGTGTCGTCGTGATGATCAGCCATTTACCATCGTCGGTGACATTGGCCCCATGGCTGTGCTGCGGCACATCGGGGGTGGCGTAAACCAGCCGATCCTCAGCCTGCGCGGTGCCGAGCGCGTGGAAATATACCGCCTGATTGGTGTTGAGCGATTGATAGGTTGCGCCAGCCGCCGGTGCGGGAAAGCGCGAATAATAAAAGCCCGAACCGTCGTGCGCCCAGTCAAAGCCCGAAAACTTAATCCAGCGCAATTCATCGGCCAATTGCGCGCCGGTTGCGACATCGATGACCCGGACTATCCGCCAGTCGGTGCCACCGTCCTGCACCGCATAGACCAAATGGCTGCCATCGCGGCTCGGCGCCCATTCGGCGAGCGCGGTCGCCCCGTCCGCCGCCCAACCATTGGGGTCGATCAACGTACGACCCGCGCCATCCAGCCCGTCACGCACCATCAATTTCGACTGGTTGAGCGTCCCGTCATTATAGCTGTAGAAATAGCGGCTGCCCGCGCGGCGCGGCAGGCCAAAGCGTTCATAATTATAGAGGCTTGCCATCCGCTGGTTGAGCGCGGCGCGCCCCGGCAATGTTTCGAGATATTGGTGGGTCAGCGCATTTTCCGCCTCCACCCATGCGGCAACCTCCGCATCCGAACGCACATCATTTTCGAGCCAGCGGTAAGGGTCGGCGACATTGTGGCCGAAATGATTTTCGACCAGATCCATCCGCCGGGCCGCCGGATAGGCAAAGGGGGCGTGCACCATCGCGTCAGCGGGCGGCGGCGGCACATTGCCCGCCGCAACAGCGCGGGTCGACAACATGGTGCCAGCGAGCAGCCCGCCCCCCAATGCACCGATAAAATGACGACGATTCCATGCGGCTACCGCCAATTTCTGCGACATATCTGCCCCTTTCCCATGACCGGCCCCCGGCATATTGGCTGGCTAGGCCGCATCGCACCCAAAGACAAGGCGGGAAAGACAAATGTAGTCGCAGCGCCCCTTAACGGTCGCGCTTGGCGAGCAGGCGCAGGCGCAGCGCGTTCAATTTGATGAAGCCCGCCGCATCCTTTTGGTCATAGGCCCCGGCGTCATCCTCAAAGGTCACATGCGCTTCGCTGTAGAGGCTGTGCGGCGATTTGCGCCCAACCACGCTGGCATTACCCTTGTAGAGTTTCAGCCGCACCGTCCCTGTCACCTTTTGCTGACTATGGTCGATCGCAGCTTGCAGCATTTCGCGTTCGGGGGCGAACCAAAAGCCGTTATAGATGAGTTCGGCATATTTGGGCATGAGTTCGTCTTTGAGGTGCGCCGCCCCACGGTCGAGCGTAATCGATTCAATGCCACGGTGCGCGCGCGCATAAATTTCCCCGCCCGGGGTTTCATACATGCCGCGCGATTTCATGCCGACGAAGCGATTTTCGACGAGGTCGAGCCGGCCAATCCCATGCTTGCGCCCCAGATCGTTCAAGGCCGCGAGCAAGGTTGCGGGCGACATCGCCTGCCCGTTGAGTGCCACGCCATCGCCCCGTTCAAAGTCGATGGTGATATATTCGGCGGCATCGGGCGCATCCTCCGGATTCACCGTGCGCGAATAGACATAATCGGGGGTTTCCTCCCACGGGTTTTCGAGCACCTTGCCTTCGGAGGAGGTGTGGAGCAGGTTCGCATCGGTCGAAAAGGGGCTTTCGCCGCGCTTGTCCTTGGGCACCGGAATCTGATGTGCCTCGGCAAATTGGATGAGCGCGGTGCGGCTGGTCAAATTCCATTCGCGCCACGGGGCGATGACCTTGATATCGGGGTTGAGCGCATAGGCGCTGAGTTCAAAACGCACTTGGTCATTGCCCTTGCCGGTTGCGCCATGCGCCACCGCATCCGCCCCGGTTTCGCGGGCAATTTCAACCAGTCGCTTGGAAATCAACGGCCGCGCGATGCTGGTGCCGAGCAGATAATCCCCCTCATACCGCGCATTGGCGCGCATCATCGGGAAGACAAAGTCGCGGACAAATTCTTCGCGCAGATCATCGATATAAATATGTTCGGGGCGGATACCCATCAACTCGGCCTTGGCGCGGGCAGGCTCCAACTCCTCCCCCTGCCCCAAATCGGCGGTAAAGGTCACCACTTCGCAGCCATATTCGACCTGCAGCCATTTCAGGATGACGCTGGTATCGAGCCCCCCCGAATAAGCGAGGACAACGCGGCGAATTTTATCGGTCATGATCAAAGGCTCCTATGGCGGCGCGCCTAACAGCGACGCACGCCAATATCCACCCCTTGATACCCCTTTTTGGGGGGCTTGTGCGCAGGCAGAAGGCGGCTAAACAGGCGGCGGGGGTAATTTTTGAACAAAATGGGGAAATATATGTCGCAGCGCCTGAAGCTTTCGATGCTGGCCACCGGCTTTGCTATCGCCGCCGCCACCATAGCCACGGCAGCCCGCGCCGACGAAGGGATGTGGACGTTTGACCAATTCCCCGCCGAACGGATGCGCGCCGCCTATGGCTGGGCGCCCGATCAGGCGTGGTTCGACCATGTGCGCGGCGCGGCGGTGCGCATCAACGGCTGTTCGGCGAGCTTTGTGTCGACAGGCGGCCTCATCCTCACCAACCATCATTGCGCGATCGCCTGTCTGCAACAATTGTCGAGCGCGGATAATGACCTGGTGGCGCATGGTTTCAACGCGCTCGCCGCCAGCGACGAACGGCGCTGCCCCGGCCAGCAGGCAGAGGTGGTGAGCGCGATTACCGACGTGACCGCGCGGATCAACGCCGCCATTGGCACGGCGACGGGCGCTGCCTTGGTGCGCGCGCGCGATGCAGAGATGGAAAAACTGGAAGGGCCCGAATGCGCCGACCATGCCAAATATCGCTGTCAGGTGGTGACGCTCTATGGCGGTGGCCAATATAAGCTTTATCGGTATCGCCGCTACACCGATGTCCGATTGGTCTGGGCACCCGAATTTCAGGCGGCCTTTTTCGGCGGCGACCCTGATAATTTCAATTTTCCGCGCTATGCGCTCGATGCTTCCTTCCTGCGCGCGTATGAGGATGGCCGCCCGGCGGTCATTGCATCGCCGCTGACGTGGAGCGCGCGGGCCCCTGTCGCCGATGAAATCACCTTTGTCGCAGGCAACCCCGGTTCGACATCGCGCCAATTGACCGATGCGCAGCGCGATTTTCAGCGGCAGATGCGCCTGCCGCTGTCGCTGATCCTGATGTCCGAATTGCGCGGGCGGATTATCGCGGCGATGGCGGGCAATGCCGAGCGCACCCGCGAAGGGGCCGACCTGTTGTTCGGTATTGAAAACAGCTTCAAGGCGCAGATGGGGCAGTTTGGCGCGCTGAATGATAGCGAATTTGCCGCAATGTTGCGCGCCAGCGAGGCGGATTTGCGCGCCCGCGCCGCCAATGATGCGGCTTTGGGTGACCCATGGGCGGATATTGGCCGCGCCGATGCTGCCTATCGGCAATTCTACCTCGACTATCGGTTTTTGGAGGCGGGGGCCGGCCAAGGCAGCGACCTATATGGTTACGCCCGCACATTGGTGCGCGCGGCAGCCGAGCGCGAAAAACCGAGTGCCGAACGGCTGCCCGGCTATGCCGATGCCGACCTGCCGCGCACCGAACGCCGGGTGCTGGAGGAGGTGCCAATCTACCCCTGGCTGGAGGAATTGAATCTGGGTTTTTGGTTGTCCAAGACGCGCGAATATCTGACCGCCGACAGCGCCGATGTCCGCGCATTGCTGGGCAATGAATCGCCAGAGGGGTTGGCGGCGCGGCTGATCAGCGGGACGCGCCTCGGCGACCCCGCCTATCGCCGTCAGCTTTGGGAGGGGGGCGCGGCGGCGATTGCGGCAAGCGATGACCCGCTGATTGTCCTTGTCCGCAATAATGATGCGCGAGGTCGCGCGCTGCGTGCGCGCTTTGAGGCGGAATATGAAGGGCCGGTGGTGGCGGCGCAATCGCGCCTCGCCGCTGCGCGCTTTGCCGCTTATGGAGCGAGCAATTACCCCGATGCGACCTTCACCCTGCGCCTGTCCTATGGCCGGGTTGCCGGGTGGAATGAACGCGGGCGCGACGTGCCTTTTGCCACCCATATGGGCGGCACGTTCGACCGGGCGACCGGCAATGTCCCCTTTGATCTGGCAAGCGGCTTTGCCGCCAATCGCGCGCGGATCAACCCCGATGTCGTTTATGATTTCACCACCACCAACGACATTATCGGCGGCAACAGCGGTTCGCCGGTGATCGACCGCAGCGGGGCGGTAATCGGCGCAGCGTTTGACGGTAATATCCATTCGCTCGGCGGCAATTTCGGCTATGACGGGCGGGTCAACCGCACCGTCGTCGTGTCGACGATGGCGATCCAGCATGCGCTGGAGGTGATTTACCCCGCCCCGCGCATCGTTGCCGAACTCAACCCGCAGCCGCGCCGGGGGCGGCGTTAAGCGCCCCTTTCGGCGGCATAGGCCGCGCGATATTGGTTGCGGATGGCGACACGGTCGATCTTGCCGGTGCCCAGTACCGGCAAGGGGTCGGTGCTGACCCAGATTTTGGCTGGCACCTTAAAGGCGGCCAATTGCCCCTTGAGCCATACGGTGAGCGCATCAAGCGCCACCGCCTTGCCGCTTTCAAAATGCACCAGCGCGCCGACAATTTCGCCGAAACGTTCATCGGGCAGCCCAAAGACCGCACATTCGCTGACCGCTTCATGCGCATAAAGCGCTGCCTCCACCTCTGGGCAGGAGATATTTTCGCCGCCGCGAATGATGATGTCCTTTTTGCGGTCGACGATGAATAAATAACCATCGGCGTCGAGGTAGCCCAAATCCCCGGTGCGAAAGCGCGCATCATCGGTAAAGGCGTCGCGCGTCGCCGCTTCATTTTCCCAATAGCCCGAAAAATTGGCGATCGAACGGATGGTGACTTCGCCAATTTCGCCCTGCGGCAGGACGCGCCCTGCATCATCGACAATCGCAAGGTCAACCAGCGGCAGGCTCGCCGGGCCGGTGCTGTCGGGCTTGGCGATATAATTTTCATTGATGTTGCCACAGCCAACCGCATTGGTTTCGGTGAGGCCATAGCCAAGCAGCGGCTGGCCGCCCCCCATCCCCTCCGCCAAGCGGCGCACATGATCGCGCGGACGCGGCGCACCACCGGCGGCAAAGCTTTTGCAGCTCGACAGATCATATTTGGCGCGATTGGGGTGGATCAGCATCTCATAACTCATCAGCGGCACGCCGACGAAATAGGTGATCGCTTCCTTTTCGATGAGGCGCATCGCCTCCTCCGCGTCCCATTTGGCCATCATCACCAGCTTGCGCCCGATGGCAAAGCTTTGCAGCAGCACCGGAACCTCACCCGTCACATGGAACATCGGCACGTTGAGCAGGGTGGATGCCTGCCCCTCCGGCGGGTTGCCCGCAACGGTGAGGACATGGAGGATGGTCGCCGTCTGGACGAGGTAGTTGAACGTCCCCTGCACCACCGCCCGGTGGGTCGAATAGGCGCCCTTGGCTTGGCCGGTCGAACCGGATGTGAAAAGGATGGTTGCCAGATCATCCCCGCTGAGCGGCGGCAGTTCCCCCGCACCGGTCGCGCCCGCGCATATGGGCGCGACGGCGTCGGCGATTTTCTGTTCAATCGGCAGGGTCAGCATCGGCCAGCCATCGACCCCGCCACCTGCTTCGGCGATGCGCGCGGCGCGCGGCGCGTCCGCCAATATCAAGCGGCAGCCAACCTGCCTGATCCCCTCTGCCAATTCCGCGCCCTGCCACCAGCCGTTGAGCAGCACCGCCACCCCGCCCGCCATCAAGACGCCCATATAGGTGACGACCCAAGCGGGCGCGTTGCGCATCGCAATGCCGACCCTATCGCCCTTGGTGATGCCATGGCATTCAACGAGTGCCTGCGCCACCTGCCGCGCGGCGGCAAAGGTGTCGGCAAAACTCAGCCTTTCCTCCCCATCGACCAAAAAGGTCGCCGCGCCATGCTGCATGCAGAAATAGGCGAAGAAATGGGTCAGATTCTCGGGGGCATTGGCGATATAGGGCATCATCTGCCCGCGCGATTCCATCTCGCCCAGTTGAAACAGCTTCCCCTCCCCAATCACGGCATCCATGCCTTGTTGAATCTGGATATCGAGCGGGCTGGGCATTTTTCTCTCCACTTGGCTTTTGTGCATTGTCCCGACTATGAGGGGCCAGCCCACAGGAAGGAAGATGTTGATGCACTATCTGTTCGCTTTTGGCGCGTCATATGTCAATTTTCAGGATCTGGGGCTGGTGCGCGAATTTCATATCGGCCCGTTGCCGATCCGATTTTATGCGCTCGCATATATTTTCGGTATCTTCGGCGCCTATTGGGCGGTGAAGCGGATGGTGCGCCAACCCGGCGCGCCCATGGCCGACCGCCATATCGACGATCTGCTCTTTTACGCGATGCTCGGCGTCATATTGGGCGGGCGTCTGGGCTATGTGCTCTTTTACAACCTGCCCTATTATCTCAGCAATCCGGCCAAGATTTTCGCGCTGTGGGACGGGGGGATGAGCTTTCATGGCGGGGTGATGGGGGTGACGCTCGCCATATATTATGTCGCGCGGCGTAACACCCTCTCTTTCCTGCGCGTCTGCGATTATGTCGCCTGCGTCGTCCCCTTTGGCATGTTGCTCGGGCGGCTCGCCAATTTCGTCAATGGCGAATTATGGGGCCGGGTTACCGATGTGCCGTGGGCGATCATCTTTCCCGAATCGGGTTCGATGCTGCCGCGTCACCCCAGCCAATTATATGAAGCGGGGTTGGAAGGGCTGGTCCTCCTCCTCCTCCTCAGTTTTTGTTTCTGGCGCACCGACAAACGCTATTACCCCGGCTGGCTGGTCGGGCTGTTTGCCGCTGGCATCGGCCTTGCGCGCTTCATCGTCGAATTTTTCCGCCAGCCCGACGCGCAATTGACCGAATTTGCCGCGCGCACCGGCCTGTCGATGGGCCAGTGGTTGACCATCCCCCTGATGCTGCTCGGCCTGTGGCTGATGTGGAGCGCCAAGGGGCGGCGCGTGCGCGTCGAACCCATAGCGGGCGGGGCCAGCGTTGCCTGAACCAGCGGGCGGCGATTTGGGCGCACGGTTGGCGGCGTTGATCGCGCGCGGCGGGGCAATCCCGCTCAGCCATTATATCGCCTATGCCAACCAAGCCTATTATGCAGGGCGCGACCCTTTGGGGGCGGAGGGGGATTTTACCACCGCGCCCGAAATCAGCCAGATGTTCGGCGAAATGCTGGGGCTGTGGGCGGCCGATCTGGCGCTACGCGCCGGGGTGGGTGATTTTGCGCTTGCCGAACTGGGGCCAGGGCGCGGCACTTTGATGGCCGATATGCTGCGCGTAATGGCGCGGCACGCCCCGCCCGCCCGCGTCCATTTGGTCGAAACATCGCCGGTGCTGCGCGATGTGCAGGCCGCCGCCGTGCCCGGTGCAATTTTCCATGACGATATCCAGCATCTGCCCGACGACCTGCCAATCATCCTCATCGCCAATGAGTTTTTCGATGCGCTGCCCATCCGCCAATTGCGGCGCGGCGAACATGGCTGGCGGGAAGTTTTTGTCCGCCTGAACGATGACGGGCAGTTTGCCCCTTGCGATGGCGACGTGCCGATGGAAGCGGTGGTGCCCGCCGCGCTGCGCGGCGCAGCGCTGGGCAGCATCATTGAAACCTGCCCTGCTGCATCCGCCATTGCGACGGGCATCGCCAAGCTGATCACGCGGGCGGGCGGCGCGATGCTGGCGGTGGATTATGGCCATATGGGTGCGCGCATCGGTAATAGTTTTCAGGCGCTGTCGCGTCACCAATTTGCCGATCCCTTTGTCGAACCGGGCAGCCGCGATTTGACCGCGCATGTTGATTTTGGCGCGCTCCGCGCCGCGCTGGAGGGTGGCGGGCTGATGGTGCAAGGCCCGGTCGGACAGGGTGATTTCCTGCGCGCCTTGGGGTTGGATGCGCGCGCGAACAGTCTGGCGCGCGCCCATCCACCGCGCGCGGCGGCCATAGCGGGGGAGGCGCATCGCCTGACCCATGGTGATGAAATGGGGACATTATTTCAGGTGCTCGCCGCACGCAGCCCGCATTGGCCAGCCAGCGAAGGCTTTGCGCCATGACAATATGCCTGCCCAGCATCGCCGATGCCGATGAACTGGCAGCCATGGCCGCGCGCGCATGGACCGAAACCTTTGCCCATATGTATAGCGCGACAGACCTTGCCGCCCATTTGCAGGTCTGGATGCCGCCCGCGCGCTGCGCCGCCGAAATCGCCAATCCGGCGGTCTGGCCAATCCGCCTGTGGCGCGATGATGCGGGGATTTCGGGCTATATCAAATTGGGGCCAATCGATTTTCCCCTGCCCGAAGATTATGGCGATGCGAGCGACAGCATCGAACTCCACCATTTTTACCTGCTCGAGCGCGCCAAGGGTTCAGGCGCAGCCGATGCCCTGATGGCATGGGCGCTGGACGAAGCGCGCGCGCGGGGCAAGGCGCGGATATTATTGTCGGTCTTTGTCGAAAACCATCGTGCTCAGCGTTTTTACGCGCGACACGGCTTTGCCGAAATCGGCAAAAACCCCTATCGCGTGGGCGATCAGATCGACGATGATCGCATCTGGATGGCTGCGCTATGACCCCCTTTCTGACCAGCGATGCGCTCGGCGCACTGCCGCATGGTTTTTTTACCCGCTTGGGCGGGGTGTCGCGCGGTGAACTCGCCGCGCTCAATTGCGGGACGGGGTCGGGCGACGCGCCCGAACTGGTCGCGCAAAACAGGCGGATAGCGGCCGATGCACTGTTGCCGGGTGCGGCGCTATGCGGTGTCTATCAGGTGCATGGTGCCGACTGCGCGACGGTTACCGAACCATGGGCAGAGGTCGACCGCCCCCATGCCGACGCGCTGGTGACCGCGACGCGCGGTGTCCTCCTCGCCATATTGACTGCCGATTGCGTGCCGGTGCTGTTTGCCGATGCCGATGCCGGGGTGGTGGGCGCGGCGCACGCCGGGTGGAAGGGGGCACTGGCCGGGGTTACCGACACGACCCTTGATGCCATGTTCGCACTCGGCGCGCGACGCAGCCATATCCGCGCCGCCATCGGCCCCTGCATCGGCTGGGCATCTTATGAGGTAGATTTGGATTTTCAGGCGCGCTTTTGCGATGCCGATGGGGACAATACCCGTTTCTTTCGCGACGGGCGCGTCGGCCATGCCCATTTTGACATTGCCGCCTATGTCGCGGCGCGGCTGGCGGCAGCAGGGGTGCGCCAGATTGATATTTTGGGGCAGGACACCTGCGCCGATGCCGACAATTTTTTCAGCTATCGCCGCGCCACTATTCATGGTGAAAATGGCTATGGGCGGCAGATCAGCCTGATCGGGGTGGGACCATGAACCAAGCCAGCGACCAAGTAGGCGACCAACTAGGCGACACGCGCATCAGTCCGCAGCGTTTCAGGTCGATCATCGCCGGTTCGGCGGGCAATTTGGTCGAATGGTATGACTGGTTCGCTTATGCCAGCTTTGCGATTTATTTCGCGCCGATTTTCTTTCCGGCAGGCGATGAAACCGCCAAATTGCTCAATACAGCGGCGGTTTTTGCGGTCGGCTTTATCGTCCGGCCGATCGGCGCCTATATCATGGGTGTCTTTGCCGACCGGCGCGGGCGCAAGGCGGGGCTGACCCTGTCGGTTGCCTTGATGTTTGCCGGGTCGATGTTGATTGCCATCGCGCCGGGCTATGCCAGCGTCGGCATGTGGGCGCCGATCATCCTGATCGCGGCACGGATGATACAGGGGCTGTCGCTTGGCGGTGAATATGGGGCGAGCGCCACCTATTTGTCCGAAATGGCCCCGCGCAAAAACCGGGGCTTCTGGGCGAGCTTTCAATATATGACCTTGTGCGGCGGCCAATTGGCGGCGATTTTCGTCGCGGTGCTGTTGCAAAGCCTGATGAGCGAGGAACAGCTCAGCGCCTGGGGCTGGCGCATCCCCTTTGCCATCGGCGCGCTCTTGGCATTGGGCGTCTATGTCATGCGCCGCCGGATGGCCGAAACCCAAAGTTTCGAGAATCTCGACCAGACGCGCATGCCCAAATCCACCCTGCGCCATTTGTGGCGCGCGCACCGGCGCAGCGCGATTTTGGTTGCCATATTGTCGGCGGGCGGGGGCCTCGGTGCCTACACCTTCACCTCCTATATGCAGAAATATCTCTATAACAGCGTCGGCTTTTCCAAGGCGACCGCCACCTATGTCGTGGCCTTCGCCCTCCTCTATTTCACGGCGATGCAGCCGGTTTTTGGCGCATTGGGCGACCGATTCGGACGGCGGCCGATGCTCTTGCTATTCGGGATTGGCGGCGCGCTGGCGGCCATCCCCTTTTTCCTGACGATGCAGCAGGTAACATCGCCCTATGTCGCGGCGGCGCTGCTGCTCATCCCGCTGACGCTGCAATCAGGATATAGCGCCAATAATGCGCTGGTGAAGGCAGAGCTGTTCCCCGCGCATATCCGTGGGTTGGGCGTTGCCTTCCCCTATGCCATCGGCAATGCAATTTTTGCCGGAACGGTCGAACTGGTCGCGCTCTGGCTCAAGAAAATGGGCGTAGAAAGCCTGTTTTACGTCTATGTCGCGCTGATTATCGCCGCCGCCGGGGTGGCGACTTGGCTGCTGCCCGAAACACGCGACAACAGCCTGATTTTGGAAGATTAGCTTCGCTTCGACCCGCCAGCTCTGCTAGGCGATGGGCAACCCAAAAATTTGTGCAAGGATTGCCCATGACCGACACTTTGCCCCCCGCGACCCCGCGCCGTAAACCCAAGCCTGCATCGACCCGCATCGCCGGGCGCAACCTGTCCCCCGCGACGCAGATGATGGGTTTTGGCTATGACCCGATGTTGTCCGAAGGGTCGCTGAAGCCGCCGATTTTCCTCACCTCCACCTTTGCTTTTGAAAATGCGGCGGCGGGCAAACGCCATTTTGAAGGGATTACCGGGAAACGCCCCGGCGGTGCGGACGGCCTCGTCTATTCGCGCTTTAACGGCCCCAATCAGGAAATTTTGGAAGACCGGCTCGCCATCTGGGACGAGGCGGAGGATGCGCTGGTTTTTTCAAGCGGCATGTCGGCCATCGCCACTTTGTTTCTGGCCCATGTCGGGCAAAATGACGTCATCGTCCATTCGGCCCCGCTCTATGCCGCAACCGAAACAATGGTGGCCAAGATTTTGGCGCGCTATGGCGTTGAATATTGCGATTTTCCGGCCGAGGCATCGCCCGCGGAAATTGCCGATGTTCTGGCGGCGGCCAAGGCACTCGCCGCGAAAAAGGGCGGGCGGGTTGCGATGCTCTACCTCGAAAGCCCGGCCAACCCGACCAATGCCCTTGTGGATGTGGAGGCGTGCCGCGCCGCCATCGACGTTGGCTTTGCCATCGACGAACGCCCGCCAATTGCCATCGACAATACATTTTTGGGGCCGCTCTGGTCGCGCCCGCTCCACCACGGTGCGGACATCGTCCTCTATAGCCTCACCAAATATGCCGGCGGCCATTCGGACCTTGTGGCGGGCGGCGTGTTGGGGGCCAAGCGCTGGATCGACCCCATAAGGTCGATGCGCAACATCATCGGTACCATTTGCGACCCCAATACGGCATGGATGCTGCTACGCAGCCTCGAAACGCTCGAACTGCGGATGAGCCGCGCGGGCGAAAATGCGCTGCGCGTCTGCACCTTTTTGCGCGACCACCCCAAGGTCGCGGGCATCGGCTATCTGGGTTTCCTGCCCGATGGGGCGCAAAAGGATATTTTCGAGCGCCATTGCACCGGCGCGGGTTCAACCTTTTCCTTGTTCATCAAGGGGGGAGAGGCAGAGGCGTTTCGTTTCCTCGACGCGCTCAAAATCGCGAAATTGGCGGTCAGTCTGGGCGGCACCGAAACCTTGGCCAGCGCGCCTGCTGCCATGACCCATTTGTCGGTTCCCGACGAACGCAAGGCGCGGCTGGGCATCACCGACAATTTGGTGCGTATTTCGATCGGCATTGAGGATGCGGACGATCTGATCGCCGATTTTGCCCAAGCGCTCGACATGGTGTGACAGGCAGCGGCGGGGTGCGCCATATTTCCATTGCGCCCCGCGCGCCGCTTGTGCAGGTTGCACCCAGCCATGTCTGCCGAGCCTGCCTATAGCCTAACCGATCAGGGCCTGTTGCTGAGCGGGCGGCTGACGCTGGCGCGCATCGCGGGCTTTGATGCCGATGTGCGCAGTGCGGTGGCGGCGCATCTGGCAGATGGCGGCACCATCGCGGCGGTGGACATTGGCGCGGTTGAACGGATGGACACGGTCGGCGCGTGGCTGGTGACGCAAATTGCAGACAGCGCGGGTGCCAAGGTGCGCGGCGCCAGTGCAGAGGGTGCGCGCCTGCTCGATGCGGTGGCCCGCGCGGCGGAGGAGCCGGTCGCCATCCGTCCCGAGCCGCTATTCCCGCTGTTGCGGGTCACCAGCCAGGTCGGGCAGACGGTGCGCGATACTTTCGGCGAATTATTGGGTCTGCTCGGCTTTTTTGGTGCGGCGATCCGCGCGACCGGCGCTTTGGTGCGCCATCCCGGGCGCATCCGCTGGGCCGCGCTGGTTACGCGGGTGGAGGTGGTCGGGGTCAATGCGCTCGCCATCATCGGCCTCATGTCCTTTTTGATCGGTATCGTCATCGCGCAGCAGGGCGCGGTGCAGTTGCGCCAGTTCGGGTTGGAGATTTTTACGGTCAATCTGGTCGGCCGCGCGTCGGTGCGCGAATTGGGGCTGTTGATGACCGCGATCATGGTTGCCGGGCGGTCGGGTTCGGCCTTTGCCGCGCAATTGGGGACGATGAAATTGACCGAGGAGGTCGACGCCCTGCGCACCATCGGCGTGTCACCGATGGAAGCATTGGTGCTGCCGCGCGTCTTTGCCACATTGTTGATGATGCCGCTGCTCGGCTTTTATGCGTCGATGGCGGCGATAGTGGGTGGCGGGCTATTTTGCTGGTTCGGCCTCGAAATCCCGCCGCTGACCTACACCCAATTATTGCGCGACATCATCCCGATGACCGACCTTTATGCGCTGCTGATCAAGGCCCCGGTTTTCGGCATGGTGGTCGCGGTAACCGGCTGTTACCACGGCATGCAGGTCAAGGCGGATGCGGAGGAAGTGGGCCGGCGGACCACCGATGCGGTGGTGCAGGGCATTTTCCTCGTCATCGTGCTCGACGCCTTTTTCGCGGTATTTTTCACCGGGATTGGCTGGGACTGATGGTGGCGCAATCGCCCTTTGCCCATGCCGATGACCGGCACCCGCATGACGATATTGCGATAAAGGTACGCGGCCTGCGCAACGCCTTTGGCGAACAGGTCATCCACGACCAACTCGACCTCGACGTCAAAATGGGGGAGATTTTGGGGGTTGTCGGTGGTTCAGGCACGGGCAAATCGGTGCTGATGCGCTCTATCATCGGGCTGCAAACCCCCGAGGAAGGCAGTGTGGAGGTTTTCGGCGTTTCCACCATCGGCCCCGCCGACAGCGAAGCGCAACGCGACATTCGCCGCCGTTGGGGGGTTTTGTTCCAAGGCGGCGCATTATTTTCAACGCTGACGGTGGCAGAAAATGTGCAGGTGCCGATCCGCGAATATTTCCCGGCGATTGGTGATGATCTGCTCGACCGTATCGCCGCATATAAGGTCGTGCTCGCCGGGCTTCCGGCTAATGCTGGCCCCAAATATCCCGCCGAATTATCAGGCGGCATGGTGAAACGCGCGGCGCTCGCCCGCGCGCTGGCGCTCGACCCGGCGCTGCTGTTCCTCGATGAACCGACCGCCGGGCTTGACCCGATCAGCGCCGCCGCCTTTGACGCGTTAATCCGCGATTTGGCCGATACTTTGGGGTTGACCGTGCTGCTCATCACCCATGATCTCGACACGCTGCACAGCGTGTGCGACCGGGTGGCGGTGCTCGCCGACAAGAAAGTGATTGCCATCGGCACGATTGACGAATTGGTCGCCAGTGACCATCCATGGATTGCCGAATATTTCACCGGCCCGCGTGGGCGGATGGCCGCAAAGGCCGACGAACGGCGAACGCACGGCGCGGACGCGCAGACGGAGGATAAGCAGCGCTGATGGAAAATAGATCCAACAATGTGCTGGTGGGGGCCGTCACCCTCCTCCTCCTCCTCGCGGTGGCGGGCTTTACCGTCTGGCTGGCGAACAGCGGCGGCGGTGCGCGCGATGAATATGATATTTTCTTCAAACAATCGGTCGATGGGCTGAATCGTGGCTCGCCCGTGCTCTATTCGGGGGTGCAGGCCGGGCAAGTGACCGAAATCGCATTGTGGAAACCCGACCCGCAATTTGTCCGCGTTCGCATTGCGGTGGACCGCGATTTTCCGGTTTCGCAGGGGACGACCGCCACCTTGCAGGGCGTCGGCTTTACCGGCGTCTCGCAAATCCAGTTGGAAGGGACTGTTGCGGGCGCACCGCGCCTGCCGCAACGCGGGCCAGCTGGACGCCCGGTCATCCCCACCAAACGCGCCGGATTGGGGGAGATTTTGGCAACCGCCCCGCAATTGCTCGAACGATTATCGACGCTGACCGAGCGGCTGACCGAATTGGCGGATGACCGCAACCAGCAATCTGTGCGCGCCATCCTCGACAATGTCGAGAGCCTGACCGGCACGCTGGCGCGCAATGGCCCGCAACTGGATGCAACCTTGGCCGATGCGCGGCGCACCGCTGCGGCGGCAGCAGCGGCGGCGGAACAGGTCGCAGCCCTCGCCCAGTCGACCAATGCGCTGGTCGATGGCGAGGGACGGCCGATGATCGCCCAGTTGCGCCGCACGGTGGCCGCTGCCGAACAATCGATCACCGCCTTGCAAGGCGCGATCAATGATGCGCGCCCCGGGCTACAGACTTTTTCGTCGCGCACGGTGCCAGAGGCTAATGCGCTGATACGTGATTTGCGGCGCAGCGCGCAGACATTATCCAACGTAGCCGACCGGCTCGACCAGCAAGGGGCGAGCGGCGTGGTGTCGCCGCGCCTGCCCGATTATGAGGGGAATTGACCATGCGGGTGAAGATATATGGCAGTGCCATTGCCGTCGCCCTCCTCCTCAGCGGTTGCGTGTCGCTGGGCGGAGGCAAACCGCCCGACCAACTGCTCAACCTGACGCTGGCGGGCGATGGTGTCGCGGCGGGTACGGTGCGCAGCGGTCCGATTGGCAGCGCGCTCATCGTCCAGATGCCCAGCGTGCCGCAGAAATTGCGTAACGTGCGCATCCCGGTGGAAAGCGGCGGGGCGGCGATTACCTATGTCCCCGAAGCGCAATGGGTGGAGCCACCCGCGCGGCTATTTCAACGGCTGCTGACCGAAAGCATCGCCGCATCATCAAACCGGCTGGTGCTGAATGAAAGCGAAAATATCACCGGTCCGGGGGAGGTTTTGACCGGCGAACTCAGCAATTTCGGCATTGATGCAAATGCACGTCAGGCGGTGGTGAGCTTTGCCGCCGTGCGCTTGCAGGCCGATGGGCAACAGGTGGTGCAACGGCGTTTTGAAGCGCGCGTGCCCATCGCCCAGATTGATGCAATGGGCAGTGCCGCCGCGCTGTCACGCGCTGCCAATCAGGTTGCGGCGGAGGTTTCGGTCTGGATGGCAGGGGGAAGTTAAGTTGGATTTACACGGGCGAATAGCATGGGTTACCGGCGCATCGTCGGGCATCGGACGCGCGCTGGCAATGGCGCTCGCCGCCAAGGGGGTGCGCCTCATCCTTTCGGGTCGGCGCGAAAGCGCGCTCGATGAAGTAGCGGCGGAAATAGCGGGCGGCGCATTTGTCCTGCCCTTTGATACGACCGACCTTACAGCCCTGCCCGCGATTGTCGAACGCGCCGCTGCATGGGCCGGGCGGATCGACATTTTGGTCAATAATGCGGGGATCAGCCAACGCAGCCTGGCGGTGGACAGCGACACAGCCGTCTATGACGCGGTGATCGGCACCGACCTGATCGCCCCCATTCACCTGACGCAGCATTGCCTGCCGCATTTGATCAAAAATGGCACCGGACAGATTATCGCCATATCGAGCATTGCCGGACGGTGCGGGGTGCCGCTGCGCACCGCCTATTGCGCGGCAAAACATGGGCTGATCGGCTATATGGACGCGCTACGTGCCGAAACCACCACCGCTTATGGTTTGCAGGTGCTGAACGTGCTGCCCGGATCGGTTGCCACCAATGTCGCCCGCAATGCGTTGACGGCACATGGCGCACCACAAGGTTTCAGTGACGATAATATCGACAACGGCCTGTCGGCGGACGCCTGCGCGGCAGCGATTGTCGATGCGATGCTGGCGGGCAAGCGCGAAATGATCGTGGCACAGGGGTTTGAAGCGCAAATGGCGGCGCTGCGCCAGTCGGACGGCGATGCCTTGTTCGACCTTACCGCACAATTGGGCGCGCGCTTTGCCACCGGCGGGCTGGCCTGATATAACCAAATAGGTTTTATCCTTTCCTACAATATCCTGTTTGGGATAGTTGCCGCGCCTCCAACCGGGGAGGTAGCGATGGCGCAATGGCAAAATATTGTGGGCAAGCCGGTCGACGCGGCGGGATTTGACGATCATGTCCGCCAATTGTGCGACTGGAAATGGCAGCCGCAATTCATCACGCTGCACAATAGCGCCATCCCATCGCTCAGCCAGCGGCCCGATGGTTTCACCGCGCAGCACATCGCCAATCTGGCGTCCTATTATCAGCGGTTGGGCTGGCGCGCCGGGCCGCATCTATTCATCGATGACCGGCAGATTTGGCTGTTCAGCCCGCTCACCAGCCCCGGCCGCCATTCGCCAAGCTGGAACCGGGTCGCCGTCGGCGTCGAGATGCTGGGTGATTATGCGCGCGAGGATTTTACCAGCGGGCGCGGGGCAAAGGTGCGCGCGCTGACCATATCGGCACTCACCACCCTGTCGCGCCGCTTGGGCCTGCGCGCCGACAGCCTGCGCCTCCACAAGGAAGACCCGGCGACCAGCCATGATTGTCCGGGCAAAAATGTCGATAAGGCGGCGATCATTGCCGATGTGGCGCGTGCCATGGCAATTTAGCGAATACGCATTTTGTCGCCGGTGATGCTGACCTCGCTCAACGCGTTCATATAGGATTGGCCCAATAGGGCGGTCGGCAATTGGTCATCGCGCATCACCGCCCCCGCTATGTCGATGCGTTCGACCCCACCGACCGAAATGGACGCGATGCGGATGGGCGCGAAGCGGGTTTCCCCATTGGCGGTCATTGCGCGGCCATCCCACGCGTCGGTTGGGGGCACATTTATTCCCGCTGCACGCGCATCCGATTCGCGCAAAATCACCATCGATGCGCCAGTATCGACCACCATGGTCAGCGGGCGCCCGTTGACCAGCGCCGGGGCGCGAAAATGGCCATCCGCATCGCGCACCAGTTCCGCCTGTGTGCCGGGGGATGCCGCAGGGGCTGCGCTGGCGCTGGCCGGGGCGGGCGCCGGTGCGCTTAACCGCGCGCTCCCCGCATCGAACAGGCGCGGCACGACGATGCCCGCCACAAAGGTTCCGGCAGTCAGCATAAGGAGCAGTCGGCCAAACATGCAGCGCAGCATAAGGCGGCATGGTGACCAAGGCGTAAATGTTCAGGGTTCGGGCAAGCCCGCCGGCGCGGCGATTGCTTCGACAATGGCGGGGGCATCCGCGCCGGTGCCGAGGAGGAGGATGCGCACACAGGCATAGGGCCGCCCGGCAATATTATCCGCATCGCGGCTGTCGATTGGCCATAGGGCATCGGCATTTGGCGCGGCGGAAAAACAGGCCAACCCCTCTGCCGTGCCGGTGCGGGTACGCGCAGCATGCCATGCAGCGTCGGCCCACAGCGGTGCCTTCCAACCGAAAACCCGGCTGACAATCGCGCTGCCATCGGCGCGACGCACGCTGGCAAAGGGCGATGCGGCATCATCCAGCATCAGGTGGAGCGACTGGTCGACACCTGCATCATCGCGCCTGCCATCCGTCCCGCCGCCGAGCATCTGGGTCAAACCTGCACGATCGCCATTGCGCAAGAGGGTGAGGAAACGCGCCGCCGCCGCTGCCATCTGCCGCGCGACATCCCCATCCGCCAGCGGCGACAAATCCCCCGCATCTGCCCCCGCCATCGCCCGCGTCAGCCGGGTCAGCGGTGCATCGCCGCCGTCCTGTACCGCCGCGATATGCAGGACACGGCCCTTAAAAACGTCGCAATAACCAATGCTTGCGCCGATATTGGGGCGGATCGCCGCGCAATCGGCCAACCAGCCGATGATGCGCGCGCGTTGCGGCGGGCGGTTCGCAACATCGCCGACCAGTCCCAAAATCCGCCCGGTGGAGCTGGGGTCGTTTTCGCGGCTTTCCTGCATATAGCGCGCGGCACCATCGGCGGCAAAAATATGGCCGATCCGCACCCCATCCATGGCGACGCAATCCCCCACCGGCAGGGTCATGGCGGTGGCAAAATCGCTGACCCGCGCATGGGCAGCGTCACAGGTCGGCGCGGTGTTCCCTTGCGCCGATGCGCCGCTGGCACCCAGCAACAAGGACAGGGCCAGAAATTTTGCGATGATTTTGGTCATATTGCGCCTTCCTGCATCCAGTCACGCCAGCCATGGGGGGGAATATCCTCCACCCGTCGATGTTCGAGGGTGAGGCCCAAATCATCGATCGCCAATAGCTGCCGCTTCGCATCCGCCTCTGCCAATGGCAGCACGACCAGACGGCGGTTCACCTTTTGCCGCCAGTTCATCCGCGCGGTATTTTCCTGTCCGACATAACAGCCCTTGGTAAAGCTGACGCCATGTAGTTCGGCCGCATTGCATTCGAGCCACAACAGGCTGGCATCCCCCAACTCCGCCACCCCCTCTGCTACCCCCAACGACAGGCGGTGCGCCCGCCACGCGGCGCTGGCATCATCCCCCCCATTGTCGGCGAGCCAACGATGGCCCAGCGCGGCAAGGCGCGGATCATGGGGCACAGCAACGTGCATATCCGCGTCCAACGCCCAATGGACGCCGATGCTGTCATCCACGCCAATCTGGATGGCGCGGCGCAGGCGATAAAGCGACAATTTGCGGATCAGCATGTCGGCGCGCGCGCGTTCAACGTCGATCAACATGTCGTCGCCGCCGGATGGATCGGCCCAAACGCACATATCAAACTGGCACTTGCCCTGCGGGCTGAGCAGCGCGGCATAACAAGGCAGCGGCCCCGTCACATCATTGGAAAGCAGGCTCTGCAGGAAACCGGCGACATCCTCCCCCGACAGGCGGACAATCGCCCGGTCGGTGAGCAGGGTTGCGGCACGCAAGCGGGGCGGATCAACGGCGGGACTTGTTGCAGACATGGGCTAAGGCTAGTGCGGCGACATGCAAAAGTCACCTGCCAGCAACATATCGCGCCTTAGCATTGCCCGCCCCGACGACTGGCATGTGCATATCCGCGATGGGGATATGATGGCCGCGGTGCTGCCCCATAGCGCGCGCCAATTTGCCCGGGCGATCATCATGCCCAATTTGCCGTCGCCCATTGTCACCAGCGCCGATGCCGCCGCTTATCGTGCGCGGATCAGCGCCGCTGTGCCCCAAGGCGCGGATTTTACACCGCTGATGACCGCATATCTCACCGACCATAGCGATGCGGCCGACCTGATTGGCGGACATAGTTCGGGCATTTTGACAGCGGCGAAACTTTACCCCGCGCATGCGACGACCGGCAGCCAGCATGGCGTGACCGACATTGCCGCGCTTTACCCATTGTTCGCGGCGATGGAACGGGCGGGGATGCCGCTCCTCCTCCACGGCGAAGTGACCGACCGCGATGTCGATATTTTTGATCGAGAGGCGGTCTTTATCGAACGGACATTGGTGCCGCTGGCGCGCGAATTTCCGGCGCTGCGCATCGTTTTGGAACATATCACCACCCATCAGGCCGTCGATTTCATTGACGCGGCAGGCGAAAATATCGCCGCCACCATCACCCCCCAGCACCTCCACATCAATCGCAACGCGATGTTTGACGGTGGCATCCGCCCCCATGCCTATTGCCTGCCCGTCGCCAAGCGGGAAGAACATCGCGCCGCGCTGTGCCGCGCGGCGACCAGCGGGTCGGCCAAATATTTCCTCGGCACCGATTCGGCGCCGCATCCGGTCGGCGCGAAGGAGGCTGCGTGCGGCTGCGCGGGGATTTTCAATGCGCCCTTTGCGCTCGAATCCTATATCCAGATTTTTGACGACATGGGCGCGCTTGACAGGTTTGAAGCCTTTGCCAGCCTGAACGGCCCCGCCTTTTACCACCTGCCGGTCAATGCCGCGCGCATCACGCTGGAACGTGCCGAAACCCCGGTGCCTGCGCGCATCGATGCAGCGGGCAGCCACATCATCCCCTTTCACGCGGGCGAAATTTTGGGCTGGCGCATCGCGCCCCAACTATAGAGGAGGAGCGCGCCCCAAATCAGTGGGAAGGCGATTTTATGCGCGAGCGTCAGATGCTCGCCATAAAGGAACAGCCCCAGGAGCAATTGGATGCTCGGCCCGACATATTGCAGTAAACCCAGGGTGGAAAGCGTCAGCCGCCGTGCCGCCATCGCAAAGAGCAGCAGCGGAATGGCGGTAATCACCCCCGCCAACGGCAGCAAAATATGCTGGATGCCAACCCCCAGCATCACTTCCCCGCGCGCACTCCAATATAGCATCGCCGCAATGCCAAAGGGCATCAGCACCATGGTTTCGACGGTCAGCCCGACCATCGGGCCAACCACCACTTGTTTGCGCACCAAGCCATAAAGGCCAAAGCTGAGCGCCAGCGCGAGACTGATCCACATCGCCGAAAATGCCCCGATGCTGAGCACCGCGACGCCGAGCGCGGCAATCGCCACTGACAGCCACTGCGTCGCATTCAGCCGTTCGCCCAAAATGCTCCTGCCCAGTAAAACATTGAGCAGGGGGATAAGAAAATAGCCGAGGCTGGCCGCCACTACCTGTTGATGGAGCACCGCCCAAATATAGAGCAGCCAGTTAAAGGCAATGAGCAGCGCGCTCACCGTCAGCGCGCCGAGCAATTTTTTGTCGGTCATTGCCGCACGAAACGCCGCCATACGGCCGCGCAGCACCAAAATGCCCAGCAACAAAATCACCGACCATAATATACGATGGACGACAATTTGCCCGGGCGGCACGCCGTCGAGCGCGTGGAAATATACGGGCATGATGCCCCAGATGGCATAGGCCGCCAGCCCCGAAATCAGCCCGATTCGCGCTTCCCCGTCGATATGGGCGTTGGCAGTCCTATCTTGCTCAGCCATGGCGGCGGTGTCGCACACGCAATAAAATTACGCAACTGTCCCTATGGGGCACAGGGCTTAACCTTATAATTGCCTTGCCGTTAACCAGAGCGATGCGCCAATATGCTAGCGACTGGATAAGAATATACCGGAGTTTGCCCATGCCTGCCCCCCAGCCCGCCTATCGCCGCCGCTTGCTGCTGCTGACATCGTTGGCCGCGCTCGCCGCGCTGGGTGCCTGCCGCAGCCCCGAAGCCGCGCAGGTTTCCGAACAGCCCGATGGTCTGGCGAGCAATGATCCCGCCGTGCGCAGCGCGGTGAATGGCGACATCATGGTCGATCCGGCGCGCACCGGGCAAAGCAATGCCGCAGCGGTCGCCAATGCGGCGCAACCGGGCAGCGGCGGTGTGCCCGCGCTCGCCGGTGGCGGCACCGCGGCAGAGGCGATTGCCGATGCGCGCCGCGCGGTGGGTGGGCAGATGCTGCGCGCACCCGCGCCCGGCCGCTATGAAGAAAATTGCGACAGCCGCTGCGAACAAACGGCGCCGCGTCCGGCGACGCTCGGCGGGCTGGCACGCCAACAGGGCGGCAATGGGTGCGGCGCGGATATTCGCTATGGCAATGAATGGGCCAGCCGCCTGCCAGCCGCTTTCGGCATCTATCCGCGCGCGGCGCTTATCGAAGCGGCGGGGGTTGCCAATGGTCGTTGCAATGTCCGCGTCGTCAATTTCCAGAGCCGCGCCGACATGCAATCCATTCTCGATTATTATTATACGCAGGCGCAGCGCGCCGGGTATAGCGCTGAACACCTGCTGCGCGGCAACGAACATTATCTGGGCGGCACGCGCGGCGAAGAAGCCTTTGTCATCATGGCACGCCAGATGGCTGGCGGGGTCGTCGATGTCGATCTGATCGCCTCTGGCGGGCGGTAAGCGCGCTTAATTTAACGCGCCTAGCGGTGCGGATGCATCGAGCGTAAGCAGCCGCTCCACCTCCCGCCAATGGCAAAAATGCCAGCCATTGTCGGCGCGGCGGGCGAGTTCCGCGCGCAGCCGGGCCGCGCCCGGTGCATCACATGCAAATTCGGCGCGTAACGCACGCGCCGCCTCCACAACCGCCGACCCGCCTAGAAATGGCGGGGTTGTCGGCGTGCGCGCGGCGGCAGGCCCCAAAATGTCAAAGAAGGGGGCGGGCGGAATATGGTCGTTGATCATGGACGGCACATATGCCGATGCTCCCCAATTTCGCCCCACCAATTTGGGTAAACATTTGGGCAACCATCCCCCCTTTGCAGCTTCGCGCGCCGCGCCTATGCTGCGCGCATGCGCAAGAAAATATTGATCGCCCTATTCTGCATCCTGCTCGCCGGTGCGGGATATATTTATTGGCAGACCCGGCCCGATGTCGCGCGGCTTTCCAACGCCGAATTGACCGGACGCGTCCCGGTGCTGTCCACCCCCCGTCCGCAAAGCCTGCCAACCGTCAGCATCGCCCCCGCCGTCGGCTGGTCGGGCAATGCTGCACCGGTTGCTGCGGCGGGGTTGCGCGTCCAGCCCTTTGCCAGCGGGCTCGACCATCCGCGCAACCTGTTGGTGCTGCCCAATGGCGATGTGCTGGTGGCCGAAAGCAATTCACCGCCGCGCGCCGGGGGCGGCATTACCGGCTGGTTCACACGGCGCATTTTGGGTGAGGCGGGGGCAGCCGTGCCATCGGCCAATCGCATCACCCTGTTGCGCGATGACGACGGCGACGGCGTGGCAGAGGTAAAGCGCCCCATCATCACCGGGCTCAACAGCCCGAGCGGCATGGCGCTGGTCGGCAACACATTATATGTCGCCAACACCGATGCGCTGGTCGCCTATGATTTTGATACCGCGAACGGCGCGGTGCGCGGCGCGGCGCGCAAGATTTTGGATCTGCCCGCGCGTGGCCCCAATAATCATTGGGCCAAATCGATGGTGGCGAGCGCGGATGGAAACATCCTCTACATCGCCATTGGGTCCAACAGCAATATCGGCGAAAATGGCATGGCATGGGAACGTGGCCGCGCCCGCATATTGGAGGTGCGCCCCCGCCAAAATTACCACCGCAGCTATGCCGAGGGGCTGCGCAACCCGTCGGGGCTGGCCATCGACCCGGACACCGGCCATTTATGGACCAATGTCAACGAACGCGACATGCTGGGTTCGGACATGGTGCCCGATTATCTGGCCGAAGTTTCGCTGGGCGATTTTTACGGCTGGCCCTGGTATTATTGGGGCGGTTTCGTCGATGACCGGGTGAAGGAAGCCGACTATGACGACCGCCGACAATATGTTGTCCGGCCCGACTATGCGCTCGGCGCACATGTCGCCCCCTTGGGGATGAGCTTTGCCAATGGCGCAAACCTTGGCCCGAGTTTTTCCAAGGGCTTGTTCGTCGCGCTCCATGGTTCATGGAACCGCGTGCCGCGCGCCGGTTACAAGGTCGTGTTCGTGCCCTTCAGCGCGGAGGGGGAGCCGCTCGACGCGCTGCCGATCGATATATTGACCGGCTTTGTGAATGCTGAGGGGCAGGCAATGGGCCGTCCCGCCGATGCCAAGATCGCGGGCGATGGCGCGTTGCTCATCGCCGATGATGTCGGCAACCATATCTGGCGGGTCAGCCGCGCCGCGCCATAAACGCCGCGCGGGTCAGACCCGCATCGGCATCAAGACATATAGCGCCGGGGACTTTTCATCCTCCCGAATCAGGGTCGGGGCGGATGCGTCGGCCAGATGCAATTCGACATGGTCTGAATCAATCTGGTCGATAATATCCTTGAGATAGCGGGCGTTAAAGCCGACTTCCATCGGGTCGGAACCATAGCTTGCCGACAATTCCTCCGCCGCCGTGCCATTTTCCGGGCTGGTCACCGACAGCGTCACCTTGTCGGTATCGAGCGAGATTTTGACGGCGCGCGTCTTGTCGCTGGCGATGGTCGCCACCCGGTCAACACCCGCCGCAAAGCTTTTGGGGTCGAGCCGCAGCAATTTTTCATTACTGGTCGGGATGACGCGCGTATAATCAGGAAAAGTGCCGTCGATCAGCTTGGACGTCAGCACCGCGCTGCCGAAGGTAAAGCGGATTTTATTGGGCGACAGGTCAATCTGGACGCGCCCTTCCCCCGCTTCGGACAGCAATTTTTGCAATTCGCCCACGCATTTGCGCGGGATGATAACGTCGCTCATCCCCTGCGCCCCTTCGGGCAGGTTCAGCGTATAGCGCGCCAGACGGTGCCCGTCGGTCGCCGCCGCGCGCAATACATCATCGGCGACGTGGAGGAATATGCCGTTCAGATAATAGCGGGTTTCCTCGGTCGAAATGGCAAAGCGCGTTTTGTCGATGATCGACAGAACATCCTTGACGTCGAGTTCAAAGCTGGTGGGCAATTCCCCCTCTGCAATCACGGGGAAATCATCGCGCGGCAATGTCTTGAGCTTGGATTGATAGCGGCCTGCACGCACCAGCATTTCACCGTCTGCGGCCTGCAGGCTAACCTCACTCCCCTCCGGCAATTTGCGGGCGATTTCGAACAGGAGATGCGCCGACACGGTGGTCGCGCCCGGCGTTTCCACCTTGGCCTCCACCGATTCGACGATCTGCATGTCAAGGTCGGTCGCCATGACGCGAATGACACTGCTGTCGATCGCCTCGATCAACACATTGGACAGGATGGGAATGGTGTTGCGTTTTTCCACCACCGACTGGACATGGCCCAAGCAGCGTAGCAGCACCGCGCGTTCAATCTTCGCCTGCATAGATTCAGCTAATCCCTATCATTTCGACCCGTCGCTGCCGGACCAAATCCCCATTAGACCCCGGTAAGGTGGCGTTGGTGGCTTGACCGATTCCCGCGCCTCACCCACAGCATCCTTAGCGGCTATAGCGCGTGAGGCAATATAAACGGCAGGGGATGACAGCGGAATGGCAAAGGCGGGGCGCATGTTCATCGCGCGGCATGGCGAAACAATTTTCAATGCCGTCGGCCGAATGCAGGGCGATGGACAAATCCATACACCGCTGACCCGGCGCGGCTTTGGCCAAGCCGATAAAATGGGCGCGGCGCTCGCCCAATGGTTGGGCACCCACCAAGCGCTCGAACTTTGGTGCTCGCCCGCCGGGCGGGCGCAGCAGACCTTGTCGGTGATGGCCGAACATATCGGTGCCGACTGGCACCAGCGCCACGTCGATGCACGGTTGAATGAGATAAATGTCGGCAGCTGGACGGGCCAGAATTATGCCGAAATACGTCAGGAAATTGGCGATTTCGTCTGCACACGAACCGGCCTTTTTACCAAGACCGCCCCGGATGGGGAGGATTACCCCGCCGTCGCAACCCGGTTGCGTGCTTGGCTGGCGGGGCTGGAGGCAATCGACGCTGACCGGCTGGTGGTGATGCACGGCATGTCGAGCCGGGTGCTGCGGGGGATCATGCTGGGGCTGGAACCCGACCGACGCTTTGGTGTGCCGGTGGCGGAGGGGCTGCCGCAAGGGACGCTGGTGATGATCGGCGGCGGGCAGGAACAAATCATCCGACTGGATGCAACGGGGATTGTCGAATGAACTTGGCGCGCGCCATCACCCTTGCACTGCTGGGCATTGCCAGCATGGCGGCGGTGGCGGCATCTGCGCGCGACGCATTGGGCAGCTATGGCCAATGGGCGGCCTTTCATGACCCGATGAGCGGTAATTTTCCGCGCCGTTGTTTCGCCATTGCCGAACCCGAAACAGGTGGCGTCGCCCAATATGCCACGATTAGTTTCTGGCCAGTCGCGCGGGTGCGCGGGCAGCTCTATTTCCGCCTGACGCGCAATGTCGCGGCGGGGGAAATTGTCGCCCTCAGCCTTGGCGGGCGCCGGTTTGAGCTGGCCGCGCGCGGCAATGGCGCATGGGCGCGCGATGCGCGGATGGATGCGGCGATAGTTGCAGCGCTGCGTTCGAGTGAGACGATGCGCCTTGCGGTCGGCCGGGGCAGCAGCACATGGCCATTATCGGGCGCTGCCAGCGCGATTGACGCTGCCGCATTGGGCTGCGCACGCTAAACTGCGACCCATATTGGTAAAATCGCGCCATTGCCCTATAGCGCCGCGCCATGAGCAGCATTGCCACCCCCCTGATGCCGATTGCCGGGCACGCCGACCCGGTGGTGCAACCGCGCGACGTGGCACCGCGCGCCGATGGTCGGATCGACCTGATTGGCATGACGCGCGGCGAAATTCAGGCCGCGCTCACCGCCAAGGGGCTCGACACCAAGGCGGCCAAATTGCGCGCCAAACAATTATGGCATTGGATTTATCATCGCGGGGTCAGCGATTTCGCGGTGATGAGCGATATTGCCAAGGTAATGCGCCCGTGGCTCGCCGAACATTTCATTATCGCCCGGCCGCACATCGTCACCGCCCAGCAATCAAGCGACGGGACGCGCAAATGGCTGCTTTCGACCGATGACGGCCATGAGTATGAGATGGTGTTCATCCCCGATGCGGCGCGCGGAACCCTGTGCATATCGAGCCAGGTTGGCTGCACATTAAATTGCCGTTTCTGCCACACTGGGACGATGCGGCTGGTGCGCAATCTGACCGCTGGCGAAATCGTCGGGCAAGTCATGTTGGCGCGCGATGCGCTGGGCGAATGGCCCAAGGGCAATATGGCGACCAGCGCGGAGGATGACGATGCCGCCGACGATGATGTCGGCCATTATAGCGCCGACGGGCGGCTGCTTACCAATATCGTCCTGATGGGGATGGGCGAACCGCTCTATAATTTCGACAATGTCAAAAATGCGATGCAGATCGTCATGGATGGTGACGGGCTGGCGCTGTCCAAACGGCGCATCACCCTGTCGACCAGCGGGGTCGTACCGATGATGGCACGGGCAGGCGCGGAGATCGGCGTCAATCTGGCGGTGTCGCTCCATGCGGTGACCAAGGAAATCCGTGACGAGATTGTCCCGATCAACCGCAAATATGACCTGACATCGCTGCTCGAAGCTTGCGCCGCATACCCCGGCGCCAATAATGCCCGGCGCATCACCTTTGAATATGTCATGCTCAAGGACAAGAATGACAGCGATGATGATGCGCGCGAACTTGTGCGTTTGCTGCGGCAATATCGCCTGCCGGCCAAGGTCAACCTTATCCCCTTTAACCCATGGCCGGGCGCGCCCTATGCCTGTTCGGACGACGCGCGCATCCGCCGCTTTTCCGATATTGTCTTTGAAGGGGGGATTAGCGCGCCCGTACGCACCCCGCGCGGGCGCGACATCATGGCTGCTTGTGGTCAGCTCAAAAGCGCTGCCAAGAAGCTGAGCCGCGCCGAGCTCGACCGGCTGGCCGAAGAAAAGCAGGCGATGCTGTGAGCGCGCTCGACCGCGTCCATAATATCGATGATTTTCGCGCGCTCGCCAAACGCCGCCTGCCCTGGCCGGTGTTCGATTATATCGACGGCGCAGCCGATGATGAATTGACCCGTCGGCGCAACCGCCGCGCTTATGATGATTGCGATTTGGTGCCGCGCGTTCTCGCCGGGGTGGCCGATATCGACATGTCGGTCACCTTGTTCGGGCGGCAGTTGGCCATGCCGCTCTTCCTCTCGCCCACCGCATTGCAGCGGCTGTTCCATTGGCAGGGCGAACGGGCGGTGGCGCGGGCTGCGGCCAAATTTGGCACCATGGCCGGACTGTCGAGCTTGGCGACCGTTTCGATTGCCGATTTCGCCGCTCTGTCCGATGCGCCAAAAATGTTCCAGCTTTACGTCCATAAGGATGAGGGGCTGAACCGCGCGATGGTCGATGCCGCCAAGGAAGCGCGCATGGATGTCATCGCGCTCACCGTCGATACGATTGTCGGGGGCAACCGCGAACGTTGTTTGCGTTCGGGCTTTACATCGCCGCCGCGCCTCACCCCATCATCGATGCTATCCTATGCGATCAAGCCGCGCTGGACGCTCGACTATCTGCTGCGCGAAAGATTTTCGCTCCCCAATTTGGAGGCTTATGTTGCCGCCGGATCGTCGGTTCCGGCATCGGTCGCCGATTATTTCACCACCATGCTCGACCAGAGCCTCGACTGGAAGCGCGCCGAATCCATCGCCAAATATTGGGGCGGGCATTTCTGCCTCAAAGGGGTGATGGCGGTGGAGGATGCGCGGCGCGCCATCGACATTGGGGCGAGCGCGATCATGGTGTCCAACCATGGCGGGCGACAATTGGACGGCAGCCGCGCGCCCTTTGACGCGCTCAGCGAAATTGTCGATGCGGTCGGCGACAAGATTGACGTGATTTGCGACGGCGGCATCACCCGCGCCAGCCATATATTGAAGGCGCTGAGCGTCGGGGCAAAGGCTTGTTCGGGCGGACGGCTTTATCTTTACGCGCTTGCTGCGGCAGGCGAAGCCGGGGTCACCCGCGCGCTCCACCTGCTCCATGCCGAACTGGTGCGCGACATGAAGCTGATGGGCGCGCGGACGATCGCCGATCTGAACCGCGATAATTTGCGCTGGCGCTAAAAATTATAGGTGACCGAACCCATCACCGTCGCTTTGGCAAGGTTGTGGCTGGTACCTAGTGCAACGCGCGGCAGATCATTGTCGATATAGCGCAGGCCAAAGGTGACCGGCCCGGTGACATAATCCGCGCCCAGCGACCAATCGCTATATTCGCCGTCGAACAGGCGGCCGCCCGCTGCGTTAAGCGCACTGCCATAAGCCCCGTCGCTATAGCCATAATGGGCGACCAGCGTCACCGGCGTATTGGGCACACCCACGCTAAGGTCGGTATAAATATAGACATTGTCGCGTTGGCCGGTCGCCGCCTGACCCCATGTATAATTGGTGCCGACTTTGAGGTTCGCCGGCCCCAGCGTCCCCGACAGCGATGCATAAGCTTCGAAACTGTCGCTCGAAACGCCGCTCGGCGCATCGGGATAGAGGTAATAAAGCAGGCCGACATCGGCGGTAATGCCGCTGCCAACCTCCCCCGACCAGCCGCCATAAAGGTCAACTTCCATCGACCCATAGCCGATCGAATCATCGTCAATGTTTGAACCCCACACCCCGGCATAAAGCCCATTGGCATGTTTGACCGTCACGCTGGCTTGGACGGCGGGTCGATTATCGCTCTGGCTCACGCCGCGAAAACGATAATCGCTGACCAAGGCGACATTGCCGCTGACCGTAACGTCGGATGGCGGGTCTGCCGCATCCTGCGCCATGGCAGGGCTGGCGATGGCCAGCAGAGGAAGGATGGAAAAAATGGACGTACGCATAAATTTGCTCCCACATATTGAGCGTTGCGATGACGTCCCGCCTGCGCAAGTCCCGCCCTCTATTTATCCGGGGCAGGTAATTGCTTGCCGCCACCGTGGCGAAAAATGTTGCGATGCACAATAGAAAAATGACAATGTGCCTGTCGATGCAAATGGTTGCGTGCGGCGCGGCGAAGGCCGATAAGCTGGGGCCATAATCTTGCGGAGAATAAAATGTCCATTCGCCCGTGGCGCGACATAGTGCGGCGACCATCGCGCCAAATCATGGTCGGCAATTTGCCGGTCGGCGGCGATGCGCCGATCAGCGTCCAGACGATGACCAATACACCGACCGAAGATGCGGCAGCGACTATCGACCAAATCCGCCGCTGTGAGGAGGCGGGGGCCGACATCATCCGCGTATCCTGCCCGACAGAGGATGCGACCGCCGCCTTTCGTACCATCGCCCGTGCGGCCCATGTCCCCTTGGTCGCCGACATTCATTTTCATTATAAGCGCGCGCTGGAAGCGGCCGATGCCGGTGCGGCCTGTCTGCGCATCAACCCCGGCAATATCGGGTCGAGCGAACGGGTGGGCGAAGTGGTGCGCGCTGCCAAGGCCAATGGCTGCGCAATCCGCATCGGGGTCAATGCCGGGTCGCTCGAACGCGATCTGCTCGAAAAATATGGCGAACCTTGCCCCGAGGCGCTGGTCGAAAGTGCGCTCGACCATATCAAGCTGCTGCAAGACCATGATTTCCACGAATATAAGGTCGCGGTAAAGGCGAGCGATGTTTTTCTGGCGGTCGCTGCCTATCAACAATTGGCCGAGGCGGTCGATTGTCCGCTGCACCTCGGCATTACAGAGGCGGGGGGGCTGATCGGCGGCACCGTCAAATCGGCAATCGGCATCGGCAGCCTTTTATGGTTCGGGATTGGCGATACCATCCGCGTGTCGCTGTCGGCCGAACCGGAACAGGAAGTGCGCGTCGGCTTTGAAATGCTCAAGGCATTGGGGCTGCGCACGCGCGGGGTGCGCGTCGTTTCCTGCCCCAGCTGCGCGCGGCAGGGCTTTGACGTCATCCGCACCGTCGAAAAGCTGGAGGAGGCGCTTTCCCACATCCGTACGCCAATGTCGCTTTCGGTTCTGGGCTGCGTGGTCAACGGGCCGGGCGAAGCGCGCGAAACCGACATCGGGATTACCGGGGGCGGCAATGGCAAACATATGGTCTATCTGTCTGGCGTCACCGACCATCATGTCGCCGATGCCGATATGATCCAGCATATTGTCCAACTGGTCGAAGCCAAAGCGGCGGAGATAGAGGCTGGCCGCGCGGTCAGCATGGATGTGACGCACGGCAAGGCGGCATGATGGGGGCGTAAGCGATGGGCAGTTTTGATACGCGCGACCATTTGGTGCAGGGCCTCTGGCTGATCGCCGCGCTCTTATCCATCGCCAACGGCGGCTTCATGCTGTTCGCCCCGCTCGACTGGTATGTCTTTATCCCGACCATCGTCACCACCGGGCCGCCCAACAGCCATTTCATCCGCGATATCGGCTTGGCCTATGCGGGGAGCGGCATCCTCCTCCTCTATGCGGCGGCGCATCCCTATTTGCGCTGGCGTGCCGCGCTGGTCGGCGCATTATGGCTGACGCTCCATGGGCTATTCCATATTTATGAGGTGGTGACGGGGATTTGCGGCCCCGCGACCTTTTGGGCCGACGCACCCGGCGTGCTTGGCATACCGGCGCTCATCCTCATCGGGCTGGGCATTTTGCTGGCGCGCGGGCGCATCGCGCCAGCCGGCATACCAAGCGGGCTTTTCCTGTCAAACATGGATGCCATGACCCACGGTGATGCCGCCTATGCGCGCGATATTGCGGCGGCAGGCGGCAAGGCGCTGGAAAAGTTTCAGCATTTCATGCCGGTGACGAGCCATCGTTGCCATGCCGATGCCGCGTACTTTCACGCAGCGCGGATTGGCGCAATATTGGTCGCCGATTGCGGCCCTTGTGCGATGATTTGCGCGCGCGCTGCGCTCACCGATGGGCTGCCGCGCGATCTGGTCAACAGCCTCCTCAGCGGTGCACCGCCCGCACCCTTGGCAGATGCCTTTGCCTTTGGCACGGCAATCGCCCGCCATGATGCGGCGGCCGATGCCCATGGCGCGGCGATAGAGGAAAAATATGGCCGCCACGTCCGCACCGAATTGGCGCTGACTGCGGCGACCGTGACCGCCTATCCCGCGATCAAGCGCGGGCTCGGCCATGCGTCAGCCTGTGCCCTACACCCGATGCGTGTCTGACGGCGGGCCGCGCAGCACAGCCAGAAGCGCGACCACCAGCATAATCGCCCAAGCGATGGTGATGCCCAGCCCCAGCAACTGGTGCCAATATAGGCCAACGAGACTGACGAAGCCGCCTGCCTTCACCGCATAGGCGCTCCACCGTGCGCCCTGCGTCCCGCGCCGCGACAACAATTGCCCCAGTTCGATGCAATTGAGCGCGAGCAAGGCAAACTTGACCCGCACCAGCCAGAAAAGCGGGCCGAGCAGCATTTCCTGCGGTGCGTGCCCCGCACGCATTTGCGATGCCAAGGCAAAAAGATGCTGATCCTCATAAAGGTCACATGCTGCTGCCACCAGCGCAGCATTGACGATGAACACCGAAATCCACCGGCCATGGCCGCGCAGCGCCAGCGCCAGAAACAGCTGAAAAGCAGTAAAGGCGGGGATGAAGACCATGACGTCGATGCGGTTGACCGCATCAAAGCCGTTGGCGAGTGTTGTGCGGCACGGATCGGTGCCAAACAGCGCCTGCAGTTCCGCAACGCTGCGCACCAGTTCAAAACGCAGCATCGAATCCCCCGCAACCCCGTCGCAGGCATGTTGGGCGATGGTCGAAAAATATATGGCGGTACCGATAATCACCAGCCCGGCGACCAGCGCCAAGGCCCAGAACAGCCTTTTTTCCCGTGTCATATCGCCCCCTTTAGCGCCGCCGCGCGAACCACAACATGACGGTCCCAACCAACAGCAGCGCGCTGCCGTTCCAACTCCACACCGGCTGACCAATCATGAAGCTGCTCGCCGGCCATTGGATGATGCCAAGCCCCTGCCCGATCCACAGGCCGCCCATCGCCATCATGATAATCGCCAGCCCAATCAACGCCTTGCGTCCCATAGTCCGCGCTCCCCCTCGCCCCCCGCGCCGGGGAAGGTAGCACGACGGCCCCTTTTCGCCACATCAATTCACTATCGTTGCAATTATTGCGATTGACTATCAATAGCATATGCAGCAAAAGGGTCGGGCCGGGGCTCGATTCCCCCATTTCTCTCCCCAAGTCGACCCTGGTCAGGTCGCATCGGGCCCCGGCAGTTTGGTTGGCGAGAGGGCGCGATGGCGACAAATTTGCTTGAGAAATTGACCATACAGCCGCGCACCAGCGACTTGCTGACGGTGGCGCGTGACGCGATTTTGGCGATCCGCCTCCACCTTAGCTACCGCCACAGCGGGGTCGATTCACTCGGTCCGCTCAGCCGTCGTCTAGGCAGTGGGGAGGCAGCGTTGCGCCACATCCACGTCGCGAGCGCGATGGCAAGCATCTGGCCTGAACGCTTCACCCTATCACCGCCCTGTTGCCCCTGCCTCAGCCATGATGAGGCATTGCTCGGCAAATTGATCGAATCGGTGGCGAACGATGATCGCGCGCAATTTGACGCTGAATCGCGCGATTTCCTGCATGATGAGGCGCGCGCGGCCCTGTGGAATATGTGGGAATGGGCGATTCGCCCCGGTTAGGCCGACCGGGCTGGGCCAAATAACGCCCAACTATCCCTTGGACTTGCGATGGCTGTCGAGGTCGAGCACCGCCCCCTCCGGCCCCTCAGGCATCAGCCCCAAGCGTCGGGCCACTTCCTGATAGGCTTCGCTTTCGCCGCCCAAATCGCGCCGAAAACGGTCCTTGTCCAATTTTTCATTGGTCGCCATGTCCCACAGGCGGCAACCGTCTGGGCTGATTTCATCGGCCAATATGATCCGGCTCCACTCGCCGTCCCACAGTCGGCCAAATTCCATCTTGAAATCGACCAAGCGGATGCCGACGCCCGCGAACATGCCGCACAGGAAATCATTGATGCGGATCGCCATGTCCGACATGTCGTGCAATTCTTCCTGACTGCACCAGCTGAAACAGGCGATATGTTCCTCTGCAATCAGGGGGTCGCCCAGCGCATCATCCTTGTAATAATATTCGATGAGCGTGCGCGGCAGTGCCGTCCCCTCCTCTATCCCCAGACGTTTGGAGATGCTGCCCGCCGCGACGTTGCGCACCACCACCTCGATCGGCACGATTTCCACCTGCCGCACCAATTGTTCGCGCATGTTGAGCCGCTTGATGAAATGGGTCGGCACGCCAATATGGCCGAGCAGCGTGAAAATATGCTCCGAAATACGGTTGTTGAGCACGCCCTTGCCGTTGATCGTGCCCTTTTTCTGCGCGTTGAATGCAGTCGCATCATCCTTGAAATATTGGATGATCGTTCCCGCCTCCGGCCCTTCATAGAGGATTTTGGCTTTGCCTTCGTAGATCTGGCGGCGACGGGCCATGACGGTTTCCTAGCGGTCGGCGGCACACGGGGTGCGTGGCGGCGTAAAAAAGATGCGAAAATATCATGCCCCGGCCGCGCGGAACCAAGGAACCGACGCTACCGGGGCGATTGCTGCCCCTTTAGCCCAACTATCCCGCCATCGCAATTGGCCCATGCGCGCCGATCCATATTGGCCGTCGCACATTTCCCGGTGTGGCACCGCGCATGCGCCAAGAACTGACTGAATAAACGCACTATTTGCCCCAACTACGGGCTTGCATGCGTCGGGTGCGCCAGACAATGTGTCGGGGACACAGGAATGGAGCGCGCATAAATGGCACCCCCCGAACAGATTAAGGTCGAACGCAGCGGCAATATTTTACTCATCACCCTCCACCGCCCCGATGCGATGAACGCCTTTACCACCCAGATGAAGGATGAACTGGTCGCCGCGCTCGATGAGGCAGACGGAGATGATGCGGTACGCGCGGTCATTTTCACCGGCGATGGCACGCGCGCATATTGCGCGGGCGCTGACCTGTCGGCAGGTGCGGCAACCTTTGACTATGACAAAAGGCGCGACAAGGCGCCTGCTGACGGTTCATCCCCGACACGCAGCGATGGCAGCATTGATTATGCCCACCCGATGGTGCGCGATTCGGGGGGCGTGCTGACCAGCCGCATTTTTGCCGCCAAGAAACCGGTGATCGGCGCAATCAATGGCGCTGCGGTTGGCATTGGCGTCACCATGACCTTGCCGATGGATATGCGCCTCGCCTCCGACAATGCCCGCTTCGGCTTTGTCTTTGCGCGGCGCGGCATCGTCCCCGAAGCGGCATCAAGCTGGTATCTGCCGCGCCTCGTCGGGCTGCCGCGCGCGCTCGACTGGTGCATGTCGGGGCGGATTTTTGACGCCGCCGAAGCGCGCGATGCCGGGTTGGTGCAAAGCGTCCACGCGCCGGGCGAACTGGTCGATGCGGCGATGGCGCTTGCCACCAAGCTCACCGAAGCATCCTCCCCCGTTTCGATCGCCGCCACGCGGCACATGCTCTGGCGGATGGCGGGCGCACCGCACCCCAATGTCGCGCACCGCTGGGACAGCCGGATGATTTATGCCCGTGGGCGGATGGCCGATGCACGCGAAGGGGTGGTAAGCTTTCTAGAAAAACGCCCGGCCCAATTTACCGACAGCGTGGCCGATGCCTATCCCCATTTTTCGCCGTTCGACGATGATCCCGACTATGGCTGATGCTGCGGGCGGCGCGCCCTATTTACAGGCGCGGATGGCAGTCGGCGCCGGGCGATGTTCGGCGCGGGCAAAACGTACCAAATAGCCGCCGGCATTGGGCTTATCGACAAAGGCGACCGGGCGATAACCAACCGCCTGAAATTCGCAGATGAGCAGCGATAATGGCGTGCCATGGTTGGCAATCGGGCGATTGCCATCGACGACGATCACCTGCCCGCCGCTGCGCAGCGCTGGCCATAATCGCCACAAAAAGGCGTAAGGTTCGGCAATTTCATGGTACATATGCACCATCAGCACCCGGTCGAAACTATTGGCTGGCAGGCGTGGATCATCCGCCGCGCCAAGCCGGATCGACACATTTTCGAGCCGTTCGCGCGCGATACGATCCCCCAAGCGTTCGATGACATTGGGCAATATGTCCTGCGCCAACACGCGCCCGTTCGCCCCCACACGGCTGGCGAGCCGGACGGTATAATAGCCGTCGCCCGCCCCAATATCCGCCACCGTCATCCCGGCGCGAATGTCCGATTGGTCCATCACATCATCGGCTTCGCCCAGCCGGTCGCGCACATCCTCATCATCCCAGCGGGTCGCAACCGTTGGCGCAACCGGGCGGTTCGCCTCTGGAAACGCCATCGCGCTGTCGGGCCGATCACCGAAATAATCACAGCCGCTAAGCAGCAGCGCCACCGCCAACAGGGCGACGCCAGCACGCATCAATCAACATCCTCCACCACGATTTTTTCGCCGGTCACCCGCTGTGCGAGCGCGGCGGCGATGAAACCGTCCAATTCCCCGTCGAGCACATCATCGGGTGAGGGGGATGTGAAACCGGTGCGCAAATCCTTCACCATCTGATAGGGTTGCAGGACGTAAGAACGTATCTGATGCCCCCAGCCAATGTCGGTCTTGGCGGCATATTCACCCGATGCCGCTTCCTCGCGCCTTTGCATCTCCGCCTCGTACAATCGGGCCTTGAGCATGTTCATCGCGGTGGCGCGGTTCTTGTGCTGCGACCGGTCGATCTGGCTCGCCACCACAATGCCGGTCGGCACATGGGTGATGCGCACCGCCGAATCGGTGGTGTTAACATGCTGTCCCCCCGCGCCCGACGCACGGTAAGTGTCGATTTTAAGGTCGCTTTCATTCACCTCTATTTCGACATTATCGTCGATGACCGGATAGACCCAGACGCTCGAAAAGCTGGTGTGGCGGCGCGCCGAACTATCGTAGGGGGAAATGCGCACCAGCCGGTGCACCCCGCTTTCGGTCTTGGCATAGCCATAGGCATTGTCACCCTTGACCAGCATCGTCGCCGATTTGATGCCCGCCGTATCGCCTGACTGATATTCCACCAGATCGACCTTATACCCGCGCGATTCCGCCCAGCGCATATACATGCGTTGCAGCATTTCGGCCCAATCCTGACTTTCGGTGCCGCCCGCGCCGGCGTGGATTTCAATATAGCTGTCATTGCCGTCGGCTTCGCCCGACAGCAGTGCTGCAACCTTGTCCTTGTCCGCCCGGTCTGCCAGCGCGGCGAGGCTGGCGACCGCTTCATCGGCGAGTGGACCGTCCCCCTCCATCTCCGCCAGTTCGATCAGTTCGACCGTCCCGTCCTTTTCATCGCTGATCGCGCGCACGGTCGAGATGGCCGCGTCGAGACGGCGGCGTTCGCGCATCACCCCTTCGGCCGCCTTGGGGTCGTTCCACAAATTGGGGTCTTCAACCCGCGCATTAAGCTCATCCAGCCGGCGCAGCGCAACATCCCAGCCCAGCGCCTGACGCACCAGCGCCAGCGCCGCATCTATGCGACGGACAAGGGATTCGGCATCGGCACGCATGAAAAATATTCTCCACGAAATAGGGTCAAATGGGCGCAGCCGTGCAGCGTCAATAAATGCCGCCGCCGCCCTGTCGATCCAAAAATTCATCGTCGCGGTTGCGCGGACGATTGTTGGTCGTCGCGCTGGGCGCGGCACGACGCGCGACCGGCTGGGTCGGCACTTCTTCTGTCCGCATCGCGCGGCGCGGTTCGCTTTCGGGCTTAAAGGCTTCCCAAATTACCGGCGATGTCGGTTCATTGGTCGGCCATGCGCCATAGACGCGCTGGCCCGACCGCCGTTCGATGCGCACCATGCGTATCCCCTCTGGCGCGACAAAGGGCAGCGCGGGTTCACCGCGCACGGCAGCCTGCGCATAGGTCTTGAAAATGGGGGCTGCCATGGTGCCACCAAAGGCCCCGCCGCCTAGATTGCGCGGCCGGTCATAACCGAGATAGACGCCCGCCACCCAATCGGGCGTGCCGCCGATAAACCAGACGTCGGTCGGACCAGTCGTCGTCCCTGTCTTGCCCATCAACGGGCGGTTCATATCACGCAGCATCGTCGCCGTACCACGCAACACCACCCCTTCCAGCATATGGACGGTTTGATAGGCGGTCATCGGATCCATCAATTGCCGCCCGGTCTGTGCAAAGCGCGGCATCGGCCCACCGTTCCAGTCGGGCGCGTTGCACCCCTGACAGGCGCGCCAATTTTCAGGGAATATCACCTTGCCCGAACGGTCCTGCACATAATCAATCAGGTGCGGGCGCAATTCGCGGCCATGGTTGATCAGCATCGCAAAGCCATTGGTCATACGCTGCACCGTGGTTTCCCCGGCACCCAATGCAAAGGCGAGATAGGGGGGATATTCGCCAATCCCCATGGTGCGGAATGTGCCGACGACATTTTGCATGCCGACCTGGCTCGCCGTGCGAACCGTCATCAAATTGCGCGATTGTTCCAGCCCCCAGCGGATCGTTTGCGGCCCCGCCGCGCCGCCACCCGAATTGCGGAAACATTTGCGCCCCAGACTGGCCGACTGATCAACGCAAAAACTGCCATCGACGACGATCGAAGCGGGCGTCATCCCATGGTCGAGCGCGGTCGCATAGACAAAGGGCTTAATCGTCGAGCCGGGCTGACGCATCGCCTGCGTCGCGCGGTTAAAGCTCGACAGGCGCGAATCAAAGCCGCCTTGCATCGCAAATACCCGGCCGGAGGAGGTGCTTTGCGCGACAAAACCACCCGAAATCCCCGGCACGGTGCGCAATTGATAGGTCGTGCCTGCCACCAGTTTGACGAGGATGATGTCACCCACCCGCAATTTGGCAAAGGCGGTGCCACCGCCGGTCGCCGACATCGCCGCATAACCGGCGGGCAAATCCCCCTCATCCCCATTGGGCATGCCGATATGCGCGCTGCTCGCCCCTTTTTCGAGGACAACGGCCACCCGCCAAGCGTCAAAATCAATGCCGATAAAGGTTGATTGCAAGCGGCTCTGCCAGCGGTCATCGACCGGAATGGTGCCGAGCGGCCCTGACCAGCCGCGATTGCCATGGTAGCGCAGCATCGCCTGACGCATCGATTGTTCGGCGACCGCCTGAAGCCGCCCATTATAGGCCGTGCGCACCCAAAGCCCGCCGGTATAAACGCCGTGCGGGCCGTCGGTCGCATTTTCACCAAAGCGGTCGATGAGTTCGCGGCGCACTTCCTCCATATAATAGCCGCCAACCGCCTGAAATTGTTCGGCGCGCCGGTCAATCAGCCCCAGCGGCGCCGCAGCAGCGGCCGCGCGCTGCGCCTCTGTAATCCAACCATTGCGCAGCATTTCATTGAGCACATAATTGCGCCGCGCGATGGCCGCCTGTTCCTGCCCACGCCGACCATAGCGTTCGGGTGCCTTGGGCAAGGTCGCCAAAAATGCCATTTCAGGCAGCGTCAGTTCGCCAACATCCTTGTCGAAATAGGCGCGCGCTGCCGCCTGCACGCCAAAACTCTGCCGCCCCAATGGTATTTCATTGAGGTATAGGGTCATGATCTGCTGTTTGGTCAACGCCCCTTCTATCCGATAGGCGACGATGATTTCCTTGAGCTTGCGGGTAATCGAATATTCGTCGCCAAGCAGGATATTTTTGGCGACCTGCTGGGTGATGGTCGATCCGCCGCGCGCGCGTTCACCCGACCCGATTTTGGTGACATAGTCGAAAACCGCACCGAAAAACCCGGGGTAATCGACCCCGCCATGGCTGAAAAAAGTGCGATCTTCGGCCGCCATAAAGGCGCGCACCAGCAGCGGCGGATATTCATTATAATCAAGCTGCACACGCCGTTCGCGGGCAAAGCTGTGCGTTGGCATGCCATCCACATCGCGCACGATGGTGGGGAGCGGTGGCTGATAATTGACCAATGTCGATGCGTCGGGCAGCCCGCGAATGACAAAGAACCACAGCGCAAAAAAGGACAGTAGCGCCGCAGCCCCCGCATAGCTCAGCCAGCGGAACCAGCGCCGGTGCCAATTGGCGGAAAATAAGGTGCGGACGGCATCGCGCCCCTCACGCATGCCATCGACCAGCGCCGCGCCCAACCCTTGGGCGCCGCGCGACAGCCGCAAACGCAGCGGCGGCAATGCTTCGGCGGCATGATTGGCGGGGGTTTGCGGCGCATCAGACATGGAGATGCGCCCTTAGCATGAATTATCGCATCTGCCAGCGTCCAGATGCAGATGTCGGCGCGTTCAGCGCCGCGCCGCTATGGTCGTCGTGCCTGCACCATTGTCGAGGCGGCGGGCGAAATGGGTCAGCACCGCTTCGCGCACGCCGCGCGCAATCGCGTTCTGACCGCTGGCGCTGGCCAGCCGTGCCGCATCATCATTGTTGGAGATAAAGCCGGTTTCGAGCAGCACCGATGGCATGTCGGGCGCTTTCAGGACGACAAAGCCCGCGTGGCGCAATGCAGCTTGGCGAAAAGGAATGTCGCTGCCCGCCGTACGTTGCAAGGTGCGGGCAAAATCGACCGAAAGGTTCATCGTTTCGCGCTGCGCCAAATCAATCAATATCGACCGGACATCGGCATTTTCACCGCCCAAATCGATGCCATTCAAAATATTGGCGCGGTTTTCGCGTGCGGCGAGGCGCGATGCCTCCCGATCCGAGGCGGTTTCGGAAAGCGTATAGATGGAAGCCCCTGTTGCCCCCGTATTTTCCGCCGAATCGGCGTGGATCGAGATGAACAAATCCGCGCCCAATCGCCGCGCAAGGCCGTAGCGTTCCTCGAGCACCAAAAAGCGATCCGAATCGCGGGTCAGCGCGACCCGCACCCGCCCGCTGGCAACCAGCGCATCGCGCACCCGCCGCGCGATGGCGAGCGTCACATCCTCTTCACGGTAACGACCATCGGGTGAGATTGCGCCGGGGTCATGCCCGCCATGCCCTGCATCCACCACCACCAGCGGCAGCGCCGGGTTATTCGGCCCATCAATCGACGGCAGCGGCAGGCTGGTCGCTGGTGTGCCGATCGGCACCGTTACGGAATAACGTCGTTCAACCATCCGCGCCATGGCGAGTGTCGGCATATGATCAAGGATCGGCGACAGCGCCTGTTCGCTGCCAAGTCCCGGGGCAATGCGAAAATATATCTGTCGCCCGTCGGGTGAATAATGCATCGGGCCAACGCCCATCGGCCCATTGAGGTCGAGCACGATGCGCACGCCATTACCGGGCATGCGCCCCTGACGCACGCTGCGCACGGCACCACCGGTCGGCTGCACCGGTGCACCGGGACTATGACCTGCAACGTCAATCGCAATACGGTTGGGGCTGCCCAGCGCCAGCGCCGCCGCTTCGCCGCCCGGCCCGTTAAAGCTGAGCGTCACGTCATTACCGCTAACCTCCACAGCCGTCAGCACGCCCGCGAGCGCTGGCGACAGAGGGAATAAAGCGGCGGCAAGGGCGAACAGGCTTAGCACCTTGCCCTTATGGCGAATTAACCCTGCCTTCGTCGAGTGTCGCTTTGTCATGCGTTGCACCGGCCCCAAAAACACGCACTGGCGACAAACCCGACGGGTGAAATGCCCCGTTCGCAGCGCGCCAATCCTGCCCCCATTGGCACGCGCCCCGGTAATTCACGCTTCATGAAAGCGGTTAACGCGGTGTTGGTCATGATTCGCACGTCGCCATTGCCCCGCCTGTTGCCCCGCGCGGCTTTGACTGCTAGCAGGACAGCATCCCGCGCCTGTGCCGCGCCGATGCGCCACATCATGGCCGGGATGACGAAATTTGCTGGTGTCGCGCGCCCCCCATTTTCACGGGGCCTTCGCCGCCATCGAACCGAAAGAGAGCGAATGTCCGCCCATTTTCCCCCTTCACTGACCGGCGATGCTGGACTGGGGCGGGGCTTGAGCGGTGCGCACGCACCCTTTTATCCACATAGCCGGCCGGTGGGGGACACCGGCCATTCCCAAATTTTAGTTTCGATGCCGCCGCCAATTTTGGCGTGTGCGGGACCGGCCCATTGGGTCGCCCCACCGCCGGTAGCGCGCGCCGCCTTAATCGCTCCTTCCGCCCCGCCCTTGCGGCGCGGGCGGCGGAGCCGGAGAATTTTACATGTCCACGCGTATGTTGATCGACGCACGCCACCGGGAGGAAACCCGCGTTGCCGTCGTCAAAGGGAACCGGATCGAGGAATTTGACTTCGAGTCGGCTGAGCATAAACAGCTCAAAGGCAATATTTATCTGGCAAAGGTAACGCGGGTCGAACCCTCGTTACAGGCAGCCTTTGTTGAATATGGCGGCAACCGCCACGGTTTTTTGGCGTTCAGCGAAATCCACCCCGATTATTTCCAAATCCCCAAGGAAGACCGCGATGCATTGATGCGCGATCTGGCCGAACAGGCCGCCGCCGATGCCGCGATGCGCGCCGAAGAGGAAATGGAGGAGCTGGAGGGTGAGGTAGAGGATATCACGCCGCCGCTACCGCTCGATGGCGAAGAGGGCGAAGAGGGGGACGACAGCGAAGATCTGGCTGCTGGCGATGATGCGCTGGATGATGGCGCCGAAGATGGCGCCGAACATGATGCGGGCAACGACGATGCAGACGCCGAAAATGGCGATGCACGGCGCCGTGAAGGCGGCCCACGCGAACGGCGCGGGCGTCGGCGCGGGCGGGCACGCGGCGATCATCGCGGGCAGGACGGGCAAAATGGCGACGATGCGAGCTATCGCCGTTCGCCGCACCGTCGGTACAAGATTCAAGACGTCATCCGCCGCCGTCAGGTGCTGCTGGTACAGGTGGTCAAGGAAGAACGCGGCAATAAGGGCGCGGCGCTGACATCCTACCTCAGCCTTGCGGGCCGCTATTGCGTGCTCATGCCCAATTCGAGCCATGGCGGCGGAATCAGCCGCAAGATTAATTCGGCGAGCGACCGCAAAAGGCTGAAATCGGTCATTGATGATCTGGGCCTGCCGAGCAGCATGGGCTGCATCGTGCGCACGGCGGGGATGGAACGCACCAAGACCGAAATTAAGCGCGACTTTGATTATCTGGCGCGCCTGTGGGACGAAATCCGCGAAAAGACTCTGGATTCGCAAGCCCCCGCACTGATTCATTCGGACAGCGACCTCATCAAGCGGGCGATTCGCGATATTTATAATAGCGACATCGACGAAGTCTTGGTGGAGGGGGATGAGGGATATCGCGCCGCCAAGGACTTTATGAAATTGCTGATGCCCAGCCATGCGCGGCGGGTGAAGCATTATGGCGATACCGTGTCGCTGTTCCAGCGCTATGGTGCAGAGGATCAGCTGTCCGCCATGTACCAGCCGCTGGTGCAGTTGAAATCGGGCGGATACCTCATCATCAATCCGACCGAAGCGTTGGTCAGCATCGACATTAACTCGGGCCGTTCGACCCGCGAACATAATATCGAGCAAACAGCGCTCAACACCAATTTGGAAGCCGCCTATGAAATCGCGCGCCAATTGCGGTTGCGCGATATGGCGGGGCTGGTCGTCATCGACTTTATCGACATGGAAGTGGGCAGCCACGTCCGCAAGGTCGAACGGGCGATGCGTGACGCGCTGAAAAATGACCGGGCGCGCATTCAGCTTGGGCGGATTTCGGGCTTTGGCCTGATGGAAATGAGCCGTCAGCGGCTGCGCACCGGGGTGCTGGAGGCATCGACACGCGCCTGCCCGCATTGTGAGGGAACGGGGCTTGTCCGCACCGCCAGTTCGGCAGGGTTAAGTGCGTTGCGCCTCCTCGAGGAAGAGGCGGCACGCGGCCTTTCGAGCCGGCTTGTCCTGCGCGCCAGTCAAGAAGCAACCATCTATGTCCTCAACAACAAGCGTGCCGAACTCGCCGAAATAGAGGCGCGCTATGGCGTGCGGATTGACGTCTTGCCCGATGGCGAGACGGAGGGGGCACGCATGACCGTCGATGGGTCCGGCCCACCGCCCGAACGGCGCGCCGAATTTACCCCAATCCGCCATGTTGATGAAGATGACGGCGATGTGGCGGATTTCGAAGGGGATGATGCCGACGGGGGCGAAGATGCTTCGCCCCGCGATGCGCGCGATGGCGACCGCAATGGTCGTAAGCGACGGCGGCGGCGCGGCGGCCAGCGCCGCGATGCGCACGACCGCGATTCGCACAGAAGCGCCAGCGGTGGCGACAGCGAGAGTGAAGTTGCCAATGATGCGCCTGAAGCTGCACCGCGCAACGATGGCGATGGCGAAGACCATGGTGGCTATAATGACAGCGACAATGCGGAGGATGGCAAGGCACGCCGTCGCCGTCGTGGGCGTCGCGGTGGCCGGGCGCGGCGCGACCGTGAAGCTGGTAGCCAAAGCGACATAGCTGCTGAAATGGCCGGCGACAGCAGCACATCGCACAGCGATGCGCCAGAAGACAGCGATAATCCTGTCAGCACCGCCGATGATGCCGCAGGACAGGTCGCAGCACCGGCCAAACCCAAACGCCGCAGCCGCAAGGCCGCAGCAACGGAGGCTGCAGCCGAGGTTGCAACCGAAGCTGGGGTTGCAGCACTGCCGGATGCCGACGCCGCGGAGGCTGCCCCCGTCAAGCCCAAGCGCGCACCGCGCAAAGCCAAGACGGCAAGCGAAGCCGCAGCACCCGCCGAGGATGCACAGGCAAAGCCCGCACGGCGCAGCCGCAAGAAGGCCGATGATACGGCCGGTGACGCGGCCAATGACTCGGTGCAGACACCCGCCGCAGCGGAAGCTGCCGCGCCTGTCACGCCTGTCACGCAGGCAGAATCTGTCGCCGCCGAGGGCGAAGTGGCTGATGACGCAACCCCGCGCCGTCGCGGTTGGTGGCAAAAAACCTTTGGCTAGGGCCACGACGCCTTAAGCGCGCACCCGCGCATAGCCGCGCGTGCAAATCGCCATGAAAATGGAACGGCCCTGCCCATATGGCGGGGCCGTTCCATCTTGGGGCTGCGGCTGCGGGCTTCACCAACGGTTCAGACCCGCTGTCCGATGGTGCCCCACCGGAATAGGGAGCACCCAATATGCGACACGGGGCAATATTTGCGCTGGTGGTGGCCATGGCTCTGCCTGTCGCGACGCCTGCTGCTACACAGCGTGTCTATGATGCATCGGGTAGAGCCGTGGGGCGCGTCGATGGCGATCGTTTCTATGACGCGTCGGGCCGTAGCCTCGGGCGGATGGATGGAGACCGCATCTATGACGCGTCGGGCCGGTCGCTGGGCCGTGGTGAGGGGCTGTCGCGCGAACAGACCATCCTCTACTTCTTTTTCTTCCTGAACCAAGGTGCATGATGCGCGGGTCTATCGGCGGCGCACACAAAGCCATTTGGCCCGCCGCCAAATTGGGACTATGGCCAGCGTGATGAAGCTGTTCGCCTATTTGCTTGCGCTGGTCGCGCTGACCGGTTTCGCCACACAGCCATTGCTGGCCCAATCGATCCTGCGCGATGCAGAGACGGAGGCGCTGCTCAATGATATTTCCAACCCGCTGATCCGCGCGGCGGGATTACAGCCTGCCGATGTCCGTATCGTGATGATCAACGATCCGTCGATCAACGCCTTTGTCGCGGGTGGTCAGGTGGTTTATATCCACACCGGGCTGATCGAAAATGCCGACAATGCCAATCAGGTGCAGGGCGTCATCGCCCATGAACTAGGGCATGTCGCGGGCGGCCATGCGGTGCGCACCGATGGCATTGAAAAAGCATCGGGGATTGCCCTCCTCTCCCTCCTCCTCGGTGCGGCGGCCATGGCGGCGGGCGGCGGCGAAGCAGGCATGGGGATTTTGGCGGCCGGACAACAGGCGGCATTGGGCAGCTACCTTGCCTATAGCCGGGTGCAGGAAGCCACCGCAGATGCCGCAGGCGCCCGTTATTTGTCGGCCGCCGGGGTCAGCGGGCAAGGGTCAATCCAGTTTTTCCAGAAGCTCCTCAACCTCGAAATGCGGTATAATGTACCGCAGGATGATGCACAGGCCTATGCCCGCACCCACCCCTTGTCGGGTGATCGCATCCAGTTTCTGCGCGATGCCTATAGCCATGACCCGGCGTGGAACACCCCGACCGATCCGGCGCTGGAGGAACGTTTCCAGCGGGTGCGCGCCAAGCTGATCGGCTATATCAGCGAACCGCGCCTGACGCTCCAACGCTACCCCACCAGCGATGACAGCGTGCCCGCCCACTATGCCCGCGCCTATGCCTATCATCGTTCGGGCCACCCGGCAGAGGCGTTGCAGGAGGCAACTACCCTCGTCGCGCGCAATGGCAATGACCCCTATTTTCTGGAGCTGGAGGGGCAGATTTTGCTCGAATCAGGGCGGCCAGCAGATGCAATTGCCCCCCTGCGGCAGGCGGTGGCGGCAAGCGATGGCTCGCCCCTGATCGCCACATTATTTAGCCACGCGCTGATCGCGACCGAGGATCCGGCCCAATTTGCCGAGGCGGAAAGGGTGCTGCGCGCCGCCGTGGCACGCGACAATGACAACCCCTTTGCCTGGTATCAATTGGGCATTGTTTATGCGCATAATGGCGATGAACCACGCGCACGGTTGGCCAGCGCGGAACAGCAATTATTGACAGGGGCGGTGGGGCCCGCGCTACAAGCGTCCGAAGCGGCGATGGCGGGACTGCCGGTCGGCACCCCCGATTGGCTGCGCGCGCAGGATATTTCGCTGGTCGCCCGCGCCCGTTTGGAGGAGGAGCGGCGCAGTAACCGGGGGCGGCGTGGCGGGCTGCACATGGGTGTTACCGACGCTTCGTAAATTATTGCTTCGGACAAGACAGGGATAATATGGGTCGCGAAACGGACAATGCCGACGGGTCGGACGGTGAGCAGCATTATCAGCCGTGGCGGCGCGACCGGACGGATGCAACACCGGGCATCACCTGCCCCGCCCCCTTGCCCACGCGCAATGCCGCACCGCGCACACCTGCCAAAGCGGTCGAACCGCCACGCGCGACCGAGGATTTGAGCGCAGACGAATTATTGGCACGTCCGATTGCCCAACCTGCCCCCGACAGCGAAAGCAGCGATGCTGCGGCGCGCGCGCGCGCCATCGTCGCGCAGGCGGGACAGGCCATTGAACGGGCGGAAATACCACGGCGCAGCCGCGAAGCCGGTGCCAAGGGCGCAAAAATGGCCGCGCGCGGGGCACGGGCCACCGCGGCTGCCCTGTCCAGCGCGGGCCGCCGCGCCGCCAAAGCGACGCAAGATGCGATTTCCACCGCCAGCCCGCATGTTCGCGCCGCCGCCAGCAAATTGAGCGACACCGCACAGCGCAGCGTCAAGGGTGCGGGGGATGCGATCGCCAAGGGTAGCAGGCGGGCGATCGAGGCGACACCCATTGCCGATATCGTCCCGCAGCGCGGCGCAGAGCCGCCTTCCGCGCTCGACAAACTGCTGGCAGAGGATGCAGCAGATGCGGGCAACACGACCAACACCACCGGCGGCCTGCCGCTATTTGGCGAAAGCCCGACCAGCATCGCGCCGCCCCCTCCCGCGACGTCTCCCTCCGCATCGGCCCCATCCGCAACGGTCCCATCCACGACGGTCATGGCCGCCCAGAACCCCAATTCTGCCCCGCTGACCGGCGCACCACCAACGACGGGCGACCATAAAGGCGGTGACGGTGCTGGCGGCACGAGTGGCCATGGTGGCGGAAATGATGGCGGAAATGATGGCCGCAATGGTGGTTCTGGCGCGAACCCGACACGGCCTCTGCCACACGGGGGCAGCGCGCGGCCCAACGCATGGTTCAGCCATCCGGCAAGCTGGGTTGCAATGGGTGCAGCGCTGTTTCTGGGCGGGACATTATTTGGCAGCCAATGGAGCGGCATCAACCGCGCAGCGACCGAGAATATCGTCCGCAACTATCTGCTCGAACATCCGGAAATCATTCCCCAAGCGGTCGAACGGCTCGAACATCGGCGGGTATCGGAAATAATCCGCCAGAATCGCGACGCCATCGAACGACCCTTTTCGGGCGCATGGGCGGGTGCGGCGGACGGCGATGTCACGCTGGTCGTCTTTACCGATTATGCCTGCACATACTGCCGCGCCAGCGAACCTGACCTTGAACGGTTGATCGCCGAAGACCGGCGGCTGAAACTGGTCTTTCGCGAATTCCCCATCCTGTCCGCCGATAGTGAGGCTGCAGCTCGACTGGCGCTCGTCGCGGCGCGCAGCGGGCGCTATATGAACGTCCATCAGGCCTTGTTTGCCGCCGCCCCGCCCAATGCCGCGGCGCGCGGCGAAATTGCCAGCCGCTTCAACCTCAACGCCAGCGCCGCCGCGTTGAACGACCCCGGCATCACCAATGAATTGCGCCGCAATGTCGGCGCGGCGCGTTCGCTGGGGTTCAGCGCAACGCCCGCGTTCATCGTGGGTGATAAATTATTGGTCGGTGCAATCGGATATGATGCGCTGAAAGCCGCGATTGCCGAAGCGCGGGGGGACTGAAAGCTAGGGCTTTTTACCCAGCGCGACGACGAATAATTCGGGGCTGCCCTTGCGGCTCGACGGCGGCTTGGCGTGGCGCACACTGGTGAAATTTTGCTTGAGCAGGGTGAGGAGATCGCCACTCGTGCCGCCCTGAAATACCTTGGCGACAAAGGCCCCGCCCGGTTGCAGCATCATGATGGCAAAATCTGCCGCTGCCTCCGCCAAGGCAATGGTGCGCAGATGGTCGGTTTGCGGGTGGCCGACGGTGTTCGCCGCCATGTCGGAAAGGACGAGGTCGGGCGCACCGCCGAGCAGTTCCATGATCGCGCCCGGTGCCGCATCATCCATGAAATCCATGGTCAGAAAATCTGCCCCAGCAATGGGTTCGGTGGGGAGGAGGTCGATGCCAACAATGCGCGCATCGGGCCTGAGTTTGCGCACCACCTGCGTCCAACCGCCCGGTGCAACCCCCAGATCGACAATCGCGTGCCGCCCCTTGAGCAGTGCATATTTTTCGTCAAGTTCGATCAATTTATAGGCGGCGCGGCTGCGATATCCCTCTGCCTTGGCGCGCTTGACATAGGGGTCGTTGAGCTGGCGCGACAGCCACCGGGTCGACGCCGCCGTGCGATTACGCGCGGTTTTGACCCGTGTTGTGCCCCCCTTGCTGCCGCGCATGCTCATCGCCCCCGCCTCGCAGCCGTGGGGGATAATTGCAAGCGCACCATTTCGCGCAGCACCCCTTCGCGTACCCCGCGATCGGCGACGTGGAGCATTTTACTGGGCCATAATGCGCAAATCTCATGCAAAATTGCACAGCCTGCAACCACCAGATCCGCCCGTTCGCGCCCGATGCACGGCAATGTTTCGCGCTCCGCCAGGCTGCGCATCGCCAACCCGGCGCACAGATTGAGGAAATCGGCGCTTTCGACAATCAGCCCGTCGACACGCGAACGGTCATAGCTCGGCAGTTGGAGGTGCATGGAGGCAAGCGTCGTCACCGTCCCGCTGGTGCCGAGCAAGCGGCAATCGGCGTGCCCGCCGTGCAGTGGGGCAACCCGCGCGGCAAATTCGGCAAAGCCCGCCCGCGCCCGCGCCCGCATCGCCCCATAAGCAGCGGCGCGCGTTTCGCCGCTGTCGTCGGCATGGCGCTCTGCCTCGGTCAGCGAAACCACGCCCCAAGGCAGCGACAACCAATCACGGATGATCGGCCCGTCGGGGCCATCATCGACCAACACCAATTCGGTCGACCCCCCGCCAATGTCGAAAATCAGCGCTGGCCCATCGCCCGGCGACAGCAAACGGTGACAGCCAAGCACGGCCAGCCGTGCCTCCTCCTTTGGATTGATAACGTCGAGCAAAATGCCGGTTTCGCTGGCCACCCGCGCAATAAATTCGCTGCCATTGGCGGCTTGGCGACATGCCTCTGTTGCCACCGACCGTGACAGGGTGACCCGGCGGCGGCGCAATTTTTCCGCGCAATGGTTGAGCGCATCCATCGCCCTGTCCATCGCCGCGCGCGACAATTCGCCGGTCAGCGCCAGCCCCTCCCCCAGACGGACGATGCGCGAATAGGCGTCGATAATCGTAAACTCCTCCCCACTTGGGCGGGCGATCAGCAAACGACAATTATTGGTGCCAAGGTCGAGCGCGGCGATAATTGGCGCGCCGCCATGATATGACGCTTTGATGGGTGGGCCGGGATGCACCGCGCCGCGCGGACGCGCCACGCCTGTGCCCGAAAACCCCTGCCTGTCCGCCATGGACAAATCCAATCATTCCCACCGATGCCACATGCTGACACCGGGACTTGCCGCTTTCGATAAAGAAGGGGGGAGGGACTGGCAATAGGCGCCCCGCGTACAATATTTTGGGGGGAGGTGGACGCCGCCACCTCCCCCCAGCCCCATCGCCCCCGCCGGACCAGGGTGGGACGATAGGGGGGTAGCCCTATGGTTTAGCGGCAGCCGCCGTTCGACCGATCAATCGCGCGGCCCGCAATCGCACCGATTACGCCGCCGATAATCGCGCCTGCGGTGCGATCCCCGCGCCGCCCGGCGACTTCACTGCCCGCTGCCGCGCCGACCACCCCGCCGATGATGGTGCCGCCGGTACCATTGTCGCAGCGGTAGCGCCGGTCATTGTAACGGTTGTCATAACGCTGGTCATAGCCGCGATTATCATAGCGGTTGTCGTAGCGGTTATCGTAACGCCGGTCGTAATTACGGTCGTAGCGCCGATCATAATTGCGATCATAATTACGGTCATAGCCGCGATCATAGCGCCGGTCATAATTGCCGCCATAACGATAGCCCTGACCATAGTTGGGGTCATAATTGCGTTCGTAGCGATGGCCACGGTCATGCCGACCCGCAATCGCCGGAGTGGCGGCAAAGGCACCGAGGACGCTGGCGGCCGCGGCAAGGCTGAGCAAGGATTTGCGAATCACCATCTTTCATCTCCTATCACCACCCCGTTTGGGAGCTTGCGTGGAGATTTAGGGGGGCGGCGCTGATTGGATGCTGAACAATTTTGTTGCCTAATATTCAGCAAATTTGCGCGCAGCCCCAACAGCAAAGGGCGGATTCCCCATCGGGAAACCGCCCTTGAAAAATCTTGCCTGACCAGCCTTATGCGGCGGCAGCAGCAGCCTTTTTGCCAATGTCGCGCTTCAAACGACGCGCACGCAGGCTAAGATCCTCATCCTTGGTTTTGAGCAACCAATTGTCGAGCCCGCCGACATGTTCAACCGAGCGCAGCCCGTGCGTCGAAACGCGCAGACGATAGCTTTGGCCCATGATTTCGGACATCAAGGTGACATTGTGCAGGTTCGGCAGGAACGTGCGTTTGGTCTTGTTGTTGGCGTGGGAAACATTGTGCCCCACCTGACGGCCCTTGCCGGTCAGTTCGCAAATGCGCGACATGATTGAAAACCCTTGGCTGAAGATATTGCCGGAAAGCCGCGCCCCTATAGCGCACATCGCACCGAGTCAAGCGCAAGGCGCGCATGACGTCCGGCTTTTTGGCGGTTATGAGGTGGAAATGCCGACTGCCGACCCACTGTTTCCCATGCGCCGCGCGCTCACCCTTGCTGCAGAGGCAGCGCAGGCTGGCGAAGTGCCGGTGGGCGCGGTCATCGTCCATCAAGGGGTGATTATCGGCGAAGGGGCCAATGCGCCGCGTGCCCGCCACGACCCCAGCCATCATGCCGAAATTGCCGCCATTCGCGCCGCCGCGCAACAGCTTGGCAGCGATAGGCTGGTCGATTGCGCGCTGTGGGTGACGCTGGAGCCGTGTGCCATGTGCGCCGGGGCCATCGCCCATGCGCGCATCGCGCGGCTATATTATGGGGCCGAAGATGCCAAAGGCGGCGCGATTGTCCATGGCCCGCGCCTGTTCAGCCAGCCGACCATCCACCACCGGCCGGAAATTTACGGCGACATATTGGCCGCAGAATCGGCGGCGCTGCTCAAGGATTTTTTTGCCGAACGACGGTGAACCGCCACGCGTATCAATGTACGAAACGCGCCACCACATCACGGTAGGAGCGGGAAACCTTTACCTGTGTGCCCGATTCGAGCACCAGAAAACATTCGCCATTTGTGTGCGGCTTTACTTGGCGCACCAGCCCCAGATTGACGATGGTTGACCGGTGGACGCGCTGAAAAACCCGCGGGTCGAGCCGTTTTTCCAAATCCTTCATCGTTTCGCGCAGGATCAGGCTGTTGTCGGCGGTATAGATGCACATATAATCGCCGGCCGCATCAATCCGTTCGATGCTATCGACATCGACGCGGAAAATCTGCCCGCGATCCTTGATGTTGATAAGTTTTTCAAAACGGCCAACCGCAGGTGCCGCTTCATCGCTTTCGGCGGCTATTTGCTCGGCAGCTTCGGGCGCGACTTCGGCCAAGACGCCTTTTAGCCGTTCCGCCTCCTCCGCCGATTTTTTGTGGGTAAGCCGGGTGCGCACCCGCTCCAGCGCATCAGCGAGTCTTTCGGGTTCAACCGGCTTCAACAGATAATCAACCGCCTGTGCTTCGAACGCACGGATGGCGTGGTCGGAAAAAGCGGTCACAAAAATCACCAGCGGCGGTTCGACATCAAGCAGTCCCTGCACCACCGAAAAGCCGTCAAAGCCGGGCATTTGAATGTCGAGAAATACGAGGTCGGGCTTGTGCGTCTTTATCTTGCGGATGGCTTCGCGGCCATTTTGCGCGGTGTCGATAACTTCCACATCTGCATGCGCCTCCAGTCGGAGCATCAGCCCCTGCGTGGCGAGGCTCTCATCATCGACGAGGATGGTGCGGATGGTCATGCGCTTAGTTTCTGCCTTTCCTCTGTCGCCGCAACCCCCGGCGCATTGTCCATTATACGGCATGGCAGCTCTATCGTCACGATAAAGCCATTGTCCGACGGACGCGCATCAAAGCTTTGCGCATCACCATATGCCTGAATCAGCCGGTCACGAATATTGGGCAGGCCGACCCCGGTTGACGGGGTGGCGAGCGCCGCGCCGCCCCGCAAGTCCGCCCCGCTGTCCGACACGATGATACGCACATTTTGCCCGACCAGTTGCGCGCGCACCGCAATATCGGCCCCCGTTTCGGACGGGGTCACGGCATATTTAATCGCATTTTCGATGATCGGCTGGAGGAGGAGGGAGGGGAGGCCCGCCCGCGCCACGCGCGGATCAATGTCGAAATTGACCCGCAGCCTGTCTTCAAAACGCATTTTTTCGATATCGAGATAGAGTTTGAGCGTCTCCACCTCTTGCGCCAGCGGCACCTCCGCCGTCGGTTCATTGGCCAGAGTATAACGCAAAAAGGTCGACAGGCGCGACAGCATGGCATTGGCCGGTTCACTCTGTTTCAAGAGGACGAGCGTTGAAATGCTGTTGAGCGTGTTGAACAGGAAATGCGGGTTGATCTGATAGCGCAGCATGGCGAGCGCGCTCGCCGTCGCCTGGCTTTCGAGCGCGGCCATCTGATCAATTTGTTGTTCGACGCGCAGAAAATAATTGATCGCAAAATAGAGCGACGACCATGCCGCCAGCGTCACCGCGTCGAGATAGACGGCGCCGACGAATAATTGCGTAAAGGCGAGCGGCGCAACGCCCGGTTGCAACGCCACCATCGATGCATCAATAAAACTATAGGTGAGCGTCGCGACAACAATGCCGAGCAGCGAAATTGGCCACATTAAAAAGGCGCGTTCGTGCATCAACCGCCGGAACAGCAAGGATAAAAGCGCAGTAAGGCAAAAACCGGTGATCGCCGACACGATGAGCGGGATGAGGAAGGCTATCGCCTGCCCATTGGCAAAACCCGATGCCGCGCGCAGCACGAACCACCCGGCCCAGCCAAGGCTTTGCAACGTCCAAAAGGCGCGCACCTTGTCATCGAAAAAGGGCTGCGGGCGTTCAAGAGGGGATGGATTGACCAAAGCGGTCATGCAAAATCAGCCCGCAGCAACGCCGATATTTTCGCCGCTGGTGCGTTGGGGCGGCGATGGTGGTGCCTCCGCCAGCGGACGCACCGCATCGACATCCATCCACATCAGGTCATGCTTGCTGAGTGCGCGGCCATCATGCGCCTGCAACACCACGGGGCGCACCGGTTGATGGTCGCGCGCATCGACCAGCACCGGGGTGGAGGGAACGCCCGAACCCCATTTTTCGCCCCATTGGCGCAGCGCCACCATCGTCGGCAGCAGGTCCAGCCCCTTTTCGGTGAGGCGGTAACAGATTTTGCGGCGGTCACACAGCATCGCTGCACGTTCCAAAATGCCGTGCGCGACCAGCCGTTGCAGCCGATTGGACAGGATATTGCGCGCGATCGACAATTCGCTCTGAAACTCTTCGAAATGGTGGACGCCATTGAACGCCGCGCGCAAAATCATGAACGACCAGCGTTCGCCCATCGCCTCCAGTGCGGCGGGCAGGCCACATAATTCGCCGCACAGATCATCGCCGATCAATTGTTCGCGCAACTTTTTCATCCCCGCATAATGCCTTGAAAAATTGCAAATCCCAAGCGCTTTGTTGCACTTGGGCAACGCTTGGCCAGCTTGCGCATGCGATGCGCGTGATAAAGCGGTTGCGCGATGCGCCACTATCGCCAAATTAGATAATATGTTGCGGCAATATCAACTGGTTGAACGGGTCAAGGAATATGACCCCGACGCGGACGAAGCGCTGCTCAACCGTGCCTATGTCTTTACCGTGCAGATGCACGGCAGCCAGAAACGGGCGAGCGGCGACCCCTATTTCAGCCATCCGGTCGAAGTTGCGGGTATTTTGACCGACCTGAAACTGGACCAGCAGACGATTGTCACCGCGCTGCTCCACGACACGCTCGAAGACACGCTGACCACGGCGGAGGAAATTGAGCGATTGTTCGGCGCTGAGATTGCGCGGATGGTGGATGGCGTCACCAAATTATCGAAAATCGAACAACAACAGGCCGCCGCCGAAACCGAGCGGGAAAAGGCCGCAGAAAATCTGCGCAAATTCCTGCTCGCCATGTCGGATGATATTCGTGTGTTGTTGGTCAAGCTGGCCGACCGTCTGCATAATATGCGCACGCTCCATTTCATCGCGTCGGAAGAAAAGCGCCGCCGGATCGCGCGTGAGACGATGGATATTTTCGCGCCGCTCGCCGAACGCATCGGCATGTATGAATTTATGCGCGAGATGGAGTTGCTGGCGTTCAAGGAGTTGGAGCCCGAAGCCTTTGAATCAATCATGGGCAGGCTCGACAAACTCACCAAGGGCGGCAGCCAGAGCATTGAGCGGATCAGCCGTGAAATCAGCGACCTAATGTCGGCGCATGGCATGGCGGTGGAAGTTAACGGCCGCGCCAAACACCCCTATTCCATCTGGCGCAAGATGCAGGAACGTCATGTCAGCTTCGAACAGGTGACCGACATCATGGCGTTTCGGGTCATCACCGAAAATGTGGAGGATTGTTACCGGGCGCTCGGCCACATCCACACGCGCTGGAAAATGGTGCCCGGCCGTTTCAAGGACTTCATCTCCACCCCCAAGCGCAATGGCTATCAATCGCTGCACACAACGGTGATGCGCGGCGAAAATATGCGCGTCGAAATTCAGATACGTTGCCGCGCAATGCACCAGCAGGGCGAATATGGTCTGGCGGCGCACTGGGCCTATAAACAGGGGACGCGGCCCGACGGGCAGGCGGGGTGGATCCGCGATCTGGTCGAAATCCTCGACCAAGCCGACGATGCGGAGGAGCTGCTCGAACATACGCGCATGGCGATGTACCAGGATCGCATCTTTGCCTTTACGCCAAAGGGGGCGCTCCACCAATTGCCCAAGGGGGCAACCCCGGTTGATTTTGCCTATGCCGTCCACACACGACTGGGTGACCAGACCGTGGGGGCCAAGGTCAATGGACGAATGGTGCCGCTGCGCACCATATTGGCCAATGGCGATACGGTGGAGGTGCTGACGTCCGACCAACAAACCGCCCAGCAAAGCTGGATGGGTTTCGTGGTGACGGGCAAGGCGCGCGCCGCCATCCGCCGTCATGTCCGGCAAAAAGAGCGCGAGGAAGCAATAGCGCTCGGCGCGCGGCTATTTTCCGACATCAAGGCGCGCCTGCCGGTCAAAGTGGGTGACAAAGCGGTCAAGGCAGCGCTGGCGCGGCTCAAACTCGAAACGCTCGACGAACTATATTTTGCGATCGGCCGGCAAAGATTGCGGGAGGGGGAGGTGATGGATGCGCTCGTCCCCGGCATCGTCGCCGATATGAAGCGCAAGGGCATTGGCATAGAGGGGCGTCGGCCGATAACGATTGAGGGGCTAACCCCGGGCGTGGGATATGCGCTTGCCCAATGTTGTCACCCGGTGCCCGGCGACCGTATCGTTGCACTGGCCCGCCCCGATGAGGGAATAGAGATTCACGCTATCGACTGCGACGCATTGGCGAGCGGCGAGGATGCCGACTGGATCGACGTGCGCTGGCGTTCGGACAGCGAAGGGGGCACTGCGCGGGTGATGGTGGTGGTGCGCGATGAACCGGGCACATTGGCTGAAATGGCGGGTATTATCGCGCGGCAACGTGCCAATATCGTCACGCTAAAACAGGCATCGCGCGAAGGCGGGTTTCACAGTTTCCAACTGGATCTGGAAGTGAGCGACGTCCACCATCTGATGAGCATCATGTCCGCACTGCGCGCGGCCGACGTCGTCGCCAGCGCCGAACGCATGTAACATCAGTTGCGCGGCAGCGCGCCGCGCGTGGTATTTTCACAGGTTACGCTGCCCGCCCCCATGTTCGAAATGGTGCAGCGGGCGCGTCCCGCAACGCTGGCATTCGCCGCCCCCGTCACCGTCAGATTGGCGCTGCGCGATGCGGTGAAACGGCTGCTTCCCGTGCCGCTGGCGTGCAGCGTCATATCACGCGCCGCCAGCGCCGATGCGTCAATCGACCCCGGCCCGCTGACGTTCGCCGTCAAACCATCGGCACGTCCGGTTAACTGCACCGTCCCCGCGCCCGCGCTGACCACGCTGACATTGGTGCCTGCGGGAATGGTTGCCGCAACCTCCCCCGCCCCGTTCATGCGGATGCGGACATCGTCCCCCTCCAACCGCGCGGCGCGCAAAATACCCGAACCGAGCAGGGTAATCTGCCGCAAATTTTGCGCGCTGAGGCGAATATGCACCGGCCCGACCGGCGCCGTACTGGCGCCATATGGCCCGTCATTGCCAATGCGGATAGTGAGCGTGCGTTCCTGCACATTCATTTCCAGCCGTTCAATCGCATCACGCGATGCATCCACCACCGCGCCGATGCGATAATCGGGCACGACGTCGACGGCGATGTCGCCGACGACCACCAGAGATTCAAAACTGGTGAGGCCAACACGCCGCGTGTCGGCATGGGCGGCGCTACTTAGCGTCAAGAGGGTGATCAGGGGCAGGGCGGCACGCATGGCGCATGCATGCCCGCCCCGACGCCCCTATGCAATCATTAGCTGCAATTGGCCGTGCCACTGCCCACGCTCTGCACGGTGCACTGCGCCCCGCCGGTCAGCGTGGCATTGCCCGAACCGGCAATGTTGACGCTGGCATTGCCGGTAACCCGCGCATGGACGCTGCCCGACCCGCCAATCGACACCGCGCTGGTTGTGAGTTCCAGATTGGGGGCATCGACATCGCCGCTGCCGGCAACCGAAAAGCGGCCATTGTCCGCGCGTCCTGCGGCATGCACGCCGCCCGACCCCGCCACCGATATGTCGATCGCATCGGCTGCAACCGTGGCGACACGCACGTCGCCCGACCCCGCAACCGAAATGCGCGCCCGTTCACCACCCAATTGCTGCGCGTCGATCATCCCGGAACCGGCGACGCTCGCCAATTCCAGCATGGGCATGGTGACGCGCACGGTCAGCTTGGATCGCACAAGGTCGCCATCCGACCTGCGGCGCACCTCCAGCTTGCCGTCGCGTACGCGCAGATATAGCTGGTCGAGCGCGGCCGGGTCGCCGCTGGCGCTGACCGCAAACCGGCCACCCTGCTGCACAACCACATTGTCCGAACCCATCAAAGATACGCCGGTGAAGCCGGCGAGCGCATAGGTGCGTGCATCCGCGGTGCCCCCGCTCGGCTGCGCGGCGTCGCGGGCATCATTCGTGTTGGCAAGCGCGCTACACGCGCCAAGGGCAGAGGCAGCGGCCAGCGCCGCAACAAGCTGAGCAATACGCATATATATGTTCCTGTCCATTCGCCCCCTGCTGTGTTGCATTAATAACACAGCAGGGATGGCAGCGTCAAGGCGCAAAAAAAGGGGGGCAATGCCCCCCTTTGCCAACCGAATATATAGGAAGCGCCGGACTATGCGGCGACGGGTGGGTGAAATTGCGGGGCATATTTGTTGAGGATTTCGAGGATTTTGACCTGTGCGGCCTTTTCGTCGATTTCCTCCATCGCCGCGATTTCGCGCGCCAGACGGCTGCACGCCGCTTCAAAAATCTGCCGTTCGGAATAGCTTTGTTCGGGCTGATCGTCCGGGCGGAACAAATCGCGCGTCACCTCCGCAATCGAAACAAGGTCGCCCGAATTGATTTTTGCTTCATATTCCTGTGCGCGGCGCGACCACATGGTGCGCTTTACCTTGGGCTTGGTTTTGAGCACGTCGAGCGCTTCGCGCAGCGTCTTGTCCGATGACAATTTGCGCATGCCAACGCTTTCGACCTTGTTGACCGGCACGCGCAGCGTCATCTTGTCCTTTTCAAAGCGCAGAACATAAAGTTCGAGGCTGGTTCCCGCGATTTCCTGATTAAGCAGGTCAATCACCCGCCCAACGCCATGTTTGGGATAAACAACATAATCACCAACCGCGAATGCATGTGCCTTTGCCGACATATTTATTCCTTTCAACGCGCGGCGCATGTGGGGATGTGCGCCGCTTGCCCGAAACCGGATGCGCCAAGAGAGGGGTTTGCCCATATGCCAGAAATTCGCAGCACCGCGCCCCTTGGCCGAAGCGCAAGGCATATGGCGAGGGTGACCAAAAATGGCCCGATACGATCCTTTGGCAAATCCACCCCATATTGCCGAACCGCTGCTGCGGCGCGCAACCAAGGGCAAAGGCAAAATCCAATCCCAGCTAATCCGTCAGTAGACTCTGCGTCCGTCAAAAACGGACGAAAAGCCAAACTGTTGGCGACTCCAATAGCAGATTAGCAACAAAATTACCAGCGCCCGCCCACTGTGCGCGTAATGGGGTGGATTAATCGCCCTCACCCGGTTCGGCGGAGAAATATTTGTCGAACTTACCTTCCACGCCCTTATGTTCATCGGCGTCGTCGGGGCTGTCCTTTTTGGTGGTGATGTTGGGCCATTGGGCTGAATAGGTGGCGTTCAATTCCAGCCATTGCTCCAGCCCGCTTTCGGTGTCGGGCAAAATCGCCTCTGCCGGACATTCGGGTTCGCACACGCCGCAATCGATACATTCGCTGGGGTTGATGACGAGCATATTCTCGCCCTCGTAGAAACAATCGACCGGGCAAACCTCCACACAATCCATATATTTGCAGCGGATGCAGGCGTCGGTGACGACATAGGTCATGGCAGAATATTTCCCCGAAATGCGATTTGGTCAGCTCTGCTGCTAAGCGCGGGCGGGGCGCGCCGTCAAGTATCGGCGCCGATATAATGGCTTTGCGCTTCGATAGCCGGGCCACGGCGGGTGGGAATATGGCTGATGCGGATGGCGCGCGCGCCCGACCCCCACGGCAAAACGATAAGGTCATCGACATGGACAGTATGGGACGCGCGTTCGACCCGCCGTCCATTGACGCGAATATGCCCTGCCATCACCATTTTCTGCGCCACGTCGCGCGTTTTGGCGAAGCGCAGATACCATAGCAATTTGTCGATGCGTATCGCACCATTGGTCACTGGCGTCGCTCAAATGGCTCAATCGGCAGGCGTATCACCATCATCCACCTTTTGCGGGTTACGCGCGTCGGGTTTGGCAGCGGCCATCATATCCTTGAGCGCGGCAAAGGGCGAATGCGCCGCTATTTCACGTTCGCGTGCGATACGCCGCCCATCAACATGGCGCGGGCGCTGACCGCCCGATGGCCTGTCGCGGTGCTGGTCACGGCGCGGCCCATCCTGCTGCCGATCCTTGCGCCTGTCGCCATTTCCATCCTTGCGCCCATCCTTACGCGCGCGTGCCAGCTGATCACCCGCACGATTATGGCGTGTGTGCGCCGCGCGCGCACCCGTCGCTTCCCCCGTCGCTTCGGCCTGTGGCTGGCGCCCGCGATTACGCTGTCCATTACGTTGGCCGTTACGGGCGCCAGAACGTGGCCGCTCATCCCCGGCAAGCCCGTCCCAACGCCACCATATTTTAGCCTCGTCAGCCATATCCTCGGGCGGCGCGGCAATCGAACGAAAGCCCAAGGCGCCGAGTGCCAGCAACCGGTCGGCATAGCCCATGCCGATTGACCGGCCGAGCGATGGGTCAATCCGAAAGGCGCGCGGATGCGGCGGGGTTTCGGCCGGGCTCGTCACAGATTCAGCGATAGGTTCGGGTGCAGCTTCGGCGGCGGATTGGGCTTCGCCTTCCACCGTGGTTTCCACCATTACCGGCGCATCGACAATATTTTCGGCGGGCGTTGCAGCCTGCTGCGGCGCGGCAGGGGCCTTGCCCTCCGCCTGCGTCACACGGCCACGGTGCGCATCCTCCGCCAATTTTTCGAGCATATCGATCCGCAGCCAGCTTTGCCCCAGCGGAAAATAGCCCGGCAGGCGGGCGGGCACTTCGCCATCGCGCGCGACCACCGCTGGCGCACCTTCGGGTGGCACAACCGGTGGACGGCCATGCCAAGCCGCATCGAGCGCCGCGACCCAGCGCAATGGGGCGGGCCGCAAGAGGCTGCGCACATAAATATATGCCGAGCCAGGGCGCAATTCGGCGCGACGCAGCAGGCTGCGCTCCTCACCACTCAGCGCCTGAATGGACTGACGCAACAATCGCCGCGTTGCAAAGCCGCCGCCTTCGACGACACCGGCAAAAATGGCGCGCAAATTGGCCGGGGTCTCAATATCCCGCGCGCGGGATGCCAGCGTCAGGAGCGCGCGCATATGCTGGGCAATACCATGATCGGTAAATTGTTCGATCCGTCCCTTTACCGCAGCGGCGATACTGGCATCGAGCGCCGCCACTTCGGGCAGGAGCCGCACCATGGGGCTGAGCAGGTGGCGGCCGCGAACCAGCTGCGCGACCTCAACACCATGCCATTTAACGGCGACCGCATCGCCAGCGATGTCGATGGCAAAGGCACTATCCTCTGACGCAGCGAGCAGGCTGGCGCGGCGCGCCAATTCGACCTGCAGATATTTTTCTGCCGCTGCGAGCAGCATTTTTTGCGTCCGCGCGCCCGCCGCTGCATCCACGCGAAAGGCAAAGCCGTGGAGCGCGCCGATCCGTTCACCCTCCACCCGCACGCTGCCATCACTGTCATCGATGGCGACACTGAGCGCATCTGCCCCCTGCCCCAGCGCGCGTAACAAGACGCTGGTGCGCCGGTCAACAAACCGCTGGGTCAGCGCGGCGTGGAGCGCGTCGGACAATTTCTGTTCAACCGCGCGTGCCGCCGCCGCCCCGGCGGGCGCGTCGGCCAACCAATCGTCACGCTGCGCAATATAACAAAAATCACGCACATTCTGGAGGCGCGATGCCAATATATCCACCGGGCCATCGACATTATCTATTTGCGCCAGCGCGCCATGGAACCAATCGGCATCGACATGGCCTTTGTCGCCCGAAATGTCGCGCCACAGGCGGGAAATGAGGCGGCCATGCATTTCCGGCCCCGCCTTGCGGAAATCAGGGATGGCACAGACGTTCCACAGGCGGCGCACAGCATCACTGTCGGTCACCCGCGCCATGGCTTCACCATCGTCGGCCAGGCGTTTCAGCGCCAGTAAATCGCTGGCTGCAGGGGCGGCAATTAGCCGCGGGTGATCCGGCGCGGTTTCAAGGGCGGCAATCAGGCCCGGCACATCATCCATCGTGGGATTAGGATCACGCCAATATAGCCGTTCGACCGGCGGGATGGCATGTTCCTCTATCGCCGCAATCTCCGCCTCGTCGAGGATGGTTTCCCCGCCAACCGTTCCGAAACTGCCGTCGCGCTGGTGGCGGCCCGCACGACCGGCAATCTGCGCCATTTCGCTGATCGTCAGCCGCCGATGGCGATGACCGTCAAATTTGTTGAGACTGGCAAAGGCGACATGATCAACATCTAGGTTGAGCCCCATCCCCACCGCGTCGGTGGCGACCAGATAATCCACCTCCCCCGACTGGAACATTGCAACCTGCGCATTGCGGGTGCGCGGCGACAATGCGCCCATAACAACGGCGGCACCGCCCGAAATGCGCCGCAACCCCTCTGCAATTTCGTATACTTCCTCTGCCGAAAAGGCGATGATCGCGCTGCGTTTGGGCAGGCGCGACAATTTGGCGGGTCCGCTATACCGCAGCGTCGAAAAACGGGGGCGACCCGAAATATCTGCATCGGGCAGGAGGTCGCGCAATATCCCGCGAAGGCCGCCCGAACCCAAGATCATCGTTTCTTCGCGCCCGCGCGCATGGAGAAGGCGCGATGTAAATACATGGCCACGTTCGCTGTCCGCCCCCAATTGCGCTTCATCCACCGCGACAAAGGCCGGCGCATCGGCAGGGTCAAGGCTTGGCATCGCCTCTACGGTTGAGAGGATATAGCGCGCGCCAGTCGGCCAGATACGTTCTTCGCCGGTGACCAGCGCCGCCGCGCCTTCGCCGCGCGCAGCCACCACCCTGTCGTAAATTTCGCGCGCCAACAATCGCAGCGGAAAACCGATCATCCCGCTGCTGTGGCCGAGCATGCGTTCGACCGCCAAATGGGTTTTGCCGGTATTGGTGGGGCCAATCACGGCTTTGAGGGGGAGGATCTTGTTATGCGACATGCGGCGCTGTTTGCCGCAAGTGGAGCAATGCGCCAATGGCAAAATGGCGATGCCCACACCTTTTGCCGCACATATAGCGACCCTCATCGCATGGAGGCGTGCCGACGGCGCGCCTTAAATTGACATTAACCATGTTGTGCCTAGGTCAATTTTTCGGCGAAGGCGCAGCGGCGCGCCGCCAAATGGGGTATATTTTTGGCGATGTTTGAGGGCCGTATTCGGGATGGGATGGCGACAGGTGCAGTTGTGCTGTCGGCTGAAGCCGTACCCGGCATGCGCCAAAGCATCGAAGAACGATTCCACGACATAGATTGGACTCCCGATTTGGGGCAGGACATTGGCACCACCCATTGGTGGCGCGGAATGGCAAGTTTCCTGTTCCTGTGTTGTGCAGCCTTTTTCATGTGGTCGGGTATCAGCCCGGTCGAGGCGCGCGAAGCGCCCATGCGCCCGCGCGATTACCAATTTGCCCGCGCACAAGTCATCGCGCCAATGGCGTGGGGCGGCGACAGCGGGCGACGCATGGCAGCAAATGACCTTGTCCAACCGCTGGCGGTGGCGCCTGAACGCCCACGCATTGAATTGACCGCAACGCTGGGTCAGGGCGACAGCTTCACCCGTTTGCTCGAACGTTCGGGGGTTGGCGGCGGCGAAGCGGCGCGCATCGCCACAATGGTATCGAGCGCCATCGCGCTCGACGATATAACGCCGGGCACCCGATTTGACATTGTCTTGGGCCGCCGTGCCCAGACCAGCCAACCCCGCCCGCTCGAATCGCTGGCATTTCGCGCGCGGCTCGACCTCAGGCTCGAAATGGCGCGGCAAGGCAATGCACTGGCGATGGACCGGATTGCGATCGCCGTGGATGACACGCCGCTGCGCATACGCGGCAAAGTGGGGGGGAGCCTGTATCGCACCGCCCGCGCCGCTGGGGTGCCACCCAGCATCGTTCAAAGCTATTTACGTGTCATTGCCGGGCAAATTTCGGTCAGCCGCGACATTCGCGCGGATGATGAATTTGACATCATTGTCGCCCACCGCCGCGCCGAAACCGGCGAAAGCGAATTTGGCGAACTGCTCTACGCCGGTTTGATGCAGGGTGGTCGCGCCCGGTTGCGCATGTTGCCCTGGACGGTGGAGGGCAACCGCCAATGGTTTGAAGCATCGGGGGTTGGCCAGCAACGCGCGGGGCTGGCCGCGCCGGTTTCGGGCCGAATGACGTCCCCCTTTGGTATGCGCCGCCACCCGATTTTGGGCTATGTGCGTATGCATGCGGGGATTGATTTTGGTGCTCCCTTTGGCTCGCCAGTCTATGCGGTGAGCGACGGCAGGGTCGATTATGCGGGCTATCGCGGCGGATATGGCCGTTATGTCCGTGTCCAGCATGGCGGCGGGCTTGGCACCGGCTATGGTCATATGAGCCGTATTGCCGTCACCAATGGCCAAAATGTTCGGCGCGGCCAAGTCATCGGCTATGTCGGGACTTCTGGCCTGTCGACCGGCCCCCACCTCCACTATGAACTTTACCGCAACGGCACCCCGGTCAACCCATTGTCGGCCCGGTTCCAAACCCGCGCCATATTGTCAGGCGGCGACCTTGCAGCCTTTCGCGCACGGCTGAATATGTTGACCGCGCTGCGCCCCGGCGGGGTGGCCCCACCAGCAACGCCAGCAACATCCAGCACGCCGGCGCGCACAGCAACGGCGCGCACAGCAACGGCGCGCTAATCGCTTTACCTTGGGCTACCCTTGGGCAATAGCGTTCGCCCGATGAGCATATATCCCACAACGCGCCTGCGCCGGACGCGGGCCAGCCAATGGAGCCGCGCGTTGGTGCGCGAAACCAGCCTGTCCACCCACGACCTTATCTGGCCGCTGTTTGTCACCAGCGGCGATGGCGAAGAGCCCATCGCCAGCCTGCCCGGTGTCAGCCGTTGGGGGGTGCGCCAGATCGTCGATCGCGCGCGTGCCGCACGCGATGCACATATTCCCGCCGTTGCGCTATTCCCCAATACGCCCGCCGATCGGCGCAGCCCCGACGGGGCGGAGGCGCATAATCCCGACAATCTGGTCTGCCGGGCGATTGCCGCGATCAAGGACGCGCTGGGCGATGACATTGGCGTCATCGCCGATGTCGCGCTCGACCCCTATACCAGCCACGGGCAGGATGGGCTGGTCGATGACAATGGCTATGTCCTCAACGATGCAACGGTCGCGGTGCTGATGCGTCAGGCGGTAACCTTGGCCGAGGCGGGTGCGGATATTGTCGCCCCGTCGGATATGATGGACGGGCGGATCGGTGCGATCCGTGGCGCGCTCGACGAAGCGGGGCAGGCCCGTGTCCAGATCATGAGCTATGCCGCCAAATATGCCAGCGCCTTTTACGGGCCGTTCCGCGATGCGGTGGGCTCACGCGGGCTGCTCAAAGGCGACAAGCGCAGTTACCAGATGGACCCCGCCAATGCGCGGGAAGCCTTGCGCGAAGTTGCAATGGATGTGGATGAAGGCGCGGACAGCGTGATGGTCAAGCCGGGCCTTCCCTATCTCGACATTGTCGCCATGGTTGCCGCCAATTTTGATCTGCCGGTATATGCCTATCAGGTGTCGGGCGAATATGCGATGATTGAGGCTGCGGTGGCAGCCGGCGCGGGCGAACGCGATGCATTAATCCTTGAAACGCTGACCGCGTTCAAGCGCGCGGGGGCGAGCGGCGTCCTCACCTATCATGCGCTTGACGCCGCCCGCCTGTTGAACGGCTGATCGGGCGATGGCCGAAACCATGTTGGAAACCGCACGGCTGCGCCTCAGGACATGGGACAGCGGTGACGTCGCACCGTTCATGGCGGCGCTCAATACCCCCCAAGTCATGCAATGGCTAGGCGGGGTTGGGCAGGCAGAAACATATGAAAGATTATATGCACGCATGACCGCCTGTCAGGTCGCGCATGGCCATTGTTTCTGGCTGGTTGAACGGCAAAGTGACGGGCAATTGATCGGCTTTTGTGGGCTTTATGTTACCGACCGACCGGGCAGCCCGGTCGACGGGCGCACCGAAATCGGCTGGCGCTTGCGCCAAGATGCATGGGGACAAGGCTATGCCCGCGAAGCGGCAGAGGCGTGTCTGACCCATGGGTTCAGCACCATCGGTATGGCGCAGATTTTGGCCTATACGGTCAAGCAAAATGCCGCTTCATGGGGGCTGATGCAACGATTGGGGATGGTGCGGGCGCGCGAATTCGACCATCGGCTGGATGGATATGGGGACGATGTGGCAGACCAAATTGTCTATCGCATCGATCGGGGGGATTGGATGGTATGAATGATGCGGTCGTTGGTTTGAAAGTCCAGGACGGCGCACTGTCGCCCAATGCGCTGCGCTGGTTGTTCACCGCGACCATTTTCCTCGGCAGTTTTCTGTTGTTCATGGTGCAGCCGATGGTGGCGCGCATGGCGCTGCCACGATTGGGCGGCGCGCCAGCGGTGTGGAACAGCGCGATGCTCGTCTATCAAGCGCTGCTGCTCGCCGGATATGGCTGGGCGCATGGCATTGCGCGCCTGTCCCAACGCACCCAATGGCTGGCGCATGGGGCGCTGTTGCTGTTCGCGGCGCTGTTCTTGCCCATCGGGCTTGCCGCGCTCAATGCGCCGACCGATTATGATATTTTCTTTTTCGTCCCCAAATTGCTGCTGATATCGGTCGGCCCCATTTTGCTGGTCATTTCAGCCCAAGCGCCCCTGATCCAGCGCTGGTTTGCGGTGAGCGCGCCCGGTGCCAACCCCTATGCGCTTTATGCCGCATCCAATCTAGGCAGCTTTGGCGGGCTGATCGCCTATCCATTGTTGGTCGAACCCAGCCTGCCGCTGCTGACCCAAAGCCATGTATGGAGCATGGCCTATGCATTGCTGCTTGCGCTTACCGTCGGGTGCGGATGGCTGGCTATGCGCGCTGCGCCTGCAACCGCGCGCACCGCCGAAGACGCCGCAACATCCCCCGCCCCGACCGCGCGCACCATCGCGCTATGGATTGTTTTGTCGGCCGTCCCATCGGGGATGATGCTGTCAACGACGACGCATCTTACCACCGACATCATGGCCATGCCGCTGCTCTGGGCGATCCCACTGGGCCTCTATCTGCTCAGCTTTTCCATCGCTTTTGGCGAGGGACGCTTCCTCAAACAGATATTGGGCCTGCTCGCCCCGCCGATGCTATTGCTGTCGGGCGGAATTTCGATGTTGTCGAGCGGCAGCGGCGGCGGGCCAATCGCCGCATCCAGCCTGTTCATGCTGTTCACCGTTGCGGTAGCTTTGCACAGCCGCCTTTATGCGGCCCGCCCCGAGCCCGACCGACTGACCTTTTTCTATCTGATGATGGCGGTTGGCGGTGCATTGGGCGGGCTGTTTTGCGCGCTGATTGCGCCCTTGATGTTCGATTGGGTCTATGAACATCCCTTGCTGGTGCTGGCCGCTGCAATGCTGGTGCCGCTGCCCCCGCTCATCCCCTGGGCCGATTGGCTGCGCATTCCGCGCGCATGGCATTGGACCCTTATATTGGGCCTGTGCCTGATTGCCGCCGGGCTTGGTCTTTACATCACCCAGATTTGGACCGCCGCCGCCACCCCCTTTCAGGAGGCGGTGATTTTGGCGCTGGTAATTGTCGGGCTGCTTTCCATCGGCTGGCGATTGCCCTTTCTTGTCAGCCTGATGGCGCTGATGATTGGCATCGGCGGGGTCGCGACGATGAAATTGTCGCTGAGCGGGGACAGGACGCGCAGTTATTTCGGTATCTATACCATCCGCGAATATCCCGACGTTCTCCAGCGCACCCTGTCGCACGGCACAACGCTGCACGGCACCGAATTGACGCGACCGGGCCTCGAACTGACACGCACCAGTTACTATGGCCCAGATTCGGGTATCGGCCTGACGCTTGATCGTGCGCAAAGCCTGTATGGCGCGGGCGCGCGCATCGCCATCGTCGGGCTCGGCACCGGCACGCTTAGCTGTTATCGCCAGTCGGGCGAGCAATGGACATTTTATGAAATTGACCCGGCGATGGTCCATCTGGCGCGCGACAGCGGGCGCTTTGGATTCATGCCGCGTTGCGGCGCGGGCGTGCCGATCATCATCGGCGATGCACGGTTGAAACTGGCCGAACGTGCGCCTGCCAGCATCGATGTGCTGGCCGTCGACGCCTTTTCATCCGACGCTATTCCTATCCATCTGCTGACGCGAGAGGCATTTGACGTTTATGGGCGCGCCGTGCAGCCCGATGGCTTGGTGTTGGTGCATATTTCCAATCGCTTTGTCGATTTGGAACCGGTGCTGCGCGCCTTGACCGTCGGCGGACGGTGGAAAGCGGCGCTGCGTTACGACGAACCGAGCGATGCCGACCGCTTGCTGGCGCGGACCGGGTCGATCTGGGTTGCCATGTCGCACAGCGAGGCGGCCATCGCGCGGCTGACCGCAGCGAGCGCCAATGTGCCCGACGGGCGCGGCGAATGGCAGTCGCTCAGCACCACCAAACCGGCGCGTCTTTGGACCGATGATTTTGCATCCGTCCTCCCCCTGCTGCTATTTTCGGAAGATTGAGGGGCAGGCCATGACCATCGAACGCCCCGGCGTCAGCATCATTTCCATCCATGGCAAAAGCCCCAAAATTGCCGATAGCGCCTTTATCGCACCGGGTTGCCGCATCATCGGCGATGTAACCATCGGCGAAGAAGCGAGCATCTGGTATAATTGCGTGCTGCGCGCCGACGTATCCGCAATCCATGTCGGTGCCCGGTCCAATATTCAGGATGGCAGCGTCGTCCATTGCGACGGCCCCGACCCGCGCAATCCGGCGGGCTTTCCCACCTATATCGGCGAAGATGTGCTGATCGGCCATATGGCGATGATCCATGGCTGCACCATCCATGATCGCGGTTTTGTCGGATTGGGCGCAATTGTCATGAACGGCTGCACCATCGCCAGCGATGCGATGCTGGCAGCAGGCGCGCTGCTGACGCCGGGCAAGCAAATGGGACGCGGCGAATTATGGGGTGGGCGGCCCGCAGCAAAAATGCGCGAGCTTAGCGATATGGCGATTGCCGAAATGCAATTGGGGGTCGCCCATTATGTACAAAATGGCAAAAATCATGCCGCAGCGACAAAGGATTGAACATGGCCAAGGCGACCATCTGGCATAACCCCAATTGCGGCACATCGCGCAAGGCGCTCGATCGGTTGACTGCGGCGGGATATGAGGTTGCGGTCATCCGCTATCTCGATCAACCCTATACCCGCGACCAATTGGCGCAAATGTTCGCGGCGGCAGGGCTAAGCCCGCGCGATGCACTGCGGACGCGCGGTAATGATGCGGAGGAACGCGGCCTCACCAGCGCGGATGATGCGGTGGTTTTGGACGCGATGGCCGCCAACAGCGCCTATGTCGAGCGGCCCTTTGTCGAAACCGCAAAGGGGGTGCGCCTCTGCCGCCCGATCGAGAAGATTGACGACATAATCTAGGCAGGGATGATGGTGCCGCCTGCCACATGCCAATGCTGCAAATGGCTGGGTGCATCATGGAACAGGCCCCCCTCTGTTCCCGTCATCCAAACCTGACCGCCGGTCGCCGCAAGACGTTCGAACAGCGCGGCACGGCGCGCCGGGTCAAGGTGCGCGGCCAGTTCATCGAGCAATAATATCGGTCGCTGCCCGCGCAGGCTGGCGATCACATCGCCATGCGCCAGCACGATGGACAGCAACATCGCCTTTTGTTCGCCGGTCGAACAACGCGCGGCGGCCTGTCCATGCCCGGCATGAAACGCCGCGAGGTCAAAACGGTGCGGCCCCGTCAACGCGCGGCCCGCCGCCGCATCGCGCCCGCGCGCACCGGCTAACGCCGCGGCGATGGCACCGGCATCCCACTGCGGAGCAGCATCGCCGTCGCTGTTGATGAGCGCAAGGTGCGGGCGCGCAAAGGGTCCATCAGGTTCTGCTGCTAAACTGTCGGCAAGCGCACGTAATAGCCGGTGACGTGCGGCATCGAGCAGTGCCCCATGTTCGGCCATCTGCGCCTCCAGCGCACCCAGCCATGCACCATCGCCGATACGTTCACCCGCAAGCAGACGCGCGCGCTGGCGCATCGCGGCATCATAACGCGTCGCGTGGCGCGCCTGCGCAGGTTCGAGCGCCAGCACCATGCGGTCAACAAAGCGACGGCGCTGGCTCGCCGCATCGACGAACAACCGATCCATCGCCGGCGTAAGCCAGAGCAACGATAGATATTCGCCCAGATTGGTGAGCGCCGCATCGGCCCCATTGATACGCACTTGACGGCGGGCGGGGGCATCCGCGCTATTCCCCGTGCCAATGCGCGCAAAGTCGCTGCTTATGCTATCGCCAAGCGTCGCGGCCACCGCAAACCCGCCCGTCGCGCCATCGCGTATCATATCGGCATAGGGGACGGCGCGCAGCCCGCGACCCAGCGACAACAGCGACAGCCCCTCCAATATATTGGTTTTGCCCGCACCATTATCGCCAGTCAGCGCATTTAGGCCCACGCCCGGCGCAAAGCCGCTGTCGGCATGGTTGCGAAAATCGGTAAGGCGCAGCGCGGCGACATGCATAGTCGCATGCCTTATCGCTGCTTGGTCGATAGCGCCACCGCTATACAGCAAGACATGTGTGAAATTTTCACCACCCTGTCGGTATATTTCACCATATTTGGCAATTTACGCGCTATAATTTTACGAGCACGCGCAAAATTCGGCCAATTTCTGCCAATTTCTTCACTTGGCACGCTTCCTGCATAATGTCTGGCATCTGGCATTTCGCCACATTTTAAGGAGAAGACCCATGACCAAGTTCGATATCCAATCCGCCACCAGCTACGCCACCGCCGCTGTCGTTGCCCTGATTTCCACCGTGATGATCTTTGGCGCGGTCAACGCCCCCGTCATCGCGCTCGCCACTCCGGCCTTTGCCTAATCAGCTCCCCACCCCAAAAGGAACATCCTCATGCGCAAGTTTGATCTCAACGCCGCCGCCAGCTACCTCACCGCCAGCGCCACCGCCTTGGTCGCCACCGCGATGCTGTTCGGCGCAACCCACGCCGCTGCCTTTGCCATCAGCGCGCCGCTGGTCGCCTGAACCATGGCCACGACCCAATCGGCCGCAGCCGCCACAACCATACGCCGCTTTCGCCGCGACCACGCCAACCGCAAATTGCTGGGCGTCTGTTCGGGGATTGGCCAATATTTTGGCGTTGACCCGATGTGGATACGCATCGCATTTCTAGTCGGCACGCTGTTCGCCGGACAAATTGCGCTAATCTATTTCGCCATTGCCCTGATCGCCGACTGACCATTTGATTTTCCAGATAAAGCGAAAGGCCCTGCCGTTCCATCGGCGGGGTCTTTGCTTTTGACGACAGGAAAAATTCACCGGCGGGATCTTGCTGGTGAAAATTCCCAAATCATGGCTTCATATGTATCGAGTTAGTATTTTACACAATCTAGGCGACAGCAGCATCTCGAAAAGTTACGCTTTTTCGCCATTTTCAAATTTGGCACGCTTCCTGCAATACTTGAGATATCCGGCACACAGCCCGCATATGAAGGAAGATAATATGACCAGCTTCGATTTCCGCGCCGCCACCAGCTACGCCACCGCCGCCGCCGTGGCGCTGGTTTCCACCGCGATGATTTTCGCTTCAACCGCTGCCCCGCAAATTGCGGTTGCCAGCCATTTGGTAGGATAAAATATGACACTCCCCACCCGCAGCCGCACCCCGATGAAAGGCCCATCGATGACCCGTAAATTCATGCTCGACCGAACGAATGGCAAATTGCTCGGCGTCTGTGCTGGCATCGGCAATTATTTCGGGATCGACCCGTTATTTGCGCGGATCGGTTTTGTTGCAGCAACCCTTTTCTTTGGCCTGCCTGCCATCCTCTATTTCATCATCGCGCTGGTCGCAGATTGAGACATCGCATTGGGGCGCTTCTGACCAACTTCCCCCCCCCTTGCCCATAGGTCGGATTTCGGCCCCAATGCGAAAAGGGCCCTGTCGGTAAACCGGCAGGGCCCTTTGCTTTTTCGGGTCTAGCTAGGCTCTATTCTTCGGTCGCAGCATCGCCGTTCTGAACGTCGTCGGTGGTGAAATCTTCACCCACGACTGCCCCCAACGGATCATCGCCGATTGCCGCTTCCGGCCCTTGCGCCAATTCAGCGGCATGTTCCTCCGCCGCCGTGGTCGGCGCGACGAGATGCGCTTCATTGGCTGCGCGCATCGATGCACGCAGCATGGCATCACGCGAGGTTGCGGTGACGCGGATGCGGTTCATCGCCGCGCCCGTACCCGCCGGGATCAGGCGGCCAACGATGACGTTTTCCTTGAGCCCGTTCAGCGTATCCACCTTGCCCTGCACCGATGCTTCGGTCAGCACGCGCGTCGTCTCCTGGAACGATGCGGCGGAGATAAAGCTGCGCGTTTGCAGGCTGGCCTTGGTAATGCCGAGCAAGATGGGCTTGCCCTCTGCCGGGGTCTGACCCTTGGTCAGCTTTGCATTCACCTCATCCATTTCTTCGCGATCCACCTGTTCGGCGGGCAGCAAAGTCGTGTCGCCACCAGAGGTGATTTCAACCTTTTGCAGCATTTGGCGAACGATCACCTCAATATGCTTGTCGTTGATCTTCACGCCCTGCAAGCGATAGACTTCTTGGATTTCGCTGACGAGGTAGGCAGCCAGTGCCTCAATCCCCAGCACTTCCAAAATGTCATGCGGGTCGGGCGAACCAGAAATCAGCGTATCGCCCTTTTTGACGAAATCGCCGTCCTGCACCTCAATCAAGCGCGATTTTGGCACCAGATATTCGACAGCATCGCCTTCCTCAGGGATAATGCCAATCTTGCGCTTGGCCTTGTAATCCTTGAGGAATTCGACACGGCCAGAGATTTTGGCGATGATCGCATTTTCCTTGGGCTTGCGCGCTTCGAACAGTTCGGCAACCCGCGGCAGACCGCCGGTGATGTCGCGGGTCTTGGCGGCTTCGCGCGTCACACGGGCGAGCACGTCACCCGCCGCCACGCTCTGCCCATCCTCAACCGAGATCATCGTGCCGGGGGCGAGCAGATATTTAGCCGCTTCACCCGACGCATCATCCAGCAAGGTAAGGCGCGGTTGCAAATCATCCTTCTTGCCACGCCCACCGCCGCGATGTTCGGTAACGACGCGCTGGGCAAGCCCGGTCGCATCATCGACCACTTCGGTCAGCGTCTTGGTATCGATCAAATCCTGATATTTGACGATACCGGGCTGTTCGGTGATCACCGGCATGGTGAATGGGTCCCATTCGGCCAGTCGGTCGCCCTGTTTGACCTTGGCACCGTCCTTCACCAGAATATTGGCACCATAGGGCAGCTTGAGCACCGCGAGTTCGCGCCCTTCCTTGTCGAGCAGAACCAATTCACCCCCGCGCGCGAGGCTGAGGCAACGGCCGCGTGAATCGACGATTGTCGGCATGTCACGATAGCTGATCTTGCCATCGCCGACCGCTTCATGGTGCGATGTTTCGTTGACCTGCGCCGCCCCACCAATGTGGAAGGTACGCATGGTCAACTGCGTGCCCGGCTCACCAATCGACTGGGCCGCGATAACACCGACGGCTTCGCCAATATTGACCGGCGTGCCGCGCGCGAGGTCGCGGCCATAGCATTTGGCGCACACGCCGGTGCGCGCTTCGCAAACCAGCGGTGAGCGGATGTTGACGCTCTGCACACCCGATGCCTCAATCTTGGCGATATCGGCTTCGTCGAGCAGGGCACCGTTGGCAACCAGCACATCGCCTGTCTTGCTGTCGGCAATATCTTCGGCCAGCGTCCGCCCAAGAATGCGTTCGCCGAGCGAGGCAATGGTCGAACCACCCTGCACAATCGCACGCATTTCAAGAACGCGGGTGGTGCCGCAGTCAGGTTCCACCACCGTGCAATCCTGGCTGACGTCCACCAGACGCCGCGTCAGATAACCCGAGTTTGCGGTCTTGAGCGCGGTATCGGCCAACCCCTTGCGTGCGCCGTGGGTCGAGTTGAAATATTCAAGAACGGTCAGACCTTCCTTGAAGTTCGAGATGATCGGCGTTTCGATGATTTCACCCGAAGGCTTGGCCATCAAACCGCGCATCCCCGACAATTGCTTCATCTGCGCCGGGCTGCCGCGCGCCCCGGAATGCGCCATCATATAGATGGAGTTGATCGGGGCCAGCCGACCATCATCCCCCTTGGCCGAAACCTCAATCCCCGCCATTGCTTCCTTGGCGACGAGGTCACCGCAGCGGCTCCAGACGTCGATCAGCTTATTATATTTTTCCTGATGGGTGATAAGCCCATCCTGATATTGCTGTTCCAGATCCTTGGCCTGCAGGCGCGCTTCTTCGACCAGACCTTCCTTGGCCGCCGGAATGACCATGTCATCCTTGCCAAAGCTGATCCCTGCCTTGAACGCGTTGCGGAAACCCAGCGCCATGATGGCGTCGGCAAACAACACCGTCTCTTTCTGACCGGTGTGGCGGTAAACTTGGTCGATAACGTCGCCAATTTCCTTTTTGGTCAATTGGCGGTTGACGACATCGAACGGCACCGTGTGCGATTTGGGCAGACATTCGCCAATCAACATACGTCCCGGCGTCGTTTCGAAACGGCGCAAATAGGTTGCACCTGCTTCGTCGGTCTGTGGGACGCGCGCCTTGATCTTGCTGTGCAAGGTGACGGCGCCGGTATCGAGCGCGTGATGCACTTCGGCCATGTCGGCAAAGGCCATCCCTTCACCCGGTTCGCCTTCGCGTTCGAGGCTGAGGTAATAGAGGCCCAAGACCATGTCCTGCGACGGCACGATGATCGGCTTACCGCTGGCGGGGGAGAGGATGTTGTTGGTCGACATCATCAACACGCGCGCTTCAAGCTGTGCTTCGAGGCTAAGCGGCACGTGGACCGCCATCTGGTCACCGTCAAAGTCAGCGTTAAAGGCCGAACAGACCAGCGGGTGCAGCTGAATAGCCTTACCCTCGATCAACACCGGCTCAAACGCTTGAATGCCAAGCCGGTGGAGCGTCGGCGCGCGGTTCAGCAACACCGGGTGTTCGCGGATCACTTCATCCAAAATGTCCCAAACTTCGCGACGTTCCTTTTCGACCCATTTTTTGGCCTGTTTCAGCGTCATCGACAGCCCCTTGGCGTCGAGCCGGGCGTAAATGAACGGCTTGAACAATTCCAAGGCCATTTTCTTGGGCAGGCCGCATTGGTGCAATTTCAGCTCGGGGCCGGTGACGATGACCGAACGACCCGAATAATCGACCCGTTTACCGAGCAGATTCTGCCGGAAGCGACCCTGCTTACCCTTGAGCATGTCGCTGAGCGATTTCAGCGGACGCTTGTTGGCACCGGTGATGACGCGGCCACGCCGACCATTGTCGAACAGTGCATCGACCGCTTCTTGCAGCATACGCTTTTCATTGCGCACGATGATGTCGGGCGCACGCAATTCCATCAACCGCTTCAGACGATTGTTACGGTTGATGACGCGGCGATAGAGGTCGTTGAGGTCGGACGTCGCAAAGCGACCGCCATCGAGCGGCACCAGCGGGCGCAGTTCGGGCGGGATGACCGGCACGACCTGCAAAATCATCCATTCGGGGCGATTGCCCGATTCGATGAAGCTTTCGACGACCTTGAGCCGCTTGATGATTTTCTTGGGCTTCAGTTCCGATTTGGTTGTCGCCAAATCTTCGAGCAGCGCCTCCCGCTCCCCTTCAAGGTCGAGCTGTTCGAGGAGGATACGAATAGCCTCCGCCCCGATGCCCGCACTGAAAGCATCTTCGCCATATTCATCCTGCGCGTCGAGCAATTCATCTTCGGACAGCAATTGATATTTTTCGAGGCTGGTAAGCCCCGGTTCAACCACAATATATTGTTCGAAATAAAGCACCCGTTCGAGCTGCTTTAGCTGCATGTCGAGCAACAGGCCGATACGGCTGGGCAGCGATTTCAGGAACCAGATGTGCGCAACCGGCGCGGCCAGTTCGATATGCCCCATGCGTTCACGACGCACCTTGGTCACCGTCACTTCAACGCCGCATTTTTCGCAGACGATGCCCTTATATTTCATGCGCTTATACTTGCCGCACAGGCATTCATAATCCTTGATCGGACCAAAGATGCGCGCGCAGAACAAGCCGTCACGTTCGGGCTTGAAGGTGCGGTAATTGATCGTTTCAGGCTTTTTAATCTCCCCGAACGACCAGCTACGGATACGGTCGGGCGATGCAATGCCGATCTTGATCTGGTCAAATGTCTCGGGCTTGGCGACCGGGTTCATGAAGTTGGTGATCTGGTTCATCGTTCATCCTCGGTGAGGGTGCATAGCATGGGGTAAGCGGCGTGGCGGGGGCGGCGCGGGCCGCCCCCAACGGCAATCATTCGGCGGCGTCGGCGAGTGCCGGGCCATCCTCTGCGTCATCCTCAATGCTCTTAAGCTCGACGTTGAGGCCGAGCGAGCGCATTTCCTTGACGAGCACGTTGAAGCTTTCGGGAATGCCCGCCTCAAACGTGTCGTCACCCTTGACGATCGCTTCATAGACTTTGGTGCGCCCGACGACATCGTCCGACTTCACCGTCAGCATTTCCTGCAACGTATAGGCCGCGCCATAAGCTTGCAGCGCCCACACTTCCATTTCGCCGAAGCGCTGGCCGCCGAACTGTGCCTTACCGCCCAGCGGCTGCTGGGTGACGAGGCTGTAGGGGCCAATCGAACGGGCGTGGATCTTGTCATCGACCAAGTGGTGCAATTTGAGCATATAAATATAGCCCACCGTCACCTTACGGTCGAAACATTCGCCGGTGCGCCCGTCATAGAGATCGACCTGACCCGAAGTGTCGAGCCCGGCCAACGTCAACATGTCGGACACATCGGCTTCGCGTGCGCCGTCAAACACCGGGGTTGCCATCGGCACACCGGCCCGCAGATTTTCAGCCAGTTCGATCACATTGGCACCATCGCGTGCGGCGATGTCAGCGTGATAGGTCGGCCCATAAATGCGTTGCAGCGTTTCGACCACAGCCTGCGGCGGAGCGGTGCCCTGGGCATCCGGATTGGCTTCGCGCCAATTATCGAGCGCCTCGCCAATCTGTTTGCCCAGACCGCGCGCGGCCCAGCCCAGATGGGTTTCGAAAATCTGCCCGACGTTCATGCGGCTCGGCACGCCGAGCGGGTTGAGCACGATGTCCACCGGCGTTCCGTCGGCTAGGAAGGGCATATCCTCTGCCGGCAAGATGCGGCTGATGACCCCCTTGTTACCGTGGCGACCGGCCATTTTGTCGCCCGGTTGCAGCTTGCGCTTCACCGCGACGAACACCTTGACCATCTTGAGCACGCCGGGTGCCAATTCGTCACCGCGCTGCAATTTTTCGATACGATCTTCAAGGCGATCAACAATCGCCTTTACCGCATCATCATATTGCGCCCGCACGGCTTCCAAATTGCCCTGCACCTTGTCGTCGGCAACCGCGAATTTCCACCAGTCGTGGCGTTCCACCTCTTCCAATGTGGCTTCGTCGATCACCGCACCCTTTTTCGCACCCTTGGGGGCGGCCGTCGCGCTCTGACCGACCAGCATTTCCTTGAGCCGAGCATAGGTTGCCCGGTTCAAAATGCCGCGTTCATCGTCGGCGTCCTTTTTGAGCGCCTCTACCCCCTCACGTTCAATGGCGAGCGCGCGCTCATCCTTGTCGATGCCGTGGCGGTTGAACACCCGCACTTCGACAACGGTGCCCGCAACGCCCGGCGGCAGTTTCAGCGATGTGTCGCGCACGTCGCTCGCCTTTTCGCCGAAGATGGCGCGGAGCAATTTTTCTTCAGGTGTCATGGGCGATTCGCCCTTGGGCGTAATCTTGCCGACCAATATGTCGCCCGGCTCCACCTCTGCACCGATGTAAACAATACCCGCTTCGTCGAGGTTGCGTAGCGCCTCCTCCCCGACATTGGGGATGTCGCGGGTAATATCTTCGGGGCCCAATTTGGTGTCGCGGGCCATCACCTCAAACTCGTCGATATGGATCGACGTGAAGACGTCGTCCTTCACGATGCGTTCGGAAATGAGGATCGAATCCTCATAATTATAGCCATTCCACGGCATGAAGGCGACGAGCGCGTTACGCCCCAGCGCCAGTTCGCCCAGTTCGGTCGACGGCCCGTCGGCGATGATGTCGCCGACCCGCACCATATCCCCCACCTTCACCAGCGGACGCTGGTTGATGCAGGTATTTTGGTTCGAACGCTGGAACTTCATCAGGCGATAAATATCGACGCCCGACTGACCCGCCTCTACATCGCCCGTCGCACGGACCACGATACGCGTTGCATCGACCTGATCGACAACGCCCGCGCGGCGCGCGGCAATCGCCGCACCGGAATCGCGCGCAACCGTCGCTTCCATGCCGGTGCCAACAAAGGGCGCTTCAGCGCGCACCAAGGGCACGGCCTGCCGCTGCATGTTCGAACCCATCAGGGCGCGGTTAGCGTCGTCATTTTCCAAGAAGGGGATGAGCGATGCAGCAACCGACACCAATTGCTTGGGGCTGACGTCCATCAGCGTAATCTGGTCGCGCGGTGACATGACGAATTCGCCATTCTGCCGGGCAGAAACCAGATCTTCGGCAAAGCTGCCATCGGCATGGGTTTCAGCCGACGCCTGCGCGACTGTGTGCTTCGCCTCTTCCATCGCTGACAAATAGATGACGTCGTTCGTCACCTTGCCGTCGATTACCTTGCGATAGGGGGTTTCGATGAAGCCATATTTATTGACCCGCGCAAAGGTCGACAGCGAGTTGATCAACCCGATGTTCGGCCCTTCGGGCGTTTCAATCGGGCAGATGCGCCCATAATGGGTTGGGTGCACGTCGCGCACTTCAAAGCCGGCGCGTTCGCGGGTCAAGCCGCCCGGCCCAAGCGCCGAAACGCGACGCTTGTGCGTCACTTCGGACAGCGGGTTGGTCTGATCCATGAACTGCGACAATTGCGACGAACCGAAAAATTCGCGCACCGCAGCGACCGCCGGCTTGGCGTTGATCAAATCGTTGGGCATGACGGTCGATACATCGACGCTGCTCATCCGTTCCTTGACCGCGCGTTCCATGCGCAACAGGCCAACGCGATATTGATTTTCGAGCAATTCGCCGACCGAACGCACGCGCCGGTTACCGAGGTTGTCAATATCGTCAATGTCGCCCTTGCCGTCTTTGAGGTCGACCAATTCCTTGACCACGGCAAGGATATCTTCACGGCGCAGGGTAGTGAGGTCATCGCTGGCATCGAGGCCAAGGCGCATATTCAACTTGACGCGGCCCACCGCCGACAGATCATAGCGGTCCGCATCAAAGAACAGCCCTTGAAACAACGCTTCGGCGGTTTCACGGGTCGGCGGTTCGCCCGGGCGCATAACGCGGTAAATATCCGACAGCGCCTGATCGCGGTCTTCGGCCTTATCGACCTTGAGCGTGTTGCGAATCCAAGCACCGGTCGACGCATGGTCAATGTCGAGAAGGTCGATGGCATCGACCCCCGCATTGTCCAGCTTTTCCAGATTTTCGGCGCTAACTTCGTCGCCCGCTTCGATGTAAATTTCGCCAGTCGCCTCATTGATGAGGTCAAAGGCCGAATAGCGGCCAAAAATTTCCTCGGTCGGGATGAGCAAGGTGGTCAGCCCGCCCTTGGCCGCAGCACTGGTAGCGCGCGGGCTGATTTTCTGCCCGGCGGCGAAAATCACTTCACCCGACGATGCATCAACCACATCAAAGGCGGGCTTCGCACCGCGCCAAGCCTCTGCCACAAAGGGGATCTGCCAGCCATCCTTGGCGCGCACAAAGCGCTGGGTGGCGTAAAAATGGTTCAAAATCTCTTCGCTATTCAGACCCAGCGCATAGAGCAGACAGGTCACCGGCAGCTTGCGCTTACGGTCGATGCGGACATTGACGATGTCCTTGGCATCAAATTCAAAATCAAGCCACGACCCGCGATAGGGAATGACGCGCGCGGCAAAGAGGAATTTGCCCGACGCGTGGGTCTTACCGCGATCATGGTCGAACAACACACCGGGCGAACGGTGCATCTGGCTGACGATCACGCGTTCGGTGCCGTTGATGATGAAGGTGCCGTTGTCGGTCATGAGCGGCATGTCGCCCATGTAGACATCCTGTTCCTTGATATCGAGGACCGAGCGGGTGTCGCTTTCACTATCCACTTCAAAGACGATGAGGCGCAGCGTCACCTTCATCGGCGCGGCATAGGTCAAACCACGTTGGCGGCATTCCTCCGTATCATATTTGGGGTCTTCCAGTTCATAATGAACGAAGTCCAATTCGGCGGTGCCGGCAAAATCGCGGATCGGGAAAACGCCGCGCAGCGTCTTTTCAAGGCCCGAAACATATCCCGATGCAGGCTCGGAGCGCAAAAATTGCTCATAGCTTTCGCGCTGCACCTCAATCAGGTTCGGCATCTCAATCGCTTCGTGGATGTTGCCGAAAAGTTTGCGGATGCGCTTGCTCGACGGAGCCGTCAGGGCAGGAGCCGGTGCCTTGGTCGCCATAAAATAGGGTCGCCTATATCTTAGGGTGAAAATGCAATTTCGCTTTGCCAAACCGACGACACAAAAAGCACCGGCGCGCTATTCCCATGCCGGAAAAGCGGTCGGTTCCCATTGTTTCGCGTGGCGTCCGCTGCCCTAATACGTGCGGAAAGGCGCGACTCTTTCCCTATCCCGGGCGGGTGGACGGCGCATCATGTAGGAAATTTGCACGGCCCTGTCAAACCGCGCGCGCCATTCACGCCTGACGCGCGAGCGCGCCAATCGGGTCATCGGCCCAGAATTGGGTGATATATTCCCACGCTTCATCCGCCGTATCGACAAAGCGAATCAGGTCGATGTCGCGGCGGTTGATCACCCCTTCATCGGCCAGCGCGTTAAAATCGACGACCTTGTTCCAAAATTCACGCCCGAAAAAGACGATGGGCAGCGCCTTCATCTTGCCGGTTTGGATCAACGTGAGCAGTTCGAAGCTTTCGTCAAACGTCCCAAAACCGCCGGGGAAGACCGCCACCGCGCGAGCGCGCAACAGGAAATGCATTTTGCGCAGCGCGAAATAGTGGAATTGGAAACTGAGCGATGGCGTCACATAGGCGTTGGGCGCCTGTTCGTGCGGCAAAACAATATTGAGGCCAATGGTCTCCGCCCCCGTCTCTGCCGCGCCGCGATTGGCCGCTTCCATGATGGATGGGCCACCGCCCGAGCAGACGACGAAATGGCGCTGGCCATCCGCATCAACCGGCACCCGTGCCGCCCGCGCGGCAAGCGCGCGCGCTTCGTCGTAATAATGCGCCTTGGCGGCGAGCCGTTCGGCAATCCGGCGTTCGTCATCGGTCTTGGCTGCAGCGACCAGCGCCGCAGCGGCGGCCGGCTCGGGAATACGCGCCGACCCATATATAACGAGCATAGAGGCGACCTTAGCCTCATCGAGCAGCAATTCTGGCTTGAGCAGTTCGAGCTGAAAACGCACCGGGCGCAAATCATCGCGCAGCAGAAATTCGCTGTCCTGAAAGGCAAGGCGATAGGCCGGGCTGGATGTTTGCGGGGTCGCCAGATTATTGGTGGCAAACTCGGCATCTTCGCTCGCCTTGGGAAAGCGCGAGCTTATCGGTGTTTTGTCCTTGGTCATTTACCCGTGCCTAGCGACAAAGCGCCCTAGCGGCAATAACCCGCCCCGCTCATATCAAAATGGAAATGATTGGCGTGCAGCCGGTTATAGGCGGGGCTGAGCACGGTGCCGAACCGGCGGCAAGCCGATGTATGGATCAACTGCAAAAATCGTTGTGCCCGGTCATCGCCGGACCAACCTGCCAAAATGGTGATACGCGTCCCATCGTCGAGGACAAAGGCCGACACATCGACCGCATTGGCATAGGCATGTTGCGACAAACGGCCGCTGCTCGCCCCATTGACGTTACGGCAGCTATAGGTGCCAAAGGTTTCGATGCGCGCTAGATTAGCGCCATAAACCTGCCGTGCGGCGGGCTTCACCGCATATTGCACCCAAGCGACAAAATTGCGCGCCAAGGGGCAGGTCATCGGCCCCAAATTAGTAGCGGGCGTCCCCAAATCGGTCAGCCGGACGCTGCCGAACATATGACAGCCCCCGCCAAAATCCTGATCGGGCAACGCCGAAAAGCGCACCCCGGCACGCGTCAATTCGGCCATGCACTGGCGCGTATCAGCATTGGCGCTGGCGACATTGGGGCGCGGGCTACGGTCAGGACTGGTGCTGGCCTGCGGCCGTTCCACCCCGCCAAAACAAGCAGAGAGGCTGAGCAGCAACAATGGGCTGAGACGGAAAAGCAAACGCATGCCGCCCGCTTTACGCCATTTTGGTAAACAGCAGGTAACCATGATGACATCTACTGCAACGCAGCATAATCACCTTGACAATCCGCCTTGCCACTATAGGAGCGGCGACGGGCCACGCGGTCCCAACGCCGCGCGTGCTCTCTGTAAGGAGAGTTATATGACGATAGCTAAACCGGCGCGCCTGCCGGCGCGTGCGCATTTTTCTTCCGGTCCCTGTGCCAAGCCACCGGGTTGGAGCCCCCAAAAACTCGATACCGCCGCCATGGGCCGTTCGCATCGCTCGACGATCGGCAAGGCGCGGCTCGCTCATTGCATCAACCTAATGCGCGAAACATTGGCGCTGCCCGATACCCATCGTATCGCCATCGTCCCAGCGTCGGACACCGGTGCCTTTGAAATGGCCATGTGGACGATGCTGGGCGCGCGGGGCATCACGATGCTCGCTTGGGAAAGCTTTGGTGAAGGTTGGGTCACCGATGCGACCAAGCAATTGCGACTGGACCCCAAAATCCTGCGCGCGCCCTATGGCGCGCTGCCCGACCTGGGCGCGGTCGACTGGACCGATGATGTGCTCTTCACCTGGAATGGCACGACATCGGGGGTCGTTGTCCCCAATGGCGACTGGATCGCCGATGACCGCGCCGGCCTCAGCTTCGTCGATGCGACGAGCGCGGTCTTTGCCTATGAACTGCCGTGGGACAAGATCGACGTTGCGACCTTTTCGTGGCAAAAGCTGCTCGGCGGCGAAGGGGCGCACGGCGTCCTCATCCTCGGTCCGCGCGCGGTCGAACGGCTGGAAAGCCACACACCCACATGGCCATTGCCCAAGATATTCCGCCTGATGAGCAAGGGTGTGCTGGGCGAAGGGCTGTTCAAGGGCGAAACGATCAACACCCCATCGATGCTGGCGGTGGAGGATGCGATTTTTGCGCTCGAATGGGCCAAATCGATCGGCGGCGGCGCGGCGCTGCGCGCACGAACCTTGGCCAATGCAGCCGCGCTCGACGCGATTGTTGCGGCGCGGCCATGGCTATCCTATCTGGCGACAGACCCGGCGGTGCGGTCGATCACCAGCGTCTGCCTCAATGTCGAAGGGGCGGACGGCGGCTTTATCAAACGCATGGCCGCGCTGCTCGAGGCCGAAGATGCCGCCTATGACATAGCGGGATATCGCGATGCCCCGGCGGGGCTGCGCATTTGGTGCGGCGGCACAGTCGATACCGCCGATATCGAAGCGCTCGGCCCATGGCTCGACTGGGCCTATGCCAACGCCAAATCGGCCTGAAACCTCCAATCGAATATCCAGCAAGGTGTCGGGCGATGCACGCCCCCCTTGCCCCCGATTAAAGGGAATGCACCATGACCAACCAACCCAAGGTTTTGATCAGCGACAAGATGGACCCGCGCGCCGCGCAGATTTTCCGCGAACGCGGCGTAACGGTGGATGAAAAGCCGGGCCTCAGCAAGGATGAATTGCTGGCGATCATCGGCGATTATGATGGTCTCGCCATTCGTTCGGCGACCAAGGTGACCAAGGAAGTCTTGGCCGCCGCGACCCGGCTCAAAGTGGTCGGGCGGGCCGGCATCGGTGTCGATAATGTCGATATTCCGGCCGCTTCCACCAAGGGGGTGGTGGTGATGAATACCCCCTTTGGCAATAGTATTACGACCGCCGAACATGCCATTGCCATGCTGTTCGCGCTGGCCCGCCAAATCCCCGAGGCCGACGCTTCGACCCAGCAGGGTAAGTGGGAAAAAAATCGTTTCATGGGGGTTGAGCTGACCGGCAAGACATTGGGGCTGATCGGCGCGGGCAATATCGGCAGCATCGTTGCCGACCGCGCAATCGGCCTTAAGATGAAGGTCATTGCTTACGACCCCTTCCTCAGCCCCGAACGGGCGGTCGAATTGGGGATAGAGAAGGTGGAGCTCGACGCGCTGCTGGCGCGGGCCGATTTTATCACGCTGCACACCCCCTTGACCGACCAGACGCGCGGGATTTTGTCGGCGGAAAACTTGGCCAAAACCAAAAAGGGCGTGCGCATCGTCAATTGCGCACGCGGCGGTCTGGTGGATGAGGCCGCGCTCAAGGCGGCGCTTGACAGCGGCCATGTCGCGGGCGCGGCGCTCGACGTTTTTGCGGTCGAACCGGCAGAAGCCAGCCCCCTGTTCGGCACCCCCAATTTTGTCTGTACCCCCCATTTGGGCGCTTCGACCGATGAGGCGCAGGTCAATGTCGCGATTCAAGTCGCCGAACAAATCGCCGATTATCTGATGCACGGCGGGATCACCAACGCGCTCAACGTCCCCAGCCTCTCGGCAGAGGAAGCCCCCAAGCTCAAGCCCTATATGGCGCTCGCCGAACAATTGGGCCGTCTTGTCGGCCAGTTGGAGGGTGAGGATATTTTATCGATCGCCATTGAGACGGAGGGGGCGGCAGCGACGCTCAACCAGAAACCGATAGTTGCAGCTGTTCTTGCAGGCTTGATGCGCGTTTATTCGGACACGGTGAATATGGTCAACGCGCCGCACATGGCCAAGGAACGCGGGCTCGACGTGCGCGAAGTACGCCACGATCGGGAGGGGGATTATGCCACGCTGCTGCGCGTTACCATCACCACCAAAAAGGGTGAACATAGCGTCGCAGGCACGATTTTCGGGCGCAGCGCCCCGCGCCTCGTCGAATTGCATGACATCAAGGTAGAGGCGGATTTGGCAGGTGACATGCTGTTCGTCGTCAACGCCGACGCGCCGGGATTCATCGGGCGGATCGGCGGTGCATTGGGCGAAGCGGGCGTCAATATTGGCACCTTCCACCTCGGCCGCCGCGAAGCGGGTGGGGAGGCAGTGTTGCTGCTGTCGATCGATGGCGCGGTGCCAGAGGCACTGTTGTGGCAAATCTGCCAGTTGCAGGGGGTGAAGCAGGTAAAGGCGTTGCGCTTTTGACTTCATTTTGGCCGAACGGGCAGATAAGGGCGGCGGGGTGACAAACGCCACCCCCGCCATACCCCCGCTGCTGCCCGAAGGATTGCGCGACCGCTTGCCGGAGGAGGCAGAGGCGGCGAGCCGTGTCATGCGCGCGCTAATCGACGTATTCGCGACCCATGGTTATCGCCGGGTCGCCCCGCCGATTGCCGAATTTCGCGAAACGCTGGCGACTGATGGCGACGCGGCAGCGAATAGCCTGTTGCGCTTTACCGACCCTTTGTCGCGCCGGACGCTTGCCATTCGGCCCGATATCACGCGGCAGGTCGGACGTATCGCGACGAGCAGCATGGCCGCTCAGCCGCGCCCCTTACGCCTCTGCTATGCGGGACAGGTGGCGAAACTCGCCGCCTCCACCCTGTGGCCCGAACGCGAAATGATGCAAATCGGCGCGGAGTTAATCGGCAGTGATGCAGTCACCGCCGTATGTGAAATCGCCAAAATGGCGGTCGATGCGCTGGCTGCGGCGGGTGTTGCCGACATCAGCGTCGATCTGACCCTGCCCGACCTGGTCGATACATTGGCTGCCGGCGCCTTGCCCCTGCCGGATGGTAATTTGGCGGCAGTTCGCGCCGCACTCGACGCCAAGGACGCGGGTGCGCTGCCATGGCTCGGCGCGTCGGCCTATCTGCCATTGCTGGCTGCGACGGGTGATTTTGACACCGCTATTGAACGGCTGGCCGCCATCGACGCCCAAGGGGTGCTGACAAGTCGGATTGCGACGCTGCGCGCGGTAAACGCGGCAATTTCGGGGATCGCGCGCGTGACACTCGACCCCACCGAACGCCATGGCTTTGAATATCAAAGCGGCATCGGTTTTTCATTTTTTGCGCAATATCCCGCCGACGCGCAGGGCCGCGTTGGTGCTTTTTCCATTGGTCGCGGTGGCAGTTACGCCATTTCCCACGCCGATGGTGGGAACGAACCGGCGGTCGGCTTCTCGCTCTACCCCGACCCGCTCATCATGGCAGGGCTGGGCAACTCAGCGGGGACGGCTGAGCGTCTGTTCCTGCCCATAGGCCATGATGTGCGCGCCGCCGATGCGCTGCGCACAGGTGGCTGGGTTACCATCGCCGCAATCAGCGATGCGGACGACCCGCGCGCGCTGGGCTGCACCCATATTTTACACGGCGACAACGCGACGAAGCTTTAGTTTCCCGCCGCTACCCGCGCCATCATCGCCGCCACTAAATCATTGCCCGCATAGTCAGGCGTCCCGAAATCAACATTGATCCGCCGGTGGCGCGCCAAGACCTGTCGTTCGGGGAAATGCATCGCCAGCGTCGCCACGCGCGCGCCATCACGCCGCAAGCCACCGGCAAGCAATTCGGCCTGATCAACCGCATCGGCGCGTTCCGCATCATAAAGAAATAGCCAATCGGGCGCATCGGGCGCACCGACATGGCTGGTGGGGGAGAGCGCACGCTGGCGCGCGACGTCGCTGCCAAAGGCGGGGATATAGGTGCGTTGCAACATGAACTGCCCGGCGCTCGCCAATTGGCGCGGCACGTCATAGGCCGCGCCATCAATGGGGATGATGCCGCGAATCGCGCCAAAGGCATCACCGGCATACTGCGGGTCGGTGCCGACGAGGGAGACGAGGTGCGCGCCTGCGCTATGGCCGAACAGCAGGATGCGGTTGCCGTCATAGCCCCGCGCCGCCGCTTCGGCGCGTAGCCGCTGCAAGGCCGCTCCGACATCTGCCGCTTCCTGTTCGACCGTCGCATTGGGGACGAGGCGATATCCGATGGAGGCAAAGGCCCAACCGGCGCGCGCAAAATATTCGGGCTTGCTCGCCACCATCGACAAATTGCCGCGTGACCAACCCCCGCCATGGACAAATACGGCAATCGGCGGCGGCGCAGCATTGCCCGCCCGATTGCCAGCACGATTTGGCGGCAGATAAAGGTCCACCGCCTGCATGGGGTCATTGCCATAGGCGATATGGGCATCGGGGCGCGCTGTGCCACCCGGGCCAAGTTCGCGTTCCTCCATCGCGCCGCGCGCCTGCATCGCCGCCACGGCACCGCTTGCGACGCCGCCCGACACCAACAAAGCCAACACCAGCATTTTGAAGCTTTGACCACGGAAACCCATCATCATTCCTTTGCGAAGTCGCCCCAATAGGCAGCAAGATGCCCATGGTGGCGCCAAATTGTCGCAAGCTTTTCCCATATTGGTCGCAAGCGCGCATCATATGTCCCTCCACGCTTGCCTCTGCCGTCAAATCGGCTAAGGCCGCGCGGGCCGCTCAGGCCGGAAAGCGACGGAATCACATATGGCCAATGTTACGGTAATCGGCGCACAATGGGGCGACGAGGGCAAGGGCAAGATTGTCGATTGGCTGGCCAGCCGCGCCGATGCGGTGGTGCGTTTTCAGGGTGGGCATAATGCTGGCCACACTTTGGTGGTTGGCGATCAAATATATAAATTGTCGCTGCTGCCATCGGGCATTGTGACCGGCACTTTATCAATCATCGGCAATGGTGTGGTTCTCGACCCATGGGCGCTGCGCGATGAAATTACCAAATTGCGCGGCCAAGGCGTCAGCATCACCGCCGATAATTTCGCCATTGCCGACAATTGCGCGCTGATCCTGCCCTTTCACCGCGACCTCGATGCCTTGCGCGAAACAGCGGCGGGCGCGGGTAAAATCGGCACGACCGGGCGCGGCATTGGCCCTGCCTATGAGGATAAGGTCGGCCGCCGCGCCATACGCGTTTGCGACCTTGCCCACCTCGACAAATTGGAGCCCCAGCTTGACCGGCTGACCGCGCACCATGATGCGCTGCGTGCCGGGTTTGGCGAACCGCCGATTGACCGCGCACGGTTGATTGCCGACCTGTCCGAAATCGCCGACTATGTGCTCGAATATGCGCAACCGGTCTGGAAGCGGCTCAAAAAAGTACGCAAGGCTGGGGCCCGCATATTGTTCGAAGGGGCCCAGGGCGTGCTGCTCGACATCGATCACGGCACCTACCCCTTTGTCACGTCGTCAAATACGGTTAGCGGCACGGCAGCGAGCGGATCGGGCCTTGGCCCTTCGTCCGTCGGCTTTGTTTTGGGCATCGCCAAAGCCTATACGACGCGCGTGGGCAGTGGCCCCTTCCCCACCGAATTGGATGATGCGACGGGGCAAAAATTGGGTGAACGCGGGCATGAGTTTGGCACCGTCACCGGCCGCAAGCGGCGCTGTGGCTGGTTCGATGCCGTGCTGGTTCGCCAAGCCTGCGCCGTTTCGGGTGTCACCGGCATCGCGCTCACCAAATTGGACGTGCTCGACGGGTTTGATCGTGTGCGCATCTGCACCGGTTATCGATTGAACGGCAAAATCCTCGACTATTTTCCGGCGCACGCCGCAGATCAGGCAGCAGTCGAACCGATATATGAGGAAATGGATGGCTGGCAGGAAACGACCGCAGGCGCGCGCAGCTATGCCGATCTGCCCGCGCAGGCGATTAAATATATCCAGCGGGTGCAGGAATTGATCGAAACGCCCATCGCACTCGTTTCAACCAGTCCGGAGCGAGAGGATACAATCCTCATCCGCGACCCCTTTGAATAAAGGAAATTCAACGCTGGCGGCCTGCGAATGGCGGCCGCAACCAATGTATTATTGTGTGTGCGCCATCCGTCGTCCGGCAGCGATGAAAAACAGCGCCGGAAAAATGCCAGTCCAAGCCGCACCATAGAGCACCCAGCGCACGCTTTCGCTGCCCGCGACCGGTTGAAGATAATCGGACAACATCCCAAAGGCGAGCGGCCCCAGCCCCAAGCCGATGAAGTTCTGGCCAAATACGACCATCGATGCCGCGAGTGCGCGCAGTTGGGGGCGTACCAGACCCTGCACGGCAGCATAGGCCGGACCATAATAGGCTGCATTGCATATCGTCGGCACCACGAGCAGCGCCAAGGCCAGACGCCAATCCGACAATGTATAGCTGGCGAACAATATCGGTGCGGCGATCAACATGCCGATGCCGGGCAGAATCAGGCGCAGACCCGGCCGCTTTGCACCAAAATGGTCGGCGACAAAGCCGCCAGCCCATGTGCCCAGAACGCCTGCTACCCCCAACGCCACTGCCAATGACAGACCAGCCACACTGGTCGAAAGGCCATGGCTGCGGATGAAAAAGCTGATCGTCCACAACCCCTTGCCATAGCTTAAAAAGGCGGTGAGCGATGCGGCGATGAACAGATAGAGGTAGGTGCGGGAGGCAAAAAGCTCTGCCAATCCGGCACCCATTGGGGTTTCGCCATGGCCCGAAACTTGCGCTGCGCTTGGCAGATACTGGCGTGGGTCGCGCAGCAACAAGCGTACCACCAGTGCCAATAGCAACCCCGGTACACCGACAAGCATCAGCGCGATGCGCCAGCCATAAAGGTCGTTGATGATCCCGCCAATTACCAACCCCAGCAGCGAGCCAAGCGGCACGCCGAGTCCGAAAAATGCGATCGCAGATGATCGTTTTGCCGCTGGCACCGCATCTGCGATCAACGCATGCGCGGCAGGGGTGCAGCCCGCTTCACCGATGCCAACACCAATCCGCGCGGCGAGCATCTGCCAAAAATTCTGTGCAAAGCCGGTGAGCGCGGTCATCAATGACCAAATGGCAAGAGAGAGTGAAATCAGACCGACCCGGTCATTTTTCCCTTTGTCCGCCCAACGGGCGATGGGAACGCCGAGCACCGCATAGAAAACGGCAAAGGCTGGGCCAGCCAAGAACCCCAACAGGCTGTCGCTCAAACCCAATTCGGCCTTGATCGGTTCAGCCAAAATATTGAGGATCTGCCGATCTAGGAAATTGAGCGTATAGGCGGCAAGCAAGGTCCAGAGCAGCATGCGCACGCTGGTTGGTGTGGCGGTCGCACCCCGCGACGGAAAAATCCCCGCCACGTCAGCCCGATGCTTGACCGGGCGTATTCACCCCCATGGATTGCAAATATCGTTTTACGCTGCGCGCCGCCTGTCGCAGCCTTTGTTCATTTTCAACCATGGCGATGCGCACGAACCCTTCGCCTTCCTCCCCATAGCCGACGCCTGCGGCAACCGCGACGCCAGCTTGGGTCAAAAGCTGTTTTGAAAATTCGAGACTGCCCAAATGGGCAAGTGCAGGCGGCACCGGCGCCCAAGCGAACATCGATGCACGCGGGGCGGGAATATGCCACCCCGCCTTGCCAAAGCTATCCACCAGCACATCGCGCCGTTTCTGATACAGCGCCCGATTGGCCGCTACAATGTCTTGCGGTCCGTTGAGCGCGGCGACCGCGGCAGCTTGAATCGGCGTAAATGCCCCATAATCGAGATAGGATTTCACACGGGTCAGCGCCGAAATCAGCGTTTTGTTGCCCACGGCAAAGCCAATCCGCCAACCCGCCATCGAATATGTTTTGGACATGGAGGTGAACTCAACCGCCACATCCTTTGCACCCGGCACCTGCAAAATCGACGGCGTCGGGCAGCCGTCATAATATAGTTCGCTATAGGCGAGGTCGGACAATATCCAGATGCCATGTTCCTTGGCAAAGGCGACCAACCGTTCATAAAATACAAGGTCAACAACCTCCGCCGTCGGATTGGACGGATAGTTGACGATGAGGACGCTCGGCTTGGGCACCGTGAACTTGACCGCCCGTTCGAGCGCCGCGAAATAGGCCTCATCTGGCGTCGTCGGCACACTGCGGATGGTCGCGCCGGCAATGATGAAGCCAAAGGTATGAATGGGGTAGCTAGGGTTGGGGGCAAGCACGACGTCGCCCGGCGCGGTGATCGCCTGCGCCAGATTGGCCAGCCCCTCTTTGCTGCCCAGTGTCACCACCACTTCGCTGTCGGGACATAGGTCGACGCCAAAACGCCGACCATAATAATTGGCCTGTGCGCGGCGCAGCCCGACAATCCCCTTGGACGCTGAATAGCCATGCGCCTTGGGATCACGCGCAACCTCCACCAATTTTTCAATGACATGCGGCGGCGGCGGCAAATCGGGATTACCCATGCCGAGGTCAATGATATCTTCCCCCGCCTGACGCGCCGCGGCCCGCATCGCATTAACTTCGGCGATGACATAGGGCGGCAGTCGCTTAATGCGGTAGAATTCCTCGGACATATTTCCCTGCATTTCTGGGTCGGCACCATTGCCAACGTGCCATGCTATAGTGCGCTTTTGCTGTGCGGGAAAAGGGGGGAGCATAGCTGCATCCCGCTTTTTTCAATTTTGCTGCTTGCCAAGCGTCGTTAGTTATGAACATTTGTGTCAGCAATGCAGGGCCTTGGCCCTATTTGTCTGGATAGGGAGGTTATTTTGACAGCGCATATTCCCGAAAAATTGGCAAGAACGGCGATCGACCCCGCCGCATATCAGGATGGGGCGATGATTGACGCGGCATTTGACGAACTGCGCCGCGACTATGGCTTTGCCAAGGCGGAGCTTGATGAATATCCGCCGATCTGGTTTGCAACGCGCCACGCCGATATTTTGGCCATCGAAATGCGCGCGGCCGACTTTCAAAATGGCCCGCGGGCGAGCACCTTATTGCCCAACGAGATGCAGAATATTGTCCGCTTTCTGACCGATGGTGATTCCAATTTCATCCACACGCTGGTTGGGGTGGACGGCGCAGAACATAAAGCGCTGCGGTCAATCGTCTTTCCGGCCATGACCCCGCAAGCCGTCCGCACGATGGAGGACAAGGTACGCGCGACCGCAGCACAATATGCACAAATGCTGTTCGATCAGGCCCCAAGCTGCGATTTTGCTGCCGATGTTGCCTTTTATTACCCGTTGCGCGTCATCATGGGGGTTTTGGGCGTGCCACAAGAGGATGAGCTATACCTCCTCGAACTGACCCAGCAGCTATTCGGTTCGACCGACCCCGAAATGAACCGGTCGAAAACCGAGGTAACACCAAAAGAGGCGCTGGATCAGGTCGTCGAAATCAATGCGGCCATGGAAGCCTATTTCGGTAAAGTGACGGAGGATTTCCGCAAGCAACCCGACGATGCCAAGGTGAACAGCCTGATCGCCAATGCCACCATCGACGGCGAATATCTGAACCGCCGCCAGTTGATGGGCTATTATATTATCGCTGCCACCGCCGGGCATGACACGACATCAAATGCAACAGCAGCGGCCATGTGGGAATTGGCCGCACGCCCCGGCCTGTTAGCCGAATTGCAGGCCGACCCCGGTTTGATCGGCGCCTTTGTTGAGGAAAGCATCCGCTGGTCGACGCCGGTCAAACATTTCATGCGCACCGCCGTCGCCGACAGTGAATTTGCCGGACATCAGATTGCAGCGGGCGATTATATCTTCCTCTCCTATCATTCCGCCAATCGGGACGACGCGGTTTTCGAACGCCCTTATGATTTCGACATTCACCGCAAACCCAACAAGCAAATCGCCTTTGGCTATGGCCCGCATGTCTGTCTGGGTCAGCATTTGGCGCGGTTGGAAATGCGGCTGTTGTGGGAAGCGATCATCCCGCGCTTGGCCAGCGTCGAACTGAACGGCACCCCGGAACGCACCCGATCGATGTTTGTGTGCGGCCCCAAACATGTGCCAATTAAATTCACGTTAAAGCAGGACGCATAAGATGAGCGACGCACCCTATAAAATCTGGCAGTGCCTGAATTGCGGCTATATTTACAATGAGGAAGAGGGCGACCCCGCCGAAGGTTTAGCGCCGGGCACCCGCTGGGCCGACATTTCCGACGACTGGATGTGCCCGCAATGCGGTTCGGGCAAGCAGGATTTTGAAATGGTGGAACTATAAGGCAGGGGGGCTAATCTGCCCCACCGCCCCCTCGCCGAAATTTCCTATTCAGCTTCTGCGGTTTTTTGCACTAGAGAGCCAAACGCAGCCGGATAATCGTGGATAAGCGCGATGATGTTCGCGGCTTTGGGGGGAATATGAACGTTCGTAAAAGCCTGTCTTTGCTTGCCCTGCTCGCGGCGTCCGCGGCCTTCGCACCGGCCGCCTTGGCGCAGCAGAGCATCGCCATCGGTCAAAGCGTCACCGGCACGCTCGACAATGGTGACAGCAGCTTGTCATCGGGCGAATATTTCGACGCATATGAATTTGAAGGACGCGCTGGTCAGACGCTGACCATTTCGCTCGATAGTGATGCCATTGACCCTTACCTCATGCTGCGCGGGCCGGGCAGCTTTTCTGAGGATAATGACGATGTAACATCGGGCGAACGCCGCGCCGAAATCACTGTGCGTTTGCCGACCAATGGCCGTTATCGCATTATCGCCACAAGCTATGCCGCAGGGGAACGCGGGCGATACCAACTGCGCCTTGGTGCGGGGAATTTGGCAAGTGCGCCCGCCAGCCCCATTGCCGACGGACCACGCACTATCAATGCCGGACAAAGCGTAGAAGGTGCGCTGGACGGCAATGATCAAACATTGCCGAGCGGCGAATATATCGAAACATGGACATTGCAGGGACGACGCGGCGAAAGCTTTGATGTCACCCTGCAGTCGGGCGCATTCGACCCATATTTGATCATCCGTGGGCCGGGCGGCCTGTCGGAAGATAATGATGACGCCGACGGACGCGGCACCCGCAACAGCCGGATACGTTTTACCATGCCCGCCGATGGTGTGGTGCGCATCGGTGCGACCAGTTTCCGCAGCGGTGAGCAAGGGCGCTATGTGCTGGCGGTCAATGGCGTGGGCGGCAATGCTGCGCCGCCGCCAGTCGCGGCAGCTGCTGGGAATGATGCAGCGACATTAAGCCCCGGCGAACGGGTCAACGGTGCCTTGGCATCCAGCGACCGGCAGCTTTCAACCGGCGAATATGCCGACCAATTCATCATCGACGGGCGCGCAGGACAGCGCGTCGAGCTGCGGCTCGATTCGGCGCAATTTGACCCCTTTGTCCAGATCAACGGGCCGGGCAATTTCGTCGAAGCGAATGACGATGATCCATCCGGCGGACGGAACAGTCGCCTGACCGTGACGCTGCCCAGCGATGGTCGCTATACGGTCATGGTCACCAGCTATGCCGCGCGCGAAACCGGCAATTATGTGCTGCGCTATGGCGCGGGCACCACCAGCATTGCCGATGCGCCACCGCCGACCCGCCCCGCCGACCCTGAGCGCGTGACGCCCGATGGCGCCGTGCTGACGCTGGGGCGCAGCATCAGCGGCGAATTGGTGAGCGGCGATGATACGCTGCAATCAAGTGGCGAATTTGTTGACCATTATCGGTTTACAGGACGGCGGGGTCAGCGCGTCGCCATCGATGTCACATCCGACGCTTTTGATACCTACGCCATTCTGCAACCCCCCGAAGGCGACCAGATCGACAATGACGACGGGCCGGATGGCACCAACGCGCGGATCGAACAGGTTTTGCCCGCCGATGGTGAATATGGCCTGCTCGTCACATCCTACCGTCCCGGCGAAAGCGGACGTTACACGGTCACGCTTTCCGAAGCTGCCGAACCCGCACGCATTGCGAATGTGCGCGGCGGCCAGAGAGTATTTGCGGTGATGGTCGGCGTGTCGGATTATGGCGGGGCAACGAGCAACCTGCCCTATACAGACGAGGATGCGAACAAAATCGCCGAAACATTGCGCCGCGACGGCGTGCTCAATCCGGCGAGCATCACCATCACCAATGGCGGGGCAACACGCAGCGCGGTGCGTAGCGCCATAGAAAGCGTTGCGGCACAGGCCGGGCCGGATGATATCTTCCTCTTTTTCTATTCAGGGCACGGCCAACAGATCGACAGCCGTGCATCGGCGACCGAGCCCGATGGCCGCGATGAGGCGCTGACCCTCATCGATGGGCCGCTGACCGACGATGAAATGGCCGCGATGTTCGCACCGCTGCGCACACGGCTGTCCCTCCTCATCCTCGATAGCTGTTTTTCGGGCGGCTTTGCGCGCGATGTCGTCAACCGGCCCGGCGTGATGGGTGTATTTTCATCAGAGGAGGATTTGACCAGCCTGGTCGCCGAAAAATTCCGCGCTGGCGGCTATTTGGCGCACTTTGTCCGCCAAGCCTTTTCGGGCGATGCCGACAATAATGGCGACCGCATATTGTCTGCAGGCGAACTCGCTGCTTATTTGCGTCAGCAGTTTAATTCGCCCGATGTCGGCCTGTTGGAAGCAGAAACCACCGATGGGCAGCGCAATTACCAGAATTTGGTGATTGATCGCGGGGGGGTGCAAGTGGATGATGTGATCGTCCGGCTGGGCAATGCGCCCGCCGCCATGCCTGACCAATAAGAAGGCAAGCCAATAAGCAAACAGGGGGCGAGCCAGCGCTTGCCCCCGCCCAGCAACCGCCTTATGCCGACATATGTAGTTGGGAGGGTTGCCATGTATTGGGCCAAGCGTTTGTGGGTGGGTTTGGGCGCATTGTGCGCGGCAGGTTGCGCGGCGAATGGTACCACGGGCGGCGCGGTGAACACTGTTCCACCGCCAGTCACGGCGCGCGAAGTTGCACCAATATTGACCGGCGCCGACGCGGTTGACACCGCCAGCTTTGCCCAGCCGCTGGAAGCGCGCGTTACCCATGTCGCGCTCGACCTGGCCCTCGACTTTGCGCAAAAGCGGGTGGCGGGCACGGCAACGCTCGACATAGTGGCGGCGCCTGGCGCGCAACAAATCATCCTCGACAGCCGCAACCTGAGCATCGCATCGGTCACCGATATGGCGGGGCATGCTCTGCCATTTGAAATCGGCACCGGTGATGCGTTACGCGGCCAACCCATCAGCGTTCGCTTTGGCGACGCGCGGCGTATCCGCATCACCTATCACAGCGGCGCAGATGCCGAAGCGCTGCAATGGCTGACCCCCGAACAGACCGCTGGTCGACAGCATCCCTATTTATTCAGTCAGGGCCAATCGATCCTCAACCGTAGCTGGATACCCACCCAAGATAGCCCCGGCATCCGCCAAACATGGGAAGCGGTCATCCGTGCACCCGAACCGCTCAAGGTGGTGATGTCGGGGGATCGGCTAACTCCCGATGGCGTGCCAGCAGGGGCGGGCTGGCGTAGTTATCGTTTCCGTATGGATCACCCGGTTGCCCCCTATCTTATCGCCATAGCCGCAGGTGACATTGCGTTTCGCCCGCTGGGCGCGCGCACCGGCGTGTGGACCGAACCGGCGATGATGGACCGGGCTGCGGCCGAACTGGCTGACACCGAGGCGATGGTCGAAGCAGCCGAGCGTCTCTATGGCCCTTATCGTTGGGGGCGCTATGACGTCATCGTCCTGCCGCCGAGCTTTCCCTATGGCGGCATGGAAAACCCCACGCTCACCTTTCTAACCCCGACCTTTATCGCCGGGGACAAAAGCCTCAATGGCCTGATTGCCCATGAACTGGCGCACAGCTGGTCAGGTAACCTCGTCACCAATGCGGTGTGGGGGGATGGCTGGTTGAACGAGGGGGTGACTTCCTACTTTGAAAACCGGATTATGGAGGCGCTATATGGGCCGCATCGCGCGGGTCAGGAAGAAGCGCTGAGTTTTGCGGAAACCGAAAATGCGCTGCAGGAGCTCGGCGCGACCAATGACGCAACCCGCCTGCACCAGCCGCCCAATAGCGATAGCGACGGCGGATCAAGCGGTATCACCTATGACAAAGGCGCAACATTTTTGCGCACGATGGAACGGTTGGTCGGGCGGGCGCGTTTTGACGCATGGCTGCGCCAATGGTTCGACAATCACGCCTTTCAACCCGCGACTTCGGCCATGTTCCTCGCGGACATGCGGCAAAATCTGATCCATGGGGACGCCGCACTCGAAGCGCGGCTGATGCCAGAGGCATGGATTTACGCCCCCGGCCTGCCCGCCAATGTGGCCCGTCCCGATCCCGCAGCATTTGCAGCGGTCGATGCGGCATCGCACGCCTATCAAACGACCGGAAATATTGATGCGGCGGCATGGCGCGGCTGGACGACCGCCGAACGGCTGCGCTTTCTGTCGAACGTGCCAGAGGCGCGCAATGCCGACCAATTGGCGGCGCTCGACCAAGCGCTGCATCTGATGGATGAAGGCAATGCCGAGGTGCGCTTTGCGTGGCTCAACCTCGCGCTCGCCAATCGCTACCAACCCGCCGTGCCCGCTGCCGCAGAATTTCTGGCGACCATCGGGCGGCGCAAGTTCGTGGCCCCCCTGTTCCGTACATTGGTTGACACGGGCGACTGGGGCCGGGCGATTGCAAGCCGCATCTATGCCCGCACCCGCGCCACATATCATCCGGTGACACAGGCGGGGGTTGACCGGATTATGGCCACCAACCCTTGATCCTCAATCGGCGCCAATTTGTCGGTGGCGCAGCGGTGGGCGGGGCAATGCTGCTCAACGCTTGTAGCCCTAGTGTGCGCGGTGCGCCGCGCGTCATCGCCAGCGCCTATGACAGTTTTTACGTCGGCAGCGGCGCCCGGATGCAGGGCGCCCTGCGTCAAGCAAAGACAATATACTTGGCGGCATTGGCGATCGACACTTGGGCAGGACAATCGATGCTGGCGGCCGAACGCCAATCGGTGCCAGAGGTTACGCGTGCCGCATTGTGGATGGGGCTGCGCGTCGCGCGCCTCGACAGGGCGGCCGACAAATTGCAGCAAGTGGTGCGCACGCTCAACCACTGGCAGACGAGTGGGAATCAACTTGTTGGGCTTTGCGTCGAATTTGCCGGCGCGGCGCGCGAAAATGCGGCTGCACAGGCAGGGTTTTTGCGCGCCGTACGCCAAGCCCTGCCGCGCGATATGAAATTGAGCGTCACCGGCCTTGCCGTCGATACCGATGGTCAATTGGCAGCGCTCGGCAACAGTATCGACGAAAATGTCGTCCGCTATTTTGGTGATGATGCACCAGCCTTGTCGCCCGACGCATATCTCTCTGTGGCGACGGCGCTGCCATTTCGTTTTCGTGTCGGCCTGCGGCAAGGCGACCTATTACCCGACTTGTCGGCAACCCGCAGCCATCCGCAATTTGATGGCCATACCGTCTTTCTGGTCAATACACGCTGAATTGTGGCGGCTACCGCATAAGCCCAAGCGCATGTAACCGCGCCATTTTCTCCGCCGGACAAAGCAACACATTGTCGAGACGCGGCAGGGCTAGCCAATCATCAATGGGGATTAGCTCCCCCCCCCCCGCATGGCGGCGCAAGGCGTAATAATCAGGCGGCAGATGGGTGCCGAATTGCAGTTCGGGGCCGAGCCCGCGACTTGCCAATTCCTCGCGATTATATTCAGCGATGATGAACGGGCGATCCTTGCGTAGGCGCTTGGCCCCGCCGCGATAGGCACAATCCTCATGCCCCTCGACATCAATCTTTATCACACCGATCGGGAGGTTCGGCAGCGCCACATCATCGAGACAGCGCACCTCAATTGCAAAGGTCGCGCGCCCCACAGCTGCAGCTGCATCGATGATTTCTGCATTGCCAGTGTCTTCGCCATTGTCCGCAGCAACAAAGGCGAGTTGCAAGGTCGCCGGCGCATCCGACAAGCCGTAAGGATGGATAGTGACAACCCCCTGCTGCTGGTTAAGCGCCACATTGTCCGTCAAACGCGCAACATTGCCGGGCATGGGTTCAAAGGCATGGCACAGGCCGACATTGCCTTTGAGATGCATAACCTGCACCGCATACATGCCAATATTGGCCCCGATATCGAGGAATAGCTGATCCTCGTCGAGTAAATCAGCGCACAATTTGGTCCAATATGCGTCACTGCGACGCGAATATATACTATACCATTGCCCCGCCGAACGCATGTCGAGCAATAGTCGCGCGCCATTCTGCAGACGGGTCGCAATAATGGGATTATCGCCAATCAGACGAAGGCCGCGATTTGCCAAATTGGCAAGCCGCATAACCCCGCGCACATGCCACAAGCGGCTCGTCACCGTGCTGGTCGCCCGCACCATATATTCGGCTACCGCCATCAATGACCCTCCCAGACCCCAGAAGTCGTTCTAGTCTACGGGTCATGCAAATCAAGGTGCAGGAGCGTGCACGGGTTGCGCCTGTCGGAATCAGGCGTCGGAAGAAACCAGACTGATTGAGGAAAAGAGAAAATCTGAACGCGCCGCGTTGAACGCTGTGATTTTCGGTGGTTGCGGGGGCAGGATTTGAACCTGCGACCTTCAGGTTATGAGCCTGACGAGCTACCGGGCTGCTCCACCCCGCGTCACCTACTGCGCAGCCGCCGCAGGCTGCATTTTGTCGGTGACGCCTCGCAAAGCTCGGCTTTGGCCCGCGTCACCAAATACAGACCGCATCAGCTGCAGCCCGGGAGCCTTTTGTTGCCGGTTTCGCAGTGGCGAAACCGTGGCGGGCTGCTCCACCCCGCCAGAAACAGCAAAGGGGCGAGATCTGTTATAGATCGCGCCCCTTGGCCTTGTGAATGGTTGTCATTTTGCGCGCACCGGCTGCAATGCCTGGCGACGACCTACTCTTCCAACGCTTAAGCGGTAGTACCATCGGCGCTGCCAGGTTTCACGGCCGAGTTCGAGATGGGATCGGGTGGGTCACTGGCGCTATGGCCACCAAGCAATGAAGCCGGTGCGACTGGGAAGCAGCCCGCGATGGGATTGCTTCCAGCAAAATGTAATAATCGATGCAAATTGGCTGAAATTTGCCGCCTTGGCGTGCCCCTGTGCAGGGCTGCCATTGATGGCGGGACTCTCAATGCGCGAAAAGAGCAATTAGGACTGGTTAGCTCCATGCGTTACCGCACTTCCACATCCAGCCTATCAACGTGATGGTCTATCACGGCTCGAAGAAGACTTATCTTGAGGGAGGCTTCCCGCTTAGATGCTTTCAGCGGTTATCCCGTCCATACATAGCTACCCTGCTGCGCGGCTGGCGCCACGACAGGTACACCAGAGGTATGTTCAACCCGGTCCTCTCGTACTA
>JADZEQ010000011.1 GCA_020850455.1 Sphingomonadaceae bacterium | reverse complement strand
CGCTCTATCCAGCTGAGCTACGGGTGCGTGGGCGCCCCCCTAAGCCATGGCGCGGCGCATGGCAAAGGCTTTTAGCGCTGCCCCATTGCACGGTGCGCCCATGGGTGACAGCGCGCGCGCGCATCGTTAAAGCGCGGGCATGGACAAAAGCCTGACCGTCGCCGCCCTGCAACTCGCCCTTGGTGGCAACGCCGACACCAATATCGCCGCCGTGTCCGAACAGGTGCGCGCCGCTGCTGCTGCAGGGGCAAATATCATCCTGCCGCCCGAATTGTTCGACGGCCCCTATTTCTGCAAAAACCAAGACGAAGCGGTTTTTGCCCGCGCGCACCCGGTTGATAGTCACCCGACCGTCGCCGCGATGCGGGTGCTGGCCGCCGAATTGGGCGTTGTCATCCCCACCAGCATTTTTGAGCGCGACGGGCCGCATTATTACAACAGCTTGGTCATGGTGGGGGCGGATGGCGGCATCATCGGCACCTATCGCAAAAGCCATATTCCCGATGGTCCGGGCTATCAGGAAAAATTCTATTTCCGTCCCGGCAACAGCGGCTTTCGGGTGTGGGATGTTGCGGGGGTGCGCGTCGGCGTCGGCATATGCTGGGACCAATGGTATCCCGAATGCGCGCGCGCCATGGCGCTGATGGGTGCCGATTTGCTGTTGTACCCGACCGCGATTGGGGCAGAACCGCATGACCCCAGTCTCGACACGCGCCTGCCGTGGCGGCGGGTGATGGTCGGCCATGCGGTGGCGAATGTCATGCCGGTCATTGCCGCCAACCGCGTGGGGATAGAGGATGGTCAGGCATTTTACGGTACCAGCTTCATTACCGATGAATGGGGCGACGTGCTGGCCGATATGGATGATGCACAAACCGGCTTTATCATCGCGACGCTGGATTTGGCGCGCGCCGCGCGCAACCGCGCGGGCATGGGATTTTTCCGTGATCGACGGCCGGAGCTTTACCGGCGCTTGGTCGAGGATATTTAGCGTTTTTTGACGGGCGTCGGGGTTTTCGCCTTGAACGTGCACACATCAACAACCGGACAGTGCCAGCATTCGGGGGTGCGCGCCTTGCAAATATAGCGGCCGAGCAAAATCAGCCAATGGTGCGCATGGACGCGAAAGGGCTGGGGCACCCGTTTGTCGAGCGCGCGTTCGACGGCCAGCACATTTTTGCCAGCGGCAATCCCGCTACGGTTGCTGACGCGGAACACATGGGTATCAACCGCAAAGGTTTCCGCGCCAAAGGCACAATTCATGACGACATTGGCGGTCTTGCGCCCGACACCGGGCAGGGTTTCGAGCAGGTCGCGGTCGGCGGGCACCACCCCGCCATGGTCGCGCAGCAATATCTCCGACAGCGCGATGACGTTTTTCGCCTTGGCGTTGAAGAGGCCGATGGTCTTGATATGCGCCTTCAACCCCTCCTCACCCAGTTCGACCATTTGGGCGGGTGTTTTCACCGTGGCGAACAGCGCGCGCGTCGCCTTGTTGACGCCAACATCGGTGGCTTGGGCCGACAGGACAACCGCGACCAGCAATTGATAGACATTGCCAAAACTAAGCTCGGTCTCCGGTGCGGGGTTAAGCTCAGCCAATATGCGGAAAAATTCAAATGTCGCCGCGCGGTTCATGGGTTGCCGGTGGAATGGGTGGCGGGCGGATGCGCGACACTTGTTGCCGGGTGCGCCGCTTTCCATAGCATTGCCGCGTGCACCCGCCGTTCGACCGACGGGTGGTCGTAGAATATAAATTCCTCCACCGCGCCGGGGCGCGGATAACGATATTCGGCGGTCTTGACCAAGGCGGTGGAAAGCGCATCGGGCAAATTGACCGTTCGCAGCGAATAGGCGTCGGCTTCGCTTTCGGACATGCGTGTCAATGTGTTGACGATGGGCAGGGCGCCTGTCCCCAATATCGTCAATAGGAACAGCAAAATCGGCAAACCAACAGGGTCGCCGATGCTGGTTTCGCTGCCAAACAGGCGCGCGACACGCGGGTATAGGCGGTCGGCCAGAAAGAATAGCAAGATTGCCAAGAGCGCAAATACCCCAATGCTGCGCCAGACATGGCCCAGAACATAATGGCCGATTTCATGCCCGGTGACCGCGCGCACCTCATCCAATGAAGCTTGGCCCATGGCGACATCCGAAATCGCGATCCGCGCCGAACCGAGCACGCCCGACACATTGGCGGTAAAATTATTGGACTGGCGCGACCCATCAAACATGAAAATCCGGTCATGCGGGATATGGGCCTCGTCTGCCATGACGACCAAGGCATCGCGCACCGGGCCGTTGGGCACCGGCTGATAATGGTTGAACAATGGTTCGATAAATATCGGCGCGGCCAGCATCAGCGCGCTGATCGCCATGGCGGCAAGCGCACCAGTCCAAATCCACCATTTTTTCCCGGCGCGCCGGATCAGCGCATATATGCCCAAAAAGAACAGCCCGCCGAGCGCCGCGAAAATGGCGGTCGCCATCGCCGATTGTACCAGATAGTCGGCCAAAGGCTGGCTCGTCCGGCCATAGGATGTTTCGCGCGCCCAGCCGGAATATATGTCCCATGGCAGCGAAAGCAGCGCGTATAGGATAAAGAATGTTGCGGCGATCAGCCATGTGCGCAGCGCCCAACCGCGCTTGGAAAGCCGCATGGCGATGCGTTCCAGCAGCCGCAAGCGCACGATAATCAGCGTCACGATTGCGGCGATAACCAGCCCCCAGAGCATGATCCAATGGCCGCCATGCGTATAGGCCGCTGCCTTGGCCAAGGCGGCGGGGCCAAGCGCGTCGATATATTGGGCGGTGGCCTCAGCCGGGTTGAACGTCATGCAATTGCGACCCCCATGGTGCGAAAATTTGCGGGAAAATTTATGGCTTAGCCAAGCCCCAGCACATCATGCATCGTATAGCGTCCCGCCGTTTGCGCGCAAAGCCATGCCGCTGCCTGCACCGCGCCCTTTGCAAAGATCGCCCGATCTTCGGCCATGTGCGACAGGCTGATGCGTTCGCCATCGCCCAGAAAATGGACGTGATGGTCGCCGGCCACGCTGCCGCCGCGCAAAGCGGCAAAGCCGATGCTGCCCGCCACGCGCGCGCCGGTTTGCCCGTCGCGTCCGCGCACGCTGTGGCCCGCAAGGTCGATGCCCCGCCCCGCCGCCGCTGCTTCGCCGAGCAATAGCGCGGTGCCCGATGGTGCATCGACCTTCATCCGGTGGTGGGTTTCGGCGATTTCAATGTCCCAATCCTTGCCGAGCCGCGCGGCCGCCTGTTGCACCAGATGGGCGAGCAAGGTGACGCCGAGCGACGTATTGCCGGTCTGTAGCACCGCGATGCGGCCCGCCGCCAGATCGATCAGCATATGGTGGCGTTCTCCAAGTCCGGTGGTGCCAATGACGATCGGGCAATTATGCATGACGGCGGCGTCCAGATTCGCTTCGAGCGCATCGGGGGCAGAAAAATCGATCAGGCAATCGCTGATTGCCGCGATGCTGGTTACATCATCGGCGCGATCAACCCCGCCGGCGTGGCTGTGCCCACCCGCCAAAATCTCTGTGGTGAGCGCCTTGCCCATGCGCCCCGCGCTGCCGATGATCCCCATGCGTGCCATGGCCATGTCTTAGCCGCGCCGGATGGGGGAGGGAAGGGGGCCTAATCCGCCACCCAATTGCCATGAAAACCGGGCGGGATGCGGTGCGGCAGATGGATGGTGGCCACCGGCGGCCCGGCAAAATCCCGTGCCGATATTATCGCCAGTTCGCTGCTATCATGCGCCGCATCGATGACGAGGCCAATATACCAGCCATCCAATTCCGCATCGCTGTTCCCCGACGGTACAAATACAAATTCGCCGGGGTGGCGGTGCGGGCCAAATTCATGCACCAAAGTCTCTCCGGTCAAAAGGTCATGGCGCAGCAGCTTGGTTTCGGTGAGGTCGAGGTTGATGGCCGCATCCGCCATCGCCGCGACGGTGATGGCATAGCGATAGGGTTGACCGGTCAGCCGTTCATCATAGCGCGGGAATTCTTGTGGCCGCGCATCAATGGTGCGGCGCGCGACTTTTTGCGCCGCCACATCAATCGTCCAGCGTTCAAACTGGCTCTTTTCGCTGTCGGGGCCAAAATTGCTGCGCGCGAACATTTTATCGTGCGTCACCACATCGACGATGATGTGGCCATTTTCATCGACAAAGGCATTGGCCGGGTGAAACACATAGCAGGGGTCAACGTCGCACCAGATAATGTCGCTTCCCGGCGCATCGCGGCGCAGCACGCCGACCCGCGCCTTATGGTCGGGGTTCCAAGCATAAGGAAAAGGATATCCGGCAACCAATTTCGCCATCGAAAAAGTGACCGGCAGGTCGAAAACCAGCACATGGTCGCGGGTGATGGCACAATCATGGATGGACGGGCCATGCTGCACCGCGATGGCCTCTTCGCGGATGACGCGGGCATTTTCGTCGACGACGACGTGCCAGACGCGGTCCATCACATCGCCCTTGTAGCAAATGGCGTGGTATGTGCGGGTGGCGGGGCAAAAATGCGGGTGCGCGCTGAATGCGTGGTGGAGCGTGCCGTCAAAATCGCTGTGGGCGATCGTCTCCAACTCGCGGGTCAGTTCGACTGGCAGGCCGCCTGCCTCCACGATCGCGAAATTGCGTGCGCCAATGCCGATGACATTGGTGTTGGGCGCATCATTGCGGTCAGCGCGGTGCCCGGCAGGGAGGGGGAGGGACAGGTGCGCACATGCCTCCCGCCCCTTGACCCAGCGCGCATGATACCATTGGGCCACCCCATCCGAAATGGCGATGCCATGCACCATCCCCGCGCCGACAAACCAATGGTATGATGCGGGGTCGGGTGGCAGCGCCGGGTTGGGGCCGTTGCGCAAATATCGTCCGCGAAGTTCGGCAGGAATAGTGCCGGTGACGCGCAGTTGCTCCAACGTCACCTCGGCCGTCAGCGGCTTGTGGATGCCGGTTAGATAGGGGTGGCCACCGTCGGGCGCCTTCAGCCTTTTGCGGTTGATGGTGGCGAGACCGTTCAACCCCTTGCCGACGAGATGGCGGATGCCATCCTCCACTTTGCTAGCCATCTGCATCTCCTCATCGCGTCATTTCTTCATCGCGTCATTTCTTCATCGCGTCACTGGCCAGAACGTGCAGGGAGGGGAGCGCACGGGGCTGGCCAAAGCAGCTTTTTATGTTTACACCATTAACATGGGCCAAAATGCTAACAGTGTCAACATCGAAGAAATGCCAGAAAACCGCGCATCCTATCACCATGGTGATTTGCGCGCGGCACTGATTGCAGCGGGGTTGGCGACGCTCGATTCGCAGCATAGCGCGGACATGCTCTCGCTCAGGGCATTGGCGCGCGATGCCGGGGTCAGCGCAACCGCTGTCTATCGTCATTTCCCCGACAAGGCGGCGCTGCTCAACGCGCTGTCGCTGGCGGGTCTGGATGCGATGGCGGCAGCGCAACATGCCGCCGCTTTGGGGGCGGGCACGGGCAGTGCACGCGCACGCTTTTGTGCCAGTGGGGCGGCCTATGTCCGTTTTGCCGTGGCGCACCCGGCGCTGTTCCGCCTGATGTGGCGGCAGGATGTGGCGTGCGATCCGCTATCGCGCCCGATTGCCGAAAATCACCCGGCGATGGCGGGGTTAAGGCGCGGGATTGACGCGCTCCTGCCCGATGCCGCGACGCCCGCTGAACGCCGCGCCGCCGCGCTCGCCGCTTGGTCGCTGGTCCACGGCCTCGCCATGCTCGCGCTCGACGGGCAAATCAACCTAGTCGATAACGAAATCGACGCGGTGGTTGCCGGCCATTTCGACCGGCAGGTGCGCGACTAAAAATTGAGCCGGGCGACCGTCACCAACATCCAGATGCTAAGGATGGCAAGGCTGAGCCATGTGCCGATCACGCCGATCTGGCGCGGCACCGGCGGCTTGTCCTTGATCGGCAGATATAATCCCCACGCATGCATCAACCGCGCAAAGAGGAAGAATGCCGCCACAGCCGTCAGCGCCAGATGGTGAACCTTTGCCCCTTCCAACAAGCCGATGAGGATGAGCGCGATGGGCGCATGTTCGGCGAGGTTGCCGTGCGCACGCATCGCCTGAATCAGGCGAACATCGCCATCCCCTTCGCCAAATGCGGTGTGCGTGCGCAGCCGTTGGCGCACCGTATCTATCGCTAAAATAAGCAAAAACAGGCCGCATATCGCAGCGGCTATAGCGGTTATAGGATAGGACATTTTAACGCGACTCCCCAACGCTCCCCAAGCGGGAAAGCTGACGCAAGCCGCCCCGCTTGGCAATGGGGTTTACGCAGCGCCGATGCCGCAGGCGGAACAGCCGGGGTCCTTGGGCAGGCGCATCGCGCGCATCGATGGTTCCAACCCGTCGATGATATGGATTTTGCCCTTGGCATCGCCGCCAAAGCCGACAATGGCGCGCAAAGCCTCACTCGCCGCCAGACCGCCGACCATTGCGACCAACGCCCCCAAAACCCCCTGTTCGGCGCAGCTGTCGCATTCATCCGGGTCATGCGCATCGCCAACGAAGCAGCGGTAACAGGGCGCATCGGGCAGCCAGCCATAAAAGCTGCCCACCTGCCCCTGAAATTGCGCGATGGCCGCCGAAATCAACGGCACCTGCGCGCGGGTCGCGGCATCGGATACGATCAGACGGGTGGCAAAATTATCGCTGCCATCGATCACCAAATCCATGCCGTCCAGCAAGGCCAGCATATTGTCCGCATCGGCGCGGGCCTCGCGCACCTCGACATGCACATGGGGGTTGAGCGCGGCAACCCGTTCGGCTGCCACCGCCACCTTGGCGCGGCCGATATCGGCGCTGGTAAACAGGCTTTGACGCTGCAGATTGGACAGGCTGACGCTGTCCGCATCGATGATCCGCATCGTCCCCACACCCGCGGCGGCGAGCGCCGGGATGACAATTGAACCAATGCCGCCTGCCCCGATGATCAGGATGCGCGCAGCGGCAATCCGCAACTGGCCTGCTGCCCCAACCTCCCGCAGCACGATATGGCGGGCATAGCGTTCGAGTTCGGCGTCGGACAGCATCAGTCAAACGGCGGCGGCAGATCGGCCGGCGCACGCATCAGATCAAAACGCCGCATTACGGTTGTGGTTACGGGGAGGAAAGCTGTGTCCGGCTGCGCGTCAAACCATGTGCGATAGGCTGCTTCCAGTGGCAGACAGGCATGGGCGCGTTCGCCGCCGTATGGCGGCAGGAAAGTTGAAACGCGCACTTCCTCTCTCCGACCATTGCTATGCTGTATCCATTCGATCCGCGCGAGGATGCGGCTTCGCCCGCAATCCACTTTTTCCGCGGCATTGCCCATCGACGTCAAAACCTCGGCAGGACTTCCAACAAAGGGCCAACTCTCATCAGGTTGTGATGGGCTATTAGGCAACGACGATTCGAGTGGCGGTTCGGCGGACGACAGGGCGCGCCGCGACAATGCATGCGGCAGTGTGGCGGCGAAACGCGCGCCCAAGTCAATCGAATTGAAGCTGGTCGTATGCGGCCAACAGGCGGGGTAGTACAATTTCAGTGTCGCGGTGGCGACATAACAGTTTCCGACAAACGGAACTTGGCGGTAATCCGGCGGAAGAAAGATTGAAATCGGGATGATCTGTCCGCTGCCATTGGTGGCTAAATATTGCCATTGCTGGTTATGCGAGGATTGGGCTGTGGCGGGGCACGCAAGCACAAGAATTGAGCCTAGCAGCATGACGAACTGACGTGCCATCTCTTTAGCGCCCCGTCGACCCAAAACCACCCACCCCGCGTTCGGTTTCTGACAGGCTGGCAACCTCCACCAAATGCGCGCGCGTCACGCGTTGCGGCACCAGTTGCGCGATGCGTTCGCCGCGCTTCACCGCAAAATCTTCCTGCCCCAAATTGGCGAGTATGATTTTGACCTCCCCCCTGTAATCGCTGTCGATGGTGCCGGGGCTATTGAGGCAGCTTATCCCGTGGTGCAGGGCGAGGCCGGAACGCGGGCGCACCTGTACTTCCCACCCATCGGGGATGGCGATGGCAAAACCAGTGGCGATGGCGGCACGCGCACCCGCGCGCAGGGTCAGCGATTCTGCGGCGACCACATCCATCCCCGCCGCACCCGCACTGGCATATGCAGGCAGCGGCAGTCCGCCGCCATTGGGCAGGCGCTGCAATTCGATGGTGAGGCTTGGCTGTTCCGTCATCATTCCATTCCCGGCAAAATTTCAGCGATTTTGGCGATGATGGCGCGCGCCACCGCCGATTTGGACAGCCGGTCCCAACTCTCTACGCCATTGGCGGTGATGATATGGACGCGGTTCACCTCCCCCCCCATCGGGTCGGCGGCAACATCATTGGCGATAATCCAGTCGCATCCCTTGCGAGCCAATTTCGCCTGTGCATGGGCGATGACATTATCGGTTTCGGCGGCAAAACCGATCAGCAAGCCGGGCCGCTGGGGGGAGCTTGCCAGCCCAGCCAATATATCGGGATTTTGGGTGAGGGGGAGGGGCGGGATAATCCCTGACCCATCTTTTTTAATCTTGGTCGGCGCTATTGCAGCGGCGCGCCAATCAGCAACCGCTGCAACCATGATGGCGACATCGGCGGGCAATGCTTTTTCCACCGTCGCCGCCATCTCGCGCGCGCTGGTCACGTCGATGCGGGTGACACCCGGCGGGGTGGGGAGGTTTACCGGCCCTGCCACCAAGGTCACGTTTGCGCCGGCATCAGCCGCCGCCGCTGCAATCGCAAAACCTTGCTTGCCGCTCGATTTATTGGCGATGTAGCGTACCGGGTCGATGGCTTCATGCGTCGGCCCTGCGGTGATGAGGATATGGCGACCGTCGAGCGCATCGACATTGTCATCTGCAAAATCGGGCTGGCCAGCCAGCGCATCAGCGCTGTCACCCGCCAATGCCGCCAGCACATGCGTCAGCAGCGCCGCCGGTTCGGGCAGGCGGCCGGGGCCAAATTCGCCGCACGCCATTTCGCCGACATCGGGTTCGATGATGGTTACGCCGTCAGCGCGCAATTGCGCGACGTTGCGGCGGGTTGCCGCATGTTGCCACATGCGCACATTCATCGCCGGGGCGACGATCACCGGCTTGTCGGTCGCGAGCAATATGGTGGTGGCAAGGTCATCGGCAATCCCCGCCGCCATTTTGGCTAGAATGTCGGCGCTCGCCGGGCAAACAATAATCATATCGGTCGCGCGGCTGAGCTGGATATGCCCCATCTCCACCTCATCCTTCAGGTCGAAAAGGTCAGTATAAACCTTATTCTCACTGAGCGCGCCGAGTGTCAGCGGCGTGACGAATTGCGCACCGCCCTTGGTCAGCACACAGGTGACGCCGACCCCCGCCTTGCGCAGCAGGCGGATCAGTTCCGCCGACTTATAAGCAGCGATCCCGCCGGAGATGAGAAGGAGGATGGATTTACGCTGCATCGGCGCCCCCTATAGCCACCAATAGGCCGCGGCGGCACCCGCGACGCCGCCCAAAAGAGCAGATACTATATAGCGCCAACCCTGTGCCCAAAACCCGCCCTGCCAGACCAAGGTGACCGGTTCGACGGGGGGCTGGGGCGGCGCGCCGCCAGGGGCGGGAAAATGATCCTCCAGCCGCTCAATCAGCGTGGGCAAGCGGCGCAACACGCGTGAGATATGGATGATGCCATCGGCCAATTTCGCCTCCGGCCCCAATTCATCGCGCATCCAGTCGCTGATGAAGGGCCCCGCCACGTCCCACATATTTATCTCTGGATCGAGGGTGAGCGCCACACCCTCCACCATCACCATGGTCTTCTGGAGGAGGAGGAGGTGCGGCTGCGTCACCATGTCAAAATCGCGCGTGATGGCAAACAGCCCGTCGAGCATCTGCCCGACCGACAATTCCTTGACCGGCTTGCCGCGCATGGGTTCACCCACCGCACGCAAGGCAGAGGCGAATTCGGCAACATCATGGTGGGCGGGAACATATTGCGCATCGAAATGGATTTGCGCGACGCGCGCATAATTGCCGGTCATCAAGCCATATAATATCTCGGCAAGCCATACACGCGCTTGCCGGTCAATCCGTCCCATGATGCCGAAATCGACCGCGACGATATTGCCGTCGGTATCGACCAGCAAATTGCCCTGATGCGCATCTGCATGGAAAAACCCATGGTTGACTGCTTGATGCAAAAAGGCCTGTACCAACCGCGCGGCAATCGCCTTTACATCATGCCCCGCCGCTTTGAGCGCCGCGACATCCGAAATGGGCGTGCCCGTAACCCATTCAATGGTCAGCAGGCTGCCCGATGTGCGTTCCCAATCGACGGTCGGGATATGATAGCCGGAAATCGCCGCTGCAGATTCGGCGAGTTCGCTGGCGGATGCGGCTTCACGGCGCAAATCCAGCTCACGCAGCGTCCAGCGTTTGAAATTGGCGATGACGTCGCGGGGACGCAGCCGTGCCGCCTCCCCCCCCAGCGCCTCTATATGCGCGGCGGCCCAGCCATAGGTTTCGATATCGGCCAAAAAGCGCGCGCGAACACCCGGGCGCAGCACCTTGACCGCGACATCACGGCCATCATGCGTTTGCGCGCGATACACTTGGGCGATAGAGGCAGAGCCGACGGCATCCTCATCAAAACGGGCGAAATGCTGGTCGATGGACCCGCCCAATCCCTGTTCAATCGCCGCGCGCATTTGGACAAAGGGTAGCGGCGGCAATTTATCCTGCAGGGTCAGCAGATTCATCGCGGCCTCAACCCCGATGACATCGGGACGCGTGGCCAGTGCTTGGCCCAGCTTTACCGCCGCCGGTCCGATGGCGCGAAAGGCACCGGCATAATCCGCCTCTTTCGGCGCAAAACTACCGAACCGGGCCAGCCGCGCCACCCAGCGCACGCGCGGCGGACTTAGCGGTGATGTCTCAATCGCACGCAGTGCACCGTGGCGGCCCAAAATCCGCCCCCAGCGCAACATGCGCCAGATATGGGTGACAGCCCCTGCCATCGGGTCAATCCCCTGCCGCGCGGTGCATCAATCGATCTTCCAACCCGAATGGATGGCAACCAACCCGCCCATGATTGGTTCGACGCGCACGTGGCGAAAGCCTGCCTGTTCAATCATCGCCTTGAATTTACCCATCGGGGGAAAGCGGCGGATCGATTCGACCAGATAGCGGTAGCTGTCCGCATCGCCAGCAATGGCTTGCCCCAAACGCGGAACCAAATGGTGCGAATAAGCGTCATAGGCTTCTTTGAGGCCGGGCCATTCGACGCTCGAAAATTCGAGACAGAAAAACCGCCCACCATTTTTCAGAACGCGCCGCGCTTCGGCCAAAGCTTGGTCAATATGCGTCACATTACGGATGCCAAAGGCGATGGTGTAGGCGTTGAAACTATCGTCCGCAAAATCAAGGGATTCGGCGTTTTGCACCCGCCATTGCAAGCGGCCGCTGGCGTGCGCGGCGGCGGCTTTTCGGGGGGCGCGTTCTTCCCCCACCGCCAGCATGTCAGCGTTGATATCTGATACCATCACGCGGGCACCGCGCGCGGCCATGCGAAAGGCGATGTCACCGGTGCCCCCCGCCATATCGAGGATATATTCATGCGCGCGTGGTTTGACCCGGCGGACAAACCTGTCTTTCCACAGCCGGTGCATGCCGCCCGACATCGCATCGTTCATCACGTCATATTTGGCGGCAACGCTAGAAAACACGCCGCCGACACGCCGCGTCTTTTCCTCGGGTGAGACATTTTCATAGCCAAAGCTAGCGCTATCATGGGGGGTGCTGGTCATGCGCCCCGCTCTAGCCAAGCATCGGCGCAATCGCTAGGCAAAAAGGGTCATGCCCGAACTCCCCGAAGTTGAAACCGTCGTGCAGGGACTGGCCCCGCATTTGGTCGGCCAGTCGGTAGCAGAGGTGGATATACGCCGTGATGGCCTGCGCCGCCCCTTTCCCGCCGATTTGCGCCAGCGCCTGACCGGCGCACGCATCCTCACGCTAAGTCGCCGCGCCAAATATGGACTGATAACCAGCGACCGGGGCATTTTGATCTTTCATCTCGGCATGTCGGGGCGCTGGCGAATAGACGCACAAATTGCCGAAAAGCATGACCATCTGCGCCTGTTGACTAGCGCGGGAATGTGGCTGGCGCTCAACGATGCGCGCCGCTTTGGCAGCGTCGATTGGCTGGATGCAGATCTGGGTGGAGCCGAGGATGGGACCAGGGATTTTGCGCCCTTTGCGGCGCTTGGCCCTGAACCATTGGGGCCGGATTTCACGGCTGACTATCTTGTTGCCGCACTACGTGCGCGCGGCACGCCGATCAAAAATCTGCTGCTGGATCAGTCGATTGTCGCCGGGCTCGGCAATATCTATGTGTGCGAAGCGCTGCACATCGCGCGCATCTCACCGCTGACGCGCGGGGGTGACGTGCCGCGCAAAAATATCACGTCCTTGGTAACTGCCATTCGACACGTGCTGACCGCCGCCATCGCTGCGGGCGGCTCCACCATCCGCGATCATCGGCAGATATCAGGGGAGCTGGGATATTTCAGCCATAGCTGGCGGGTTTACGGACGCACGAATCAGCCATGCCCGACTTGCGCCGCGCCAATATTGCGCCATGTGCAGTCGGGTCGGTCGAGTTTTTACTGCGCCAAATGCCAGAAATAGCAGCAATCGCCGCGTTCTGCCGCGCGCCAACGCTTGACCAATCACCGCTTTGCCGTTATGCGCCGCCCCCGAACAAGGGGTCGGACTCGATTTTCCGGCCCATTTTCTTTGCAGCATTTTTCTTTGAGGATTTCATGGCAAATACGCCCCAGGCCCGTAAGCGCATCCGCCGCAACGCGAGCCGCACCACCGTCAACAAGAATCGCGTTTCGCGTATCCGCACCCTGATCAAAAAGGTCGAAGCGGCTTTGGGCGCGGGCGATAAGGCTGAAGCCACCACCGCAATGCAGGCAATGCAGCCTGAATTGGCGCGCGGCGTTGCCAAGGGCGTGGTGCACAAGAATACGGCAGCGCGCAAATTTTCGCGCCTGACCCGCCGCCTCAACGCATTGGGCTAAGCCCGACTACATAGTTTTGGCGCGTTTTTTTGAGGCCGTTCGCAGCATTGCGAGCGGCCTTTTTGCCGCGCCGCATCATGGCATTGGGCAAAGCCAAGCTTGTGCCGCGATTCGCCCTTTGCCCATCTGTGTTGCAACGCAATAAGCCCTTGAAAAGAAGCATAAAAATTATTTTTCCCGCGAAAGCCGCAGCCTAGCGCGTCAAGCCCATTTATTTCATCCGATTTTGCGTTCGACCCCTTGCCCGACTCGCTTTTGGCCCCCTAGACGGAAGGGGTCACGCGGCATGTCGGCCAAGACCGGTCGCGCGGCTACCATATATGGCTGTTTTCGGCTTGCCTGCCCCGATGCGGCAGCACGGAAATTGGGCGCTGCAGGCCTTTATCGGCAGGCAGACGGGGGCGATGATGGGCGCGTGACCGAAACGAATCGGCGGCGCACAATTGGGGGTTGGGTCAGTAATGCGCGATATGACGGACGATATAGGGGGCGGCGGCGCGCATGACGCGCAGCTCTGGCCCGACATCGCCCGGCAATTGCGACGCGACATTGGCGCGCGCAGTTTTGACCAATGGGTAAAGCATGTTCGTTTCCAGAGTTTGGATGACAATGGCACGCTCCTCACCCTCGTCGCGCCAAGCGCCTTTACCGCGCAACATATAGAGGAACGTTTTGGCGAACGCCTGTTGCTGATTGCGCGCGGCCACGCGCCTGCCATCGCCCGCATACGCTTTGTCGCGCCAACAGCGGCGCTGGCCGCCCATGCGCCGGCGCGCACCATGGCGCCGCCGGCCCAGCGGCCGATGGTTGATCCACGGCTTAATTTTGCGCGCTTCCTGATGGGCAAGAGCAATTTTTTTGCCGCCAGCGCCGCGCGACGGATGACAGCGGCGGAGCGCCCGCAATTCCACCCGCTATATTTGCGCGGTGAAACCGGACAGGGCAAAACCCATTTGCTCCACGCCATCGCGCAGGCAACGCTCGAACGCGACCCGGAAGCATGCATCATTTTGATGTCGGCCGAAAAATTCATGCTCGAATTTGTCGCCGCGATGCGCGCCAATGACATGTTATCGTTCAAGGCGCGGCTGCGGGCGGCAGATTTGCTCGCCATCGATGATTTGCAATTCATCATCGGCAAGGAATCGACGCAGAGCGAATTTTTGCACACCATTGATGAAATATTGGCGTCGGGCGGGCGACTGGTGGTTAGTGCCGACCGTTTACCCCACCGGCTCGATGGGATTGAACAGCGCCTGCTTTCGCGCCTTGCCGGTGGTTTAATCGCCGATATTGATCCGCCGGAAATGGAATTGCGTGTCGCCATTTTGGAAACCAAGGCGGCGGAACTGGGCGCAGATGTGCCCGCCACCGTCATCGACTGGATTGCCCAGCATTTCCCGCGCAACGTCCGCGAATTGGAAGGGGCGCTCAACAAATTGGTCGCGCACGCCGCGCTGACCGACAGCGCCATCGAACTCGATAGCGCGGTTGCAAAATTGTCCGAAAGCGCCAAGGGGTCGCGCGCGCGTATTACCATAGAGGATATTCAGCGCGCGGTATGCGCCCATTACCGCATCGACAAAAATGCCCTGCTGTCCGACCGCCGGGTGCGCACGCTGGCGCGGCCCCGCCAAATTGCCATGTATCTCGCCAAGGAACTAACCCCGCGCAGCTTTCCCGAAATCGGGCGGCGTTTTGGCGGGCGCGACCATTCGACGGTTATTCACGCGGTCAAAACCATCGAAAATCTGCGCCAGAATGATGCGGACATCGACACCGATATCCGCCGTATCCGCCGCGCCCTTACCGCCTGATATCCGGCAGATTTTGGTTCAGCGCCGCCGTTCGGGCGGGGCAACCGTAATCCGCACCGTTTCGCCATTATTGCCCGGAAAGCCGGTGAACATGGCGCTGACCAAATTAGGCACCAGAACGGTCAAATCATTGCTGCGCGATGCCGCTTCGGCCGTCCCTTCGAACAGCCGTTCACCCGAAGCGTTGCGCGTGATGACGAGGTTGAGGCCGCTCTTGTACACGGTGTAGCTGCGAATATCATCATAATCGCCAAATCCCGAGCCCCAAAGCCACGGGTCATACAGGCCATAGGCATAGCGATAGCCATTGGGGGTGCGGATAATCACCGGACGGCTGTAAAAGCCAAAACGACCCCAACCCGGCCCCCAAAAGGGGTCATAAGCACCAAATCCGGGCGAACGGACGACGCGTTCACGTCCCTCGTCAACGCCATAGCCCAGCGCAATCTGCATATCGGCATTTTCGCCCGGTGCCGCCGCGCGATAGCCAAGCCGCGTCATTTCAGCCGCCACCAGCGCGGCATAATGGCCAAATTCCAGCCCGCCGCGGTTGGCAGGATCGCTGGCGACGATCGCAAAGCTTTGCCCGCTTGGCGCGGGCATGGCCTGAAAGCGCGATACGTCGGCGCGCAGCGCGGGCGCGGCACAGGCCGCCAGACTGCCCAGCGCCAATGCAGCGAGGGTGGTTTTGATCCAATTTTGCGCGCGCATGACCATATCCTTTACCGATGCCTAACGGGGCGCGGTGCGAATGCGTCCCGCTGCATTATGCGCTTTTTACCGCCGCTTGGCAGCCAAAATATGCACCGCGCGCGCTGAACAACAGTTGAACATGGCGCGGCTACCGCACCAAGCCCAATGCCTTATAGGCGGCGTCCAGCGTCGGGATGGCAAGCGCGCTCGCCCGCTCAGCACCCTTGGCCAAAATGGCGCGCAAGCCACCATCATCGCCGCGCAAATCGCGAAAGCGCGCATTTATGGGCGACAGGCTTTCCACCAAAAGCTCGGCCAGCTGAGGCTTGAAGCTGCCAAACCCCTGTCCGGCAAAGCGGGTGAGCACCGCATCGCGACTTTCCCCGCTGACCGCCGCAAAAATGCCGATGAGGTTTGCCGCCTCTGGCCGGTCGGTGAGGTCGGCAACATTGTCGGGGATCGGTAGCGGGTCGGTCTTCGCCCTTTTTACCTTTTGCGCGATGCTGTCGGCATCATCGGTAAGGTTGATCCGGCTCATGTCGCTGGGGTCGGATTTGGACATTTTGGTGCTGCCGTCACGCAGGCTCATGATCCGGGCGGCCTCTGCCGGAATGATCGGCTCTGGCAGCACAAATGTCGCACCAAAATGTTCGTTGAAACTTTGCGCAATGTCGCGCGCCAGTTCGAGATGCTGTTTCTGATCCTCCCCCACCGGGACGTGGGTCGCACCATAGAGGAGGACGTCGGCGGCCTGCAGCACGGGATAGGTAAAGAGCGCGGCCGACGCACCGTCACGATTCTTGCCCGACTTATCCTTCCACTGCGTCATCCGATTGAGCCAGCCCATGCGTGCGGTGCCGCTCAGCAACCATTGCAATTGGCCATGCGCGCCAACCTGCGCCTGATTGAACAAAATGGCGCGATCTGGGTCGATGCCGCAGGCGACTAGCGCAGCGGTCATCTCCAGCGTTGCCCGGGTCAGTTCCGCCGGGTCGTGCGGCATCGACAGCGCGTGCAGATCGGCAAGGAAATAGAGCGCCTCACCCCCCTTGGCTGTCACATCATCCTGCATCGCCACCCAATTTCGGATCGCGCCCAGATAATTGCCAAGGTGCAGATTGCCGGTGGGCTGGATGCCCGAAACGATACGCATGGGGGTTAATCCGTCTTTTTGGGTTGGCGGCGCAGCAGCGCCGATAGTTCGGAAATTCTGTATGTTCCAAGGAGGAGGATGGCGAGTGCATAGATGACGCCGCCGCCAGCCACCAGCGCGCCGAGCCAGAGGATGCGGCTCCACAAATCACCCAGCAATTGCGCATCGAGCCGATTGCCCAGCCACCAAAGCGCCGCGCCCATGGCGATGCTGGCGAGCAGCATCCGCCACAGCTTGGCCTTGAAACGCGCATCGAGCGCCAAATGGCCGCGCCGGTGCAGCGTGACATAGAGCAGCGCCACATTGACCCATGCCGAAATGGCGGTGGCCAATGCAACCCCGACATGCGCCAGGGGCCAGATGAGGAGGAGGTTGCCGACCAGATTGACCAGCATCGCCCATAGCGCGAGGCGCACCGGCGTTTTGGTGTCATGGCGCGCGTAAAAACCAGGGGTCAGCACTTTGATGAGGACATAGGCCGGGACGCCCAGCGAAAATGCGGCAAGCGCGCCGGCTGTTCCCAGCGCATCGGCGTTGGTAAATTCGCCATGTTGAAAAAGGCCGCGCACCATCGGCAGCGCCGCGACAATCAAGGATATAGCAGCGGGCAGCGCCAGAAACAGCGCCAGTTCGAGCGCGCGATTTTGGGTTTCCTGTGCAGACTTTATATCCGCCCCGCCAATCTGTCGCGACAGGGTGGGGAGGATGGCGGTCCCCACGCCGATACCGATTAGCCCCAGCGGCAATTGGTTCAGCCGGTCGGCATAATAAAGATAGCTGACCGCCCCCTGCGGCAGGTAGCGCGCGGCGAGGCTGGTGGAGATGAGGAGGTTGAACTGGATCGCCCCCTGTCCAATGGCGGCGGGCGCGATGAGCGCGAGCATGCGTTTGACCTCCGGGGTCAGACGCGGCACGCCGGGGCGCACCCCCATGCCCGCCTGCCGACAGGCGATAGCCAGCCATGCCAGTTGCAGCACCCCCGACAGGGTGACCGCAATTGCCTGTGTCACCGCGGTATCGACCGCATTCGCGCCCCGAAAGAAGAGCAGCGCCCCAATCATGCATATGTTGAGCAAAATCGGCGCGGCGGCATTGACCCAAAAACGCCCCAGACTGTTCAATATGCCGCCAAGCAACGATACGATCGAGATCAGCGCCAGATAGGGAAAGGTGATGATGGTAAGCGTCGTCGCCAGCGCGAATTTTTCCGGCCCGCCATCGGGGAAACCGCCGGTCATCGCCCAGACAATCGGCCCGGCGGCGAGCATCATTAGCCCGGTGAATATAACAAGAAAGGGCAGGAGGACGGACAATATCTGCGCGGCAAAATCACGCGCGGCGGCAAGGCCCCGCCCCTCCGCCTCGCGCTCCCCCTCTGCCAGATGGCGATTGAACATCGGGACGAAGACGGCGGCAAAGGCCCCTTCGGCGAATAATGCGCGGAATAAATTGGGCAGCCGCCATGCGATCAAAAAGGCGTCGGCGGCCATGCCCGCCCCGACATAACGCGCCATCAACATGTCGCGCGCCATGCCGAGGAAGCGGCTGACCAAGGTCAGGCCGCCAATCGTCGATACATTGCGGACAAGGCCCATGGCTTAGCCTCCGGGCCTTGGCGCAGCGTTGCTCAAGCGGTGCCGAGCGGTTCGCCAACCGCGGCTGCCGCTTCGTCCTGCTGTGCCTGCATCGCGGCTTGCTGCTGCAGAAAAAGGCTGTGGAAATCAATGGGTTCCAGCAACAGCGGCATGAAGCCACCATCGCGCACCGCATCGGCAATCACCCGGCGGGCAAAGGGAAAGATGAGGCGCGGTGCTTCGGCCAGCATGAATGCCTGCACCTGATCGGCAGGGACATTGCGCACGCCAAACAGCCCCGCATAGGTGAGGTCGATCACAAAGCTGTCGCCTTCGTCATGCTTGGCGACGATGTCGATCTTGATCGCGCTTTCATAAACATTTTCGGCAACGACATTGGTGCCGATGTTGAACTGCACGTCAATTTGCGGCTGCGATGTCCATTGATAACAGGTCGGCGCATTGGGATTTTCGAACGAAAAATCCTTCACATATTGCGAAATCAGGCCAATCGCCGGGCCGGTGTCTGCGCCATTGCCCGCGCCGCTGATCGCATTGGGATCAATGCCGGGGATGGTGACATTGTCATTGCTGTCGTTGTTCTGATTTTCATCGGCCATGGCGGCGGTAACTTCCTGTTGTTGGACGGGTTGGCGACTGCGCCGAAACGCGGCCTTTCCATTGCGCGCGCCCCTAGCAGCCAGCGCCGCCCCGCGCAATGGGGCGGGCCAAAGCCGCAGAAAACTGCGCAACTTCACACCAAATGCACATGTCGTACAAAGGGTTTAGGGCTGCCGGGGACGAACGGCAATTTCACCCCCCGAAATGGCAGGACAAATCCTATATTTCAAGGCAAGGCAGGGGATCTGCCATGCCAATATGCCTGCAGAAACGCCGCCGCCGCCGGACGCAGCAAGCCAGCGTTACAAGCCAAAGCCGCCCGACACGCTGATTTGTTGTCCGGTGACATAGGCGGCGCGGCTGGAAGCAAGATAGGATGCGGCATAGCCAATATCTTCTGACCGGCCCCAATTTTTGAGCGCCAATGCCTTGTGCGTTTCTTCGACCCAGCCGTCGGGGAATTGCCCCTGCGCCATGAGTTCGCGGAACATGCCCGCATCGATCACCCCGACCAGAATGGAATTGGCGCGGATGCCAAAACGCCCCTCCTCCACCGCGATACCGCGCAAAAAGCTCTCATTCGCGGCCTTGGGCGCGACCGACAGGCCATCGCGCGCGGGCCAGCGCCGGTGCCCTGCCGACCCCAGATGGACAATCGCCCCGCCACCATTTTCGCGCATATGGGGGAGCAACGCCTGCACCACCGCGAACAGGCCATGTACCTCCACCTCAAAGGCGCGCCGCCACGCCGCTTCGCTGGTTTCGCTGAGCAATGTCTGTTCGACCAGCGGCCCTGCCGCCCAAATGAGGCTGTGGATGCGGCCATGTTCTGCGACGACATCACCGATCAATTTGTGGAGCGATGCCGCATCGGTAATGTCGCATTGGTGGCAGCTTGCCTTGGTCGGTACACGGGCTGCCAGCGTCTCGACCGGTTCGGCTTTGCGATTATAGACCAATGCCAGATCGCTGCCGTCGGCGGCCAGCACCTCCGCCACGCCATTGCCGATGCCGCCGCTGGCCCCCAAAACCAATGCACAACCCGATGGAAACAAAGCTTCAGCCTGCATATTCTTGCCCTATATTTGGATGGAACATGTCGCGGCCATTGCGGCTGGGGCCCGCCAATGCAAGCCATAGCGGCAAATTAGCAATAATATTTCAATGATTTGGTCGCGCTCAGCGCGGCTTTAACCGATAATGGCTGACCGCCCATGGTTCGCCCCCGCCATGGCCGAACAGCCCCTCCGTCGCCAGATAGAAAAAGCGCCAGCGCCGCCGCCAAATCGCGGCGTCCGCGCCATAAACATCCTGCAATATCGGGGTGATGGCAGCATGGTTGGCGTCAAAATTGGCCAGCCATTGGCGCGCGGTGCGTGCATAATTTTCGCCATTCCAGCGCCAGCTTTCCTCCGTTTCAAATATGGGGTCAAATTGCGCCATCAGATCATGGCTGGGCATAATCCCGCCAGTGAAGAAATATTGGCCGATCCAGTCCGCGGCATCGCCATGGTCAAAGCGATAAGCGTGGGTTAAATGACTGAAAATATGAATAAATAATCGGCCGCTTTCCGGCTTCAGCCAGCTGTGGATGCGATGCAACAATGGGGCCCAATTGGCCATATGTTCAAACATTTCCACCGATACCACCCGGTCGAATCGCGCTTGGGTCGCGAAATCATTCATATCGGCGGTGATGATCGTTACATTATGGAGGCCGCGTGCCGCTGCCGCCGCCTCTATATAGGCGCGCTGCGGCGCTGAATTGGAAACCGCGGTAATATGCGCAGCAGGGAAAGTCGCCGCCATGGCGAGGGTCAGCGAACCCCAGCCACAACCAAGTTCCAATATTTGCTGCCCATCGCCGAGCGCTGCATGGTCCATCGTTGCGCGGAGCGCCGCATCCTCCGCCACCGGCAGGCTTTCATCGCCCCGTGGGTAGAGGCAGCTGCTATATTTGCGCGCCGGTCCCAAGGTTGCGGTGAAAAATTCGGGCGGCAGCGCATAATGTTGCTGATTGGCCGCATCGCTATGTTCGGCGACTGCGTGCGCCGCCATCTCGGCAGCAAAGCCAGCGGTATTGGCGGGCTGCGCGGCAAGTTTGCGCGCGGTTTTGGCAACCATGCGGGCAATCGCGCGCCGAACCAGCCAGTCGGGCAGATCATGGCGTTCGGCAAAGCGGATTGCGGCGATTTTTAACGACATCATCCCCCCTTTTTTCAACTATACGCGACTGATATCATTTTTGGATATCGCGGCTTGTGATCCAAGCCACGGATCGATCGCGTATGTGTTGCTAGTCCAATGTTGAGGGGAAGGATGGCGACGATATGGGCAAAGTGACGTTTCTGTCGGGTGTCGGGCAAGGCGGCGGGTGCGCTGCCCGGCCGCGCGACATTGCGGTCATCGGCAGCGGTATTTCAGGTCTTTCGGCGGCATGGCTGCTCAGCCAGCGCCACCGCGTCACCCTCTATGAAGCGGACAGCCGCATCGGGGGGCACAGCCATACGCAATTTGCCAATGGACAGCCCATCGACACCGGATTTATCGTCTATAATCAACTGACTTACCCCAATTTGACCGCGATGTTCGACCATTTGGGGGTGGCAACGGCGGCATCCGACATGGGGTTTGCTGTCTCGCTCGACGATGGGCGGTTTGAATATTCGGGGTCAGGCCTTACCGGACTATTCGCGCAGCGGCGCAATATGCTGCGCCCGCGTTTCTGGCAGATGCTGCGCGATCTGGTGCGTTTTTACCGGCAGGCACCACGCAATATCGCGGCGCTAGGCCTCATCACGCTCGATGAATATTTGGATGCCGCCGGTTTTGGGGAGGGGTTTCGCAACGACCATCTTTACCCGATGGCAGCGGCGATCTGGTCCACCCCGGCGGCGCAAATAGGCGCCTATCCCGCCGCAAGCTTCATCCGTTTTTGCGAAAATCACGGGCTGCTCAAATTTTTTGGCCGCCCGCAATGGCGCACCGTGGCGGGCGGCAGCCAGCAATATGTGGCGCGATTGGCGCAGGATATTGGCGCGGTGGTGACCCAAGCGCGCATCGGCGCGGTGGATGGGGATAGCGATGGCGCGGCGATCATATTTGCCGACGGCGCGCGGCGACGCTTTGACCATATTGTGGTGGCCACCCATGCCGATCAGGCGCTGGCGCTATTGGCGGAGCCGAGCGTAGCGGAACGCGAAACACTCAGCCCCTTTGCCTATATCGACAATGTCGCGGTGCTGCATAGGGACGCATCGCTGATGCCGCGCCGCCGCCGTGTCTGGTCGAGCTGGAATTATATGACCCGCGAAGCGGCGGAGGGGCGCAAGCTCGCGGTCACCTATTGGATGAACCGGCTGCAGAATATTGGCGGCGATGGTGATTATTTTGTAACGCTGAACCCGCATCGGGAGGTTGCGGAGGACGCGATTTTCGCGCGTACGACATATGCTCACCCCTATTTTGACGCGCGCGCCATCGCCGCGCAGCAGAAATTATGGGCGCTGCAGGGGCAGCGCAATCTATGGTTTTGCGGCGCCTATTTTGGTGCCGGTTTTCATGAGGATGGGCTGCAGGCGGGGCTTGCGGTGGCGGAGGATTTGGGCGGGGTCGAGCGCCCGTGGCAGGTGGCCAACCCGTCGGGACGGATTTGCATTGATGCACCGCCGGGGCTGGGGGTGGCCGCCTGATGCCGACGGGCGATGCGCTATATATCGGCCATGTCCACCACCAGCGCCACCGGCCGCGCGCGCACCGCCTGCGTTACGCAGTCTTTTATCTGCTGCTCGACATTGACCAGATGGCGGCAACCGCGCGGCGTTTGTGGCTGATTGGCCATAATCGCCGGGGGGTTTTTGGCGTCCATGACCGCGACCATGGGGCAGCGCCGGGGCAGGGTCTGCGCGCGATGGTGCTGGCGCAATTGGCCGCCGCCGGGGTCGATGTGGCGGGCTTGGCGGGTGGGCAAATCCGCCTCCTCACCATGCCGCGCGTCATGGGTTATGGTTTTAACCCGCTCTCCCTCTTTTATTGCCACGATGCGGCGGGGCGGCTTGCCGCCATCCTCTATGAAGTGCGCAACACCTTTGGTGAGCGGCACTTTTATGCGCATGCCGTCACCGGATCGGCGGTGCTGCGTCACAGCAGTGCCAAGGCATTTTATGTATCGCCCTTCCTCCCCGACGATTTGCAATATGATTTTGTCGTTGCGCCGCCCGATGAACGGCTGCGCGTTGAAATTACCGCGCATGATGGGCAGGGACCAATGCTCTATGCCGCGCTCAGCGGGCAGCGGCGCGCGCTCACCAATGGCGCGCTGCTCAGCGCTGCGCTGCGTTTTCCGTTACAAAGCATCAAGGTCATCGCCGCCATCCATTGGGAAGCGTGCAAAATATGGGCCAAGAAAATCCCCATTTGGCGCCACCCCAAACGGCGGTTGGGGGGCGAATAGGCCGGGTCAACTAGCCATGTTCCGCCGGGTCGAGCGCGAGGAGGGCGAAGCTCGCCAACCAATGTTCGCCCATATAATCCCCCGCGACATGCGGCAGCGCGGCAGCCAAATGGCGTTCGGCGGCATCGGCGGCTACCGCTTGCAGCGGGTGGTCAGCGGCAAGCCCGCTCGCCACCCCGCGCCAGCACCACGCCCGCGACAGGTTGAGCCCGTCCAAATGGGCAATCTTGCCATCGCTGCGGTCGGAAACATGCGCCGGAGTAAAGAGCGTTGCGGGCTGGCATTGTGCGGCATGCGGCAAAAATGCGTCAAACCATGTGGCAAATTCCTGCGGCGGCAGCACGCGGCGCATCAACAAAGCCTCTGCCAAGGTGGAGGATAGAAATTCATCGCCCCCCGGCTCCCACGCCTGTGCGCCGCGATCCCCACCGAACCAGTCGCGCGCACGCTGCCCAATTTGGCCAGCGAAATCAGGGTCATGTTCCAGCGCCCATTGGTGCGCGTGGCGCATCGCAAAGCTGCTGTTGAAATGGGTGCCGACACGGATGGGATAGGTCATTTTCTGGAAATAGGCGGCCAGTCGGGCGGCGAGATCGCGCGCCAAGGGTTCGAGCGCCTTGCCCCAACCGGTACCAAATTGCGCATCGGCGCGCGCCCCCTCCCCCTGCAATTTGAGCAACCATGCCCAGCCATAGGGGCGCGATGCCCCGCCGCCATAGGGGCGCGCAAAATAGGCGATTTCACCGGCGACTTTTTCCGGCACAAAGGCGGCATTGGCACGCTCGCGCACCAGCTGCGCCTCTGCCGTATCGGGAAAGTGGCGCGCCAGACGCAGCAATTGCCACCAGCCATGGACACAGCTGTGCCAATCAAAGCTGCCGTGGAAAATCGGGTGATAGCTGATCGGCGGGCGGGCGTCCGCATCACCTTCCCAAACAAAATCCATCTTAAAGGGATAGGGCCGTTCAACATGGCTGAGGGTCAGCGCCATGAAGCGGCGGGCGATTTTTTCATCGAGCATCATGGGAAGGCCAGCCAATAAATGAGCGCGATATTGACCGCGAGCAGCGGCAGCGCGGTGCCAATTTGCGCGCGCACGACGCCGTTGCGATTGTCGAGTTCGAGCAATGCGGCGGGCACAATGTTGAAATTGGCCGCCATCGGGGTCATCAACGTGCCGCAAAAGCCCGCGAGCATGCCAATCGCCGCGACAATAGCTGGATTACCGTGGTGCTGGTGGATGAGGATGGGGAGCGCGACCGCGCTCAACATCACCGGAAAGGCGGCAAAGGCATTGCCCATCGCCATGGTAAAAAGCGCCATGCCCAGCCCATAAGCGATGACCGCGCCGACCAAGCTGCCGTCGGGGATGACCATCGAAAGCAGGCTGCCCACCGCATTGCCGACCCCGGCGAGCGCGAACACCGCGCCTAGGCTGGCGAGCATTTGCGGCAGCACCGCCGCCCAGCCGACCGCATCCATCAACCGCCGCCCCTGTTGCAAGGGCGCAATCGCGCTGGGGCGCAGCCATGCATAGCCGATGGCAAGCGCGAGGATGACCCCGCTGGCCAGCGCGATCAGCGTCACCTGCCCCGGGTCGACCAAATGGGGGATGCGCTTGAACAAAAAGGTGCCAATCAGCGCACAAGCCGGGATGACCAGCGCGAGGAGGAAGAGCTTATTGCCATAGCGCCCCGCCCCGGCGCGGCGAAATTCGCCCTCTGCCGCCGCTTCACCCGCCGCATGGCTACCGCGCGTCAGGCCGCCCAGCCCGGCAATCGCGACCAGCGCGACGACGAGCAGGCCATTACCGACATCGCCCAGATAATCGCCCGCCAGCATCGATAGCGCGAGCAGCCCCCAAAAGGCCGCGCTCGACCAGCGGCGTTTCTGTCCCTTGTCGGCGATGGTCAGCAGCGCATAAATGGCAAAACAACCACCCGCGAGCCAATAGACATGGGTGAGGCTGATCATCGCCGCACCCCCCGCGCGCGCAGCGAACGGTCAAAGCGCCACAGGCGAAATGCATGGATGGCAAAGGCGGCAAAGGCGGTCGGTATCGCCCAGACCGACAGGTCAAAGGGGTCGAGCCGGATGCCATTTTGTTCGAGCAAACCCTTCATCAGCAGGATGGAGCCGATGGCGATAAAAATATCCTCCCCAAAGAAGAGGCCGACATTATCGCTCGCCGCGGTCATCGCGCGGATGCGCTGGCGGGTCGCATCGTCAATCGGCCGTTCTGCCTCTGCCGCCGCTTCGGCCATCGGCGCGACCAGCGGGCGCACCGTCTGCGCATGTCCGGCGACAGAGGTCAGGCCCAAGGCGGCGGTAATCTGCCGCAGGAGGAGGTAGGCAATCAACAAACGCCCGGTCGTCGCCCCCTTCATCGCACCAATCAGGCTGCGCGCGCGTTCCTGCAACCCATGATGTTCCAACAAGCCGATGACCGGCAGGACAATCCAAACCACGCTGACATAGCGCGTATCGTTAAACGCCCGGCCAAAGGCGGCCAAAATGGCGGTCAAATCCAGCCCCGCCGCAAGTCCGGTGACCAGCGCCGATGCCGCCACCACCAGAAGGGGGTGAAAGCGAAATGCAAACCCCAGCAGGATGACGCCGATCCCCAATAAAACCCACATTGGCCAATCCCCCCTCTGCCCAATTATTCGGGCGGTTTTCCATAACCGCCGCCACCCGGCGTTTCGATGACAAAGACATCCCCGGCATCAAGCGTGACACTGGCAATCGCGTCCAACCGCTCTACCACCCCATTTGCGCGTTCGACGCGGTTGACACCGACCGCGCCATCCATGCCACCATCCAACCCAAAGGGGGCAATTTTGCGCCGGTTGGACAAAATCCCCGCCTGCATTTTTTCCAAGAAACGGATGCGCCGCCGCGCGCCATTACCCCCCTGCCACTGCCCCGCACCGCCCGAGGCGGGCCGGATGGCGAATTCTTCGAGCAGGACAGGAAAGCGGCTTTCCAGCACTTCGGGGTCGGTCAGGCGGCTGTTGGTCATATGCGTCTGCACCGCGTCGGCCCCAGCAAAGCCCGGCCCCGCCCCCGCGCCGCCGGCGATGGTTTCATAATATTGGTGCGCGGCATTGCCAAAGGTGAAATTATTCATCGTCCCCTGCGATGCCGCCATCGCGCCAAAGGCGCCGAAGAGCGCATCGGTCACCGCTTGGCTGGTTTCGACATTGCCCGCGACGACGGCTGCGGGATAGGTCGGGCGCAGCATCGACCCATCGGGCACCAAGATGGTGACTGGTTCCAAACAACCTTCATTCATCGGCACATCATCATCAATCATCGTGCGCAGCACATACATGGCCGCCGCCCGCACCACCGAAAAAGGCGCGTTGAAATTGCCGTCAAGCGTGGGGGAGGTGCCGGCAAAATCGATGGTGACATTCGCCCCCTTGCCATCGCCCACCTTGTCGATGCGGACCGCAACCTTGATCGTCGCCCCATTGTCCATGTCGAGCGTGAATTCGCCATCGACAAGCCCGGCAAGCAAGCGGCGCACCGCCGCTGCGGCATTGGCTTGCACATGCCCCATATAGGCGCTGACCGTTGCCCGCCCATATTGGCTGACCGCCTGTAACAGGCCGCTCGCGCCGCGTGCACAGGCCGCCAGTTGCGCCGACAAGTCAGCGATATTCTGGTCAACATTGCGCGATGGATAGGCCCCGCCCCCCAAAATTGCGCGCAATTCCGCCTCGCAAAAACGTCCCTGATCGACCAGCAGCACATTGTCGAGCAACACCCCTTCTTCGCCGACATTGCGGCTGTCGGGCGGCATGGAGCCGGGCGAAATCCCGCCAACATCGGCATGGTGGCCGCGCGCTGCGACAAAATATTGAGGCGCGCCGTCCCCATCCCCCACAAAGACCGGCATGACGACGGTAATATCGGGGAGGTGCGTGCCCCCCTCATAAGGCGCGTTCAGCACATAGGCATCGCCCGGCAAAATACCGCGCCCGTCGCGCGGCGCGCCCGTCGCATCACCCCCGCGCCGCCGCAAAATGCTGGCGACGCTTTCGCCCATCGACCCCAGATGGACCGGCATATGCGGCGCATTGGCGACAAGGCGGCCCGTCGCATCAAAAATGGCGCAGGAAAAATCGAGCCGTTCGCGGATATTGACCGAGGTTGCCGAATGGGCGAGCGCGCTGCCCATTTCCTCGGCAATGGCCATGAACAGGCCGTTGAAAATCTCTAACCGCACCGGGTCGGCGCGCACATCCTCTGCCCCAGCCGCCGTGCGCTGTTCCGCTGCATTGCGGCTAAGGCGCAATGTCCCGTCGCTTTCGACGCGCGCCTGCCAATCAGGCTCCACCATCGTCGTCGACAGCGCATCGATGATGATGGCCGGGCCGGCAATCTGCCAACCCGCCGGACATTGTGCGCGGTCGTGCACCGGCACGTCGCACCAGCCCCCGCGCAAATAGACGGGCGCCATTGCCAAATTTGGCCCCGCTACATCGGGCAGCGGCAATTGCGCAGCATCGTGCGCCGTTTCCACCAGCGCCTCCGCGCGCAGCCGGTCGATGACCAATGCGCCATCGGCGGCATAGCCAAAGATTTGCTGGTGCGCGGCGGCAAAGGCGGCGCGCATGGCCGGGGGTGTGTCACGTTCGAGTTCAATCGCGCGCTCACTGCCCGCGCGGCGGACAAAGACGCTGACATCCGTACGGCTCGGCTGGGTGCCAAGCGCTGTCGCCGCATCGGCGACCAGTGCTTGCACGGCCGCATCGAGCGGCACCGCCGCGCCATCGTCGAGCGGCAATCCCAGCGTCTTTTCGCGCACCGATGCGCGTGCGGCGAGCCCCATGCCATAGGCGGACAAGACCCCGGCAAGCGGGTGGATAAGGACATCGCGCATCCCCAAGGCGTCGGCGACCAGACAGGCATGTTGCCCCCCCGCCCCGCCAAAGCAGGACAGGGCATAGCCGCTGACGTCATGGCCGCGCGCGACCGATATTTTCTTGATCGCATTGGCCATATTGGCAATCGCGATGGCAAGAAAACCTTGCGCCAGTTCCTCGGGCGCAATCGCCCGTCCCTCTGCCGCCGCAACCTCTGCCGCCAGCGCCGCAAATTTCTGCCGCACGACATCGATATCGAGCGGCTGGTCGCCCTTCTCGCCGAACAATGCCGGGAAATATTCGGCGCGGATTTTGCCGAGCAGCAAATTGCAATCGGTCACCGTCAGCGGACCACCGCGCCGGTAACAGGCTGGCCCCGGCACCGCGCCCGCCGATTGCGGCCCGACCAGCAAACGCCCGTCGGCATAACGGCAGATCGAGCCGCCGCCCGCTGCCACCGTGTGGATGCGCAGCATCGGCACCGTTACCCGGACGCCCGCAACCTTGCTGTCATTGTCGCGCTCATAACGGCCGGCATAATGGCTAACATCGGTGGAGGTGCCGCCCATGTCAAAACCAATCACCCGGTCGACCCCTAAAGCAGCGGCGGTTTCGACCATGCCGACGATGCCACCCGCCGGGCCGGACAAAATGGCATCCTTGCCGTGGAAATTATCCGCCGCTGCCAGCCCGCCGCTCGATTGCATGAAGAGCAATTTTTCACCCCAGTCGCCGCCATCGGCGCTGTCGCCCAAATCGGCAATGAAATTGTCAATGTACCGGCGCAGCACCGGCGACAAATAGGCATCGACCAAGGTCGTATCGCCGCGCGCCACCAAACGGATCAATGGGGCAAGCCGGTGGCTCACCGAAATCTGGGTAAAGCCGATTTCTGCGGCCAGATCGGCCAGTGTCGCCTCATGCGCGCTATGGCGAAACCCGTGCATCAGCAAAATGGCAATCGAGCGCAGCCCCCCGTCATAGGCCGCTTGCAAGGCGGCGCGCGCCGATGCCGCATCCAACGGGCGCTCTATATGGCCATCCGCGCGGATGCGTTCGTCGATTTCGACTATTTGGGCATGCGGTGGACGCGGCAGATGGATGGCGCGGGCGAAGATGTCGGGCCGGTCCTGATACCCAATGGTCAGCGCGTCGGCAAAGCCGCGCGTGACGGCGAGCAGCGCTGGCTCCCCCGCCCCCTCGAGCAGCGCGTTGGTCGCCACCGTCGTCCCCATACGGATATGGACATCAGGCAGCGGCCCGTCGGGGGTGCCCGTCAATTGGCGGATTGCCGCGACCGCCGCATCCTCCGGCCGATGCGGGTCGGCGGAGAGCAATTTGGCGGTGACCAGCCGCCCATCGGGGGCGCGGCCCACCACATCGGTAAAGGTACCGCCGCGATCAATCCAGATTTGCCACGGGTTGGTTGGGGTGGCGGCGGGGGAGGATGCGGCGCTGTCCATCCGCGCATCCATATGATGCACGACCAAAAGCGCAAGCGGGGCGGACGCCGCAGCAATAAGCGCTTGCGGAAAATGGCGCGGCTGTTGTAAGCGCGCCACCGATTTCGCGGCAAATCGCGCTGCGGGTGTAGCTCAATGGTAGAGCAGCAGCTTCCCAAGCTGAATACGAGGGTTCGATTCCCTTCACCCGCTCCAATCCCCCAACTTATGGCCAATTGGCGCACGACGGGGTTCGATTGGCCTCCACTACGCTCCGGCCTTCTGCGCCGCTTCGCGGCTACGAATCCCCATCACCCGCTCCAATCCCCCAACTTATGGCCAATTG
>JADZEQ010000010.1 GCA_020850455.1 Sphingomonadaceae bacterium | reverse complement strand
GGTTCGATTGGCCTCCACTACGCTCCGGCCTTCTGCGCCGCTTCGCGGCTACGAATCCCCTTCACCCGCTCCAATCCCCCAACTTATGGCCAATTGGCGCACGACGGGGTTCGATTGGCCTCCACTAGGCTCCGGCCTTCTACGCCGCTTCGCGGCTGCGAATCCCCTTCACCCGCTCCATTTCCCTGCTCGGCCATATCCGCACGATCAAAAGTACCGAACCCATCCCGCAGCTGATGGGGACGGTGGGGCAGCTCTTATGCACCGCAGCTAAAGCAACCGTAATGAAGATCGAGGAAATCGCAGATACCGCGCTGAGCGGCCCTGCTTTCGGGTGCATGTGGCGCAATAACTGGAAAGGAATGGAATAGGCCGTCATGGATGTCCAGACGCGCGGTTGGCCCCAAGGCGGCGGCAAGGCGTTCCATGTCGGTCAGCAAAATCTCCTCCGACCCGCCGATGATGAGGCATGGGGGATAGCTGCGCACAAAATCACCCCGCAAAGGTGACGCCATGACATGGCCGATATCGCCAGCCGTATAGGCGGCAGCGGCGGCGCGTAGGCCGGGGTCATAGCTCAGAATCGGGTCACGTGCCTGCAGTTGGGCATGGCTATCCGCCGCATTCGACAGTTCGACCCAAGGGGAAAGGAACACCATGGCGCAAATTGCCGCCATGCGCTGCGCGTCGAGTTGCTGGACTGCGGCAAGCGCCAGCCCGCCGCCTGCCGAATCCCCAATAATTGCGGTTGGCCCTTCTGCATCAAGGATCGCCGCCAGCGCGGCAGCGGTTGCGGGAACCGTCTGATCAAAGCGTGCGTGGGGTGCGAGCGGATAGTCCAGCGACCATAAGGGCCGTGCCAATGCACAGGCGAGCGGCGCACTAGCGAACAGGCTGGAATGCGCCGAAAAACTGACATAGCCACCCCCATGGATATATATGGCGGGTGATCGGCTGCCCGCATTGGGCGGGGTGATGCGCAGCGCCGGCATATCGGCAAAGCGGCAGGTATCAAGGCGTACACCGCTGTCCGCCACTGCCCGTGCACAGGCGGGCAGCGCCCGCCCTTCCACCGTCCATTGCTGCGCCTGCCAGCCGGCAAGATCATCGGATGCAGGCGGCGTGGATCGTTCGCGCGCCGACTGGGCAGCGGCAGCCAAAACCGCCTGCATCGCCGCTGACAAGGCCATCACAGCCTACTCATGCTGCCTTGACGCCCTTCAGCGCCCCATAAAGCTCGCGGTATCGGGCATAGGGTTCGGCATAGGCGCGCACCGCCGCCATGTCCGGCTCGACAATATGCGGCGTGGCGACCATGGCGGCCGCCGCTTCATCCAGATCAGCGAAATGCCCTGCCCCGATCGCCGCAAACATCGCGCTCCCCAGTGCCGGTGCCGATGCTGCAGGCGAGATGCAAATGGCATTTCCTAGAATGTCGGCGTGGATTTGTGTCCACAATGCGGATCGTGCCACCCCGCCACACAGCATGATATCATCGACCGCTACCTGCCGCATGCCCATGGTTTCCAGAACGAGGCGCGAGCCAAAGGCAACCGATTCGAGCAGCGCGCGGAACATATGACCGCGTTCATGGTTGAGGGACAGGCCAACGAAGGCACCACGCGAGAGGGCATCGGTATAGGGGGTGCGGTTACCTTGAAAATGATCCTGCGCCAGAAGGCCATCACAACCCGGCGCGATACTGGCTGCTTCACCGTCCAACGTGCGATAATCCGCCCCGCCGGCCAGATGACGGCGAAACCAGTTGACGACAGAACCTGTCGATGTCTGGCCGCCTTCGACCACCGATAGCCCGGGCCGCAAGACATTGGCGTAGCTGCCCCAAATCCCGGCCCCATGCACAGCTTGGTCGGTAAGCGCCAGTTGGAGGTGCGACGAACCGGTCACCAGCGCCAACTGTCCCGGGCGCACCACGCCAAGCCCGGCCATCGCGATGAAGGCGTCAGCACCCCCTTGGACCACGGGTGTGTCGGCATGCAGGCCCAACAGGGCGGCCGCCTGCGCAGTCAGGCCGCCGACTATGTCACCGGGCGCAACCATTTTTTGGGGCCATTTGTCGGCGAGCGATTCCATATGGAGGGCGGCCAGCATCGACCGGGGCGCGCCTGCGCCATCATGCTGGAAATGCCAGCGCACCCCGCTGTTATTGCTGCTGGCAGCAACGACACCGGTCAGACGGAAATTGAGATAATCCTGATATTCAAAGATAGTCGCGGCCCGGTCATAAATGTCGGGCTGATGCTGTTTGACCCAGCTGGCTTTCGGGATCATCCATTCCGCCGAAACCGGTCCATTTCCGCCATTGTTGATTTTTAGCGCACTATCGCCGGTCGCCAATAGCGCCGCGGCTTCCGCGCTGGCCCGGACATCCATCCACAGCAAGGCGCTGCGCAGCGGGCGACCCTTATCATCGAGAAAGCAAACGGTGCAGCAGGTGGTATCCAGCGCAATTGCCGCAATATCGCGCGCCTTTGCCCCTGCTTTGGCCATTGCTTCGGGCAATGCCGTGCATAGCGCGCGCCACCAATCTTCGGGCTGTTGTTCCGCCTGCCCGGGGGCTGGAAAATGGGTGGGATAAGCCGCGGTGGCGACCGCCTGCTCGCGCCCATTGAGGTCGAACAGCGCGACGCGCAGGCTTTCGGTGCCGCCATCGACCCCGATGACCAAAGGCGCAGCGGTCATCCGTCGGCATCCGCAACAAAACGCACACGATAGCCGAGTGCAGTGCTGAGCGCGGCCATTTCCGCGACAATATCCCCATAGGCGACCGCCACATGATTACTAAGATAATGGGCCATCAACGTGTCGCGGCTCATGCCGAGGTCGGCAGCCATGAACGGCCATTCGCGGGTGGTATCCTGCCACCAGCGGTCGCGCGTTTCGGCCGGCAGTTGGACGACGGCACCCCGCCCGATATCCATCCATAATTGGCCGTCGAGCACATAGGCGCGGGCCCAACTGATCGCGCCTGGCAGGCTTTCGCCGGCAAAGGTGCCCCCGGCAACCGGGAAATAGGCCGACGGCTGGCGATAACTATGTACGCCGCGCAAGGTTTCAGGGTCATGGTTGAAGGCATAGGCCCCGCTCGATCCCGAGTTGAGCAGCAACCAGATGAAGCGGCCATCAACCTCATCCCCCCAGCGTATGTCGTGGAAGAACACCGCCTGATGCAGCCCGCGCGCTTTCAGGATGCGCTTCATCATTTCCATCGGCAGCAAATTGCCCTGATCAGCCTCTGTTGCATCGGCGATAGTGTCGCCATTGGATTCGGGGCGGCAAACCGAATTGAACAATCCTTCAGCAAAATCGGATGGCGGGCGGGATGTGATGAGCCCCAACTGATATTGCCAGCCGATGCAGTCGGCACGAAATTCTTCGACAAGGTCGAGCACCGCCAGATAGTCACGCAATTGTTCGCGGGTCGCGTTGGCGTCAAAATCTTCGGCGCCGGTCACACCATGGTGAAACTGCACCCCCCGATCCACGACAAAGCGATACGCATCCTCTATCCTTTGCGCGCCGACCCCCTTACCGCGTTCGATGATCCAAGCCTGATCCACCTTATGTTCGGCAAAGCCGACCTTTGCGAGGAGGCGTGGTCCAAAATAGCCATTGGTCATCCCCATCGATGTATCACCCAGCATCAATGCCAAGGGCCGGCGCGCGCGCATGTCCGCCAACACCCGATCAGCGATCGCCTGGGCAGCAGCCGATATGGCAGGCGGCGAACGCAGCGCCGTCCGGTCATAGGCGATTGCACCCTGATCCAGCCAATTTTCGAGTCGTGCCATGAACGCATCGTCGGTGCGCCAATCACTGGCCGCCGACCAGATGCGGCTCGCCTTGCGATCAACCATCTCGAGACAGGCCGCGGTATTGAGCAGCCCGACAAGACCTGGCCATGTGCCTGAAAAATTACTGGCGAGCAGCAAGGGGCTATCCTTGCCCACCACCCCGTCAACGGTGTGCGGGCCATAAACCCAATGTGCATAGATGCCAATCAACGGGTCATCGATGTTGCCCAATCGCTCAATCGCTTCATGCGGGCGGGTAGTCATCCCCACCACCCGCCGGGATTTGCGGCCGAGATGCGCGATGGCCGCTTCCATCTGCCTTGTGGCGGCTTCGACTTGCGGCGCGGCGAGTTGGTTGGGCGTCGGGCGATAGTCGCCGGGGCAAAAAATATGGACGATGTCGGACATGGCAGGGCTCCCAAATTTATCCAGCGGGGATGTCAATTCCGGCGAGGCGTTGTTCGGCGGAAGCGAGTGGGGGCAATGGGGCCGATGGCACTGCTTCATACCACAGTGCGGCGGACGACCAGTCGTCGGTCCGTTCGTATAGTTCGGCCTTATAATCGTCGATACTGCGTGCCCGATAGGTAGGCCGATGGCCGATCTGTTGGACGGTCACGCGCATCCGCCGTTCGCAGAATATTGGATCGTTAATGTGCCAGCGATAGATGGAGACTGCACCCGTATCGGTTACGTCATCCTTTTCCCGGAAGTTGCAGCCATTATATAAAAATGCCTCGTCCTGAATGCCAAAGGCATGGCCGACATAATCTTCGGTGCCGGTACCGACGATGGTGGCGAATTGCGCATCATCGTCGATATATATTTTAACCTCCCCCTCACCCCACCACAGCGGGTCATGCGGGCGAATACCCAGCGTCGTACCCAGATAACGCAGACGGGCATGACGTTCGGGCAGAATCTCAAAATCCTGGCCAATGCTGGTCGGATTCTGCCGGTTGAACCAACCGTGCAAGCGACCCACATCCTCTGGATGTGCATCGCCCAGCGTGTAATCAATCTGATAGAATAGCGGCAGGCGCGCCCCTGCCTGATTGACGAATTCCACCCGCGCCCCCCGGACAAAGGGCATGGGCACCCAGAAATTCATCCCCTTGGTTGAACTGACCGAATGGAGCGCCGTTTGAAAGGCGCTGCACATGCCAAGGGCAAAGCCGAAAAAGTCCCCCAATGGCAATTCGATACTGGGGTGCGGCTGCCCGTCCCAAAATATCCGTATCAACGCCCCGCGCAGCAGATGCGGCTTATTGTGCGTCGTCAACCAGATATGGCGGATCGTACCGTTGCCCTTGATGTCGGCAAGCACGAGTGTTTCGCCGTCCTGAACGTGGCGCACTGCTGACCCTTTGCGCCCCTGACCCAGCGGGCTTGCCTCCATCCCGCCCGCGCCGACCGCGCCGGTCGGATTTTCAAAGCTGATCGACCGCGACACCAGCCCGCTGGGCATCGCATAGGGCAGGGCGAGATTATGCATCGTCTTCCTCTATAGCCGGACGTGAATTTGGGTTTCGGCATGATCGCCAAAATGGATAGGGGCAGCATTGGCAGGACGCATGGCGCGGATTGCCTGCCATTGGGCATTTGCCGGCACCGCCGATAATTCAAACAAGGTTACGGGCAGGGGGTCGGCGGACTTTGTTCGCAACAGGAATCGCAACGGCATATCGCCCATGCCGCTCATCGTTGCGGCAACGCCGCGCGCCGATGCAAAAGCCTTGGCATCGATGATGCGCGTACCGGCAACCTCAAGACTTTGGGCCGAACTGTGCGGCGCAAAGGCCATGCCAAAGATGAAACCGCCGCGCCCCGCCGCAATTTCACCTTCGATGACGCGACTGCCATCGGCTTCGCGGCGCTCCGCGATGACGCGCCAATTTGGCCCAGCCAGCCGCAGGTCGGGCGCGCGGGCGAATTGCGCTTGTGCTGCATAGGCGCCCCAGCGGCGATATTGTTGCGACGCGACCGCAAAGCCAGCACGTTCCGCAAAGACCGCATCTGCCGGACCAAAGCTGTCGATCCGCCATTGGCTGCGGCGGCGGCTGCCGTCGATGATCGATTGTACATAGTCGATATTGACCGAGCGCGGATGGTCGGGGTCATAGGGCGGCGTTGCCGCGCCGACAGCCGTGGCGATCAGGCCAACCAGACCCAGCAAGGTCAGCGGCGGCCATGCGGCGCGCCATTCCCGCAAGTGACGCGCCGCGATTGGCATTGCGGGCAGCAGCATCAGGAACAGGATTGGCAGCTTTGCCCATGCCAATTGAAAGCCGAGCACGGCATCGGATGCGAGAAATAGGTAAAGCGCAAAATAGGCGATTGGCACAAAGGCAAGATATGGCGCGAGCAGGGGTTCGCGGCGGCACAGCCTTTCGACCAACGCACAGAGCGTAAAACACAGGCTAGGCACCAAAAAGACAAAGGCGGCACCCGGAAGAACAACCGCCAGCAACATGGCCAACAACACTTGCAATAGGCTGACAGCCCACATCACCGCCTGCCATGTTGTGCGTCGCTGGGCAAACCAGCCGGTTAGCAGACAGCAAGCCAGCCCCGCCGTCAGTAATGCTATGCGCCCCGCCCATGGCTGCGGATGATCGAGCGGGTGGACCCCTGGCCATGTGCCAAGCGGCAGCGACAGCAGCCAGCCCAGCAAGATAAGCATGGCCAAACCACCCAGCGCCACCAGCCAGATTTTCGCCGTGGCGCGCGGGCGCAAATGCCCTGCCCCATATCCCAGCCAGAGGATAGAAAGCGTAATCACCAGCGCAATGCCCAGATTGGCGATAGTGGGCCAATAAACAAGCACATAGCCGAAAATATCGAAATAGCTGGCATCGCCGCTGCTGCGCAACGATGCGAGCGGGACATCCGCCACCGCTTGGAGCAGGCGGGCAATATTATCCCCCTGTTGGGCCATGCTGTCGCGCGACAGATGGCGATCATCGTCGCGTGCCGAATGGTACAGTGCCGCCCCGCGCGAGAAAGCGAAATTATATGCCAATATATCCGCGCGCTTGTAGATGGTGACATCGGTGTTGTTGGGCATGTGCCGATACACATCATACAGCAGCGAGTTAGCGACCGGGCGGGTCAGCGTACGCGCTAGCACTGCAATTAACGCGCGATTGTCCGAGCTGGTTTCAAACATCGTGCTCGGCCCACTGACGCCGCGCGCTTCGGCATTGATAACCAGCCGCACCCTCGCCATCGCCGGATGGTGCGCGGCAAATGCCATTGCCCCGCGCAAGCCCGCTTCTTCGGCGTCGGTAAACAGAAAGATGATAGCGTTGTGATTGGGTTGGCGCGCCATGCGACGCGCCGTTTCAATCAATATCGCAACGCCCGACATATCATCACCTGCGCCGGGGCCAGCGGCGACGCTGTCATAATGGGCGGTGACCAAAATGGCGTCGCGGTTGCGCCCTTCGCGTACCGCCACGATATTTTCCACCAACGAGCAGCCATGGCCAAGTTCGCTACACTGCAACTGGCGCTGAATGGTGGGCGCATAGCCAATCGCGCGCATCGCGGTGATGATGCGCTGGGCAATCAGCCGATTATGCGCCGACCCGACCGGATGGGCTTGTTGTTCAGGGTTGAGGCGCCGCAAATCTTGCCACGCGCGCGCGCTATCAAACTGCGCGGAACGATATTGCGGTGCCCGCTCCAGACTGTGCAGCCCCAGCAGCATCAGCACCGAAACGCCTGCCAGAAACAGCAATAGCGCGAACCCGCTGCGCATCAGACCGTCCCCGCTTCAACGTCGGCAGGAGCGTCCACATATTGCCCGGTCGCCAGCATAGCCGCGCGGGCCAGCGCATGTAGCAGCAACAGCCCAAAGCATATCGGGACAATGGCCATGACCCATGCCATGGGGACCTGCATGGTTTCGCTGGTTCTTGTCGCGGCGGTTACAATCAATTGGGGCGTGTAGACGAGCACGCTGAGCGCAAAGGCAATGACGGCGACGAGTTCGAGCCATTGCGCCGGGCGGCGCAACATTGCGGGCAAGCTTCCACGCGACAATAATACGGGGTCAGCACGCCGCTGATATGCAGCCGTGGCGCCCAGCAAACCAGCCCAAACCATCGCATAACGGGCCAGTTCTTCGGTCCATGCCAGTGGGGATGACAGCATATAGCGCGCCACCACCTGCACCATCATCGTTACCACCAACAGCGCGACGCCAGCGCATGCCAACACCAGCGCGGCATGCGAGAGGGCGAGGGACAGGCGATCCAATATTCGGGCAAACCGCGCAATCATGATGTCCCCCGGGTTTCTTCGATCCAGCGGTTATATTGCGCCGTCGCGTCTGGCCGATCCCATGCGTCGGGGGGAATGGCGGCACAGGCCGCCAGCCATTCGGCACGTTCCTCCACCGTCAGATCAATCCATTCTATTCCCACCTCGGCGAGTTTTTGGCGATCCCGCGCCTGCGATGCGCTAATCCAACGGCGATTGGCCGCCCGTCCGGCGGCAAAGCTGCGTTCCAGCGTTGCGCGTTCCAGCGCGTCCAGGCCGTTCAACCATTTGGTGGAAACGACGATTAACCGCGCCGCAGGGCCCATGCGCAGATCGGTGAAATAGTCGAGCACCGTGCCATGGCCAAACATCGGCGCAACATTGGGGGGGTTCAAATAGGCGTCAACCATGCCCGATTGCAGCGCTTGTGCCACCTCCTCCCACGCCACCTGCACGCCATTGACGCGCCACGCATTGAGCAAATGAAAATCAGCAGCGCTCAGCACCCGCAAGCGCAGCTTGCGCAAGTCCGCGAGCCGACGAACCGGTGTGCCGCGGGTGAACAAGCCAACCATCGACCCGGTATAGGCCATATCGACCAATTGCAGCCCATAGGGTGCCAGTTCATGTGAAATTCGGCTGAGGAAGGGCGTATCGGATAATATCCGGCTCATATGATCATAGGAATCGATCAAAAATGGGCGGCCGCTAGCGTGCGCCATCGGCGACCATCGGCCAATTTCATCCCCGCCGGTTTCGTTGATCTCCAGCAGTCCCAATTGCGATTGATAGATGCGGTCCCGTTCGCCACCGACCGCGCTATTGGGGTAGATACGGGTTTCCCAACCCGCGCCGCGCAATATCTCGACACATGCTTCTATCCAAGCATAGACGCCATTGTTGACGACATCGGCGGGCGTCGACATGCCGACTTTGGTGGCCCGGTTGAGCGCAGATGTACCGCAACCGGCGAGCAACAGCCCACCGCCGATGATGCTGATTGCTTCGCGCCGATTCATAACATCCCCATCATTCTGGGCAGGAACAGGATGATTTCAGGAACGAAGGTCAGCAGCAATAATACCGCCACCTCTGCCAGCACAAAGGGCAGGCCGCGCATACATAGTGCCCAATATCGCTGACCTGTGATCGTCGACACCATCAACAAGCCTTCGCCCATCGGCGGTGTGATAAGTCCAATGGCGATATTGATGCAGATCAGCACCCCCAAGGCCACCGGGTGCGTCCCCTGCGCGACAGCAATCGGCGCGAGCAGGGGCACAACCACCAGCAGCCCCAGCATGAAATCAAAGGTCATGCCCAATATAATGAATAATATCATGATCATAAGCACGAACCAAACACCATGAAGGTTAAGCGCGGTAACCATGTGCACCAACGCCTCTGGCACCTGATGCAGCACAAGGAGGTAGCTGAGCAGCGATGTTCCCGCGACGATCATGAAAATGGAACCGGTCAGTTGCGCGGTGCGTTCAAGACTCTCCCCGACATCTGCCCAGTTGAGGTCACGATACCAAAACCCCAGTGCCAGTGCCGCACAACAGGCGAGCGCACCGGCTTCAATGGGTGTGGTCAAGCCAAAGACGATACCACCAAGGATAATCGCCGGTAGGCTAAGCGCGGGCAAAGCGCGGCGGAGCGTCGGCCAGATCGGTGGCAGGACGGCGTCAGCACCACCCGGGTGCCCTTCCCGACGTGCGATGACGGCATTGGTGATGAAGAGCGATAGAGCCAGCAGCAGACCGGGGATAATCCCTGCCACGAACAACGCTGCCACATCGGTCGAGGTGATCGCCCCATACATGATAAGGATGATCGATGGGGGAATGATTGGCGCAATGACCGATGCCGCGGCGGTGAGCGCGCCTGCATAATATCGGTCATAACCATGCCGTTCCATCTGTGGCACAAATGTATTGGTCAAAGCGGCGATATCGGCTGCCGCAGACCCGCTGATCCCCGCAAAAAACACCGACGTCATAATGTTGACATGACCCAGACCGCCCCGCAACTTGCCCAACAGCAACATCGAAAAGTCGATCAGCGCCCGGGTAACGCCTGCGCGGTTCATCAATTCGCCCGCCAGAATGAACAGCGGCATGGCCATGATTGCGAAAACGTCGAGCTGAAAGAATATCCGCTGCGGCGCTGCGGCCAAAAAGCGCAGGCTGTCGGTAATAAGAAAGGCTACAAGGGCCGATGATCCCAGCGCATATGCCATGCCCATACCGCTGAAGAGCAGCAACAGGATGAGCGAGAGGATGGCGATGGATTTGACCATCGTCAGGTCGCCTTCCCCGGCGGGGTTAGCCGCTCGATTGGGTCGATCGGCCAGATTGGCCGGCGAATATGCTGATAGGGTCGGTGTTTGACGTCAGCATTGAGTGCGCCGGGCGTGTCGCAATAGATGATCTGTGCCGCGCGTTGGTGAAATGCGGCATAGAAATGGTGGGTTGATTTGACGACAACGATTTTCTTGGTCCACGGATCGACCCCCGCCTCTACAAAGCCTTGGGGGGAGAAAGGCTGCTGCCGCAGGTCATTGAGGATGATGTCAATGCCATTGGCGCGGACCAGCGCCGTACGGCCTAACGGCGTCGGGCCAGTCGCAATATGTTGCTGCGTAGCATCGGTGCGCAAGCACAACACTTCCACTTCCACATCGACCGGCGAGCCCGACCAACGGCTGACCTTGCCGCCTACGCGCATCGGCAATCGCGCGCCTTCGCCCGCGATAAAGGCCAGATCGACCGCGGCTGGATCCCAGATGTAGGCGAGAGCGACATTCTCCACACCTCGCCGCAATAATTCACCGAGGACGAAGGTTGAATCGGATGGTGCCCCACCACCAGGATTGTCGGCAATATCGGCAATAACCACCGTCCCGTCGTCGCAGGCGAGCGCCTGATCGATGGCTTCATCGACACTGCTTAGCCGGGCCTGCCCGCTTTCGCGCAGGGTAAAAAATTGCTCGGCAATCGCCTCGGCGCTGCGCTGGGCCAGCGCTGCGTCCTTGTCGGCATAGACGATGACACTGGCCCCCGCATGGGCGAAATCGGACCAGGGGAAGCCGTGGGCCAGCGTGATAGAGCATAGGTCGGGCGTTTCTTCCCGCAACAAAATGGCATCGATGAACGATCGCATCGGGTCCTGGGCTGTTTGAAACAGACCGAGCATCGGCACGCGGCAAAAGCCAAGGGCGGGCGTAATGCTGCCACGGCGGATCGCCGCACATAACGCGTATAGTTCGCGCGCCCGCGCGTCGAAGTCAGTGTGGGGATATTCCTTGCACGCCTTCACGATCGTTGCATTGTCGAGCATCGTTGGCGTGATGTTGCAATGAAGGTCGAGCAACAGGCCGATGGGGACATCGGGGCCGACGATCGCGCGCATCGCGGCAATAATGTCTCCCTCACAATCGTCGCAACCCTCCGCCATCATCGCGCCGTGCATCATCACCAATACCATATCGATGCCCTCACGCGCCGCGGTCAGGTCATCGAGCAGCCACTGCCGCAGCTGCAGATAATCTTTGCGATTGGTTGGGCGACTTGGTTGTGCCTGCGCGCATAGGCCGACGACCACCTCATCGCCGCGCCGCTGGGCTTCCTCATAAAAATAGCTCGCACCGAGCAGATGTTCGCTCGCACCCGGCGCAGGCGGTGGCGATTCCTGCGGGCGATAAAAGCCACCTTCATAAAATGCGGCGAGGTTGGTGGGGATAGGCGAGAATGTGTTCGTCTCATGGGCAAGATATGCTGTGAAAATTTTCATCGGATCTACCTTACCCCCATCGCACAGCATCTATTTGATTATCGTAGATTTTGCCTGATTCTCGGCTCAAAGAGTGGCACGACACCCCCCAAGCAACAACCTTGGCTATTGAAAAAAATCTCAAAAGTGAAGTAGAATTTTCAAAATGAGCAAAAATCATATCCTCATTATCGGTGCCGGGTTGGTTGGTGCGGCAACCGCCTATGCGTTGGTACAACGCGGATTCGCTGTCACTTTGGTTGACCGGGGCGCGACCCCGGCAGTGGGAGCCAGCCATGCCAATGGCGGCATGTTGACCCCCAGCATGGCCGACCCGTGGAATGCGCCGGGGGTTTGGCGCGACCTGTTGCGCTGGGTTGGGCGCGAAGATGCGCCCATGCTGCTGCGCTTGTCCGCGCTGCCGGGTCTGACCGCCTGGGGGGCGGCCTTTCTGGCTAACAGCCGTCAAACGGCCTACACCCGTGCAACACGGCACAATGTAGAACTGGGGCTATTCAGCCTGCGGGTCATGGCAGAGTGGCGCGAGCGGATGCGCCCGCAATATGCTGCATCGCGTTGCGGGACATTAAAAATCTATCGCAGTGAAGCGGCTTGGTATGCCGGGATAGCCAAAGCAGCGAGCTTTGCCGTCATGGGGGTGCGCTATGACCCATGGGATTGCGAAAAGCTGGTCCAGAATCAGCCCAGCTTGGCACCGATAGCATCTAGACTGGCCGGTGCGGTGCATTTTCCTGACGATGAATCGGGCGATGCGGCGCAATTCACTCGTGCGTTGGTGGACGGCGCAGCGGATCGCGGGGCGCAGCTGTTGTTCGGTCGGGCGGTGCAGCGCCTGTGGGTAGAAGGTGGCAAGGTGCGTGGCGCCATTTTGGACGACGGGCAGCGACTGGACGCAGACGCGGCGGTGCTGGCGGCAGGCGCAGAAACCCCTTCATTGGCCCGCTCAGCAGGCGTGAAGGTGGCAGTAGCGCCGGTGAAAGGCTATTCCCTCACCTATGCCGCAGACGGCATCGCACTGCCGACATTGCCGCTTGTCGATGACGCTCTTCATGCGGCGCTGACCCCGCTGGGCAGTCGGCTGCGTGTTGCGGGTACCGCCGAATTTTCGGGCTTTGATGCAAGAATTGTTCCGGCGCGCATTGCCAATCTGAAGCATCTTTTGCGCCAGATTCTGCCCGAACAAGCCGATGCATTGGATGCGCGCGATCCCGTCGCATGGGCCGGATTTCGCCCCATGCACGCACGCGGTGTGCCCTGCATCGGCCAGACAGACTGTCCAGGCCTATACCTCAATTGCGGCCATGGACATCTGGGGTGGACCGAGGCAGCCGGCAGCGGTGAGGCTTTGGCGCGGTTGATGGCCGGTGAAAACAGCGACTTTGACTTGCGGCCCTTTGCCCCCGACTGAAATTAGTCCGCAATACCGGGATTGTATCGCCGAAGTATCGAGGCTCAGAGGCGACCGTCGGTGGCAAAATTACGCGGGGTAGAGGAAATATTGAGCAACCGCGCCGTTTTGCCGTCCAGCGCACGCACATTATGCGCCATTGTTGAATCGATGTAGAGGCTCTCGCCCACCTCTAAAACCATGGGTTCGTAGAATTCCGTCATCACCTCAACCCGACCCTCGAGGACGAAGATAAACTCCTCTCCCTGATGGCGCACCGGCTCGGGGTTGCGACCAGGAAACACCTCAATAACCGTCGGGGACAATAATCGATGTGAAAAATCTGCGGCATGGTGGGCGTAACGGCCATTTTCGGTCTGAACGACCTTGGCCTCGCCATGCCGGGTAATGCTACGCCGACCGGTGATCAACCTGACTGCCGTTTCGGGCTCGGCCGGTTGAACCAATTGCATGACGTCGATGCCCAGTGCAGCGGTTACGCGCAATAAACGCTCCAGCTTCAGGGACATTTGGCCATTTTCAACCTTCGATAGGGTAGAAATAGGGATACCGCTTTTCGCCGCCAGATCCTTCAACGACCATTTTTTGAGCAGTCGAAACCGCTTTATGCCCAACCCCAAAGCATTTTCGGCTGCGGTCATATCGGCCGGCTCCGCCAATGCCGCTCTCTCCCCTATTGCCATGGATTGCATATCCCTCATTGCGTCTGACCCCATGGCATAGGACTGTCGACACAATTTCTCAACTTAGAAAATTGCTGGCAGCCCACCCAGCAAATCGTTGAAACTGTCGCTTGAGCGCCGCAAAAGCCCATAGCCCCCACCACAAGCATAACGGGGAGGACGCGCATCCGGCTAGCCAGAAACGGCATATTTCCGCCTCATTTGAGATTCTCTTGACAGTTTTCACTGATTCGTTTCTTATATGAGAACAATATCACATTGGAAACTTTATGCTCGATAAAGGGGAAGGTTGATGAAAGTGGGTGCCCAGCGATTGATGACCACCGCCGCAACCATGGTGCTGGCGGCTATGTTAGTGCCGACGACGGCGATGGCGCAAGCGCAGCCTGCGGCAAATGCCGCCGATGCTGACGGTGAATCCGCCGCGGAGGGGGAGATTGTCGTTACCGCATCGCGACGCACAGAAACGCTACAAAATACTGGCCTTTCGGTCAGCGCGGTTGATCCCGAAGAACTGGCCCGCGAAGGTTTAGTCCGCCTGCGTGAAGTGGCGGAAACTGCGCCTGGCGTCCATTTTTCGGGCGGCGGTCTGCCCAATGCCAACACCATCACCATGCGCGGCGTTGCACAGACCGGTCGCGCGACGACGGTCGGCATATATGTCGATGATGTGCCCATCGGTTCGTCCAACTCCTTCGCAGCGGGTCCGTCGCTTCATTATGATGCGGTACAGGATGATGTGGAACGCATCGAACTGATCCGCGGACCACAGGGTACGCTTTATGGCAGTTCGTCGATGGGCGGTGTCGTGCGCTATATCAGCCGCGACCCCTCTATCTCGGACATACAGGGCAGTTTCAAGGTCGACTATTCGGCGCTGGAGGAAGGACGCACCAATACGACGATCAGCGGGCGGATCAGTGTGCCGATTATCGCTGGTCGCCTAGGTTTGAGCGTTTCGGGCTTCCGCGAAGATTTCGGCGGCTTCATCGACCGCATCGCCGCATCGCCCACCGGCGCAGCCCGCAACGTCGATGCCTATGACCGGCGCGGGCTTTCGGCCCGACTCGTCGCTCGTCCGACCGACAATATTTCGATCAGCCTGATGGCAATGAACAGTGACCTTGATTCGACGGGCGCCAATACGGTGGCGTTGGTCGGGCCGCCCTTTGCACTGGCCAACGGACCCTATAGCACCGACGAAGGTGCCATGGCGCTGGTCGATGATTTTGAACTTTATGCCGGCACGGTGAACATCGATTTCGGTTGGGGGCATTTAATCTCCTCGACGAGCGACCAACGACGCAGCGTTGCCAATTCGGCGGATCTGGTCGCGACCTTTGGCGGTCTGATCGACCTTCTGGCAGGCCAACCTGCCGGGACGACCAAATCGGCATTGTTTGTCGGGCAGACGGTGACAGATCGTTTTGTGCAGGAAGTCCGCCTGGAATCCGCACAAAATCAGACCTTTGAATGGACGATCGGTCTCTTCTACTCCAACGAACGCAGCAGCAACCTCCAATCATTACTCGGCAACCCGGGGGCCTTTCTCGCGCTCGATGTAGATCTGGCCAGCCGCCTCAAGGAAACGGCGGTCTATGGACAGGCGACATATTATTTCACGCCCGATTTCGATGTCGCGGTCGGGGCACGGTTGGCGGGCATACGTTCCTCGGTCGCACTGACCGATGGGCCGGGGCTGATTGTTGCCAATTTGCCCGAAACGACCGACAAAGACACGGTCGATACCTACAGCTTTACGGCGCGCTATCGTCCAAATCCGGACCTGTCGCTCTATGCGCGGATCGCCAGCGGCTATCGTCCGCAGAACGCCAACCTTCCGCTAATCCGGGGCGGGGTGAATGTCGCGCCGCTGATCATCGCCACCGATACGTTGTGGAGCTATGAAGTCGGCGCCAAGGGTGATCTCGCCGATAACAGCATCAGCTATGATGTCGCCTTCTGGTACAATGACTGGCATGGCCCACAAGCAGTGACTTTCGTCAACGGGGCAACCACCGGTGGCAATGCCAACAGCGATGTGACCGCTTACGGATTTGAAGGCGTTATGACGTTTCGTCCCGCCACTGGGCTGCAGATAATTGCCAGCCTAGGCTACGCCCATGCAACGCTCGATTCGGATGAAACCGCCGCTTTTGGTGCGCTGGAAGGTGAACGACTGGCGCAATTGCCGCGCTGGAATGGTGCGCTGCGGATGAGCTATGACTTCCCGATATCCGACGAATGGGACGGCTTTATCAGCGGCGGCATGCGCTTTGTCGGCAACCGCAATACCGGTTACAATGGCGGTATCGGTGCCAATGGCACATTGATAACCCCCTTGATCACCAACTTTAAGCTCGACGATTATATCGTTGCCAACTTTGCCGCCGGTGTGCGTTTCGGCCCGGTGCAGGCAACAGTCTATGTCAATAATCTGTTCGACCAATATGGCTTTACCGGCGGGACGGCGCGGCCAATTGTCGGCGGGGTGCGGGCGACGGCAAATGTGTTGCAGCCACGCACGCTTGGTGTCACTTTGTCCTACAATTACTGAGATATAGAAACGGAAAGACAAAAGCGCGCTCGCCATGCAAAGCGGGCGCGCTTTTTCTTGGTGGGAGGATTGCATGTACCGCGCTTTGAAAATCGCCGTTGTCGCCGTTGTCGCCGTTTTCGGGTTGTTGTCCGCCGCAACGCCAGCGCGAAATCAGCCCGCTACACCTGCCGCCCGCACCGCGCAGGCCGCACCAACCACCGCGGCATTGCCCTCGATAAATGAAGCAAATGTGCGCGCGTGGGCTGACAAGGAATTGGGCGCGATGGTGCGCAATGGTGCGGCGAGCGGGGTCGTAGTCAGTGTCGTCCATCGCGGACAGATTCTCTATGAAGCAGGCTATGGCTTGGCCGATGTGGTGACCCGCCAACCTGCCGACGCTCGCACACGGGTGCGCATCGGTTCGAACAGCAAAACCTTTACCGCCACCATTATCAGCCAGTTGATGGATGAAGGGCGCATCCGTTCCCTCGAAGATCCGGCCAACCATTATCTGCGCCGGTACCAACTGCCGCCCAATGGCGGTAACGCCATCCGTCTGCGTCATTTATTGACCCACACCGCCGGCTATGCTGATCGATTCTATTTCATCGGTGCCGATACACCGGTCGCCATTCCAGTCGATGCACGATTGTTCGATACGCTGCGCCCCGAATTTGTGCGCACCACCGACGAACAGGTCGTCTATTCCAATTTTGCGGTGGCGACGCTCGGCCTCGTGATTGAGGACATGACAGGCGTACCGATAAATCAGGCAATGCAGCAGCGCCTGTTTGGCCCCTTGGGGATGCGCGACAGCGCGTTGGTAGTTGATATCGCCGAACCGGCCCGGCTCGCCCGTCCGGGGCGGATCGACGGTGCAGGGCACGTGACCGGCCCTGTGCCTTATACGGCGATCAATCCGGCTGTCGCCCAAACCGGCGCTATTGTCAGCACCGCCCACGACATGGCGCTATATATGAACGCGCAGCTGGGCCATGGCGGCTTGCTCAGCCCGACGGTACGACAGCGATTGCAGCATCGCCTGGTTGCCAACGCACCCGAAGGGGCGGGGATCGCGATGGTATTCATCGAAGACGGCTGGGCAGGACACCGCATTGTCGGTCATGGCGGTAACTGGGAAGGGTTTCATTCTTGGTTCACGCTGATGCCCGATCAAGACGTCGGCATCTTCGTCGCCATATTGGGCGATGTAAATCCTGTGGGGATGAAAGATCGCTTTTTGGGCGCGATCAAGGCCGATTGGGCCAGCCCGCCGTCACGGGCACTATTGTCAGCATCGGGCGTGTCGAGCAACTTTTTCGGCCACTTCTATGGACCGCCGCGGCCCTTCGCACCAGTGCAGCTGAACATGGCGCAATTGAATCGCTATGTTGGCCCATATCGGGCAGATCGCCGCCCCTTTTCGACCAGCGAACGCCTGTCGGCGCTGGTTTATTTCGGTGGCGACGTCACCAACGTGACGGCAAAGGCGGATGGCCTCTACCTCGATGGGGCGGGGCCGTTTGTCCCGCAAGGCAACGGTCGCTTCATGCTTGATGCCCCGTCGCGCACCCAGATTGTCCTGCGCCCCAACCCGCGCACCGGCGCGATGGTACTTGCCCCGCCGATCGGCGTTTATACCATGTCGCGCATCGCCGTCTGGCAGAATCCGAAATATCATGCGATTGCTCTGCACATCCTCATCCCCATCGCCGCGCTTGGGTTGCTGACGCCATTCTTCCTTGGCTGGAACCGTCAGAGCGTAGCGGGGATAGCGGCCGGCCTAGGCGCAATGACCATCATCGGCGCGGCAACTTTCGGCCTGGCAGCCGGGGACACTTTGGTCACCAGCTATTTTGCAGGCCATATGGGACGGGTCGGTGTTGCCATTTTTGGTGGCAACCTGCTGTTGCTCGGCAGTCTGTTGACACTGTGGTTCGCGATACGTCGGGGCACAGGCTGGCGGCGTTGCTGGCCCATTGGGATCGGTGTCGCCGGTCTGACAGCGGCCATTATCCTTGCCTGTTACGGGGGCATCGCATTCTGGCCCAGTTGACAGGCACGGGAACCTCGCTGTCGTCCGGCCGCCTACGCCATGTGCCTGCGCTATTGCCCTAACCAGCAGTAGGCGAGATTCGCCATGGGAATAGGCCCTCTCGCATGTGGTCAGCGTCGCACCGCATGTTGCAGGGCAGCTAGCCTCTGCCGCGCGGCGGCGTCAGTTGTGCCGAAGCCATAGCAGAAGCTACCGAACTGCCGAGCGACGAAGCAAGTCTTTACTATCTGGACGCAAGGGGTGGGTGGATTGGCCGCTTCGAGATTCAGCGTTACGCTGCGCTGGGCCAGAACCGCTATCGCTTCGTTGGTCGCGACCATAGCGAGACTGGATCATCGCCGGGCCAAATGGACATCACCGTCAACAGCCGCACCAGCTTTACCGAGACTCAATATGGCGGTCGCTATACGCACTGCCCGACGTCGACCATTCCGCGTGCGATCCGCGCGGATCTTGGCGGGTAAGTGCCGAGCGGCGCCGCAACGGCGCGACGATGGGCAATGGAGGCAATCGCGGCATAGACGCATGGCGTCGTGCAGATGGTGCGGGGAACTTGACAGCGCGGCCAAAGGCTCCAAGGGGCGGCAAGCACAAGCCGTTGGTCGCTGCATGTTGAGGAGCCGCAGCCATGAACACATATATTTTCAGCCACGCGCATGCGACCGAAATTGCCGAGCTTGCCGAGCGGCTGTTGGGTAAAGGGATTGGCCAGCTCGACCCCGAAGAAATCCATGTACTGCAAGCAATCGCCGAACATGCGCCAACCAGCCGCGATGCCGCCGATATGGCGGATGACAGCGCGACCTATGGCGAACGTCTGGCGGATCGGGTGGCGGCGATTGGCGGTTCATGGGCCTTCATCGTCGGCTTTGGCTGTGTCCTCTTATTCTGGATGCTGCTCAACACCGATGTGCTGGCGCATTGGCACATGGCCTTTGACCCCTATCCTTACACCTTCCTCAACCTGATGCTGTCGATGTTGGCGGCGATACAGGCACCGATCATCATGATGAGCCAGAACCGGCAAGCGGCAAAGGATCGTCTGTCGGCCAGCCTCGACTATGAAGTTAACCTGCGCGCCGAACTGGAAATCGGGCGTTTGCAGGAAATGGTCGAACAAATATCGCACAGGCTGGACCGGCTGCTGCCCGATACAGCAGGCCAACAAAGCTGATGGATAGCGCCCAAATTGCCGCACAAGCGAGCGGACACCGCGCGGCGGTGCGCTTTGTCCTGTCGACGATGTTTTTGAACGCCATGGCCTTTGGCGTCATCATCCCGGTTGTGCCCGATCTGGTGATGGCATTATCGCACAGCAATATTGCCCATGCGACGGCGATTGGCGGCTGGCTGTCGCTGACCTATGCCGCGATGCAATTCGTCTTTTCGCCGGTCATCGGCAATTTGTCCGACCGTTTCGGGCGGCGCCCCGTGCTGCTGGGGTCGCTTTTCGGTTTTGCCTGCGATTTCCTGATCATGGCACTCGCCCCGACATTGGGCTGGCTGTTTCTGGCGCGTATCTTGAGCGGGCTTTTCGGTTCGACCAACGCGCCTGCGCAAGCGGTGTTGGCGGACATCACCCCGCCGGATGATCGCGCGCGGCTATATGGCCTGATTTCGGCGGCCTTTGGCGCGGGGTTCGTCATGGGACCAGCGGTCGGCGGCTTGCTGGGCGAGTTTGATTATCGCTGGCCCTTTTACGCGTCGGCCATCCTTGCCTTTGCCAATTTTGTCTATGGCTGGGTGGCGCTCAAAGAAACATTGGCCAGCGACCATCGTCGCCCCTTTGACTGGCGGCGCGCCAACCCGGTCGGTGCGCTCATCAAATTGCGGCAAATGCCGGGGCTGACGCCGATCACCATCATCTATTTCCTTTGGCAATTGGCGAGCCTGATTTACCCGATGACCTGGGCCTATTTTGCCATTGGTCGCTTTGGCTGGTCGAACGCGCTGGTCGGCGTATCGCTGGCGCTGATGGGTATTGCGATGGCAATTGCCCAAGGGCTCTTTGCCCGGCGCGCCATTGCGCGCTTCGGTGAGCGGCGGATGGCCGAAATCGGCATAATCGGGGCCACCGCCATCATGCTGATCCTGACATTCAACGAAAATGGCTGGGTGGCGCTGGCGGCCATGCCGTTGATCGCCATATCCTCCTTTGTCCATCCCTGCCTGACCGCGATGATGACCCGGCGCGCCAGCCGCGATACGCAGGGGGAGGTACAGGGCATCGCGTCGAGCAGCATGGCGGTGGGTTCGCTCATCGCCCCGCTGCTCTACAACCCGCTGCTCGCCTGGTTTACCAGCGCCAATGCCCCCGTGCATTTTTACGGCATCGGCTTTGCCGTAGCGTCGCTGATTGCAATCAGCGCGCTTTTTGGTCTGGTCCGCCTCCCCCGCGCCACAGAGCAATAAAGCCCCGCAATTACGCGCAACCGCCGTGCCGTAACGTCAAGCACCCCGCCAATACCATTACGCAAATTGGTATATGTTGCGCCATATTGCCGCGTTTCGCGTAACTGCACTTGCATATCACTACGCAATGTGCTTATGTCTGTGCAAAGTTACTAAAATTCCATCTGGGGGAGCATATTGTGATGAAAGTCGGTTCGCGCGCGCAATTTTTGGCAAGTTCAGCGCTTTTTATGGCGTTGACAGCGCTTTCGACCCCTGCATTGGCGCAGGACACAGCGGACAATGGCAACAGCACGGCCAATGCCGAATCGGATGCGTCCGACGATGCCATCGTCGTCACCGCACGGCGGCGTTCGGAACTGCTGCAAGAGGTGCCGATTGCGGTTACCGCGGTCAATGCCGAGGCGATGGCCGCGCGCGGTTGGGATGCGGTGAGCGATTTGCAGCAAGCCGCACCCAATATCAGCTTCACCCCGGGGCAGGGCGGCAATAGCGGTGGCATCGCCCCCTTCATCCGCGGGGTCGGCGAAAATGATTTCATCATCACCTCTGACCCGGCGGTCGGCCTATATATCGACGGCGTTTATATCGCCCGCACTTTTGGCGCGATGACCGAGTTGATGGGGATCGACCAGATAGAGGTGTTGCGCGGGCCACAGGGTTCGCTGTTCGGCAAAAATACCATCGGCGGCGCGATCAACATCACCACCCACACGCCCGAAAATTATCTGAATGGCGAAGCGGACCTGCGTTATGGCCGGTTCAACGATGTGCGCGTGCGCGCGCGGGTTGACCTGCCGCTCAGCGATGGCTGGTCGCTGGGGCTGAGCGCGCTGGGCAATTTTGGCGAAGGCTGGCAGCGCATTCCCTCGGGCAAGAATCTGGGCAATCGCAACGTCATCGCCGGGCGCGCGACTTTGCACCATGATGGCGAACTGCTCGACATGACATTGTCGGTCGATGGACTGCGTCGCCGACAAAATAGCGCCGCCCACTCGATGCTGTCCTTTACGCCGAGCTTTTTTTCCGGCCTGCAAAGCGCCTTTTTGGGGCCGTGCTGCACCGTACCGCCGAGCATCAACCAGACCGACAGCACCCCCTTTCTCAACCGCGATGATGGTGACGCGCTCAACGGCAATTTGAAGCTCACCTATGACATTGGTGCAGGGCGGCTCACCTCCATCACCGCCTATCGCTGGCTCCATATGATCTTTGGTCGCGATGGTGATGCATCGTCCACCATCAATTATGCCGGCGATATTCACGACGAACGCACCCGGCAATTTTCGCAGGAATTGCAATATAATACGCCGTTTGCCGAAGATCGCGGCAATTTGCTGGTCGGGGCCTATTATTTCCGGGAACATTCGACCGACGCGACGCAGTTGATCGTGGCCGAGGGATTGTATCAGGCGTTGCTCAACGCTGGCTTTCCGCCGCCGGTTGCCACCGCGCTCGATTTCAACATCGACTTTTTGAACCGACAGGTGACCACCAACTATGCCCTGTTCGGCAACGTCACCTTTGACGTGACCGATGCGCTGACCATCGAACTGGGCGGGCGCTACACGCATGAGCGCAAGCGCTTTTTCCAGCAGGCCATCCGCAATGAATCGGGTGCCCCCTTGCTCGCCGGGACGCCGAGCTATCGTCTGGCCGAAAGCTGGAACAATTTCTCCCCACGCGTTTCGCTCTCCTATGATCTTGCCGACAATGCGATGGTTTATGCGAGCTGGACACGCGGTTTCCGCTCGGGTGGCTTTAACGGGCGCCCGACCTCGCTCGAGGAAGTGGGCAGCTATGACCCTGAAACGCTGACCGCGTGGGAAATGGGCATCAAGACGGAGCCGAGCCACGGCTTTACCTTTAACGTGTCGGCCTTCCGCAACAATTATCGTAATCAGCAATTGCTGATTACGACGGTTTCGGCGTCGACCGGCCTGCTTGTCGTCCGCACCGAAAATGCCGGCCGCTCGCGCATCCAGGGGGTGGAAGTGGAAACCGTCGCCCGCGTGACGCCGGAACTGACGCTGAGCGGGGCGATCGGCCTGCTCGACGCCAAATATCAGCAATTCGTCTCGGTCATTGCAGGGGTGCCGACCGATGTGTCGAACCGCACCCCCAAGCAAGCGCCCGAAGTGACGGCGGCGGCGAGCATCGCGTACGACACTGACCTTAGCGAACAATTGGCATGGGGTTTCCGTGTCGATGCCAATTACCGCAGCGCCAACTTCATCGACGTTGAAAATACGCCGCTGCTGCGCGCACCGCGCCATGTGCTGATGAATATTTCGACCAGCTTCACCCTGCCGCAAAGCGGTTGGTCGCTGCGTCTGGCGGTCGACAATGTCACCAACCAGCGCGTGCCGGTTGCCGGATATGACGGCAGCGCCGCCTTTGGCTTTGTCGAAGCCTATTTCAACGATCCGCGCCGCTGGTCGGCAACGATCGCCTATCGCTTCTAAACGCGATAACAAGGGTTCGGTCGGCGCCGAAAAGCCCCCGCTGCATCATCCCATTCGGATTGGGTGGCGCGGCGGGGGCATTTTTTTAAGGCTAAATGCCGCCAGCAATTGGCGGATAGCCCATGGCGTCGAGCGCCGCAGAAAGCGCGCCGCTGCACGCGTCGAGTTGCGCCGGATCGACGCTGCGAATGATGAAATTGCAGCCGACACGCCCTTCGCGGAAAAAGGGGTAGCTGCCGATCTGGCAGCCATCATGCACCCGTTCCTGTTCGCGCAGCAGATCGGCAATTTCGCTTTCCTGCACCCAGCAACCAATGCTGGTCGACAGCAAGGGCGCACCGCCCTGCAAACTGCCGGTCAACGCGTCGAGCATCCCGGCGGTAATCGCGGGCACCCCCGCCATGATGAAGATATTGCCATGGCGAATACCCGGCGCGCCCGACATACGGTTGGCGATCAATTCCGCGCCAGCGGGAACCCGCGCCATGCGCAGTCGCGCATCATTCACCCCGCCCTTATTGGCGTAATAGCGGGTGAGCACCGCCACCGCATCGGGATGATGTTCCACCCCCACACCCAGCGCCTTGGCGATTGCGTCGACCGTGATGTCATCATGCGTCGGGCCGATCCCGCCGGTGGTAAAAAGATAATCATGCGCGGCAGACAAGCGGCGCACCGCATCGACAATCGCATCCTCCACATCACCGACGACACGCACTTCGGCGAGGCGAATGCCCTGTACATTGAGCCAGCGGGCGATCTGCCCGATATTCTTATCCTCTGTCCGGCCGGACAAAATCTCATCCCCGATGATGATGAGGGCGGCGGTCCAGATGCGTGCTGCTGACATGGTGCAAGCCATAACCGCATTGCCCGCGATGAAAAGGGGCTTGCGCAAGCTGCGGCATATTGATTATTGTATGATACACATAATACAGTGAGAATTATGCGCCATTCCATCAAATTGTCGATCATCGCGCTGCTGGTTGCCGCGACCACGCCGCTCCAAGCCGAGCAGGCCGTGCGCGCGGATATCGCCACTGCCCCGCCAGCCGTCGAACCACATAGTTGGCGCGGCGAACTGACCAGCGCGCCCAACCAGATATTGACGCTGGGCATGGCGCATCTGTCCGGTCTGTCGGATCGGCTGAGCCGGGCCGATTTGGAACCGCTGATCGAAAAATTGCGCAGCTTTGCCCCCAATATCATCACCTACGAAGGGATTTCGGGCGAACAATGCGCGCTGCTCAGCGCCAATCCAGCCATCTATGTCGATGTTGCCAGCCAATATTGCAACGATACGGCAGAGGCGGAACGGGCAACCGGTATGGACGTCGCCGCCGCGCGGGTCGCCATCGAAACCACGCTTGCCAATTGGCCAGCCGACCCGAGCCCCGCGCAGCGCCGCCACTTGGCCAGCCTATTCTATGCGGCGAACGACCGGCCATCGGCCTATGTCCAATGGCTGCAACTGCCCGAAAGTGAACGCCATGCGGGCGACGGGGTGGATGATGTTTTGCTCCGCCTGATGACCCGTACCGGGCGGATGAACGAAAGCTATGAGGTGGCCGCCGTCGTTGCCGCACGGCTGGGCCTGAACCGTGTATATCCGATTGATGACCACAGTGCCGACGGCGCAATTCCGCAGGCGGATATGGCGGCGCTCGAATCCGCGCTCCAAGCCCTTTGGTCGCAACCGATCAATGCCGCCAATCGGGCAGCCGATGCACAGCAGCTGGACCGCATCGGCCATGGCGGGAGCGCGCTCGACTATTTCCGCTGGCTCAATGACCCGGCGACGCTGCGCAATGCGATGGATGCCGACCATCATGCAGCGGTGCGCGCAGCGCAGGATCCGCTGATTGTCCGGCGCTATATCGGTTGGTGGGAAACGCGCAATTTGCGCATGGTTGCCAATATACGTGCGGCGATGACCGCGCAGCCGGGCGCACGCGTGCTCAATATCGTTGGCGCATCGCACAAACCCTATTTCGATGCCTATCTGGGCATGATGGTCGATAGCGACATTGTCGATGCGGCGGCGGCGCTGCGCTAATCGGGCAAGCGGGCGCGCACGGCACAGACGCCCCCTCGCCTTATCCATCCGGCGCTGCTATAGCCCCCGGCCATGCAATATGTCATCGCCGATCAGGAAAATATGCTGCGCGACGGCAGCATCAAGCTGCATGGAGCGGACGGCTTTGCCGGAATGCGGCGCGCCGGGGCGCTCGCCGCCGCCGCGCTCGACATGCTCATCCCCCATGTGGTGCCCGGCGCGATTACCGCCGAACTCGACAAATTGGTGCTCGATTTCGTCTTGGCGGCAGGCGCGGTACCGGCAACCGTCGGCTATCGCGGCTATGCCCATGCCAGTTGCATTTCGATCAACCATGTCGTCTGTCACGGCATTCCGTCCGAAAAAACGCTAAAAGACGGCGATATCGTCAACATCGACATCACTGTCATCGTCGATGGCTGGCACGGCGACACCAGCCGCATGTTCCTGATCGGCGATGTGCCGCTGCGCGCACGGCGACTGGTCGATGTGACGTATGAATGTCTGTGGCTGGGCATCGAACAGGCGCGTCCGGGCAAGCATGTGGGGGATATTGGTGCCGCGATTCAGGCACATGCCGAACGGCAGCGTTATGGCGTGGTGCGCGATTTTTGCGGCCATGGGCTTGGCAAATTATTCCATGATGCCCCCGAAATCGTCCATTTTGGTCGCCCCGGCACCGGGCCGGAACTGCGCCCCGGGATGTTTTTCACCATCGAACCGATGATTAATCTGGGCAAGCCGGGGGTAAAATTGCTCGACGATGGGTGGACCGCGGTCACCCGCGACCGCAGCCTGTCGGCCCAGTTTGAACATAGCATCGGCATTACCGAGGATGGGTGTGAGATTTTCACGCGCAGCCCCGGTGGGTTTGACCACCCGCCCTATTGAACCGCCCGCTGCCCCAAAAATGGGCAGGCCGGGCGCAATTGCCCGTTTTTGTGGCAGCAAAAGGTGGTGAAATTGCCCGCAACCCACTGCTGGCCCCCGCATATCCTAGCCCCGAGCGAACTGGCACAATTTCTGCATAACAGATGGTTGACGCGCCATGGTTCGGCCATGCGTGCCCCCTTTCCCGTGATTGAGGATAAGCATGAAAAAGATCGAAGCCGTCATCAAACCCTTCAAACTCGATGAAGTGAAGGAAGCGCTGCACGAAGTCGGCGTGTCGGGCATAACCGTCACCGAAGCCAAGGGTTTTGGCCGACAAAAGGGGCATACCGAACTGTATCGCGGTGCCGAATATGTCGTCGACTTCCTGCCCAAGGTAAAATTGGAAGTGGTGGTCGATGATGCGCTCGCCGAACGGGTGGTCGAAGCCATCGCCGCCGCCGCGCAAACCGGCCGCATCGGTGATGGCAAGATTTTCGTCAGCGCGATTGAAAGCGCGCTGCGCATCCGTACCGGAGAGCGGGATAGCGACGCGCTCTAACCCCCGCCCCAACCACCACCACCAAAAAATAATATTCGCAAGACATAAGGAACAGCACGCATGGCCAACAGCCCCAAGGACATTTTGAACCTGATCGCCGAGAAAGAGGTGGAGTGGGTCGATCTGCGCTTCACCGACCCCAAGGGCAAGTGGCAGCATCTGACGATGACCGCCGCGTTGATCGACGAAGACCAGCTCGAAGATGGCTTGATGTTCGACGGTTCGTCGATCGAAGGATGGAAGGCGATCAACGAATCCGACATGATTCTGAAGCCCGATCTGGACGCCGTCCATATCGACCCGTTCAGCGCGACGCCGATGCTGGTCATTTTCTGCGATATCGTCGAACCATCGACCGGCGAACTTTATGCGCGTGACCCGCGTTCGACCGCTAAGCGCGCCGAAGCCTATGTGCAGGCGAGCGGTATTGCCGACACCATCTATGTCGGCCCCGAAGCCGAATTTTTCATGTTCGACGATGTCCGCTTTGAAAATGGCTATGCCGGTTCGGGCTATAGCATCGATGACATCGAACTGCCGACGAACAGCGGTCGGCAATATGAAGGCGGCAATCTGGCGCACCGTCCGCGCGCCAAGGGCGGCTATTTCCCGGTCGCGCCGGTGGACAGCGCGGTCGATATCCGCGCCGAAATGGTATCGACGATGCGCGAAATGGGCCTCAACATGGACAAGCACCATCATGAGGTGGCCGCCGCGCAGCATGAATTGGGCCTGACCTTTGATACGCTGGTCAAGACCGCCGATAATATGCAGGTCTATAAATATGTCGTCCATCAGGTTGCCCAAGCCTATGGCAAGACGGCAACCTTCATGCCCAAGCCGATCAAGGATGATAATGGTTCGGGCATGCACACCCATATGTCGCTATGGGCCAAGGGCAGCCCGCTGTTCGCGGGCAATGGCTATGCCGGGCTGTCGGACACCTGTCTTTATTTCATCGGCGGCGTCATCAAACATGCCAAGGCGCTGAACGCCTTTACCAACCCGTCAACCAACAGCTACAAACGGCTGGTGCCGGGTTTTGAGGCACCGGTGCTGCTCGCTTATTCGAGCCGCAATCGCTCCGCCTCCTGCCGTATTCCTTATGGCGCAGGGGCCAAGGCAAAACGCGTCGAATTCCGTTTCCCCGACGCCATGGCCAACCCCTATCTTGCCTATGCCGCTTTGCTGATGGCCGGGCTCGACGGGATTGAGAACCGCATCCACCCCGGCGATGCGATGGACAAGAATCTCTATGATCTGCCGCCCGAAGAATTAAAGGATGTGCCGACCGTCTGTGGTTCGCTGCGCGAAGCGTTGGAAGCACTCAGCGCCGACCACCAATTTCTCCTCAAAGGTGATGTCTTTTCCAAGGATCAAATCGAAGCCTATGTCGAACTGAAATGGGCAGAAGTTTACCGTTGGGAAATGACGCCGAGCGCGGTCGAATTCGACATGTATTACAGCGCCTGATCGCCACCGATCCGACGACAAAAGCAATATGGGGGCGCAGGCGACAGGCCATGCGCCCCTTTTTGCGCCCGATATCGGCAGCATGACGTCAATTTTGCTTGCCGCAATGCGCCGCGCGCCATAGCTTTGGCGCATGTGGAACTGGCTTCGCGCAATCGCGCTCTTCACCCTTGTCCCCATCAGTTGCGCCGCGCAGGCGGCCGCAACCCCGGCGGAAAACCGCATGGCGCGCTTTGTCGAAAGCGACCGCGCTTATGGGACGACATTGCTCGAGCGACTGGTCAATCAGAACAGCGGCACGCTCAACAGCGAAGGGGTACGCATCGTCGGGCAGATGATGCGCAGCGAACTCGAAGCATTGGGCTTTGATGTCCAGTGGGTCGATGGCACGCCGTTCCACCGCGCCGGACATATTATTGCGACCCACGTTGGCAATGGGCGCGGCAAACGCGTGCTGATGATCGGCCACCTCGACACCGTATTTGAAGCCGATTCCCCCTTTCAACACTATAGCGTCGCGGGCAATATCGCGACCGGCCCCGGCGTTGGCGATGACAAGGGTGGACTGGTCGTCATCATCGCCATTTTGCGTGCGATGCGCGACGCTGGCACCTTGACCAATGCCGATATCAAGGTGGTGTTGACCGGGGATGAGGAACGCATGGGTTCACCGGTTGCGCTGTCGCGCGGCGATTTGGTTGCAGCGGCGCAATGGGCGGATGTCGCGCTCGAATATGAAAATCTCGTCCGCGACGACAGCCATGATTATGGCACCATCGCCCGCCGCTCGTCGAGCAATTGGCAGATCAATATCCACAGCGAAAGCGGGCATAGCAGCGGCATTTTTTCCGACGGCGTCGGCTATGGCGCGATTTATGAAATGGCGCGGATTTTGGACGCATTTCGCCGCGAACTGCGCGAGCCCAATTTAACCTATAATGTGTCCTTGGTCGCGGGCGGCACGCCTGCCCAGTTCGACACGACGCTCGAACGCGCCGACGGGCGCGGCAAGACCAACATCATCCCCGCCGATGCGGTGGCGCGCGGTGATTTGCGCAGCCTGACGGTCGAACAAGATGCCCGGGTGCGCGCACGGATGACCGAAATCGTCGCCCAGCATCTGCCCGGCACCAGCGGAGAGATTGTGTTTGACGATGGCTATCCGCCCATGTCCCCGACCGCGGGCAATCAGGCGCTGCTCGACCAGCTCAATCTCGTCAATCGGGATATGCGACTTGCCGAAATGCCTGCACTGCCACCGATCCGGCGGGGCGCGGCGGATTCGGGCTTTGCCGCCCCCTATGTCGATACGCTTGGCGGGCTTGGCCCGTCGGCGAACGGCAGCCATGCGATTGGCGAAACGCTCGAGCTCGATACCATCCCGCTGATGGCGCTGCGTTCGGCGGTATTGATCAGCCGCCTGTCGCGCCAAGCACGTCCAGCCAATTGAGAATATGGCAGCACGCTGAAATATCGGCGATTTTGCGTGAATAAGGGTTGCACCTCGCAACCCATTGCCGCAACCTGTCCATTCAGAATCAGCTTTTTGACGGGAGTATGTGATGGGCGATTATCTGCGACATTATATCGGCGGCCAATGGGTCGATAGCATCGGCGGCAGCGTCCATGACGTCATCAGCCCCTCAACGGAGGAGGCGTGCAGCCGCGTCGTTTATGGCACCAGCGCCGATGTGGATGCAGCGGTGGCCGCCGCGCGCGCCGCCTTTGCCAGCTTTTCGCAAACCAGCCGCGAAGAACGGCTGGCGCTGATGGGGCGGATTGTCGAGGAATATAAGAAACGTGCCGCCGACCTTGGTCGGTCGATGGCAGAGGAAATGGGCGCGCCGGTCAGTTTCGCGATGACCGCACAGGTTGGTGCGGGCATGGGCGGCTTTCTGGGGACGATGGAAGCGCTCAAGAATTTTGAATTCAGCGAAAATCATGGTGGCTATAGCACCCATTATGAACCGATCGGCGTTGTCGGCATGATTACGCCGTGGAACTGGCCGCTGAATCAAATTGCGCTCAAAGTCGCGCCCGCTTTGGCCGCAGGTAATACGATGGTGCTGAAACCATCCGAAGAATGTCCCGGCAATGCGGTGATTTTTGCCGAGATTTTGGACGCTGCCGGGGTGCCGCCGGGGGTATTCAATCTGGTTCTGGGCGATGGGCCGGGGGTCGGCGCGGCGATTTCGGCCCACAGCGATGTCGAAATGGTCAGCTTTACCGGTTCGACGCGCGCGGGCATCCTCGTCGCCAAGGCGGCGGCCGACACGGTAAAGCGCGTCCATCAGGAATTGGGCGGCAAATCCCCCAATTTGGTGCTGCCCGATGCCGATTTTGCCCAGCATCTGACCCCGACCGCCATGGGCCCATTGGTCAACACCGGCCAAAGCTGCATCGCGCCGACGCGCATCTTGGTCCCGCGCGAACGCGAAGCCGAAGCCGCCGGTTTCCTTGCCGCCATGTATGGCGCAACCCCGGTGGGCGACCCGCTGACCGAAGGGGGGCATTTGGGGCCGGTGGTCAACAAGGCACAATATGACAAGATCCGCAGCCTCATCCAATCGGCGATCGACGAAGGCGCAAAGCTGGAATGCGGCGGCACCGACCTGCCGGCCAACGTCAATCGCGGCTATTATATCCAGCCGACCGTCTTTTCGGGCGTCACACCCGACATGCGCATCGCGCAGGAGGAGATTTTTGGCCCCGTCGCCACGGTCATGGCTTATGATGATCTGGAACAGGGGATCGAGATTGCCAATGACACCGCCTATGGCCTGTCAGCGGTGATTTCGGGCGACCCTGCCAAGGCAGCAAGCGTTGCACCACGGCTGCGCGCCGGTATGGTTGCGGTCAATAATTGGGGGCCTGCCCCCGGCGCGCCCTTTGGCGGTTACAAGCAATCGGGCAATGGGCGCGAAGGGGGGCTCCACGGCCTCAAGGATTTTATGGAAGTGAAATCAATTTCCGGCCTTTAGAACGGAGAATCGGGTTTCAGGCACATCGGGGGCGGCCACAACCGCCCCCTTTTTGCTGCTATTCGCCGTTCCGCCGCAGCAGAAACACCCCATGGTCGGCAAATAAATTGGCCGCCGCGGCGCTGCGCCGTCGCTCACCACTCAAAAACCATTGACCATCAATCGCAATATCGCGTTCGGCGAGTAGGCTGCGAAAATCATCAATCGTCACATGGTGGATATTGGGCGTGTCATACCAACGCGCGGGCAATTGCCGTGTCACCGGCATCCGCCCACCAAAGGCCAGCGCAAGCCGGATGCGCCATTGGGCAAAATTTGGAAAAGAAACAAATGCTTGGCGCGCAATGCGTAACAGCGAATCGACCACCAGATCGGGTCTTTTGGTGGTTTGCAGCGTTTGTGACAGGATCGCATAGTCAAAGGCGGCGTGCGGGTAATCGGTCAAATCGCTGTCGGCATCACCCTGAATGACCGACAGGCCACGCGCGACGCAGGCCGACACATTGGCAGGGTCAATTTCCAGCCCGCGCGCATCCACCCCCTTGGCACGGCGCAAATGGTCGAGCAGCGCCCCATCGCCGCAACCGACATCCAGAACGCGGCTGCCCGCGCGCACCGCATCGGCAATTACCGCAAGGTCGGGGCGCAGCAGCATGCCGCTCATCCAACCGCCCCCATGTTCAGGAAGCCTGCCACCACCCGGTCGAATTCGGGCAGGTCGAGGAAAAAGGCATCATGGCCAAAGGGGCTGGACAATTCGACCGCGCTCACCTCCGCCCCTGCAGCGTTGAGCGCATGGGCAATGGTGCGGCTGTCGCTGGTGGGATAGAGCCAGTCGCTGTCAAAACTGACGAGGCAAAATCGCGTGCGCGTGCCGCGAAACGCATGGGCGAGGTGCCCGCCAAATTCCTCCGCCAAGTCGAAATAATCGATGGCGCGGGTGATATAGAGATAGCTGTTGGCATCAAAACGATCGGTAAAGCTGAGGCCCTGATGGCGCAGATAGGATTCGACCTGAAAATCTGCATCAAAACCAAAGCTTTTGGCATCGCGCCCCTGCAAGCGGCGACCAAACTTTTCGGTCAGTCCATGTTCGGATAAATAGGTGATGTGCGCCGCCATCCGCGCCACCGCCAGCCCAGCATCCGGCGCCTGCCCATCCTCATAATAATTGCCATGACGCCAATGGGGATCAGCCATGATCGCCTGTCGTCCCACCTCATGAAAGGCGATGTTTTGCGCGCTATGCCGTGCGGTCGATGCGATGATCAGCGCCGCCCCGACCCGCGTCGGAAAATGCGCCGCCCAGGCGAGCGCCTGCATCCCCCCCATTGACCCGCCAACCACGGCGTAGAGTTTTTCGATGCCCAAATGATCCATCAACAATGCTTGGCTGCGCGCCATGTCGGCGATGGTCACCACCGGAAAACGCATCGCCCATGGCGCGCCATCCGGGGCGGGGGTTTCCGGCCCGCTGCTACCCATGCATCCGCCGATCGCATTGGCGGCGATGACACAAAAACGGTCGGTATCAATCGGCTTGCCCGGCCCGACCATCCGCGCCCACCAACCGGGTTTGCCGGTCTTTGGGTGGGTAGAGGCGACATGCTGGTCGCCGGTCAGCGCATGACAAATTAAAATCGCATTGCTTTTGTCGGGGTTGAGGCTGCCGTAGCTTTCATAAGCCAGCGTCACCGGCGACAAAATCTGCCCGCAATCCAGCTTGAGCTGGGCGGGGAGGGTCACCTGTCGATCAAGGCCAAAGCGGGCATCATCGGGCATCGCTGCGGGTGGATAGGGGCAAGCCGCCATATCGGCAAGGGGGTGATGGCCGCCATACAACATGCTTGCCGTTACTGCATGCCCCCCGCTTGCCGCATTCCCATGAAAAGACTATGCGCCATGCCATTATGACCAACTCTCCCCAAGAAAATGGCCCGCAACCCAATGCATGGGTGATGGGCATCGCCCCCTATGTCCCCGGCCGCGCCAGCGGGGATGATGGCCGCCCGGTCGCAAAACTATCCTCAAATGAAAATCCGCTGGGGTGCAGCCCACAGGCGCGCGATGCCTTTGTGCTGGCACGCGACCTGTCGCGCTACCCCGACCCGTCATCGACGGCGCTGCGCGAAGCGCTGGCGGATGCGCATGGACTGGACCCGGCGCGGATTATCTGTGGCACAGGCTCGGACGAATTGCTCCACCTTGCGGCGGGGGCTTTTGCGGGGCCGGGCGATGAAATAATCTATGTCCGCTATGGCTTTGCGGTTTATGATATTGCCGCGCGGCGCGTTGGCGCGACCCCGGTTATCGCGCCCGATGCCGCTTATGGCACCGATGTCGATGCCATTTTGGCGGCGATTACCGAAAAAACGCGCGTCATTTATGTCGCCAACCCCAATAACCCGACCGGCACGCTGATGACAGCGGCAGAGGTGGCGCGGCTCCATAGCGGAATGCGCAGCGACATTTTGCTGGTGCTCGATCAGGCCTATGCCGAATATCTCGAACCGGGGGAGGATGATGGCGGCATCGCAATTGCCCGGGGCGCGAACAACATATTCGTCACCCGCACCTTTTCCAAAATCTATGGCCTTGCCGCCGAACGTATCGGCTGGGGCTATGCAGCGCCCGCGATTATCGATGCACTGCACCGCATCCGTGCCCCGTTCAACGTCACCAATGCCGGGCAACGCGCGGCGCTTGCCGCCTTGGCCGACAAGGCTTTTGTGGACCAAAGCCGCACACATAACGCCCATTGGCGCCAATGGCTGACCAAGGAAGTCGAGGGGCTGGGCAATCATGGAATCAGCGTCGTCCCATCGGCGACCAATTTCCTGCTGATCCTGTTTGAAGGCGCGCTGAGCGCCGAAGACGCCTATAAGGCGCTGGCCATGGCAGGATTTATGACGCGCTGGCTGCCCAACCAGGGCCTGCCCCACGCGCTGCGCATTTCCATTGGCACTGCGGAGGAAATGCAGGGCCTTGCCGCCGCACTGCGGCGGATTGTCACCGGCGAATGATTCAAAATCGCGCCCGATGACCGCGCCCGGCACCCATTTAGCGCCCGAACGCGTTGCCATTATTGGGCTGGGGCTGCTCGGATCATCGCTGGCGCGGGCGATTGCCGCCCACCTGCCCGACGTGATCGTCAGCGGTTTTGACGCTGATGCCGACGTGCGCGCACGTTGCGCGGCGATCCACCTGTGCGATCAATTGCACGATACGCCAGCGGCGGCGGTCGCGGACGCAGATTTGGTGCTGCTGTGCGTGCCGGTTGGTGCGATGGGGGATGCGGCGCGCGCCATTGCGGCGGATATCCCGCCCCATGCGATTATTTCCGATGTCGGGTCATCCAAGGCGAGCGTGCTCGCGCAATTGCAGGCCGCGCTGCCACAGCATGACGTCATCCCCGCCCACCCCGTCGCCGGGACCGAAAAAAGCGGCCCGGAAGCTGGCTTTGCCAGCTTGTTCCACCAGCGCTGGTGCATTTTAACCCCGCCCGCCGATGCCCGCGCGGCGGCGGTGGCATTGGTCAGCGATTTTTGGCGCGCGCTCGGTGCGCATGTCGAACTTATGGATGCCGCACACCATGACATGGTGCTCGCGGTCACCAGCCATTTGCCCCACTTAATCGCTTATACGATTGTCGGCACCGCGTCCGACCTCGAACAAGTGAGTGAGGGCGAGGTCATCAAATATTCTGCCGGGGGATTTCGCGATTTTACCCGGATCGCCGCATCCGACCCCACCATGTGGCGCGACGTTTTCCTGCATAATCGCGATGCAGTTTTGACGATGCTGCAACGATTTACCGAGGATCTGACCGCATTACAGCGCGCCATCCGCATTGGTGATGGCGATGCCTTGTTCGACCATTTCACCCGCACCCGCGCGATCCGCCAAAGCATCATCCAAGAGGGGCAGGATGATGCTGCGCCCGATTTTGGCCGCCGCCACGACTAATTTACTGGCCCGTTCAGCGCATTAATCGCCCGATGCGCCAAGCCTTCTGCCTCGGCACGCGGTAATCCGGCGGGGATATTGGCACCGACCAGATAGGATATGGTGCCCGGCAGGCGTATCCAGCGCCAGCGCGCATGGCGCAATGCACCGCTGTTGACCGCGATCGGGGTCACATCCACCCCCAATAGCGCATATAGCCCGGCAAATCCGCTGCGGATGGAGGGGCTTTCGCCATGGGGCACGCGCGTCCCCTCTGGAAAAAGGATCAGCGGCCTGCCCTTTGCCATGACGTCGAGCGCGCTGGCCCGCATGTTCCGCAATGCCTTGGCCCCCGCGCTACGTTCGATGGGCAACAGGCCGTAACGGCGGGCCAACCGCCCCCACAGGGGGATTTCGAACAATTCTGCCTTGGCAAATACCACCGGCAGATGGAACAGCACCGGCATGTCGATGGTTTCAAACATCGCTTCATGCTTCATGATGATGAACGCCGCGCCGCTTGGCAGCGCACCTTCGACGCGGATCTGCTGGCCCAGAATTACCCTTGCGCAGCCACGATGCCACCGGCTCCACCAACGCGTGATACGGATAAGCGCACCCAGCGAAAAGGGTGCAAAAATTGCCGCCAGCACCACCAATATCAGGCTGCCGGTGTAGAAAAACAGGCTCCATACCAAGGTGCGCATGGCAGAAATCAACGGGAAAAGCTGTTGCACGCGGCGTTGACCCTATAATCCGACCACGGAACCGGCGATGCGCAGCAGCAATTTATTATATTCGCGCAGCAAGGTTTGAAATCGCGGGCGTGACGGCACGGCGTCCGCGACGACAATGACATCCGCAGGCAGGCTTTGCTGCAATTCAAAGCGCGCGCGGCGCATATGCCAGTCGGTGGTGACAAGGCGGATCGAATGATAGCCACGGCGGCGCACCCATGCCGCCACTTCCTGCCCATTACCGCGCGTATCCGCTGCCTCCCGCCCCAAGACGACGCAACAATCAAAGAGCGCACGCGGCCGGTGATATGTTTGGGCGAGCGCGGCGGCGGTAACGCTGCGGTCCACCCCCGAAATCAGCATCCGTTGCGCCTGACCCTTTTCCAGCAAGTCCAACCCGCGGTCGATACGGTGCGGGCCGCCGGTCAGCACGACAACGCCATCGGTGCGCCAATCACCCAGAGGTTGCGGCAAAAAAAGCGCAAACCAGATAAAGCCGAGCAACCATGCAAGCAGCAGCGCCGAACCCAAACGCCATGCAATCCGCCGTTTCACAACATATTCCCCAGCGCGGTCAGCACCGCGCGGCGCGCCGAAAAAACCGCTATGGCAAGAATGATCGGCGGAATGAGCAGCAAAAGCAGCATCGACCATGCCGAGCCACCCGCTGCCAAGCCGCTCGCCACCCCGCGCAACTGCCAGAATAAGAGCAAGGTAAGCAGCAACCCCGTGCCACCGCCGATTGTCACCCCCCAAATTGTATCGCGCGCGACCTGGCGTTGAAACATGCGGGCAATCTGGACATCGGTTGCGCCGACAAGGTGCAGAATATCGATGGTATCGCGCTCCCCCTCCAGCCGGCTGCGCGCCGACAAGACGGCAATCGCGCCGGCAACCAGCGCGGTCAGCAATGCGATGGCCGCGGCAATCCAGCCGAGCGAGCGCATCAGCGATGCAACCGGCCCAAGATAGGTTGCATGCGGCACCACTTCGGCATCGGCTGAAATCTGTCGAACATCGCGCACCAGCCGATCATAGCCATCTGCCGATACCAAATCGACATCTATGATCGCGGGCAGGGTCAGCGCCGCATCCTCCCCCACGTCGCCCAACCATTGATCGGCCATGGCGCGCAATTCGCTTTCGCTCAGCACCCGCACATCGCGAACATAGGGGGCATCGGTCAGATTTTCGCGCAATTGGCGCACCGCCATGCGCCGCTGCAAGGGGTCGGCAATCGGTATTTGGATGCTCACACGATCGACAATCTGCCCCGACAGGCTGCGCGCCGCCGGGGTTAGCGCCAGTGCCCCCGCGAGCGCGAGCATGGCCAGCATCGTCATCACCGCCACCATCCATGGCACCGGCCCACGCAGCCCCTGTGCGGGGAGCAAGGGGGTCGGCATTTGCTCCGCCCGGCTCATGCCAGCCCCGCCGATGCCCGGCGGCTCGCCGGGGGATATCGCAGCGCGCCGGTCGGGTCGGCCAATCGCCCCTTGGCGACACGCATCAAATGCGCGCCGGGGATACGGTTCATAAGGTGAAGATCGTGGGTCGCCACCACCACCGTCGTCCCGCTATTGTTCAACCCTTCAAATAATTGCAGCAACCGCACCGCCATGTCCGGGTCGACATTGCCCGTCGGTTCATCGGCAATAAGCAGCAGCGGGCGCGCAATCACCGCCCGGGCGATCGCCACGCGCTGCTGTTCCCCGCCCGACAGGCTGGATGGCAGCGCATGCATGCGTGGCCCCAATTTTACCCAGTCGAGCATTTCGCTGACCGGCCCCAAAATATCCTGTTCGTTCAGCCCCGCAATACGCAGCGGTAACGCCACATTATCAAAGGCGGAGAGGTGGGGAATTAATCTAAAGTCTTGAAATACAACGCCAATACGCCGCCGAAACCCCGGCAATCGCCGCCGTTCCAACATGCCGACATCGGCATCGAACATGGTGATTTTGCCGCGCGATGGCCGCCGCGCAAGATAGAGTAGTTTGAGTAGTGACGTCTTGCCCGCGCCCGATGGCCCGGCCACAAAATAAAATCCGCCGCGCGCCAGTGCAAAGCTGACATCGCTTAGCACCTCACCGCTATTGTCATAGCGCAGCCCGACATTGTCGAAACGTACCAGATCCTTGCCCGAGGGGGACGGCGCGCCGGAAATATGGTCCAAAGCTGCGCTCCACACCGCCAGAAGCAATTATTTGCCCGGTTCAACGCATCCCGGCGGGGGGGATGGGGGCATCGGCTGGCAGCGGTTCATGCACGGCTTTTGCCGCCACGACAAGGTGGCGCTTGCATCGTCGTGCTTGCATAGTGGCGGGCGCTTGTGTTTAGACGGCGGCACATGATCCTGAGCTGCCCTGCCTGCCATACGCGTTATGTTGTGCCCGACAGCGCCATTGGCGCGCGCGGACGGCAGGTGCATTGCGCCGCATGCGGGCATAAATGGTTTCAACCGCCCGCCATCGCTGCTGAACCGCCAAAAGCTGCCGAACAGCCCGCGCCGCCCGAACAAATTGTGCCCCCCGCACCGCCACCTGTTGCTGCCCCGCCACCCGTTGCCCCTCCTGTCGTTGCTGCACCGCCAACAGCACCCGCTGCGCCAGAAGTGACAGCAGACGAAGCTGTTGCAACGCCGACGATTGCGGCACCGCCCTTTTCCGCGCTGGTCGCGCCACGCGAAGCCGTTGATTTTGCCGAAACCCCGCCGCCATTGCCGCAGGGGGAGGATTTTGACGTTGACGGCGCGCGCGACCTGCCGCCGCCGCCCTTTGGCCCCGGCGCACGACGCCCACGGCGCAACCCAGCCAAATTCTGGACCGCGCTTGCCATCGGCTTTGCGCTGGCTGTCGCCGCCTTATGGGGTGCTATCGCCACCTTTGGCCTGCCGCGCTGGGCGGAGGATATTTTTGTTATCCGGCCGAGTGATGAGCCTGATTTGGTCATCGAACTGCCGCGCGCCGCACAGGATTACCGCGTTCTGGCCAATGGCACCGTCTATTTCGCCGCCAATGGCAGCATCATCAACCCGACCGACCGGGCGCAGCGCGTGCCACCGATTCGCGCCGAATTGCGCGATGGTCGTGGGGATATTGTCTATGAGTGGATCATTACCCCGCCGGTCGCCGTCCTGCCCGCAGGTGAACAGGTCAATTTCAGCGAGGCGCGCGCCGACATCCCGCGCCGCGCACAAAATATGACCGCCAGCTGGGCTATTGAACGCTAAATCGGCGCAAATACGCGTCGTTTATGCGTTTACCACCTTCGCAGCTTGCGCCGGGCAGGTGGCTTTGCTAAGCGCCGCGCCTGCCGCTTCGTCGGCACCAAATGGTCGCGGTCGTGGCGGAATTGGTAGACGCGCAACGTTGAGGTCGTTGTGGGCGAAAGCCCGTGGAAGTTCGAGTCTTCTCGACCGCACCATTTTTTTCGGATTATCCATGCGGGGCATGGGCTGGGCGCAGGCCCGCCTAATGGCTATCGCGCATATTCGTCACAGCAGCATCGACCGGCGTAGCTGTCGCCGCAGCCGCTGTCGTCGTTGCACTATGGCCATCCTGTGGTGCTGCCCCTGCATCCCCCTGCGGCGGTGCACGCGCCAAGCTAGCGCGTGCATGCAGGCGCAACCCGCCCAAATTGACGCGTGGATTATCCGCATCAACACTCAGCGATGTCAGCCGCGCATCGACCGCCAAAACCTGCGCCGACAGCGCGGCGATGCGCAGCGTATAACGCCCATAAGGCACGGATTCTAAAAGAAAATATCCATCATAGTCGGTGCGGGCATGCGCGCGTACAATATTTTGCGCGTCAACCAGTTCCAGATCGACCCCCTCGATCCCCGAACCCCCTTCACGCACCAAACTGCCATCCACTTCGCCCGCTTGCGTCAGTGGCAATTCGACCCGCGTCGCGACGCCGGGTCGGGGCGTGACGACAACGCCGGGCAGTGCGGGTCGAATCAGCGGGTCGGGCAGGCTGGATTCGTCGATCCCGATCAAAATCGGGCGGAACGGCACCAGCGCATCGACAATCGCCTGACCATCCGCACCGGTCGGCGCTTCGGCAACCGCATTGCCCGCGGTAATCGTAACCCCCTCTGCCAGCGGTTCATTGGCCTGCCGATGCCCGTCACCATTATTATCGTAGAAAACTTCGGCCAGCGCCTGCCCCTGTGCGGCCAATCGCTCCCGCGCAAAGCGGATGCCGCCGCCGCGCGGATCGGGGCCGAATGCAAAGCTGAGGTTGAGCGATGCGGCAACCGAACCATCGCTGGCGGCTTCGATGACACCGCCTAACGCCAGCCGGTCAAAACGCCGCGTATAGCCAACACCGACGCGCGCGCGCCCGACGGCTGCCTGATAACCCAGTTCCACCCGCCAATCGCTGCGTTCGGACTGGTTCCATTCGGCGGTCAGCGCCACTTCGTCATTATCCGATGGCCCGGCGACGGCCATGCGCGCCTCCCCCCGCAGGCGCAAACGGCCAAAACGCGCGTTCACAAGCAAGGCGGCGTTGACGCTGGCAGGGTCCGCACCAAAGCCTGCGGCATAATTTTTGGTCCAGTCGATTTGACCGGTTAACGAAATATTACGCCAATTGCCGGAAATGCGGGTTCCAACCTGCGCCCGGTTGCTGCCATCGGCACGTTCGCGCCAATTCGCCTCTACATGGATGGGCAAAGCGGTGCTGCCAAAACGCAAAACATGGTCAAGGCTGATGACCGACAGGCCGGTCACCCCCTGGGCGATACGGTCCGAACGATAGCCGCCAAAGGCACGTACGCTTTCAAACTGGATCGAACCACTATTGCCCAGCGTCGCCAACATGGCGATGCGTGCCGCAGTGCCGCCGCCATTTTGCGCGCTGCCGGTCAATTCGACCAAGGTGGGGCCAATTGCACGCCGCACCGAAGCCTCCACCATCGAATAGCGGCGGTTTTCAATCATCAAATTGGTCAGCCATCCGCCGACCGTCGTCCGGCGGTCGATGCCATGTTCAATGCCGAACATATATCGCCACCCGCGTCGGAACGGGCGCGGCATATTGCGGTCGAACAGGGTGATGAGGTCATGATCTTCCTGCAAGACCCCGGCCCAATAATAAGTTTTTCCCGCCGGGATGGCGTCTATCCCAACGGGGATATTGCGCACTTCGCGGCGCACCTGACCCTGCGGGCCGTAGAGGACAATCTCAAACTGGTTCGCCCCAAATTGCAGGCGGACATCGGTGAATTGATAACGCCCATCGGCCCCTTGTTCGGCAAAGCCGATCAGCTGACCATTGCGGTATAGTTCGGCATCCCAGCCGCTCGGCAAATCGCCGCGAAAGGTGATGCGGTCGAAACCATCGGGCAGGTCGAGCGGACGGTTGGTGACCATCGCGCCGCGGCCGGGCACCGGCTGGCTGCCGATGGGCGACGTCATACCGTTGATGTCGCCAACCGCCACATGGGTTGCCTGTAACGGGCCGAACAGCTGCCCCGACGGGTCAGAACGATAGAGCCGCATGCGCAAGCTTTGCGGAATCCCGCGATCATCGCTGGCCAGCCGCGCGTCAAAGGATGCGCCGAACATCTCACCCGCGGCAAAAAGTTCATAACGGCGCTGCAAGCGGCTGGTTCCAGCGCCGGCATCGCGAATATAATTGACCGAAGCGACGACATCCACCGCCGGGGTCTGCCACATTGCATAGGGTCGGCGGGCTTGCGGCAAATCGGCCAGCGAAAATGGCGCATCGGGGCGCGCATTGGCTGCGCGCTCGCGCCGTTGCGCCGCACGTTCAAAGGGGAGCGGGCTTTCAGAACTGAGGCTGAGCACCGAATTGGCGGTGTCCGCGCGCATCGTAACGCCCAGCCATTCGCCCAAGGATGCCGCATCGACGCACCACCCCTCTGGCGTATCGAGGATTTCGACAGGGCGCAGCGCGCGGCTGGAACTGGCGAGCGTTACCCGACCAGCCTCCCGATCGATGGTCAGCGTGCGCCGTTCGTCAAATGCCCAGCCAGTTGCGCGGCGCAACTGTTCATTGATGCGGATCGGCAGGTCGAGCTGCTGGACGACATCGGTAAAAATGACGCAGCTTTTGTCACCATTGGCATAGCCGCGCACACCATCGCCGATGCGATACCGGCTGGTGCGCAGCTCAAAAAGCCATTGTTCTTCGGCAGTTGGTGTCCATTGTCCGCTGCTTTGTGCATGCGCCACAGATGCGTCAACGCCGCCGGGGATAATCCCCGGCAGCGCCGCAGCCCACAGGGCCATGACCAACGAACAAAGGCGGGTGAGCTTGCGCATCACATCCTAACCGGGCCGAGCGGGCATCACATGCCTGCCCGCAGCACCGATCAGCGCAGCACCGTGCTCAATTCCGCGAGCGTGGCGTTACCCACCTCCCGATCTTCGACAAAGCGGATGGTCACCGGCCCATGCAGCGCGTCATATTGTTCCTGGCTGAGCGGCAGGGTGACGACGCGCTGGTTGATTTCGGGGTAGATGGCGACCCCGCGCGCAGCAACCAAGGGTTCGGCAACGCCCGGCCGTGTAACGATAACTTCGCCATAGACCGAACGATTGCCCACTTTGCTAAGGTCAAAGCGCAACAGCCGTTCGGTGCCCGGTGCTTCCAACCGCGCATTGGCGATTGCGGCGGTCGCTTCCAGCCGCCCCTGGCGCACAATGATGGGGATGGAGACACCGTAAATCGGGGTGAGCGATATGGAAACTCCGCTCGTCGCGGTTGCAGGCGCGCTGATCGAGCGCGATTCCGGCACCGCGCGAAACAGCATATGCGCACGATATTCGCCGTCGGGCAGTCCGGCGGGCGGACGCACGCTCAGCCGAATGGTTTGCGGCTGGTTTGGCGGCAAGGTCACCCGGCGCGGGCTATAGAGCAGCATGGCGAGCGCCTGCCGTTCGGCATCATTGACCGCGTTCGGGTCAATTTCTTCGAGCGCACCTTCAGCCGTCATCCGCTTGATTTCGAGCGAGATGCGATAGGTTGCGGTCGCCTCACCAATATTGTTGAGGACGATTTCGGCCCCACGCGGTCCGTCGAGCACCACACGCGTCGGTGCGACGAGCAAATCGCCACCCCCTGCATGGGCGGTTCCCAGAGTCAGGAACAGGCCGCTTGCCGCCAGTGCGACGCCGGCGCGTCGCAGCAATTTCTGGATCATGAATATTCTCCCGCTGGTCACGAGGGGGCGGTGATGCGCCCCTTCCGGGTGGATTGACCCGAAATGGCTAGGGGAAACATGGTTGCAACTTTGCTAACCATAAGCGCGCCGGGGGCAGCAAAGCCGCCAATTTTCGACAAATTTGCGCCAAAAGCCAAAGGGGCCGCCGATATCATCGGCGACCCCCAAGTGGATTGTCTGGAACATGGGGTGCGTGTCGGGGGGTGACCCGCCCCGCATGTGCCCCAAATCAGTGTCGATTATTGATAATCAACGCTGACCGTGAAGGTGCCGGTATAGGCACCATCCGCCTGGCCAGCAGCCACCGACAGCAAGCCACCCACGTTGAGCGAACCGGTGCCGGTCGCGCTGAGCGTCAGCGTGCCCGAACCAGCGGTGCTCGACAGGGTTGCGGTCATCGAATCGGTGCCGTTCGACAGCGAAACGCTGGCCGGAACCGAAACGGTCACAACCTTGCTCGCGCTCCCCGTGATCGAGAAAGCAGCAGCGGTCGTGGTGCCGGTGCAGGTCAGGCCGGTGCCGCAGGTACGCGTACCAGCGGTCGACACGTTGACGGTCGCAGCCGACGCACCCGACACGATCGTGCCGAAGTCGAGGTCAGCGGTATTGGAAACGGTCACCGGTGCCAAAATCGTGGCGCTGGCGGTCGCATCGGCAGTCACCGGTGCGGCATAAGCGGTGCCAGCGGTCATGCCAGCGGCGATGAGGAGCGAGCCAGCGAGGGCACGCGAAAGCATCTTGGTCATAAAATATGGTCCCTTGTAAATCGCAATCGGTTGGTCGTCGTGTTCGACGGCCCCCCGCCGATCACACATGCCAAATGGCGCATGGGGCCTTCCCAAATCGGAATCGATTGTGGTTAACAGGGCTACAAGGTTTGAAAATGGCGGTTTTGCGCGGATTTTGCGCTAAAATTGTCCGCCACTTAGCCGCTGACACAGCATGTCGAGCGTGTCGAGACTGGCGTAATCCAGCGTCAATTGCCCGCTGCCGTCGGCGTTATAGTTGATTCGCACCGCAACACCGAGCAGCGCGGCGAGGTGCGATTCGAGCGCCGCAATATCGGCATCCCCGCCGCTATCGCCCCCGTTGGTGCGGGCAGCTGTCCGGCCCGATGCCGCCCGGCGCGACGTGCCATCCTGCCGGACCAAAGCCTCCACCTTGCGCACCGACCAGCCCTGCTTAGCGGCTTTACGCGCGATGCCCAACGCATCTGCATGGCCGATCAGCGCACGGGCATGTCCCATGCCCAAGCTGCCATCGGCGACCATCGCCCGCACCCCATCGGGTAAGTCGAGCAGGCGCAATATATTGGTGACATGGCTGCGCGATTTGCCGGTCATTTGGCCGATTTCCTCGGCATTATGGCCCAGATTGTCGCGTAGGCGGGCATAGGCCTCCGCTTCTTCGATCGCGGTCAGATCCTTCCGCTGGATATTTTCGACGAGCGCGATGGTAAAGGTTTCGCGGTCATCGAGGCTACGCACCAACGCCGGCACTTCATGCAAGCCGGCGCGCTGCGCCGCGCGCCAGCGCCGTTCGCCCGCCACCAATTGCCACCCTTGCCCGTCGGGCGCGGGGCGCACCAATATCGGCTGCACCAGCCCGCGCGTACGGATGGAGGCGGCAAGTTCGGTGAGCGCGCCTTCGTCAAAGTGGCGGCGGGGCTGATCGGGGTGGGGGTGGATTTGCGCGATGGGCAAATTGGTCAACCCCTCACGCGGGGCGCCGCCGCTGATCGTTGCGGCGAGCGGCGCCTCCCCCTCCATATCGCCGAGCAGCGCCGAAAGCCCCCGCCCGAGCCCCCCCGGCCGTTTGGCCCGCACGAGGCCGCCAAGCGGCGCTATCTGGCCACTTTCCGGCCCCTTCGCTTCGCCTTTTTCCTTGTCGTCTGCCATATCAAGCCGCCACTTGCAGGGCGGGCAGGCGCGAAATCACCTCCCGCGCCAGCGCCATATAGGCAATCGAACCCGAACATTTATGGTCATAAACCAGCGCCGGCAGCCCGTGGCTGGGCGCTTCGGACAGGCGGACATTGCGCGGAATGACGCTGTCAAAAACAATCGGCCCCAAACATTCGCGCACATCGGCAGACACCGCATCGGTCAGCCGATTGCGCCGGTCGAACATGGTGAGGACGACGCCCAATATCGACAGGCCGGGGTTGAAACGCGCGCGCACCCGCTCGACCGTCTGCAGCAATTGGCTAAGTCCCTCGAGCGCGAAAAATTCGCATTGCAGCGGGACGAGTAGCGAATCGGCGCTGCACAGCGCGTTGAGCGTCAGGAGGCCGAGCGAGGGTGGGCAGTCAATCAGGCAGATATCCCATTGCCCGGCGGGCGCGGCGGCCAAAATCTGCGCCAATCGGTGGGTGCGGTCGGGCAGCGCCACCATTTCAACCTCTGCCCCCGATAAATCGACGGTGGCGGGGACAAGGTCCAGTCGGGGAATACGTGTCGACTGCGCAGCGGCGATCACATCCGCTTCGCCGAGCAAAAGATCGTACGACGAAGTGTGGCGCTGGGCGCTGGCAACGCCCAAACCGGTCGAGGCATTACCCTGCGGGTCCATATCGATCAGCAAGGTGCGCCAACCGCTCGCCGCCAATGCGGTGGCAAGGTTGATGGCGCTCGTTGTCTTGCCGACGCCGCCTTTTTGATTGGCAATGGCGATTTTGATCATGGCACCCTGAATCTTTGCATCCCATTTGTCGCAAAATGGCCCAAGCCATAGCCGATGTTGGATATCGAATATTCTCTATTTATTACGTTTGTTCAATGATTTAACTTCATTGAACGTGCCTTCCCCCACCAAAATGCCCGATGCAGCATCGGTCAGGCTGGTGTGCAGCGCAAAACATCTTTGCCATGGCGCGGGCAGCGTGGAAAGGGCCGTTTTTGCCCCCTGCCCCATCGGCAAAATCCAGCGACTATTGGGGCCAGCAAGGTGGCGCGCGAGCGGGATGAGCCGCGCGAGCGGGGCAAAGGCGCGCGCGGAAATAACGTCATAAGCGCGGGCGGGCAGCGTTTCGACCCGCGCCTGAATCACGCTAACATTTTGATTCAGGCCAATTTCTGTAACGCAATGTTGCAAAAACTCGACCCTGAGGCGCCGCGATTCAACCAAGGTCACATGAAATCGGGGCGCCAGAATCGCAACGATCAGGCCCGGCAAGCCCGGCCCGCTACCCAGATCGACCCAGCGGCCCGCAGACGGCGCATGCGCCAAACATTGTGCCGAATCGAGAATATGGCGACACCATAATATATCATCGGCGAGTGTGGAGGCGGCGACGAGATTTTGTCGTGCCGATTCGGCGCGGAGCAGGCCGATATAGGTGTCGAGCGATGCAAATGTTTCACGTGAAACATCGGGCAGACCGGCAATCCATGCGCGCGCCGCCGATTCGCTGTTCATCGCGCTCATGCCGCGCTTTTCGTGCGCGATTGGCGGCTGTGGACCAAAATGGCGGTCAAGGCGGCGGGCGTGATACCGGCGATTCGCGCTGCTTGGCCGAGGTTTTCGGGCGCCGCGCGGCTCAATCGTTCGACCATTTCAGCGGAAAGCCCACCGATGGCTGCATAATTGAGGTCGCGCGCCAGCGGCACCGCTTCATTGGCGGCAAGCGCGCGCAACTCACTCTCATGCCGCGCAATATAGGGGGCATAGCGCACATCTTCGACGAGTTCGGTGCGGATCTGCGGCGGCAGCGCGGCAAAATCGGCAAATTGGTCGATCAGCGCATCGGCCCCGCCAATCGCCAACCAATTACCAAGGCTGCGCACCACCCCATCGGCGGGAAGCGGCAGGTCAGCGTTCCGCAGCATCGCGCTCGACACCGGCGCGTCGAGCATTCTGCGGCCTTTGGCGCGCATAGCCTGACGTTTTTCGACTGCCGCGCGCCGCCCGTCACCCAATGCCCCGACACTTTCGGCAATATCGCTCAGCCGCGCTTCACCATTGTCGGCGCGCAGCCGCAAGCGGTGCTCGGCGCGCGCGGTGAGCATGCGATAGGGTTCGCTGACCCCCTGCAACACCAAATCGTCGATCATCACGCCCAAATAGCTATCCCAGCGGCTGAGCACCAAGGGCGCGTCGCCCGCACACCAACGTGCAGCGTTGATCCCCGCAACCAACCCCTGCGCGGCGGCTTCTTCATAGCCGGTCGTACCGTTAATCTGCCCGGCACACCAAATTCCCGGCATTTCGCGCAGCATCAGCCCCGAGTCGAGCGCGCGCGGGTCAATATGGTCATATTCGACGGCATAGCCCGCGACCAACATTTCCACTGCGGCCAATCCGGGCATTTCGCGCAACATCGCGAGTTGCACATCGGCGGGGAGGGAGGTTGAAAGCCCGTTGGGATAGATGAAATGCGTGTCGAGCCCCTCTGGCTCCAAAAATATCTGGTGGCCGTCCTTGTCGGCGAATCGGTGAATCTTATCCTCGATGGAGGGGCAATAGCGCGGGCCACGCGCGCCAATCGCACCAGTAAACATCGGCGAACGGTGCAAATTGGCGCGAATATGGTCGTGCGCTGCCGCATTGGTGCGCGTGATAAAGCAGCTCACTTGGGGGTTCGCGCGCACGCCGCTCGCTGCCGACATGGTCCAGCCAAGTGCATCGCTTGGCTGTTCGTCGAGCATCGCCCAATCGATGCTGCGCGCGTCGAGCCGCGGCGGCGTTCCGGTCTTGAGCCGCGCCATCGGCAGCGCCGCTTCGCGCATTTGCGCGGCAAGACGCGTTGCCCCCGCTTCGTCGATGCGGCCCCCTTCGCGCACTTCTTCGCCGCGAAACAATCGGCCGCCCAAAAATGTGCCCGTTGCCAATATTAGCGCGCGGGCGCTGATTTCACGCCCATCGGCGAGGGAGACGCCCGAAATTGCACCATTTCCATCGTGGCGGAGCGCCGCAACTTCCCCCGCCACCACTTGCAATCCGGCCTGCCCCGCCACCATCGCGCGCACCGCCGCGCCGAACAGGCGACGATCAGCCTGGACGCGTGGCCCCTGCACCGCCGCCCCCTTGCTGGCGTTGAGCATCCGGTGGTGAATCGCCCCGGCGTCGGCGGCGCGGGCAATCACCCCGTCAAAGGCATCCACCTCCCGCACCAAATGGCCCTTGCCCAGCCCCCCAATCGCCGGATTGCACGACATGGCGCCAATCATTGCCGGATCGAAACTGATCAGACCAACGCGCAGCGGCGTGGGCGCGCGCTGCCCCACGCGGGCGGCGACCATCGCCGCTTCCACGCCCGCATGGCCACCGCCAACGACGATGATGTCAAAATCTTGCGCGCCTTCCTGCATGGGCGCGCCCATAGCGCAAAGCGGCCGCGCCACCAAACGACTATCCCGACGGGATGATTGTTTCACGTGGAACAGCGGCAGCACGCCGCCAAATCCAACAATTCCCCTTATTTTCCAATGCAAAAGCGGGAAAATAGCGCATCGAGCATATTTTCCGTCCCGGCCTGTCCGGTTATCGCATCAATCGCCACACGCGCGGCGCGCAACGACTCGGCGAGCAACAAAGGGTCATCCTGCCGCGCATCACCCAAAGCGTCCAATGCCATGGTCAGCGCCGCATGGTGGCGGGCATTCAGTGCGACTTCGCCCGCGCGCGGCAATATTTCGCCCGCTTGCGCCACCAGCCAATCGACCAATGCCACCATCCCATCGCCGGTTTGCGCCGAAAGGATGATGTCGGCTGCCCCCGCCGCATCCGGCCAATCCGCATCATTCCCGCGCACATCGGCCTTGGCCGCAACAATCGCCCGCGCGCGATGTTCGGGCGCATCGGCGGCATTACCCAGCCACAGCAAAATATCGGCCTGATCGATCAGCGTGCGGGCGCGCGCCATCCCCTCTGCCTCAATCGCATCGTCGCTGCCGCTGTGCAGTCCCGCCGTGTCGGCAAAGCGAAAGGCGATGCCACAAAGCGCGAGCGGTACTTCGATAATATCGCGCGTCGTCCCCGCTATGGGGGAGACGATGGCCGCATCCCGCGCCGCCAAGCCATTGAGCAAGGTCGATTTCCCGGCATTGGGCGGCCCGGCGATGGCAACCAATATTCCATCGCGCAATCTTTCGCCGCGCGGACGCGCCAGCCATTGCTGCCATGACGTCGCGAGACCAGCTATATCTTTGTTTATATTATCTATTTCAGCGGCGTCGCTGCCCACATCCTCCTCATCGGCGAAATCGAGCAGCGCCTCCACCCGCGCCGAAAGCGTCAATAATTGCCCCTGCCATTCGCCCACCGCGCGCGATAATGCCCCCCCGGCGAGCAGCATGGCGGCGCGGCGCTGGTTTTCGCTCTCCGCCGCCAGCAAATCGCTCAACCCCTCCGCCTCGGTCAGGTCGAGCCGCCCATTTTCGAGCGCGCGGCGGGTGAATTCGCCCGCCTGTGCCGCACGCAACCCCGGCATGGCTGCCAAAGCTCGCTCCACCGCGCGCACGACACCTATCGAACCATGAAGGTGGAGTTCGACCACATCCTCCCCCGTCGCGCTATGCGGTGCCGGAAAATGGAGGATCAGCGCCGAATCGAGCAAAATCCCATCCCAATATAGGTCGCGCAGCGTCGCGCGGCGCGGCGCGGGCAATTTGCCGCCAAGCGCCGCCAATGCCGATGCTGCTTGTGGCCCGCTGATCCGCACCAGGGCGAGCGCGGCGGGTGGCATGCCCGATGACAGCGCAAAAATCGTATCTTTCATAATGGCTTAGCGCTTTGCACTGCCCATTTGGCTGAGAAAATTCTGGAACATGCCCATCCCCGCATCGCCCAGCGTTGACCAGCTTTTGACCATCGCGGCCACCATATCGGGGGTCACCCCTTCCTTCACCATTTCCTCCATCCGCGCGATATAGAGCGCGTGGAGCGGGGTAACATCGGGCAGGCCGAGGAAGGCGCGCGCCTCCGCCGGTGTGCAGTCAATGTCGATATTTATCTTCATGACGTCATCCCTCCTGCCCGGTTGCGGCGCAAAAATGGCGCAAATGCAAGGCTTTCTCTAGCTTGGTCGCCATGCATAGGGCGAAGCGCGCGCCAGAGCAAATGGGCAGGAAAACGCGCCGATGTTGCCCCGATGTTGCCCCGATATTGATACCACGGCAGCTTTACGGCACGATGGCGCGGTGGAAAATACTGCCCCCTTTGTCCGTCAAATAGAAAGCCCGATCGGTGAGATTTGGCTTGCGGGCGATGCGGACAGTCTGTGGGCGGTGCAAATCGCGCCGCTGTGTGAAAATTGGATGGCGAGCGCGGCGACCAGCGCGCCAATCACCGCCGCTGCGCAGCAATTGGCTGAATATTTTGATGGGCAACGGCAAAGTTTCGACCTGCCGTTGCGCACCGCCAAGAGCGTGCGCGGCGAAGTGCTGCGCAATGCCATTGCCGCCATCCCTTATGGCAGCACCATGACCTATGGCGCGCTCGCCCATAGCTGCGCCAGCAGCGCGCGGGCGATTGGCGGGGCATGCGCGCACAACCCCTTTCCCATCCTCATCCCCTGTCACCGTGTTCTGGCAGCGGGCGCAGATGAAAATTATTCCGCCGGGCGCGGGGTTGCAACAAAAAGCTGGCTCTTGACCCATGAAGCGCGCATTTGCGGCAAGATATTGATCTAAAAGGAAGCATCCATGCCCACCAATGGAAAAATTGGCGATATGTCCGTCTATATTGCCGCGCCCGCCCACCCCAAGGCGGCGATCATCGTCGTCCCCGAAATCTTTGGCATTAACGCAGGCATTGCCGAAAAATGCGATCAACTGGCCGCAGCGGGCTATCTCGCGCTCGCGCCCGAAATATTCTGGCGCTTTGCCCCGGGGGTTGAACTCAACCCCGATGTCGCGGCCGAATTGCAACAGGCGTTCGGCTATTTCGGCCAATATGATGCGACCGACGGCGTCTATGACACAGAGGCGTCGATCAAGGCGATCCGCGCCGGGGTGGCGGGGCATGCGCCGATCGCCAAGGTCGGGCTGGTCGGCTATTGTCTGGGCGGCAAGCTCGCCTACCTCGCCGCCTGTCGCACCGATATCGACGTATCGGTTGGCTATTATGCGGTGGGGGTCGATGCGATGCTCGACGAATCGCATGCGATTGCGCGACCATTGATGCTCCATATCGCGGGCGAAGATGGTTTTGTTGATAAGGCGGCGCAGGCGGCGATGCATGCCGGGCTGGGCGCGCATCCCCGCGTCACGCTCCACGATTATCCGGGGCTCGACCATGGTTTTGCCACCCAGCATGGCGCGCGGCGCGATGCGGCGGGTGCCGAACTGGCAGACGCGCGCACCAGCGCCTTTTTTGCCGAGCATTTGGCATGAGCCGCGCCCGCAAAGGCACCGCCCGCTGGCACCAATATATGGCAGACGGCAAGGGTGCAGAGGCGTTGATGACAATGCTGGCCGAGGATGCGGTTTTTCATTCGCCGGTCGTCCACACGCCGCAGGTGGGGCGGGGCAAAGTCTTTGCCTATCTCGACGCGGCATCGCGGGTTTTGGGCGGACAGCGCGATTTCACTTATGTTCGTGAAATCATCGACGGCGATCAGGCGATGCTGGAATTCACCCTGACGCTCGATGGCATCCACATCAACGGGGTCGATATTATTCGCTGGAATGATGCGGGGGAAATCAGCGATTTCAAGGTGATGATCCGCCCGCTCAAGGCGGTGAACAAGGTTTGGGAGGGGATGGCGGCGATGCTGTCTGCTGCATCACCGCCCAGCCCATAGCCCGTGGCACCCTATAGCATCGCCAGCATCAGCGGCTGCACCTCATGCCAGCCCTCCCACACCATTTTGAGCGCGACATAGAGGATGACCGCCAGACCGATCCACGCAATCCAGCGATAACGTTCAATATATTGCGCGATGATATTGGCGGCGATGCCCATCAGCGCGACCGCAAAAATCAACCCGACGATCAAAATGCCGGGGTGTTCGCGCGCCGCACCGGCCACCGCGAGCACATTATCCAAGCTCATCGACACGTCGGCGACCGCAACCCCCCAAGCAGCGGCGGCAAAGCTCTTGCCCGCGGGCAGGCCCGAATGTTCATCGCCCGATATTTCGGGCGAACCGGGCGAATCGCCCGCGCCATGCCCACGGATGTCGCGGTACATGCGCCACGCCACCCAAAGCAGCAGCAAACCGCCCGCGAGCACCAGCCCGACGATGCCAAGCAACCAGGTGACCATCAGCGCAAAGATGATGCGCAGCACCAGCGCGGCGAGCACGCCGATCAAAATAACCTGTTTGCGCTGTTTGGCGGGGAGGCCAGCGGCCAGCGCGCCGACGACAATCGCATTATCGCCAGCCAGCACCAGATCGATCAGCAAAACCTGCATAAAGGCGGCAAAGGCCGCAGGCTCGGTGATATTGGCAAAATCATGGACGATTGCGGCCCAAATTTCAGCCGGCCCGCCCAGTGATGGCGCGGCGGCATGGGCAGCAACGACAAGCATGTCAAACATCGGACGGATCCTATTGGTTCATCGTGTCGAAGAAATCTTCGTTGGTTTTGCTGTTCTTCATCTTGTCGAGCAGGAATTCCATCGCATCGACGGTGCCCATCTGCATCAAAATGCGGCGGAGCACCCACATTTTGGAGAGCTTGTCCTTCTCGACCAGCAATTCTTCCTTGCGGGTGCCCGATTTGCCGACGTCGATCGACGGGAAGATACGCTTGTCCGACACCTTGCGGTCGAGGACGATTTCGCTGTTACCCGTGCCCTTAAATTCTTCGAAAATAACCTCGTCCATCTTGGACCCGGTATCGATCAGCGCGGTGGCGATGATCGATAAAGACCCGCCTTCTTCTATGTTGCGCGCCGCGCCGAAAAAGCGCTTGGGCCGTTGCAGCGCATTGGCATCAACCCCGCCGGTCAGCACCTTGCCGGAGGAGGGGACGACAGTGTTATAGGCGCGGCCAAGCCGGGTGATGCTGTCGAGCAGGATGACGACATCCTTTTTATGTTCGACCAGTCGCTTTGCCTTTTCGATAACCATTTCAGCGACTTGCACATGTCGGCTCGCCGGTTCGTCAAAGGTGGAGGAAATAACCTCCCCCTTGACGCTACGTTGCATGTCGGTGACTTCTTCGGGGCGTTCATCGACCAAGAGGACGATCAGAAACACTTCTGGATGATTATCGGTGATCGCCTTGGCAATATTTTGCAGCAGCACCGTCTTGCCGGTGCGCGGCGGCGCGACGATCAATGCGCGCTGCCCCTTGCCCTGCGGCGAGATGATGTCAATGACGCGGGCCGACATATCCTTTTGCGTCGGGTCGAGCGTGTCGAGCCGCAAGCGTTCATCGGGATAGAGCGGGGTCAGATTGTCGAAATTGACGCGGTGGCGCACCGCTTCGGGTTCGTCATAATTGACCTTGATGAGGCGGGTCAGCGCAAAATAACGCTCCCCATCCTTGGGCGCGCGAATTTCGCCCTCCACCGTGTCACCGGTGCGCAGGCCAAAACGGCGCACCTGGTTGGGGGAAAGGTAGATGTCATCGGGCCCAGCAAGATAATTGGCCTCTGCTGAACGCAAAAAGCCGAAGCCGTCGGGCAAAACCTCGATCGTTCCCGAACCGACGATTTCTTCGCCATCTTCGGCCATCGCCTTGAGGATGGAGAACATCAGATCCTGCTTGCGCAGGGTCGATGCCCCCTCAACCCCCAATTCTTCGGCCATTTCCACCAGTTCGGCGGGGGCCTTTTTCTTTAAGTCTTTCAAATGCATAAAATGGTTCCGGTGGAAATTCGCGCTTGGGCCCGCAGCATCATGGCTGGATATGGGTCATTGAGGGGATGGAGAATCCGGCGCGTTGGTTTGGGAAAAGGCGGCAGCATCTGCCGCGCACCCATGCTCTAAGCAGACGCTGCGGGGCTGTCAACGCCGCGGCGCTTTAGCGGCGGGAAAGGCAATGAAAACACCGCGCCGCTGTTGGGCGACAAGGTTGGGCATAACCCGTTAAAAAGGTTTGGCAAAAACCAGCAGCACCACCGGAATGACGATCAGGCCGGGGATTTCATTGAACAGGCGCAATTTTTTGCCGCTCATCCGCTGTTCGCCGCGCGCCAGCGCCTTGGCATAGCCGACCAGCCAGCCATGATAGGCCGAAAGCAGGGTCACCAGCGCCAATTTGGCCAAAAACCAGCCTTGCAGCCAAAAATCGCCATTGGCCGCCAGCATCAGCCCCAAAATCCAAACCATGCAGATCGACGGGTTCATGATGATGCGGCGTAATTTGGATTCGCGATCGACCCAGCGTGCAGCCTCGGCCGATCCGACTTCGGCTTCTTGATGATAGATGAAAAAGCGCGGCATCATGAAGAGGCTCGCCATCAGGAAGATGACGAAAATGACGTGCGCCGCCACCACCCACAGATAGGCATTGCCCAGAAAGCCGATCATCGCACCGCCGCATGCGGCGTGCGTAGCCGCGCGATTAATTCTTCGACATGGGCAATTGGGGTGTCGGGCAAAATGCCGTGCCCCAGATTGAAAATATGCGGCCGTCCCGCAAAGGCGGCGCGGATATTGTCGATCGCGCTTGTCAGCGCATCACCCCCGGCGATCAGCGCCAGCGGGTCCAAATTCCCTTGCACCGGCATATGTTCCGGCAACACCGCATTGGCCCAAACAGGATCGACGCTTTCATCAATCCCCAGCGCATCAACGCCCGTTTCGCGGGCATAGGCAGCCAATTTACCGCCTGCCCCCTTGGGAAAGCCGATGATGCGCGCGCCGGGACAACGGGCGCGCAGCCCATCGACGATCGCGGCATTGGGCGCAATCACCCAGCGTTCAAACTGTGCGGGTGACAGGCTACCCGCCCAACTGTCGAATAATTGCACCGCATCAACCCCTGCGGCAATTTGGTCGGCAAGATAATCGATGGTCGCTGCAATAATCGCATCGATCAGCGCGCCAAAAGCAATGGGGTCACTATAGGCCAGCCGCCGCGCCGCCGCCTGATCGCGGCTGCCAGCGCCTGCCACCATATAGGTGGCGACCGTCCAAGGCGAACCGGCAAAGCCCAAAAAGGCGCAAGCCGGTGGCAACAAGGCGCGCACGCGGCGCACCGTTTCGATGACCGGGCCGAGCCGCTGGGGAGCAGCGCTGAGCGCAGTCAACGCGCCATCAACGAGCGGCGGGGCAAGCCGTGGCCCCTCGCCCACTTCAAACCATAGATTTTGGCCCAAGGCATGGGGGATGACCAAAATATCGGAAAAAAGAATTGCCGCATCGAAGCCAAAGCGACGGATGGGTTGCAGCGTAATTTCCGCCGCCGCCATCGGGTCATAGCAAAGGTCGAGGAACCCCCCCTTATCCGCACGCAAGGCGCGATATTCGGGCAGGTAACGCCCCGCCTGGCGCATCAACCATAAGGGTGGGGGATCGAGCATCTCGCCATCCAGCACGCGCAATATCGGCGCATCCCGACGGGTTTGCATGGGTGCGGGCGAGAGAGCGGTGGGGGTGGAAGGCGAAGACTGCATCGCCGCCCCTCTTAGCCAAAATATATATTTATAATAGGGTTGATGATAGTTGATGGCGGGCGAAAGCCGGGGACAGCCGCGCCCTGCCCGTTTCATCCCGACCAAGGCCAAAACGACTCGCCAAGCGGTCACGAGTCGCGCAAATCATCCCCATTATCCACAGCTTGTGGACAATATGGCGGGCTGGGGAAGTGGCTGTGGATGGAATCGGCAAAGTGCGGCAGGGGTCTGCACCCGCGCACCATCCCCAAACTTATCCTCCATTTCATCCCTTGCCTTATCCACAGGCGCGCCACATGACAGCGCGATGCAACTCCACCTCCACCTTGTATCGGATTCCACCGGCGAAACGCTGGAAAATCTGGCCAAGGCGGCGCTTGCCCAGTTCGACGATGTCGCGGTTACCCGTCATTTCTGGCCGATGGTGCGCTCATCGGGCCATTTGGAACGTATTTTGGTCGAGGTGGCGGATAACCCCGGCCTTATCCTCTTTACCTTGGTCAATCGCGAATTGCGCGCTTTGCTCGAACAACGGGCGCAAAGCTTGAACCTGCCTGCCGTCGCCGCGCTCGACAGCGTGACCTTTGCCCTGTCGCAAATGCTCGGCCAAGAGGCAAAGGCCCGCCCCGGGCGGCAACATAGCCTGGATGCCGCCTATTTCGCGCGGGTGGAGGCAATCCATTATACGATGGCGCATGATGACGGGCTGCAGCCAGATGGGTGGGAGGATGCCGACATCATCCTTGCCGGTGTATCGCGTTCGTCAAAGACGCCGACGAGCATTTATTTGGCCAATCGCGGTTATAAGACCGCCAATATCCCGATCATCCCCGAAGCGCCGCCGCCCGATAGCCTCTTCACCCTCCAAAAACCGTTGATCGTCGGGCTGACGACCAGCGCCGACCGGTTGGTCGCGGTGCGGCGCAACCGGCTGAGCGCGCTCGGCGAAGACCGGGCCAGCCCCTATGCCGATGCAGAGGCGGTGGCGCGCGAAATTGCCTTTGCCCGGCGAATGTTCGCCGACCATGGCTGGCCGGTGATTGATGTGACCCGCCGGTCGATAGAGGAAAGCGCAGCGGCGATCTTAAAACTCCATGCCGACCGGGCCGAAGGGGCGGCATGACGCGCCAATTGATATTGGCGAGCGCCAGCGCGTCGCGCCGCGCCATGCTCGAGGGGGCGGGGGTCGATTTTGTCGCCCGCCCCGTCCATGCCGACGAGGCAGCGCTAAAGACCGCGATGGCGGGTGCCCACCCGCGCGATATTGCCGATGCGCTGGCCCAGATGAAGGCGCTGAAGGCAAGCTTGGCAGACCCGGCTGCGCTGTGCCTCGGGGTTGATTCCATCGTCGTCGTTGATGGCAAAATATATGATAAGCCGACATCTAGGGACGATGCCGCCGCCCACCTTGCCGCATTTTCGGGGCAGGTCATGACGCTGATCAGTGCGATTGTAGCCTGCGAGGGGGGGGCACCCATCTGGCGGCATATCGGTATCGCCAAATTATATGTGCGCCCGCTCGATCGGGCGGAAATTCAGACCTATCTCGATGCCGAATGGCCTGCGATATCTGGCTGTGTCGGCTGTTTTCGTATCGAAGGTCGCGGGGTAAATTTGTTCGACAAGATAGAGGGGGATTATTTCACCATTTTGGGTATGCCGCTCCTCCCCCTGTTGCGTTGGCTGCGCGTCCAAGCGATGGTGCCCTGATGCTCGCGACCCCCGATAGCCCCACCCCCAACGGCCCTTATGCAGAGGTGATTGGCGATCCGATTGCGCACAGCAAATCGCCGGCTATCCACGGTTTTTGGCTCGAAAAATTGGGGATTGATGCGCAATATCGTGCGCTGCATGTCCGCCCCGATGCGCTGGGCGAATATCTTGGCGCGCGCGCCGCCGACCCCCATTTTCGTGGCTGCAATGTCACCGTGCCGCACAAATTGGCGGTGCTCGGCCATGTGGCGGACCCTGGCGGGGTGGGGGAGAGCCTGGGCGCCGCGAATATCATCGTGCGCGATGGCGTTGGGCAGCTCGTCGCCAGCAATTCGGATGCGGCGGGCTTTTTCGCGCCGATTGCCGATCGGGATTGGACCGGCGAACATGCCATTGTCATCGGCGCGGGCGGTGCGGCGCGCGCGGTGCTTTTTGCGCTGAAGCAGGCGGGCATCGCCAAAGTGACGATTTTGAACCGCAATGTGCTCAAAGCAAGCGCACTCCTTGCCCATTTTGGCCTTGCTGGCCATGCGCTGGCGCTGGATGCACGCCTGCCCGTTGATGCGCGCCTGTGCGTCAATACATCCGTGCTGGGCATGGTCGGCCAGCCGCCGCTCGACATAGACCTAGCGCCCTTGCCCGACGATGCATGGGTATATGACATTGTCTATGCGCCCTTGGTGACGCCCTTGCTCGCCGCGGCGGAGGCACGGGGGTTGGAGACGATTGATGGGCTGGACATGTTGATTGGTCAGGCGGCGGTTGCCTTTGAACTGTTTTTTGGGGCTGCGCCGCCGCGCGATCTGGATGGCGACTTACGCGCCACGTTGCTGGCATGACGTCAGAACGGCCCGCCAAAAAGCCGCTGATTCTGGGGCTTACCGGCTCCATCGGCATGGGCAAATCGACCGTCGCGGCGATGTTTCGCGATGCGGGCATACCGGTTTTTGATGCCGATGCCGAAGTCCACCGCCTGCAGGGGCCGGGCGGCGCGCTGGTCGGCGCCATTGCCGCGGCCTTTCCCGGCACGACAGGTGCCGCAGGCGTTGATCGCGGCAAATTGGGGGCGGCGGTCCTCGGTGACAAAGCAGCATTGGCGCGGCTGGAGGCGATTGTGCATCCCGCGGTAGCGGCAGCGCGCGCCGATTTTGTCCGCGCGCATGCCGATGCGCCGATGCTGGTTTTTGACATACCGCTGCTTTTTGAAAAGGGCGGGGCGGACGCGGTCGATGTCATACTCGTCGTCTCGTGTGGGGAGGCAGAGCAAGCGCACCGCGTCCTCGCACGACCCGGGATGCACGCCGAAAAATTCGCGGCGATCCGCGCGCATCAAATGCCCGATGCCGAAAAGCGCGCACGCGCCGACCACGTCATTGATACGGCGGTTTCACCGGCTGCAACGCGTGCGCAAATATTGGCGCTCATCGCTTGCCTAAGCGCCCGGGCGGGCGCATAGTCCGGGCATATCCTGCTGCCAATGTCCGAATCATTGCGCCGCAGGCGAAGGTTAAGTTACTGATGTTGCGTGAGATTATTTTTGACACTGAAACCACCGGTCTCCGGCCAGATGATGGTGACCGCATTGTTGAAATTGGCGCCATCGAACTGGTCAATCGGGTTGAAACCGGGCGCTATTATCATTGCTATATAAACCCTGAGCGGCCCATGCCGCCCGACGCGCAGGCGGTGCATGGCTTGTCGGACGCCTTTCTGTCCGACAAGCCCTTGTTCGGTGCGATTGTCGAAGAATTCCTGACCTTCATTGGCGATGACGCACGGCTGGTCGCGCATAATGCCAGCTTTGATTTCGGCTTTATCGATGCCGAATTGGTGCGGGCCGGGCACCCGCCGCTTCACCGCGATCGGATGGTTGATACGCTTGCTATCGCGCGCAAGCGCCACCCGGGGGCTAAACTCAGCCTCGATGCCCTGTGCACCCGTTATGGAATCGACCGCAGTCGCCGGGTCAAACATGGCGCGCTGCTCGATGCCGAATTGTTGGCGCAGCTATATGTTGAATTAATTGGCGGGCGGCAGATTGGCCTGCATCTGGTTACCGATGCCGATGCCGCAGCGATGGATGCAGAGGTGTCGGCCATCGCGGCGACCGCGATGTTAAAGCGCATCGAACGTCCCTTTCGCGCGCCGCGCGTCTTTCAGGTGTCGGCGGCGGACCTCGCCAACCATCGCGCCTTTATCGCAGATATACAGGATTGTTTGTGGGGGGATGCCCCCATGGATGCGGACGCACATGCGAAAGGAGGTACAGGCGAAGCAGCGTGAGTTTTTGAGTTTGTCGTTAAAAATAAAGGAGATGGACGATGGATATTCGTGTTTCTGGCCACCAGATTGCTACCGGCACCGCTTTGCAAACGCATGTGACCGACCGACTGCACGCCATCGCCGATAAATATTTTTCGCGCGCGATTTCCAGCCACGTCACCTTTGGCCGTGGGCCACACGGGTCGCTCGCCTGCGATATTGTTGCGCACGTCATGCAGGGTGTGCTGCTGAAAGGGCGCGGCCAGGCGCAGGATGCGCATGTCGCCTTTGAACAAGCGGCAGAGCGGGTTGAAAAACAATTGCGCCGATACACCAATCGTTTGAAATCGCGCGGCGGCGCGGCGGAACCGGCACCGATTGATGATCTGCCCTTTGACGCGGGCTATACGCTGTTCGAAGCCAATGAGGCGGAGGAACCGGACAGCGACGCCCCGGCAATCATCGCCGAAACACGGGTCGATGTGCCCAGCGCCAGCGTGTCTGATGCGGTGATGATGCTCGACCTGCGCAACACCAATGCGCTGCTGTTCGTCAATGTCGCAACCGGCATCCATAATATGGTCTATCGCCGTAACGATGGCATGATCGGCTGGGTCGAACCGGCGCGCGGATAATGTGCAGGCAATAGGGCGGCGGCCCGCCGCCCCCCTTGCCCGAAAGGGCTGGCATTTTGTGCCAGAGGGGACTAAGGGGCCGCCAAACTATGCCGCGTTGCCCGTGCCGATTTTCGACCCGCGTCGCGCCACATACCCCCCAATGTGCAGATTTTACGATATAAAATGACCAACCTTGCCAATCTGATTTACCCTGCAACGGTGCGCGCGCAAGTCACGCTTGATTCCAAACGTGCCTTTTTCACCACGGCTGGACAATTGGCGGCGAGCGCGCTTGGCCTTGACGCGGGCGAAGTGGCCGACGCACTGCTCGAACGCGAACGGCTGGGTTCAACCGCCTTTGGCCGGGGGATGGCGACGCCGCACGCGCGGCTCGCCGGACTGAACGGGGTCAAGGGCATGTTCCTGCAATTGGCGCGCCCGGTGGAATTTGACGCGATTGATGCGCTGCCGGTTGACCTCATCTTTGTCCTACTCTCCCCCATTGATGCAGGGGCTGACCATCTGAAGGCATTGGCGCAGGTTTCGCGCTTTTTCCGCGACGATGCGGCGGTGGCGCGGCTGCGCGGTGCGCGCACGACAGAGGCGATTTACGCGATTTTGACCGGCGAAGAAACGCGCGACGCCGCCTGATGGCAGATGGGGTGGCGGATCCGGCAGGCGAAGCGGGCGAAAATGTCCATTTCCGCGCGCTCGAATCACTCTACGCCCATGCCGCGATTAACCGGAGCTTTCCCTCCACCCTGCATATTTTGGCCGCCGGTGAATCGCGCATCGATTTTGACGTAAGCGACGCACATTTTCATGCCGCCGGTGCCGCGCATGGCACCATCTATTTCAAAATGCTCGACGATGCGGCCTTTTACGCGACCAACAGCTTGGTCAACGACCGATTTTTGCTGACCACCGCGTTCAACCTGCTCTTCACCCGTCCATTAAAGGCGGGGCCGGTCAGCGCCTATGGTCGTTGGATCAGCGGGCGTCGCCGGGTGTTCGTCGCCGATGCGCGGCTGGTCGATGCAACGGGGGAGGAGGTGGCACGCGGCACCGGCACCTTCATGCGGTCGGGCTTTCCCCTATCCTCCCTGCCCGGTTATTGTGCCGATGCCAACAAGGGTGACAATGGCGTGCAGGGCGGATGAGCGCGCGCATGCCAGCGCATCTGCTGGTTGCAGCCTTGGTGCGCCGGGTGCAGGCGGCGGGTGGTTTTGCATATGTCTTGCAACGCGGCGATGCCGATGCCGGGGCGATTTTAATCGAATGTAGCGACAGGGGGCAGCGGCAAATGCTGCTCGAACAGGCGCGTGACATGGCTGGACAGCAAATTTGGCGCGAAATGCCGATGGCAGCAGATGGCGCCGCGCATGCCGAAATGCTTGCCAAGCGGCGGCGCGCTGACCCGGATATCTGGATAATTGAACTGGATATCGCGGATGCAGGGCGGTTCGCCGCTGAAATATTGTCCGCTGCTTGATTTTTGCGCTGCACTGCAACAAAGGGCCCGCCAGCTAGAGGCGTAGGTTGCCCCGATGCTGCCATTTGTTCATCTTTGATGGGGATTGGCCGGCATCTAGCCATAGGATGGCAGGGGGTGGACACGCAGACGCGGGGGCCATGCGCCGCAAATCGTTTCGGCGATAGCGCGGCAGTTTCATGACCTTGGCGCATATTTTGAAGACCCAATGAGTCGATTATTTCGTACCGCCAGCGCGGCGGCCATTTGTGCCACCATCGCCACGGCGGTAATATTGACCGTTCCCGGTGCCGCGCAGGAAGTTTCCAGCGCCTTGCAAGATGCAAATCAGCCCGGCGATGTCATTTTTGAACCGGCCCCCGCAACCGCGCTGCCGATTCCCCAAAATCAAGATGCAGATGCTGCCGTCAGTGCGCCGACGGCGGATGAAGATGTGGACTCCCCGCGCGGCGACACATTGCGTGAAACCGTCGCACTGGCCGATGCCAGCGTTGATGACGCGGAACATCGCTGCCTCGCCACCGCCATTTATTATGAAGCGCGCGCCGAATCGCTCGAAGGGCAATTGGCGGTCGCCAATGTCGTGATGAACCGCGCCGAATCGGGCCGCTTTGCACCCAGCATTTGCGGCGTGTTGCGCCAGCGCAGCCAATTTTCCTTTGTTCGCGGCGGTGTTATCCCGACGCCACCGGAAAATGCGCAATGGCGCACAGCCGTGGCGGTTGCCAGCGTCGCGATGGATGATAGCTGGGCCAGCCCGGTGCCGGGCGCGCTCTATTTCCACGCTGCGCGCGTGTCCCCCGGCTGGAACCGTCCGCGCCTCGCGCGGCTCGGCAATCATATCTTCTATCGCTGAAATTCGGCTGGTTGATTGGGCCGCTGCCCCCCGCGTTCACCGCGCGGGCGGCGGCGGTCATTCATAATCGACGGTAACCGGAATTCGCCCACGGAAATTGCCGCTGATCGTGCCGATCAGCCGTAATTCGGCGCCAAATCGCACCTCCAACCGCCCATCGGGGCCGAGCGGCAAGACCGGCGCGACATCGCTGGCGATATTGCTGATGAGGATGCGGCCATTGGTGCCGTTCATGCTCGCCTCTTGGGGGATGGTGATGCGCACCATCCGCCCCGGTTCCCCCTCTATCAATATGCGTCCGGAAAGGACAAAACCGCCCAACGGCCGCACATCGCCGACCGCATGTGTGCCCGAATTACCATCGATGGTCAGCGTGCCGCCGCCGCTTCCGGCAACCAGCCGCGCAAAATCCAGATTGGTGATGACTTCGACGCGCAACGGGCGGCTGGTGCTGGGCATGGCCGCACCGTCAGCCGGGGTGGATGCGCACAACAGGCATTGCGCGTGGGCAGGCGTAGCAGGAATGGCCAATGACAAGCCGCCAAGCGCGGCCGCCGCGCATATAGGGCGCAGGGCAAGCGCGCGCCCGAACGACGCACGGCGCATATTTTGCCACCTGACCATGCGCCATCCATTAGCGCGAATATGGTAAAGCAGCGGTAAATGGCCGGGTTTAGTGCAGGATTTTCCGCACCTTGGCGCTCGACATGGTGACGGGGCTTGCTCTCCCCATCATGGCCCCCTAACCATGCGGCCATGGCCCGTCGCCCCCAGCTTGCCGCCAAACCCGAAGCAGGGCGATTTCGCCGCATTGCGACGCGCATTTTCCGTTGGGGGCTGGCGCTCAGCCTGCTTGCGATGGTCGGCATCGGCGTTGCCGTCGGCGTCGCGGTCAGTAATTTGCCCGATTTTGAATCGTTGCGCCGGACATCTTCGGCCCAAACCATCCGTTTTCATGACGTCAATGGCGCGGTTATCGTGTCGATGGGCCCCAATTATGGCCGCTGGCTGCCGCTCGCCCAAACGCCAGAGGTGATGCGCGATGCGATGGTGGCGGTGGAGGATCGGCGCTTTCGCTACCATTTCGGGATTGACCCGGTCGGCCTTGCCCGTTCGGTGGCCATCGCGGTTGAACGGCGCGGCAGCGGGCGGCGGATGCAGGGTGCATCGACCATCACCCAGCAATTGGCGCGCAACCTGTTTCTGTCGAACAGCTATTCGCTCTCTCGCAAAGCGCGGGAGGCTATTTTGGCGATGGCGCTCGAATGGAAATTTTCCAAAGACCAGATACTCGAACTCTATCTCAACAAAGTTTATTTCGGTGGCGGCAGCTATGGCGTGGATGCCGCATCGCGCCGATTTTTCGGCCATGGCGCGGAAACGCTGAACCTTTCCGAAGCGGCGGTGATCGCCGGGCTGGTAAAGGCGCCGTCGCAATATTCGCCCACTGCCGATGCCGCTGCCGCCATTGGTCGCGCCGGTGTCGTCCTTAATGTGATGGAGGATGCCGGGTTCATCACCCCGGCGCAGCGTCGTGCCGCCGCGCCCGCATCGGTACAGATGGCAATCGAACCCAATCAGAATAGCGCGCGCTATTTTACCGACTGGGTGTTGCCGCAATTGGACGGGTTGGTGGATGAACCCAATGAACCGCTCGACGTATGGACGACACTCGACCTCGACATGCAGCGGGCAGCGACAGCCGCGATACAGGCCAATACGCCGGGTGGGGCGCAGGGCGCGCTCGTCGCGCTCGACCGTGACGGGGCGGTGCGCGCGATGGTTGGCGGGCGTGATTATGTCACCTCCAACTATAATCGCGCGACGGTGGCCCAGCGCCAGCCCGGTTCGGCGTGGAAATTATTCGTTTATATGGCGGCGCTCGAATCGGGGTTTAAGGTCAATGATCCGGTGGTCGATGAACCGATCACCATCAACGGGTGGAGCCCGCGGAACAGCAGCGGGCGCTTTGCCGGCGCGATGGATATTCGCACCGCCTTTGCCTATTCGGTCAATACGGTGGCCGCACGTATCGGCGAACAAATTGGATTTTCGACGATCGCCAATATGGCGCGGCGTTTTGGCATAACCTCCCCCCTCAACACCCACCCGTCGATGGTGCTGGGCAGCGCAGAGGTGCGGGTAATCGACATGACGGCGGCCTTTGCCGCGGTTTCGGCGCAGGGGCATGGCATTGACCCCTATGGCATTTCGCGCATTACCACGGCCGACGGGCGGGAATTATATCGACGTCAGGCGCCACCGGCCCGACAGTTGATTGACCCTTGGGTGGCTGGCGGAATAACCGATTTGCTGCAAACCGCCGTCAATATTGGCACCGGCCGCGCGGCGCAGATTGGCCGCCCGGTGGCGGGCAAGACCGGCACAACGTCGAGCAACAAGGATGGCTGGTTCCTCGGCTTTTCGAGCGGGATTACCACGGGCGTATGGATGGGGCGCGACGATTCGCGCGCGGTTCCCGGGTTACAGGGCGGCACCGCACCTGCACGCGCCTTTGCCCAGTTCATGCGCGTCGCGGTGGAGGGGCGGCCCATCGAAGCCTTTAATACCGAAGTGGAATTGCCCCAATGGCAGTTGGAGGATGATGATTCAGCCTATTTTGGGGAACCGGGCACCGAGGGGGATGGAACCGGCGCATTTGAAGGGAGTGAGGGCATGGGAGGTGAAGGGGGGGATGTGCCCGCCGAACCCGATGACCGCGCCCCGCCGCCGACCTTGGGCCGCGAATGGATTGATCAGGTAACCGGCGCAAATGAAGCGCCGCAGCGTGCCGCCCCGCCGCAGCGTTCCACCCCACCCAAAAGGACGGGCGCGCCGGGGGGTTGAATCAGCCGAATTGCGTGCTCGGTGCGTTGAGGACTGGCTCAGGAAAATTGCCAGCGGTGCAGTTCGCGGCCATGCGCCTTTAACCAGCGATAGGCCGCAGCCTCTGTCCCATCGGCCAATTGGGTGACCAGTGCATGAAAATCTGCGCCATGGTGCATGTGGCGCAAATGCGCGACTTCATGCGCGACAATCGCGCGGCGCACCGCTGTGGGTGCCATAATCAGCCGCCAATTATAACGGATGGTGCCGCGCGCGCTGCAACTGCCCCATCGCCCGCGCGGGTCGCCAATGCTGACGCCATGACAGGCAAGGGCTGCTGATGCGGCAAGCGCCATGGTTTCGCGGGTCAGACATTCGATGGCCGCCGTCCGCAACCATTTTTCGACCCGCCGCGCCAACCCCGCGCGCGGCCCCCCAACATATAGCCGATCGCCGATATGTTCGGCGCGGCGCGCGCGACTTTCCGCCCAATCTATGGTCAATGTCGCGTCGCCAAAGGGCAGGACGCTGCCATGGTCGACCGGCTGCGCACCATGGTTTTGGGCATGGTTTTTGGCGCGCTGTGCGGTAATCCACGCCATCTGTTCGCCCGCCCATTGCAGACCTGCCCGGGCATTGGCGCGCGGCGGCATGGTGAGGTGTAGTGCATCGCGCACCCCGTCATAACGCAATTTCCAACGGCGCGCGCGGGGGTGATGGCGCGCGGTAATCACAAGCACGCTGCCGTCGGCCAATGACAAAATATGGTCAGACAGGGTGGGTCACCAGATGGTTTTCCAGATCGCCCGCTGCCACTTCGCTGACCGTCCAGCCGCGCACCGACGCGCCCGCGCGGTGGACCGCTTCGCGATCCCCACAGACAAGATAATGCCATGGCGGCAAGGGTTCATCGGCAGCGCGCAAGCGATAGGCGCAGGTCAGCGGCAACCACGCCAATTGGCCGACATTATCTTTGGTCAATTGCGTGCAGTCGGGAACAAAGCGGCGGCGCTGGCGGTAATTGGCGCAGCGCCCCGTTTCGCGGTCGAGCAGGCGGCAGGCAACATTGGTCGGGTAGATGCGGGTTTCCCCATCCTCCTCCACCTCCAGCTTGTGGAGGCAGCATTTGCCGCAGCCATCGCACAATGCCTCCCACTCCGCGCGGTTGAGTGTGGCGAGCGGCCTTTCCCAGAAAGGGGGGGCAGCCGCGCTCAACGCACCCAGCGCAATATTTCGCGCGCTACCAGCGCAGGGTCGCCCTCATTGACGTCGGGGGTGCGGATGTCATCAAGCGGAATTAGCGCCAACGGCTTGCCATCGGGCTCCATCAGATAGGCAAGCTGGGTATGGCTGATTAAATAGCTGCCCGGCGTGCTGCCCGCGACCTTTTGATATTGCACCAGAAATTTGGCGGCTGCATCGCGCGTTTCCGCCTCTGTCCCGCGTAGGCCGATCAGGCGGGGGTGAAAGGCGGCGGTGTATCGGCGCAAAACCTCTGCCGTGTCGCGCGCCGGGTCGAGCGTGATGAACAATGGCTGGACACGCGCGGCCCGTGCGGGGTCCGTCGCCTCTGCCCGGCGCAAACCGGCCATCAGCCATTGCAAATCAACCGGGCAAACATCGGGGCAAAAGCTATAGCCGAAATAAATCAGCCGATATTGCCCGGGAAAGCTTGCCGCGTTGATCGCTGTTCCGTCCATCGCCGTCAGGGTAAATGGCCCGCCGATGCGCGCACCGGCGAGCGGCGGTTCGGCAGGCGGGGTTGGGGCGGCGGGCTGGCAGGCGGCAAGCAGCACGCTTGCGCAGCCCATAAAAAGGGCGGTAATGGGGGGTAATTGCATGGGCATCAGCCTTGCGCCGATTGCCGCGCAAAGGCAAGTTGCCCCCGCCTGCCGATGTTGGAAGGATTTTTGATGGCCTCGACCCTCTCCCCCCTGCGCCGCGCTGCCCTGATATTTGCGGCGGCGATCACCCTCTCGGTTCCGGCGCTGGCGCAATTTGGCTCACCGGGCTTTCGTTTTCTGGAGGCGGTGCGCGCGCGTGATTATAATGCCGCGAATCAATTTATTGCCGACAGTTCGACGGTCATTAACACGCGTGAAGTCCAGTCGGGGGACACGGCATTGCTGATCGTTATTGAACGGCGCGACCTGCCTTGGCTCAATATGCTGCTCGGCCGCGGGGCGGATGCCAATATTGCCAACCGGGATGGCGAAACCCCACTGCGCCGGGTGGTGCAATTGGGCTGGGCAGAGGCTGTCCCCTATCTCGCCCGCCATGGGGCGCGCATCAATGACAGCGGGTCGAGCGGGGAAACCGCGCTCCATTTCGCGGTGCAGCGCCGCGACATTGCAATGGTGCGCGCGTTGGTTGCGGCGGGGGCTAACCCCGACCTTAGCGATAATATCACCGGCAAGACCCCGCGCGATCTGGCGACAGAAGACCGGCGCACCCCCGCGATTTTGGCCGCGCTCGATGAGCGGCCCGCCGCCCCGCCGCGCGCGGTTGCCGGGCCGAACTAAATAGCTATATCGCCCGACCCCGCATGCGCGGCGAGGTCGGGGTCAAAGAGCAGCATCCAACGCCACATCGCCATGCGCGACAGGCGCAGATGTTCGGCCTTCCGCCGCGCGGGTGGCATGGGGTGATGCGCGGCTTCGCGGATCATGGCGACATCATAACGGTCGGCAATCAACCGGCCGCAGCGTTCGGGCAAGCGTTCGGGACTATCGAGTATGGCATCGTCCAAACCGTCGGCCAGCGCCCAGTAAAATTGGTCGCACCAGGGCAAATATTCGGCCCATTTCTGGTCGGCGAGGAGGTCGGCGCGCGCCACCTTTACCTCCACCAACGCCACATCCCCCTTTGCGCCGAGCGCGATAAGGTCCGCCCGCCGACCATTGGGCAGCGGCACTTCGTGCAGCACCATCGCGCCCTGACGGTGGAAATAGCGCGTCAGGCTGCGCAGCACGTCGGCGGCGGTCAGTGCGGTGATGCTCATCGCTCGCGCCGTCGGCCCATCTGTGCAGCCGCCTGTGCCGCAGATTGGGTGAGCGCGAGCAGCGCATGACGCAGCAATAATTCGCCCGGTTGGCGTGTGTCTTTGAGTTGCCGTTCAACACCGTGCAGCGCGACCATCGCGCGCGCCAGCCGTTCGCCGTTCCAGCGCATCAATTGTGCCGCAACCGCCCCCTGCGCCTTAAAGAAAATGCCGCTCGATGGTGCGCGCACAACGGCATCGGCGCTCTGCCCCGCATCCACCGCGACGCGCAGCCGTGCCAATGTCTGGATACGCAGCGCCAGCATGCGCACCATGTTGATGCCCAGCATCCCCCCATTTTCGAGCCGCGCCAGCGTATCGGGCAAGAGGTTGAGTCGCCCGCCAAGGATGATGTCGATGGCATCGCCCATATCCTCATCCCCGCGCGCGGGGGCAATCGCCTGCCATTCGGCAATGTCGGCGCGCTTTGGTTCCTGCGGACTAGCATCGAGGTAGAGGGCGAGCCGCTCCACCTCCTGCGCGATGATGGCGGGGTCATGCCCCGCGCTCTCGCTAATCATCGCGGGCAATTCGCGCGCCAGCCGCAACCCGGCATTATCGGCAAATTGTTCGACCAGCCGCGCACCATCGCGCGCTTCGGGCGCATAGCAAATGACCGCTATCGCCGCCGCGCTCTTTTCGGCCAATTGGGTCAGTTTCGACCGCGCGGTCAGCCCCGCGACGATTGCAACCACCGGATTGCCGGCGGCGGGCGCGCTGAGCAGCGCCTCAACCGCGGGCAAAATCTCCTCCCCGCTACCGCTGGTGAGGTGGATCGAAATCCACCGTGGGCCGCCGAACATCGAAACCGCGGCGGCCTCATCGCTCAGCCGGGCAGGGTCGGCGCGCAGCACATCGCCTTTCAGGTCGATTGCTTCGGCATCAGCGCCCAGCGATGCCACCAAAGTGTCGCGCAGATGGCGGCACTGCCCCTCCCCCTCCCCACCCAAGAGGTAGAGGCGGATGTCGGGGTTGATTTTGGTAAAGACAGTCGCCGCGGCATAGGCTTTGACCAGCGCCATGGTTCAGCGCGCCGCCGCCGCATCCCCATATTGGGCGACGCGCTGGATGATCTGTTCGGCAATCGCTTCGGCCAGCCGTTCGAGCGCGGTGCGCTCCGCCGCAATCGTCGCATATTCGCTGGCGGTAACGTCAATCCCCATGTCCGATGCCGCAACATCGTCGATCAGATTCTGCCCGCTGGCGATATCGACCAATTGCCAGCGCGCGCGCAGGCTGCGCCGTTCGCGCGTCACCGAATCGTCGCGGCGCACGCCAAATCCGCTGATTTGATCGTCGAGCACGACCTGCAAGCGGTAACGCGGCTCGCCCGCCCCCGCGACGGCCAGACGGTCGCGGATGGCACCGCGCACCAGCCAGCCCGCTTCGCCGGAAATTGGCGCAACATCGACACCGGCCAGTGTCGCGGCGACGGGGCCGTGGCTGCCGCCGCTATAAAGCGGGCTAAATCCGCAACCGGCGAGCAGCAGCAGCGGCAAGAGATATGCAAGGCGGCGGATCATCGCCCCCCTATCCGCCAAAGCGTCGCCATGCTCAACGATTATTTAGACGACCAGATTGACCAGTCGCCCCGGCACCACGATGATTTTCTTGGGCGCACCCCCGGCAAGCGCCGCCTGTACCCTGGCATTGGTGAGCGCCGCTGCCTCCACCGTTTCGCGCGGGGCATCGCGCGCGATGGTGATGGTGTCGCGCAATTTGCCGTTGATCTGGACCGCAATCGTCACTTCATCATCGACGAGCATCGCCGGGTCATGTTCGGGCCAGCTTTGCTGGGCGACAAGGCCGCTGCCCCCCAGCGCCTGCCAGCCTTCTTCGGCCAGATGCGGCAGCATCGGCGAAACCAGTCGCGGCAATATGTGAATGGCGTCATGGCGCGAAGCGGGCGCGCGAGATTTTTCGATGGCGTTCACCAGTTCATATATTTTGGCCACCGCCTTGTTAAAGGTCAGCGATTCAATGTCGGCGGCGACGCCCGCAATCGCGCGGTGACAGATTTTGTCGAGCGCCACATCGCGCGTGCCATCGCCCGGATTGGCGGCATCCGATGCGCTGTCGAACAGGCGCCACAGCCGCTGGACAAAGCGCCAGCACCCCTCAATCCCCGCATCGGTCCACAATAAATCGCGTTCGGGCGGGCTGTCCGACAACATGAACCAGCGCACCGCGTCGGCCCCATATTGGTCGATGATGCCATCGGGATCGACGACATTCTTTTTTGACTTGGACATTTTTTCGACCCGGCCGCGCGTCACCGCCGCCCCGTCGATTGTCGTCAGCACCCCGGCATTTTCGCGCACTTCGTCGGGCGACAACCAATTGCCCGTACCATCGCGATAGGTTTCGTGGGTCACCATCCCCTGCGTGAACAGCGCGGCAAAGGGTTCGGTTATCGATATTTTGCCCATCCGGTGGAGCGCGCGGGTCCAGAAACGGGCATAGAGCAAATGCAAAATCGCATGTTCAATCCCGCCGATATATTGGCCGACCGGCAGCCAGCTTTCCGCCTCTGCCCGGTCAAAGGGGGCATTATCAGGCTGGCTGGCAAAGCGGATGAAATACCAGCTTGAATCGGCAAAAGTGTCGAGCGTGTCGGTTTCGCGCCGCGCCGGGCGCTGACATTTGGGGCAAGTGGTGTCGCGCCATGTCGGGTGCCGGTCGAGCGGGTTGCCCGGGCTCGCAAAATCGACATCGTCGGGCAGGGTTACCGGCAATTGGTTGCGCGGCACGCCAACGACACCGCAAGCATCGCAATGGATAATGGGGATGGGGGTGCCCCAATAACGCTGACGGCTGATCCCCCAGTCGCGCAGGCGATATTGCACCTTGGCATGGCCCCAGCCGTCATGTTCGGCGCGCGCGATCACCGCTGCCTTGGCCTCCGCAACGCTCATCCCGTCCATCCAGTGCGAATTGACGATCGCGCCATGGCCGACATAGGCGACATCACCATCGAAATCGGGGTCGATAATATCGCCATCGGCGACGACGCGGCGCACCGGCAATTCATATTTGCGCGCGAAATCAAGGTCGCGTTGGTCATGCGCCGGGCAGCCGAAAACCGCGCCGGTGCCATAATCCATCAGCACAAAATTGGCGACCCAGACCGGCAGATGCCAATCGGGGTCGAGCGGGTGTTGCACCGACAGGCCGGTGTTGAAGCCGATTTTTTCAGCGGTTTCCAGTTCGGCCGCCGTGGTGCCGCCCTGTTTGCATTGCTGGATGAAACTGGCCAATTCGGGGGCGTTGGCGGCAAGGCTCTGGGCCAATGGATGGTCGGCGGCAATGGCGACAAAGCTCGCGCCATAAAGGGTGTCGGGGCGGGTGGTGAAAACCTCCACCCCCTGTTCACTGCCGACCAAGCGGAAACTGGCGATCAGCCCTTCGGATTTGCCAATCCAATTTTCCTGCATCAGCCGGACTTTGTCGGGCCATTTGTCGAGGTCGCCCAGACCGGCCAGCAAATCCTCGGCAAAATCGGTGATGCGCAGGAAATATTGGTTGAGCTTTTTGCGTTCGACCAATGCGCCCGAACGCCAGCCGCGCCCGTCGATGACCTGTTCATTGGCGAGCACGGTCATATCGACCGGGTCCCAATTTACCGCGCTTTCCTTGCGATACACAATCCCTGCGTCGAACATGTCGAGGAAAATCGCCTGTTCATGGCCGTAATAGGCGGCATCGCAGGTCGCAAATTCGCGGCTCCAGTCGATGGCAAGGCCGAGCCGCAGCAATTGCGCCTTCATCGCGGCGATGTTGGCGCGCGTCCATGTGCCGGGGTGCACCCCCTTTTCCATCGCGGCATTTTCGGCCGGCATGCCAAATGCGTCCCAACCCATGGGGTGGAGCACCGCATGGCCGGTCATCGCCTTGTAACGGGCGAGCACATCCCCCATCGTATAATTGCGCACATGACCGATGTGGATGCGCCCCGATGGATAGGGAAACATTTCGAGCACATAGCTTTTGGGGCGCGGATCATCCGCTGCCGGGGTCGCAAAAATCGCAGCCTTTTCCCAAGCCGCCTGCCATGTGGCATCGGCCTTGATCGGGTTGAACCGGGTATCGTGCATTATGATTCCTGTTGCGCCCAACGCCCTAATATGGCGGGGGCTGATCTGGCTTAATCGTCGTTGGAACCGGCAATCGCGCTGCGGCGCAGGTCACGCGCACGGGTCAGGATGATTTCTTCGACCCGCTGGACGGTGGCGGCCTGTAACGGGCCGTCCACCCAATTGCCGCCCTGCCCGGTCTGGCGCGCGCCCGAAACGCGCAAAGCATCGGCGCGCAGGTCGCGATCCAGAATCGCTACGGTCAGCTTGATGCGTTCGCCCGGATTATTGGGGTTCGAATACCAGTCGGTGATGATGACGCCGCTATTGGCATCGGCCTGCAGCAGCGGGGCAAAGGACAGCGCATCAAGGCTGGCGCGCCACAAATAGGCATTGACCCCGATGGTGGTGACGTTGCGCGCCGCCAGATCGGCGCGCGGCGTCGCATTGCCGCCATTGGCGCAAGCCGCGGTCAGGCTGATGAGCGCGACCCCGACAGAGGCCGCGGCAAAGCGGGGAAGGGTGGCTGAAAACAGGTTTTGAAAAAGCGTGCGCGACATCGGGGGGCATATCCTCAGCCAATTGAACGGGGCTTCTTAACCCCGCATGTGGCCAACGGCAAGCGCGCGCGGTGGCGGAAATGCCGGAATAGCTGTCAATCCACCGCACGGTTGGGCGCATATTTGTGCGCTTGGTGCAACAGTTGGGACAAATCGGACCAAAATCGGCATGGGCTGCGCCATCAAAACTGGTGCGCGGTGCGAAAAACATGCTAATGGACAGGCCAACTCATTTGGTGGAGTCGATTGCAGCCATGTTGTCCGACCGGGCATTTTTTGCAGCCAGCCTGACCGCGATCGTCGCGGGTGGCCTTGTTGCAACCCCGGCGATCAGCGCGGCCGCGCTCGACATGTCGCGCGCCGACGCCCTTTCGGCATTGGTCGGGCGGTTCACCCCGGCCACCGGCGATCCGGTGCTGCTGGCGCGCTATGCCCAATTGTCGGACGAAGCGCGCGCCAATTTCCGTTTTACCCCGGCCCTGCCGCGTACCGAGAATCGCGCCGTAACGCTGGTTGTACGCGCGGTGCCCAGCGGCATCACCACCAACAGCTCATCGGGGGAAGAGGCGCTGGCGCCGATCAAGATTACGCCGGTTACCTATCGTCTGGGTTCGGCGGTCGGCTACACAGCCTTTGCCGCAACCCCGACCGAGGTGAATATCGCTGCCTTGCCACAGGCGCGCCGCCCCAGCGAAATTATCGATCGCACCCCATCGCGCTTTGGCGCGGATATGCGGCTTGATTCGCGTTCGCTGCCCGGCACCCCGGCGCGTTCGCTCGACCCTGATCGCGCCTATTCGGTCGATGTGACCGGCAGCTATCGTCTGTCGCGCCATGTCGATGTGACGGCGGGTGTCCGCTTGCAGCGCGAAAATGACCGTTTGGCCCCGCTGACCGACCAACAGCGCGACAGCCAAGCCGTCTATGTCGGAACCCAATTCCGCTTTTAATCCGCGTTTATTGCCGCTGTTTGTAACCATGCGCTAATGGCTGCCCAGCCGCTTGCGCCGTGGCGGCGGGCGGTGCGGAAGCGCGCGGCATCCATCCCGCCCAGTGCGATGGCAACCATCCCCGCCCTTTTTGCTGCCTGCGCGAGCTGGTGGAACCGGCCTATGCCTATGCCCGCTGCACCGACATGTGACGCGCTGGCATATAGGGGTGAAATCAGCGCATAGCGCGCGCCGCTGCGCCGTGCGGCGGCAATATCGCGGGGCTGGTGCACCGGAAAACTGAGCGGTTGGGTCCGCCCGCGCCGCTTGCCGCCGCTGGCATGGGCACCGTCAAAGCCGGGTGGGATTTGGTTTGCGTGGAGCAACAAGCTGCGACGCGCACGGGCGACTGCCCGTAATTGGCGTAAACTTGCGGGGGCCAGTTGGCCGGACGTCATCGCGTGCGGGCGTATGATTATTGCCGCTTGGGGTGGCAATTTTCGTGCGGCGGCCGGCAAATCCTCCCCCAGCCGCAAATCGGCCATCAACCAAAATTGTGGTGTTGGCTTTGTCGCCTTTGGCGGCTTTGATGGGCATTTTGGGGGGTGGCGGGGCAGCATCACCCCCCCTATAGCGCCCTTTTATGGAGCATAAACTATCCGAAGATGCCATTTTGGCAGCCCGTCAGCGGTTGGACGCCGTCGATACAGCGGTGACACGGGGGCTGGCGGATGCGCGCCGCATGGGCGAACATGTGACGTGCATCGCCATTTCCAAGACGCATGATGCGGAACATATCCAGCCCTTGCTGGCGGCCGGACAGCGCCATTTCGGGGAGAATCGCGTGGCAGAGGCGGCGGCAAAATGGCCCGCGCTCCGCGCCGAATATCCCGACATCACGCTGCACATGGTCGGGCAATTGCAATCGAACAAGGCGGCAGAGGCGGTCGCGCTGTTTGATGTCATCCATTCGCTCGACCGACCCAGCCTGCTCCACGCGCTGGCCAAGGCGATGGACGCACAAGGGCGGCGCATCCCCTGTTTCATCCAGCTCAATCTGGAGGGGGCGGCGCAAAAGGGGGGATGCGCACCGGCGGCGCTTGGCGGGCTGATTGCGGCGGCGCGCGCAGCCAATGTGCCGGTGGCGGGGCTGATGTGCGTCGCGCCGCTCGGCCTTGAACCTGCGCCATGGTTTGCGCTGACCGCCAAATTGGCCGACGATCATGGGCTGACCGGCTTGTCGATGGGGATGAGCGGCGATTTCCCGACCGCGGTGCGTATTGGCGCCACCCATATCCGCGTCGGCAGCGCGCTATTTGGCGAACGCCAACGCTAAACGCCAATGCTAAACGCCCGCCAAGCGGGCATGAAAAAGGGGGCGACGTTGCCGCCGCCCCCGATTTTCGTTTCTTTTATCGCCTTTAGAAGCGGCCGCGCAGCGTGATGCCATAGGTGCGCGGTTCGGCCAGGAACATGGAGAAAATCTGCCGACCGCCGGGATAATTGCTGGCGTCGGTGTAATTCGCGCTCGCCCCGCCCGCTTGGAAGGGGGAGTTGAATGCCACCTGTGCATAATCGACGTTGAACAGATTTTGTGCCCAAAGTTCGACTGCCCAGCGATCCTGATCGCCACGAATGCCGATACGTGCGTTGACGATGGCATAGCCGTCCTGCCCCTTTTGCGGGAACAGGTCGCTGCCGGTGTTATAATCGCTGGTCATACGCGCATCGACATAGGCTAGGCCGGTCAGCCCGCTGTCGCCGATCGGCGGGGTCCAGGTGATGGAGCCGGTCGTCACCAGTTGCGGCGCGTTCGACAGATTGTCACCCGGCAAATAGCGCAGCGCCGGGTCGAGCGGGGCACCCGAACGATTGCCGACAATGTCGTTGTTGAAGTGGGTGTCGGTGTAAGTGACGCCCGCTGCAACGCGAAAATTGCGCACCGGTACCAGCGCGGCTTCGAGTTCAACGCCCTGCGCCCGCACGCCCCAAGTGACATCGCCCGGTGCGCAGGCCCCGGTTGCGCCGCTCAGGTCACGGTCGGCCCCCGGCCCACCGGTCAGCCCCGCGCCACCGCAGCCGTTGATCGTCTGGACGAGGAAGACGGTGCCATTGAAGGTGTTGAGCTGGAAATTGCTGAAATCCTGACGGAAGGCAGCAAGCGACAGGCTGAATTCACGCGACGAATATTTCGCGCCAATTTCATAGCTGTCGACCGTTTCGCTGTCGAATTGCAGGTTGCTGACCAGCGCCTGCGCCCCACCCGGGGTGGCGGCAAAGGGGAGCGTCGGCGATTTCAATGCCGAACGGTCGAGGTTGAAGCCGCCCGCCTTATAGCCATGCGAATAGCTGGCATAGAGCATCAGATCGTCGGTCGGCCGCCACGACAATACCGCCGTGCCGGTGAACTCATCCTCACTGCGCCGGTCGTTGATCGACACATTGTTGAGTTCTGCCGTGCTATTCCCCTGACAGGATAGGCCGATAATCCCGCCAGCCACCGCGGCGAGGCCGGGGTTGGAGAGGAAGGGCACCAGCGCCGCCTGGTTGGCGGTGCAGACATTATTGTCATTGCCAAAGGTCGCATTGAGCCGCTTGCGTTCATTGGTGTAGCGCAGGCCCAATGTCACATCGAGGCTGTCGGTCAGATGGACGATATTATGCGTGAACAGCGCATAGTTGCGGCTGTTCTGCCGATAACGGTCGAGCGTCGAACCAATGTCCGACATGCTGTCGAGGCGGAGCAAGGATGCAAGCAAGGCCGGGCCTGCCGCGCCGAATGCACCCGAAAATACCGCTTGGCTGGCAACGCAACCGGCGTTGTTCGGTGCGTAGAGACCGGCAAGCCCACCGCCTGAAATCAGGCGGCAGCTGGCAAAGCGACCATATTGGCTACCGAAACGCAGATTATCATTCAGGTTCAGCCGTTCATTGGCGTAATAGCCGCCGATCAGCCAGTCGAGATGGCCGTCAAACGCCTCACCCTGCAGGCGAATTTCCTGACTGAAGGTGCGGAACTGGCGATAGGCATCATCGCTGGGCGCACTATAAAGTATATCGACGCTGCTATAGTCGGTGTCCGACGCCTGGCTCGACCGATAGTCGCGATAGGCGGTGATGGAGGTGAGGTTGGCCCCGCCCAGATCCCAATCGACCTGCAGCGAAACGCCGCCGTCAGTGGTTTCGCCCGCATAGCTGCGCCCCGGGCTGACCGACAAGATGCGGCTATAACCACTGTTGAAAGCGGCGAGCGGTTGACCCAGATCGCGCAGCACATTGATGATATTATTCTGTGCCGGGTTGTTGAGCGGGGTCGCCGGATTGTTGAGATTGCCGATGTAGGGGTTGACCGATTGGTCGACAAAAACGGCGGCGCAGCATGCCTCATCCTTGCGGCTATAATCGCCGATCAGCCGCACGCTGACCGAATCGCTGGGTTCCCACAGCAATTGGCCACGAACGAAATAACGGTCGCGGTTGTTGACGTCGGTGTCGTTGGTTGGGTCGTAATAAAAACCGTCCCGCCGCGAATATACCGCATCAATGCGCGCCGCGAGCGTTTCGGAAATCGGCCCGGTGATGCCGATGGAGGCGCGCAGCGCATCATAATTGCCATAGGAAATTTCGCCATTGCCGCCAAAGGTAAAGCTGGGGCGGCGCGAAAAGATCGAAATCAGGCCGGCCGAACTGTTGCGGCCACCCAATGTCCCCTGCGGTCCGCGCAGCACTTCGATCCGGTCGATTTCGCCCAGATCGTTAAGGCCGCTGCCCGAACGCGAACGATAGACGCCGTCGATGAATACCGAGACCGAGGATTCCAGCCCCGGATTGTCGCCAACCGTGCCGACCCCGCGGATACGCGCCGAACCATTGGCTTCGGTCCCGGTCGAGGAAACGAGCAAGGATGGGGCCACTTGGTTCAACTGGCGAATGTCATTGGCGCCGCTATTGGCCAAAGTTTCGGACGATACCGCCGAAACCGCGACCGGCACATCGCTCAACGCCTGTGCGCGGCCCTGTGCGACGACGACGATATCGCCCTCGGTCGCTTCTTCGCTTGCGCCGTCCTGCGGTGCGGCGTCTTGTGCGAAGGCGGGGCTTGCCAGCGCAAGGCTGCTTGCCGAAAAAAGAAAAGCGCCCATCAGCGCCTTGGTGGGGGAGTATGCCATATTTCTCTCCAAAATATCCGGCTCCACAACCTCATGTCAGGATACCGGATTTCCGAATGTCAGGGTTTAGGCAGCATAATCGCCAAAGCAAGCGCGATACGCCTTTGACCGATTATTTGGCCAAAACTGCGGCATTTCTGCCATAGTGGCGTTGGCCGTTACGCACCGCCCCAATGGGCAGGCGATGCAGCGCCGAACCCACAGGAATCAGGGCTTCACGCGGCCCCAGATGCGCCATCGCGGCACTGGCGGCATCCAGCCCACCGGTCAGCGTACCAAAAGCTGGAAGAATCATTTGTCGTTCGCTCAAAACAAAGCAGGGGCGGGCGATATGCTGCCCGCGGTGGCGCACCCGGATTTTGGGATGATAATGGCCCGATATCTCGCCGCGCCCTGCATCCGGCGGTGTTTCGCGCGCAATATGGACCAGATTGAGCGTGCCGACCACCATGTCCCCGCATAGCACACCGGGCAGATGGTCGGTGATGGCGGCATTGGCATCATGGTTGCCCTCCACCCAGGCAAAGGCGACATGCTGGGCTAGTTGGTGGAGCGCGGCGCGCGCAGCGGGCGGCAGCCGTTCTGGCCCCGCCTTGTCATGGAAACTGTCGCCCAGCGCAAAAATCTGCCGCGCATCATATTGGCGCGCCAACCCGACCAGTCGGTTGACCGTATCGATACTGTCATAGGGGGGCAGCATTTGCCCGGTCGCGGCAAGCGCGCTCGCCTTTTCGAGGTGCAGATCGGCGACGATCAGCGCGCGCTCGGCTGGCCACCACAGCGCATGTTCGGCCAGCGGGCAAAGCCATTGCCCGGCAAAGTCGATCCCCCTCATGCCATGCTGCCGGGTGCGCTCAACGCGCGGCGATGGTCAGCACCCGCCGGTCAAGTGCGGCATAACGCTGGTCATTGTCGCGCCGCGCCCCGTCGGGCAGATCAAATGTGACGCGGCGATTGGCAAAATCGACAGCGATCCGGTCAAACAGGCGCAGCGCATCCATGCCCAGCAGCAATGCCGGCCGACGGCTCAGCCCCAATTCGGCAAAGGCGGGCGAATCGGCATAGGCAACGGGCAGCGCGGTAAAATCTACCCCGCCGACGCTGATCCGTTCGATCTGGCTGCGCTGCACCGATAATGTGCCGCCGGTGACGGTGCGCAATTCGCCCGGCGTCAGGTCATTGGGGCGGCGCTGGGTGCGTTGCACCAAGCGTTGCAGCGCCAGATTGCCGACGCTCGCCTGTCCGCCGGTATCGACGATAATATCCACACGATGCCCGTCGATGCTGGCGTTGGACAATATCATCCGCCCGCCGCGCGACCGCGCGATGACGGTGATGGCATCATCATCGAAGCTTTCCTCCCGCCGTTGTTGCCGCCGCGCTTCGGATGGGCGGATGTCGATGCGCTGGGCAATAAAATCGATCACCACCTTATGCCCCTGCAGGCTGTCGATGCCGATCAGCCCCGGCGCGCCGATGTTAAACTGGGAAAAGGTGGGCACGTCACCGGTTTCGAGCGTCAGATGTTCCAGCCCCAAATCGCCGGGGGCGACCAAATTGGTTTCCACCGCTTCGGCCATGCCGACAACACGCGCCCGCCCGACGACCGGCAGGTTTAATTGCTGCGCAACTTCCCGCGACAGGACGGTGCGTTCCGCGCCGGTATCGACGATGAAGGGAAAGGGGCCGGCCCCGTTAATCCGCACCGGCAACATCAGCCGGCTGGTCTGGTCAACCGCGATGGGGGTGATCAGCCCGACATCGGGCAGGTTGGTTGGCAGCGATACCGCAACCTGGCCATTATTGCTGGCGGGTGGCGGCGGGTTGGCAGGGGCGCTTTGCGCGGTGAGCGCGCTCCCCACCATCAACGCCGCGGCGGCGGCGGCATATGTCCATTGGCGCATGGCCCTCTCTCCCGACATGCAGGCCCCCTTTGGTTACGCGCTCTATGGCAAGGGGGCGATTTGGGTGAAGGCTATGCCTTTCTTGGCCCAGCGGCAAGCGGCGGCATTTAGTGCTGGTTTATCAGCCTGTTACGGACAATTTGCGCGGCGTTGAGCAGGCGCAGCACATTGCCGCCCCAGATTTGCGCCACCTGTTCCTCGGTCAGTCCATGCGCCAACAGGGCAGCGGTGATGCGCGGGGCGACGCGAATATCCTCAAAATCCTGCATCCCTGCGCCGCCGTCCCAATCCGCACCAATGCCGCAATGGTCGGCCCCCACCACATCGATGCAATGGAACAGCGCGCGCATGAACAGGTCGAAATTCCCCTCATTCACCCGCTCGCTTTGGTCGAGCGCGCGCCATTCGCGCCCCAATTGCGCCACCTCGCCCGCCGACAGGGTGCCGATATTGTCAAACCGGTCATAGAGCGGGCTGCGCGCGGCGCTGAGGTTAAAGCGCGACAGAAAGACGCTGTTGACCTGAATCACCCCGCCCTTGGCGGCGATGGCGCGGGCCTGATCATCGCTGATGTTGCGCGGATGGTCGAAAATCGCCTTGAAACCGCTGTGTGACAGGATGATCGGCGCGGCAGACAGGTCGAGCATTTGCGCCAAGGCGGCATCGCTCGCATGGCTGGCATCAATCACCATCCCCAGCCGGTTCATTTCGGCGACCCATGCGCGACCAAGCGGGGAGAGGCCGCCCCAGCGCGCGGTCCCGCCGCTCGCCGAATCGCCGAACTGGTTGCCGCCATTATGCACCGGCCCGGCCATCAACACCCCGCGCCGCCGCCAATCCGCCAACCCCGCCACGCTTTCGCCCAAGGGATAGCTATTCTCGACCGAGATTAGCGCAAAATGGCCGCCGCGCGCCGCGACCCGCGCCGCTTCGCCCGCGCTGGTGACGCGGGTGATGGCATCACCCTGTGCGTTGAGCGTTGATTCTATGGCGCGCAGCCGGGTTTCGGCAGCGGCAGCGGCATGGGCAAAGCCATCGGGTGTGAGCGGCCCTTGCGATGTATAGAGGACGAAAAAGCCGCCATCCAAACCCGCTTCGGTCATCCGTGGCAGGTCAACCTGGCTCATATCGCTGTAAAAATCATGGTGCGCGCCAAAATTCCAATCACGCCGTTCAAAATGGACCGGCGTGTCCAAATGGGTGTCGAGCGTCAATATCCGCGCATGGACGGTTGCGGGGTCGGCCGGGGCTGCTGTTGGCGCGGGGGCGGGACTGGCCATCGGCGAACAGGCGCTGAGCGCGACACTGGCAGCGAGAGCGGGCAGGATGGATAGAAAAGGCGCGTACATCAATGGATTCTCCCCCACGTCGCCTGCCAAGCTATGGCAATTCGTCCGCCATCGCCAGTGCTATCAGCGCCGCCTCTTCGTTCGGCGCGTCGCTTGCTGCATCGGCGATCAGACTATCTTCGGTTGCCTTGCTCGTCACATTTTCGCGGCCAATTTCGATCATCGCGGGCAGGGCAAAGGGGCTGACCTGTTCCAGCCTTTTATCGACCAGCCGCGCCCCCGCATTTTCGAGCAAATCGCCCAGCCGCCCGACATCGGTCAGCCGCGCCGCCGCGTCGGCCCATGCCGCCTCCAGCAGCAGATGGTCGCTTTGATAGCGCATCAGCACATCATAGATGAGGTCGGTTGAAAAAGTGACCGACCGTGCGCTTTTGCGCTTGCCCGGCAATTGCCGTTCGATGAGGCCGCTGATCACCGCGACATCACGGAACGCGCGTTTGAGGAGGTGCGATTGTTCGACCCAATCGGCAAAATCATCCTCCAAAATCTGGTTGGACAGCAAGGATTTGGGGTGGCTGACCGGCTTGGCCGACCAGATGGCGAGTGCATAATCGCTCGCCTGAAAGCCCAAGGGTTGCAGCCCCGCCGCCTCCATCCGCCGGGTCAGCAGCATGGCAAGCGATTGGTGGGCATTCCACCCTTCAAAGGGGTAAAGCAGCCAATAAAATTGCCCTTCATGCGGGAATATTTCGGATAATAATTCCTCAGGTGCGGGCAGGTGCGATTTGCGGCGTTGGACGCGCAACCACTGGCGCACATCGGCGGGAAAATCGGCCCAGTTTTCAGGGCGCGCGATCAACATACGCACCCGCGCTGCCAATTGGGTGGTGAGCGCGATGCGCGTGCCCGAATAGCTGGGGATTTGCGCCGATTTGGCGGTGGCGCGCACCAGCAGATCATTGTCCACCACGCCAATGACTTCGAGCGCGACCCCGGCAAAGAAAAAACGGTCGCCTGCCAGCAGGGTGGATGCAAAATATTCCTCCACCTCCCCCAATTTGCGGCCATTTTTGAAGCGCACGGCAATGGTCGGCGCCTCGACAATAACGCCCGCATTCATCCGGTGCTGGCGGACAAAGGCCGGGCTGCTGATCCGCCACATCGGGCTGCCATCGCCATCGGTGCCCGCAGGGGCGAGGCGGTGGAAACGGTCATAGGCCGACAGCGCATATCCACCATCGCGCACAAAGCCGATGGTGCGCTGAAAACTGGCATCGGACAGGTTTTTATATGGGGCAGCGCGACGGATTTCGCTGAGCAGTGCGGCCTCCCCAAATGGTGCAGCGCAGGCACAGCCGGTGATATGCTGGGCCAAGACGTCAAGGCTGCCGGGGCGAAAGGGGGTTGCATCGCGTTCCCCCGCCGCAATCGCGTCCATCGCGGCGCGCGCTTCGAGCCATTCAAAGCGGTTCCCCGGCACCACAAAGGCCTTGGACGGCGCATCGAGCCGGTGGTTGGCGCGTCCGATGCGCTGGATTAACCGGCTCGCCCCCTTGGGCGCGCCCATTTGCACGACGCAATCGACATCGCCCCAATCGAGGCCGAGGTCGACGCTCGAGGTGGCGATGAGCGCGCGCAATGCCCCCGCCGCCATCGCCGCTTCGGTGCGTTGACGTGCTTCGCGCGACAGCGAACCATGGTGGATGGCGATCGGCAATCCTTTGTCATTCACCTTCCACAAGGCCTGAAAAATCAGTTCGCACAGCCCGCGCGTATTGCAGAAAATGATGCTGGTGCGGTGGGCGGCGATCACCTCCATCACCGCTTGAACCGCATATAGACCGCTATGCCCGGCCCATGGCACGCGCGCTTCGGGCAGCAATATCTGAATCTCGGGGGTTGCGCCTGCCTCCCCCTCTATCAGGCGGACATTGTCGCCCGCACCATCGGGGGCGATCCAGTCGCACCATTTGTCGGCCTCGGCGATGGTGGCAGACAGGGCAACCCGGCGTAAAGCGGGGCGAAGCGCGGTCAGGCGCGCCATCGCCAGCGACAAAAGATCGCCGCGCTTGGTGCTGGCAAAGCTATGCACTTCATCGATGATGATCGTATCGAGCGCGGCGAAAACATGCGCGGCGTCGCTGTCCGCCAGCATCAGGCTGAGCGATTCAGGGGTGGTCAGCAAAATATCAGGCGGGCGTGATTTTTGCCGTCGCCGCGCCTCACCCCCCGTGTCGCCGGTGCGGGTTTCCACCCGGATGGGGAGTGCCATGTCGTTGACCGGCTGCAATAAATTGCGCTGCATATCGGCGGCGAGCGCCTTGAGCGGGCTGATATAGAGCGTCGATATGCCCAGCCCTTGCCCCCCGCGCGCCGCGAGGCGGATAAGTTCGGGCAGGAAACCGGCGAGCGTCTTGCCTGCCCCGGTCGGCGCGACGAGCAGCGCATGTTCGCCCCGCGCCGCCGCGTCGAGCATCGCCGCCTGATGGTGGCGCAACGTCCAGCCGCGCGCCGCAAACCATTTGGTAAAGCGCGGCGGCAGCGGATCGGCCATTTTGCGGCCTAGTGTCCGGCTTGCGGCCCGCGCACGATGCCCGACGCGGCGAGCTGCGCGTCGATTTCGGCCACCAGTTCGGCGAGGCCAGCAGCATCTGCCGCCTCGGCACGGGCGACGAGCACATCCTGCGTATTGGAAGCGCGCAGCAGCCACCAGCCGCTCCCCTGTGTGACGCGCGCACCATCGGTGCGATCGACACGGGCCCCGGCGGCGCTCAGCCGGTCGAGCACTTCGTCGATGACCGCGAATTTGCGCGCCTCATCCACCTGAAAGCGCAATTCAGGCGTATTGACCATCGGCGCCATCGCGCCGCGCAACGCCGTCACCGAACGCCCCAATTGCTGCGGGGCCTGCAATAATTGCACGGCGGCATAAAGCGCATCGTCAAAGCCATAATATTGGTGGGCGAAAAATATATGCCCGCTCATTTCCCCGGCGAGCGGCGCGCCAATTTCCTTCATCTTGGATTTGACCAAACTATGGCCGGTCTTCCACATCACCGGCTGCCCGCCGAGCGCGCTGACACGTTCGAACAGCGCCCGGCTCGCCTTGACATCGGCGATGATCGGCGCCCCGGGGCAGTCTTTTAGCACCATTTCGGCGAAGATTTGCAGCAATTGATCACCCCAGATGATGCGCCCTTCGCCGTCAATCGCGCCGATCCGGTCGCCATCCCCGTCAAAAGCCAGTCCGAAATCGAGCTGCTTGTCGGCGACGAGCGCGCGCAGATCGGCCAGATTCTTCTCCTCGGTCGGGTCGGGGTGATGATTGGGGAAATGGCCATCAACATCGGTGAAAAGCGTGAAATGTTCACCGGGCAGGCGGCGCACCAGCGCCTCGACCACCGGGCCGGCCGCGCCATTGCCCGCGTCCCAGCCGATGCGCAACGCCGGGCCGTCGAACCCTTGGAGCAGCCGGTCGACATAGGCATCCAGGATATCGATATCCTCTGCCCCGCCCGAGCCATCCTGCCAGTCGGCCGTCGCCGCCATGCTGCCCAGCGCCTTGATCTGCTCCCCGTAAAATGGCGCGCCGTTCAATACAAATTTGAAGCCATTATAATCGGGGGGGTTATGGCTGCCGGTTACCTCTATGCCGCCATCGGCCGATAGATGATGGGTAGCGAAATAAAGCATCGGGGTCGGTGCCTGACCGATGTTGACGACGTCGCAGCCGCTCGCGCGCAGCCCGTCGGACAAAGCCTTGGCAAGCGTGGGGGACGATAAGCGCCCATCATAGCCGATGACGACTCGGCCGCTGCCCCCGCTGCGCCGGACAATCGTTCCGAAACTACGCCCGATGGCAAAGGCATCGGCGGCATGCAACGTATCTCCGACCACCCCGCGCATGTCATATTCGCGCAGCAGTGTCGGGTGGAAAATATGGCTCACCTTGGTCAAACTCCTATCGATAATTGCGGGCTAAAGCCGCTGGTCGGCAGCGCCAAAGCCGCCATCATTTCGCGCAATTCCTGCCGTGCCGCCAAATGGCTGGTGCCCAGTTCGCCCAAATGCCCACGGTCGAGCAGGGTGAGGCCGGAGGGGAAAAGCTCGCGGAAAATAACGCGTTCGGAAAGGCCGGGCGCGGTGCGAAAACCGATGCGTTTGGCCAAATCGTCGAGCGCGCTCGACACGCGGCGCATGTTGCGCGCATCCTGATTTTGCAAGCGGTTGCGCAGCACTACCCAATCGATGGTGCCGCCATCCACCGCCGCGCGCGTCTTGCGCGCTTCCCAAATCGCCTCGGCATAAAAGCTCGGGCGCTTGACCTTGAAACTTTCGCCATCGACCTGCCCGATCAGGTCAAAGTCAACAAAGCTGTCGTTGATCGGTGTCACCAGACTATGCGCCAGCGTCACCATATATCGTGCCAGCCGGTCATCGCGCCCCGGCGTATCGACGATCAGGAAATCCGCCCCATCGGCGAGCGCGACGACTTTTTCCTGCAATTTTTCGACGCTGCCGCCGCCGAAGACGTCAAATCGCGGGGTGGGCAGGGTGATGCCGCGCCGCGCCGCCGTTTCGGTACGGTTTTCGAGGTAACGGTGAAAACTGCGCTGCCGATGGTCAAGGTCGATCCCCGACACCTTGGCCCCCATCCGCGCCAGCGCCACCGCGACATGGACGGCGCAGGTCGATTTACCCGTCCCCCCCTTTTCATTGGCAAAGACGATGATGTGCGGGCTGTTGGCTGTCATGCGCGGCGGTTTCTACATTCTCTTTTGGGCAAAGGCGGATTGCTGGCGAACGCGCTTGGCGCTTTCGGTTCGCGCCAGCCTCTATTATGGGTGCGGGCATCATGCAAATCATCCGTAATCTTGCCGACCTTAACGCTCATATCGCCGCGCTGCGCCAGCAAGGGGGCGGCATCGGCTTTGTCCCGACGATGGGCGCGCTGCATGACGGGCATTTGGCGCTGGTCGCAGCGGCAAAGGCGCGCGCGCGCCATGTCGTCACCTCCATCTTCGTCAATCCCGCGCAGTTCGGCCCGAATGAGGATTTTGACGCTTACCCGCGCACCGAGGCGGCGGATGCGGCCAAATTGATCGATGCCGGCGTCAGCCTGCTCTGGGCGCCGCCGGTTTCGGTCATCTACCCGGCGGGGCATGCAACGCGGGTCAGCGTGTCGGGCTTGGATGCGGTTCTGTGCGGCGCGGCGCGTCCCGGCCATTTTGACGGGGTGGCGACCATTGTCACCAAATTATTCCACCAGGTTGCGCCTGATTTTGCGGTTTTTGGCGAAAAGGATTGGCAGCAATTGGCGATCATCCGGCGGATGACCCGCGACCTTGACCTGCCGGTTGAAATCATCGGCGTCCCCACGGTGCGCGAAGCGGACGGGCTCGCCCTCTCTTCGCGCAACGCCTACCTCAGCGATGGTGACCGTGCCGCCGCTGCGGCGCTGCCGCGCGTGTTACGTGGGGCGATTGCGGCGATTGTCGCGGGTGGAAAGGCCGGCGATGCGCTGGGCGCGGCCAGAGCGGCGATTTTGGCGGCGGGCTTTGCCAGCATCGATTATCTTGATCTGCGCGATGGCGAAACGCTCGAAAGCGTGGATTGCGCCACGCCAAATGCGCGCATTTTTGTCGCCGCGCGTATCGGCACAACACGGCTGATTGATAATATGGCGCTGCAAAGCGCCGGATAGGACGGTTTTTTTGGCGTTAACCATTTGTTGACCATCTTTGCCCAACTTGCCCCCATTGCAGACCCGATTTTGATTGTGGGGGACAGAAAATGGCGATGTCACAGGAACGCGCACAACGGCTGTTTGATGATGTATTTGCCGGCCATCTGGCGGGCGCCGAACGGGGCGATGCGCAAAGCTATTTTGAACTGGGCATGGCCTATTCCACCGGCAGCGATGGTTGCGACGTCGATATGATCGAGGCGCATAAATGGTTCAACCTCGCCGCGCTTGCCGGTTTGCGCGATGGTGCGGTGCTGCGCGCCGAAATCGCCAGCGAAATGGACCGCGAAGAAATTGCAGAGGCACAGCGCCTCGCCCGCGCATGGCTCTCCACCCTTTCCCCCGGCAATGGCGCGTCGCGCGCCGCCGCCTGAGCGGCTGACCGCCGCTCCCAGCATGTGCCTTTCCAGCAGGATGGGCCGCTAAAGCCTTGATAAAGGCCGCCCTTCGCCAATAGACGCTTGGTAAAGGGAGAATCATATGCATGCACAGGCCATCGCCGCCGATATCGACGCCTATCTGGAAGGTGATTTTGGTTCCTTTCCGGCGCTGATTAGCCATTGGGGCCGCGAACATGCCTCGACGATTGCGCTCGATGATGGCGACATTCGCCTGACATGGGCCGAACTGGCCGATCAGGTCGAACGGCTGGCGGCACGCCTTTGCGCCGATGGGTTGGAACGCGGGCAAGCGGTGGCGATTTTGGGCACTTCCAACGTCGCCTATGCTTTGGTCTTCCTCGCCGCCATTCGCGCCGGGGGCTGCGCCGCCCCGCTCACCACCAGCGCGAGCGCCGACCAATTGGCGGCAATGGCTGCCGATTCGGGCGCGATGCATTTATTCATCGATGCCGCCAAAAGCGCCGAACTCGGCAGCTTGCGCCTGCCGGTCGAACGGCAGATCGCGCTCGAGGAATTGGCGGATTATATGGCACCGCCGGGCAGCCGCGCCGATGCCATCGAACCCGATGGCGATGACCCATTTAACATCATCTATTCATCGGGGACCACCGGCACGCCCAAGGGGATCATCCATTCGCACGCCATGCGCTGGCGGCAGATGGCCTATCGCGCTGCGCAAAATTATGGCGCGGGCAGCCGCACCATCACCTCCACCCCGCTATATTCCAACACGACGATGGCGGTTTTTCTGCCCAGCCTTTTTTCGGGCGGGTCGGTGTCGATCATGGGCAAATTTGACGCCGAAAAATGGCTGATGCGCGCATCGAGCGAAGGTGCGACCCACACGATGCTGGTGCCGGTGCAATATCGCCGCCTGCTCCAGCACCCGCAATTTGACGATTATGATCTGTCGGCGATGCGGCTCAAATATTGCACCTCCGCCCCCTTTCCAGCGGATCTGAAGGCAGAGGCGCTGGCGCGCTTTCCCGGCGGCCTCATCGAAATATATGGCATGACCGAAGGGGGTTTGGTCTGCCTACTCGTCGCGCATGAACATCCCGACAAATTGCATACCGTCGGGCAACCCGCGCCGGGGCATCAGTTGAAAGTCATCGACGAAGCGGGGGTGGAACTGCCGCCGGGCGGGGCAGGGGAATTGGTCGGCCGGTCGCCGACGATGATGACGGGGTATAAGAATCAGCCCGAAAAGACGGCAGAGGGCTATTGGTATGACCCGGCCGATAACAGCCGCTGGCAGCGGATGGGCGATATTGGGCGGATCGATGCTGATGGCTTTGTCGAATTGGTCGGGCGGACCAAGGATGTGATTATTTCGGGCGGGTTCAACATTTATCCGGTCGATCTGGAACAGATATTGCTGGCCGACCCGCGCGTGGCCGAAGCGGCGGTGGTCGGCGCGCCGTCCGACCAATGGGGCGAAACCCCGGTCGGCTTTGTCGTTGCCGCGCCGGGCACGATGCTGGATGCAACGGTGCTGGAGGATGTGCGCAGCATCGCCAATGCCAAATTGGGCAAGACGCAGCGGCTATCGGCGCTCCACGCGATTGACGAAATGCCGCGCAGTCACATCGGCAAATTGCTCAAAACCGAATTGCGCGACCTGTTGGCAGCGCGCGGTTAGAGGGGGCGGTTAAAGCGCGCCGAAGCGTGCGGCAAAGCCCGCATCATCGCCGCGCGCCAGATATTGCGCCTGTTCGACCCACGCATCACGGGTGATGCGCCCGGCAAATTGGCCCAGATGCGCATCTACTTCGGCAATGTCGGCATCGTTCCATGCGGCAATCTGGTCAAAGCGCGTCACCCCCAAATCGGCGAGCAGCGCCGCAAGCTTTGGCCCCAAACCCTTGATCCGGCGCAGGTCATCGGCCGGGCCATTGGCGGGCGCGATGCGGGGCTGATTGCTGGCGGCGGGCAGCGGAACAGATGCTGGCTTGGCGGAAAAATCCGCCGCGCTGGCCAACATGATGTCGGGCTTGCGCGGCTCGAGGCGCGGACGGTCGGGGTCGGCCAATTTGGGCTTGGGGGCATTGGCGCGCCAACGCAAAAACAGCCAGATGGACGTCAGGGCCAGCAACGCGACGACCGCAGCGATGATATAGAGGGTTTGCGTCATAATCATTGCACTCCGCGCCAGCCAATATCTTTGCGGTAAAAACCATCGGCAAAATCGACCCGGTCGACCAGCGCATATGCCGCCGCTTGCGCATGGGAGAGGGTGGCCGCCTGCGCCCCGACATTGAGCACGCGTCCGCCATTGGCGACCAGCACGCCGCCGGTCCGCGTCGTCCCGGCATGGAAAATCTGGCAATGCGGGGGCAAGCCATCGGGCAGGTGGATCGCGCCGCCCTTTTGCGGGGTGCCGGGATAGCCCTTGGCCGCCAGCACGATGGTGATTGCGCTGTCGGGGGCAAAGGGCGCATCGCAAGCCGCCAGCCCGCCGGTTGCCGCGGCCAGCAGCAGCGCCGCCAAATCGCTGGTATAGCGCGGCAACAACACTTGACATTCGGGGTCGCCAAAGCGGCAATTATATTCGACGAGCTTTGGCCCGTCGGCGGTGAGCATCAGCCCGGCATAAAGGACGCCGACATAGGGGGTGCCCGCCGCCGCCATCGCCGCGACGGTCGGGCGGATAATCTTGTCCATCGCGGCTGTTTCGAGCACCGGGGTCAGGCAAGGCGCGGGTGAATAAGCGCCCATCCCGCCGGTATTGGGGCCAATATCGCCATCCCCCACACGTTTATGATCCTGCGCCGAACCAAAGGGGAGGATGGTGGCCCCGTCGCACAGCGCAAAGAGGCTGACTTCTTCGCCCACCATAAATTCTTCGATGACCACCGATGCACCGGCAGCACCGAAACCGCCGCCCAGCATATCGCGCACCGCCGCCTCCGCCTCCGCCGCGCTGTTTGCAATGATGACCCCCTTGCCCGCTGCCAGTCCATCGGCCTTGATGACCACGGGGAGGCCAAAGCGCGGCAGGTCGGCGATCGCGGCATCCACCGCGTCATGTTGGGCAAAGGCGGCGGTCGGGATGCCATGCTGTGCGCATAGCTGTTTGACGAAGCCCTTGCTTCCCTCCAGCATCGCGGCGGCAGCCGACGGGCCAAAGACCGGGATGGCGTGGCCGCGCAGCACATCGGCGAGGCCAGCGACCAAGGGTGCCTCTGGCCCGACGACGACCAGACCGACCGCTTGGTCGATGCAAAATTGCGCGACCGCCGCAAAATCGTCGACGTTAAGGTCGACGATTGCCGCATGCTGCGCGATACCGGGGTTGCCGGGGGCGGCGCTCAACCGGCTGGTCGATGGGGATTGCGCCAATTTCCACGCCAGCGCATGTTCGCGCCCGCCCGCACCGATGAGGAGGATGTGCATTGCCCGAAAAAACCCCTGCCGCAGATGATGCCCCAACGGGCTTGCGCGGCGCGGTAGCGCAAGGGCGCACGCTCGACAATGGCGCGCCGCTGTCGGTCGGCGAATTGTCCGCCGCGCTCAAGCGGCAGGTCGAAGGGGCCTTTGGCCATGTGCGGGTGCGGGGGGAGGTTTCGGGCTTTAAGCGCCCGGCATCGGGGCATCTCTATTTCGCGCTCAAGGATGCCGACGCCGTGCTCGACGCGGTTATGTGGCGGGGTTCGGCGGGGCGCATCGGCTTTGCGATGGAGGATGGGGTCGATGTCATCGCCACCGGGCGGCTCACCACCTACCCCGGACGCTCCAAATATCAGATTGTTGTCGAAAATGTCGAACTGGCGGGCGAAGGGGCGCTGCTCGCCCTCCTCGAAAAGACCAAGGCGCGTTTGGCAACAGAGGGGCTGTTCGCCAGCGAGCGCAAACAGTCCATTCCCTTTCTGCCGCGCACCATCGGTGTCGTCACATCGCCCACCGGTGCGGTGATCCGCGATATATTGCACCGCCTCGCCGACCGTATGCCGACCCACGTGCTGGTCTGGCCGGTGCTGGTGCAGGGGCAGGGGGCGGCGGAACAAATTGCCGCAGCGATTCGGGGGTTTGATGCGCTGCCAGCCGATGGGCCGGTGCCGCGCCCCGACCTCGTCATTGTCGCGCGTGGCGGCGGGTCGATAGAGGATTTATGGGCATTTAATGAGGAAATTGTGGTCCGTGCGGCGGCGGACTGCCGCATCCCGCTGATTTCGGCGGTCGGGCATGAAACCGACACGACGCTTATCGACTATGCGGCGGATCTGCGCGCGCCAACCCCGACGGCGGCGGCGGAGCAGGCGGTGCCGGTGCGCCAGTTGCTGGCCGATGATCTGACCGACCTATCCCTGCGTGGTGCGCGTGCGATGCGCCGTTTGACCAGCGAAAATGCCGTCCGGCTGGACGAATGGGGGCAAAGATTGCCGACGCTCGACCGGTTGCTCGCCCCGCAACGCCAAGCGCTCGATGATGGCGCGGCGCGGCTGCAACAGGCGTTTCGCCTGCGTTTGGCAGAGGGGCATCGCGCATTGGCTGCGGTGTCGGGCGCGCTCAGCCCGGCGTTGGTTGCCAACCAGTTGCGCGGCATGCGCGATAGGCTGGATGCGCAATGGCGGCTGCTCGGTGCGCTCGACCCGCGCCAACTATTGTCGCGCGGCTATGCGATGGTGCGGGATCTTAATGGCCGGATTGTGCCAAGTGCGCAGGCGGCGAGCGCGGCGCGCAACGTCGAACTGGTTTTTGCCGACGGGGCGGTGGCAGCATGGACGGGCGATGCCCCGCCCCCACGTCCGCCAAGGCCCGCCGCGTCACCCAAAAAGCAGCCCTCAAAGCCGTCCTCTAAGCCCCACCCAAAACCGACGCCAACGTCACAGGGTGATCTTTTTGGGTAAGTTTGGATAAGGGTCTTGTCGCGGCAAAACTTGCCTTTACTGGCCAAGGGCGGCAATATCGCGCCATGTTAATGTCTCCCCACGGGCGGCTCGCCCAATTACAATATCTGCCCAACGGCTTTCGCATGCGGCGCAGCGGTGACCATGTCCTGTGCGCGCTGAGCGGGGCGACCATATCGCTCGAACAATTGCGTTATTGGTCGGTCGACCGGCAGGAAGCCTATGCGAGCTGCGCCTTGGCGGTGGAGGCAATTTGCGGGCGCAAACCCGCCGCCTGAGCCCGATATGCGTAACCCGTCCCCCCTGCTGACCGGCCTTGGCCTAAGTCCCATCCTCATCGTGTTGGCGAGTTGTATTGCCCCGGCGCTGGCGGCGACGGAGCCGGGTGCGGATGCGCCAAATACCGCCGCTGCGGTGGCGCTCGCCCCGCGGATAGAGATGGACGGGGCGGCGGAACAAGGCGCGCTGCTGCGCGGGCGGATTATCCCCGCCACCGGCAGCCTGACCCGCGATGGCGAATCGGTGGCGGTCGCCAGCGATGGCAGTTTCCTTTTGGGTTTTGACCGCGATGCCAGCGGTTCGGTGACGCTGCGGCTCGACCCCGGCAATGGCGCGCTGCCTGTCGAACGGCGGCTCGATATAGCGGCCCACAGCTGGGCCTTGCAGCATATCAATGCGCCGATGCGCGGGGCGGCGCGTTCGGATGCCGATTTTGCCGCGCGGCGGCCGGGCGAAATTGCACAGATGGCGGCGGCACGGCGGACGGTGGTGACGAGCGATGGCTGGCGACAGCAATTCATCTGGCCGCTGCGTGGGCGCATCTCTGGTGTCTTTGGCTCGCAGCGCATTTATCAGGGGACGCCGGGCAGTTTCCACAATGGTGTGGATGTCGCGGCCCCCACCGGCACCCCCTATGTCGCGCCAGCCGATGGGGTGGTGATTCTCGCCGCCACGACACCCTTCACGCTGGAGGGATATTTGCTGATGATCGACCATGGCATGGGCCTGTCGAGCGTCTTCTTGCATTCGAATCGGCTGGTCGTGCACACCGGCGATGTGGTGCGCCAAGGCCAGTATCTGGGCGATGTCGGGGCGACCGGGCGGGTGACCGGGCCGCACCTCCACTGGGCGATGCGCTGGCACGGCGCAAAAATTGATGCCGCACGCCTGCCGGGGCCGATGACCCGCTGAAATCCGTGCCCGCGTAATTTTATTACGTGATTACCGCTGTAAACGGCAATTAGCGGTCATATGGCGGCGCAAATTGTGTCTTCGCAGCAACAGGCGGCAAAATTGCCACGCCAATGCCGCACTTTTCCTTGCTTCTGGCCTGCCATGCCGCCACTCATATGCCATCCAGGGGAGGGGTGCGCCTGTCGTACCGGCCTTTGGGGGAAGCAACCACACATGCAACCAGACATGCAACCTGACAAGGAACTGGACTGTGAAACTTTCACGCATTGCGCAATTTAAGGCGGGTAGCGCGCCCTTGGTGCTCGGGCTCGCGCTCGTCGCATCGCCGGCTTTTGCCCAGAACGCTCCGGCGGACGACGCTGATGCCAGCAACACTGACATCGTCGTCACCGGCTCGCTCATCGCCAACCCGAATCTGCAACAGGCACAGCCTGTCAACGTCATCGGGCAGGATGAAATCGATCTGCAACAGGCGAACGTCGCCGAAGAACTGTTGCGCGATCTGCCGGGTGTTACCCCGTCGATCGGTTCGGCGGTCAACAACGGCAACGGTGGCGCTTCCTACGTCAACCTGCGCAGCCTCGGTTCCAACCGTAACGTCGTCCTGATCGACGGCGTGCGTCTGGCCCCGGCTGACCTCGTTGGTCGTTTCGACCTTAACAACATCCCGCTGGCGCTGGTCGAACGCGTCGACGTTCTGACCGGTGGTGCATCGACCACCTATGGTGCGGACGCGGTCGCCGGTGTGGTCAACTTCATCACCCGCAGCAATTTTGCGGGCGTCGAAGCCAATGTCTCCGAACAAATCACCGAAAAGGGTGACGGCAACGTGCTGCGCGCCGACGTTACCATCGGTGCCAATTTCGACGATGGTCGCGGTAATGCCGTGTTCAGCGTCGGCTACCAGGAATCGGACCCTGTCTATCAGGGTGACCGTATCTATGGTCTGTTCGGCCTCAGCTCGACTTCGGGCGGCGGCGGCGGTTCGGGCACCTCGGTGCCTTCGCGCTTCACCCTGCCGGGCGTCGGCACGCGTCAGGTCAATGCCGACGGCACGGCCTTCAACGCAACCTCGGCCTTCATTCCGTTCAACTTCAACCCGTACAACGTCTATCAGACGCCGTTCCTGCGCTATAATATGTATGGCGCGGCGAATTACGAAATTAGCGACGCGATCGAAGTTTACACCCGTGGCATCTTCTCGAAGAACACGGTGAACACGATCATCGCGCCGTCGGGTTCGTTCGGTGTTTCGGTGGCGATTCCGCTGAACAACCCCTTCCTGACCACCGCGCTGCGTAACAGCTTCTGTAATGCCAATGGCATTTCGGCAGCGGATTGCGCCGCCGCCGCTAACCCGGCGCTGCGTCCGGGCGATGCCGCCTATCGTCAGGTCACCTCGGGTCTGTTCCGTCGTGCGGTCGAAGTGGGTCCGCGTATTTCGGAATATACCACCACCTATTTCGATTATCGTCTGGGTTTCCGTGGCGGCATCACCGACACGATCAACTGGGACGTTTCGGGTAGCTACGGCGAATCGGAAAATCTGCAGCAGATTCAGAATTATACGCTGAACAGCCGCGTTCGTGACAGCTTCCTTGCCAGCAGCACCACCAGCTGTTTCGCCGGCACGGCTGCTGGCTGCGTTCCGATCAACTGGTTCGGCCCGCAGGGTAATGCCAGCTGGACGCCCGCTGCCATTGACTTCCTGAACGATGTGTCGACCGTGCGCACCGCCGTCTCGCTGGCGCAGGCGCGGGCAACCATCTCGGGCGACTTTGGCGTTGCCAGCCCATGGGGCAGCGACCCGATCAGCTTTGCGGTCGGTGGCGAATATCGCGAATATGGCGCTTCGCAGGCGTCGGACTCGCTCGCTGCAGGCGGTGATCTGGGTGGTGCCGGTGGTGCCGCTCCGAACATCGACGGTGGCTACAACGTCTATGAAGCCATTGGCGAACTCATCGTTCCCCTGGTGCAGGATCGTCCCTTCTTCCAGGATCTGACGCTCGAAGCCGGTATCCGTTATTCGGCTTACAGCGTCGATGCGCCGACCAACCCGTCGTATAATACGACGACTTGGAAGGTGGCGGGCAGCTGGACCCCGGTCGATGGCCTGAAGTTCCGTGGTAACTATGCGCGCGCTGTGCGTGCGCCGAACATCAACGAGCTTTTCTCGCCGGTGAACACGGGTCTTACCAACCTCACCGATGATCCTTGCGCGGTGTTCAACGATTCGGGTGTTCGCATCCGTCCGAACACCACGGGTGAACTGCGCGCCATCTGCTTGGCGCAAGGTGCAAACGCTGGGAACGTCGACACGATCGCCCAACCGATCGCGGGTCAGGCCAACGCCACGGGTGGCGGCAACCTCAACCTCAGCCCCGAAGTTGGTAAGACCTGGACCGTTGGTGTGGTGTTTGAACCCACCTTCGCACCGGGCCTGTCGATCACCGTTGATTATTTCAACATCAAGATCAACGGCGCGATCACCTCACCCACCCCGGGTGATGCGATCTCGGCATGTTTCGGTTCTAACCCGCTGACCCCGCCGACCGGCGCTTCGCTGACGGCGGCTTGTACCTCCATCCGCCGCGATCCGCTGACCGGTGGTCTGTCGGGTGACCCGAACACCACGCCGGGTCTGTTCCTGTCGCTGTCGAACCTCGGCACGCTGAAGCAGACGGGTGTTGACGTTTCGGCCAACTACCGCCGTGACATCGGCTTTGCCGAACTCAGCCTGGCGGGTCAGTTGACCTGGACTGACGTGTCGAGCTTCCAGTCGGTTCCGGGCGGCTATGCACGTGACTGCACCGGCTATTATTCGGCCAACTGCGGTCAGCCGATCCCCGAATGGCAATGGTCGGTTCGCACCACCCTGTCGTTCGACGCGTTCGATGTCTCGCTCCTGTGGCGCCACATCAGCGGCACGAAGTATGAAGGCCTTGCCTCCGACTTCGCCGCACGTGGCTTCGATGCGTCCAGCCGCTTCCTGTTCAACGGCACGCTGCCCGCTTCGGCTGGTGGTCTCGCCGGACAGGTCGAAGACTTCAACACCATCAAGGCAGCCAATGTGTTTGACCTGACGTCGCGGATCAACATCCTCGACAATCTGACACTGACGCTGGCCGTGCAGAACCTCTTCAACCGCGCACCGCCGCTGGTTGGTGGTGAAGCCGGTTCGACGACCTTCAACAGCGGTAACACCTTCCCGTCGACCTACGACGCGCTGGGCCGCCGTTATGTCGCCAGCTTGCGCATCCGCTTCTAAGCGGTAACGCCAGTCAAAATGGATGGGGGCGGGTTGCAAGACCTGCCCCTTTTCCTTTGGGGCGAGTAGATTTACAGGAAATTATGTGTGAAGTTCGGCAGAAATCTGCCGTTTTTGCGCAAGGCTACAGCGCCGCTGGCAGCAGCATTTCAATCCCGGCATTGGCCGCCACCGCCGCTGCCCATTGTTCAACCATGGCGATTTCTTCGCCATGTGTCGCTTCGCTCAAACGGCGCTCCTCGACGCGCGCCGCTGCGTCAAAGCTGGATCCAAATTTGCTGTGGCGGGTAAAAGCCGGGCCATTTGCCAATTGCCCGGCAAGCTCACGCCCGCCCGCCATAGCAAAATGGTCGAGCAGCTTGGCGAGCGTCGCTTGGCGATCGGCCAATAAATCCTCTGCATTCAGGGTGGCGACCCGTGCCCGACCAAATTGGCCCGCCATCTCGGCAAACAGCTGATGCTGCGCCAGCCAGCCAACGGCGGCCACCTGCAAATCGCTCAGCCGGAACATTGCCTGCGCATCAAGGCCAAGCTTGACCATCCCGTCGCGCAACTGCCCCTCGACCAGTTCCCGCGCCCACAGCCGACACCATAATCCCTTGCGCGCGACCGAACCCAAAAACTGCCGCAATCCGGTGTGGAGCAGCAGCGCCTGCGCATCCCCGCGCAATTGCAATGTGGCGGGGGCGAGGCTGTTCCATATATTGGATGGCTTGATGATGACGCGTTCACCATCGGCCCAATTGCGCCCCAATAAAAGCAGTGCATCGTCGATCAGACGCGCCAGTTCTGGCCCCGCCATCTCACCCCGCCGCCGGATTCCGACAATATCGTTGAGGATGACGGGTTCGGAAAGCCCCATCGCCAGACCGGCATGGTCCATCGCGCGGACCAGCAGGGTCGATGCACAAAAGGCGCTGTGCAATATGCAATGCGGCGTCGCACCCAAGCCGCGCGCCAACGCCACCGCATCGGTCCGCGCCATATGGTGGGTTGGTGCATCGGCCAGATATTCATCGGTCAAAAAGGGGATGGCGGCATGTCCGCCGCGCGGCAGGTACCGAAAGACGATCTGGTCACCCACCCGCGCATAACGATGCGCCAGCCATGCGGGATCTTCGATATCGAACTTTGGGTTGGCGGCCATGCGCCATGCTTGCCGCCTTTGTGCACGAAGGGCAAGCATCTGCCCTTGCACTGCCACAATGGCACCATAGAAGGTGACCATGGAAAATGCGCCGCCCAACAGCGCCCAAAGCGCCAATGCCGAAGGATTGGCGGCACTGCGCGCGGGGGATTTTGCCCGCGCCGCCGCTTGTTTTGCAACCGCCACCGTTGCTGATCCGCATGCGGGCAGCCTGTGGCGCAACCTTGCCCATGCGCGGCGCGAATTGGGCGACGATGCGGGTGAACGGGCGGCGCTGCAATCGGCGCTCAACGTTGATCAGCGCGACTTGCCAGCGCTCATCCGCCTCGCGCAGAATGATGAACGCTGCGGCCAGATGCGCGATGCCATGCTGCATTGGGGTGCGGTGCTGCAATTGGGTGCGGCGGTTCCCAACCCTTCGCCCGATTTTGCCGCCATATTGCGCCATGCAGAAGCTTATTCGACCGCGCAGCGCGACCGGCTGGCCCAGACTTTGGACGCAGGGCTTGGCGCGCAGCTATCGCGCCTCGGCGCCACCGACGCGCGCCGGACACGCGCCTTTCTCGATTCGGCATTGGGCTTGCGCCGCATTTATCAAAATGATTGTGCCGGTCTCTATTATCCCTTTTTGCCGCCCGACGAATTTTTCGACGCCCATCATTTCCCATGGTTTGCTGATTTGCGCGCCGCCGCACCGGCCATCCGCGAGGAATTATCCGCGTTGATCGCCGACCCGGGGGAGGCGATGCGCCCCTATGTCCGCATGGGCGAAGGGGTGCCGGACAGTAAATGGAGCACGCTCGACAATAAGCTCGATTGGGGGGCTTGTTTTCTGTGGGAATATGGCAGCCCCAATCAACCGGTGCTCGACCGCTGCCCGGCGACCGCCGCTGCATTGGCCGCCGTACCATCGGCGCATATACCCGGCCGCGCGCCCAGCGCCTTTTTCTCGATATTGCAGCCGCACACCCATATTCCGCCGCACACCGGGGTCAGCAATACGCGCGCTATCATCCATTTGCCGTTGATCGTGCCGGAAAAATGCGGTTTCCGGGTCGGCGGCGAAACGCGCGCTTGGGTGGAGGGGGAAGCCTTTGCCTTTGATGATACGATCGACCATGAAGCATGGAATGATAGTGACGAAGTGCGCGGCATTTTGATTTTCGATGTCTGGAACCCGCATTTATCGGTTGCGGAACAGGAAATTATTGCGCGCTATTTTGATATTGCAGACAATTTGGGCGGTTGATGCCAATTGTTGCATTGGGCGGGGGCATTTGTTAGCCTACCCCCTTCTTCGTTTGTTTGAAGGATGTTGGATGCGACTTTCCCCGCTCTTGCTGCTCGTAATCGCCGCGCCTGCTTTGGCGCAGACGACGCCAGCACCCCCGCCACCCCCACCATCTGCCGCACCCGCTGCACCCGCTGCACCGGCGGCTGCGCCAAACCCGGATGATCAAATCCGCTGCCGCCGGATGGCGGTGACAGGGTCGATTGCGCGCTTTGAACGCGTGTGCAAGACGGTGGGTGAATGGCGGCGTCTGGCGCAAAATGGCAATGATGCGGCGCGCGCCACCATCGAATATAGCACATCGCGTCCGTCGGGCGGCACCTGAACGGCATGGAACGGCAGCAGCCTTTGGCCGCTGCCGTTCGTTGACCGGTTAATCTATCGCGATTTTCAGCCCGCCGTCGCCCTCGTCAACCGCGACATTCGCTCCATCCTTTGCATCGCCGCGCAATATTAGCTCAGCGAGCGGGTCTTGCACAAAACGCTGGACGGCGCGTTTAAGCGGGCGGGCACCATAGACCGGATCATAGCCAACCCGGCCCAACCACGCGCGCGCCGCATCGCTGAGGGTGAGGGTGATTTTACGGTCGGCGAGCAGGCGCTGGACGCGCGCAATCTGGATATCGACGATCGGGCCCATATGCCCCGCGCCGAGCCGGTGAAAGAGGATGATTTCATCAAGCCGGTTCAGAAACTCTGGTCGGAAATGGCTGCGCACCACCTCCATCACCTGTGGTTCGACGCTCGCCACATCCTCCTCATCGGCCAATTGGGTGAGGAACTGGCTGCCCAGATTGGACGTCAGCACGATGATCGTATTGGTGAAATCGACCGTGCGCCCCTGCCCGTCGGTCAGCCGCCCATCGTCGAGCACCTGCAGCAATATGTTGAACACATCGCCATGCGCCTTTTCGACTTCGTCGAACAGGACGACCTGATAGGGCCGTCGCCGCACCGCTTCGGTCAGGACGCCACCTTCATCATAGCCGACATAACCCGGCGGCGCGCCGATCAGGCGGGCAACGCTGTGCTTTTCCATAAATTCGGACATGTCGATGCGCACCATTGCGGCATCGTCATCGAACAGGAATCCGGCCAGCGCCTTGGTCAATTCGGTCTTGCCGACCCCGGTCGGGCCGAGAAAGAGGAAACTGCCCAAGGGACGATTGGGGTCTTGCAACCCGGCGCGCGCGCGGCGCACCGCGGTGGATACGGCGCGCACCGCTTCGGCTTGGCCGATGACGCGCTTGCCGATCACATCCTCCATATGGAGCAGTTTTTCGCGCTCCCCCTCCATCATCCGGTCGACGGGGATGCCGGTCCAGCGCGAAACGACGCTGGCAATGTCGGCATCGGTCACTTCCTCGCGCAGCATGGCGCCCGCTGACGCCTGCGCCGCGTCGGCCAATTGCCGTTCGAGTTCGGGGATAGTGCCGTAACTCAGCTCCCCCGCGCGCGCCAAATCACCGCCACGCTGCGCCTGTTCCAATTCCAGCCGCGCGGCATCCAATTGTTCCTTGAGCCGCGCTTCGCCGGCAATCTTGTCCTTTTCTGCTTGCCAGCGGCTGGTCAGTTCGGCCGATTGTTGCTCCAGATTGGCGAGTTCGCCCTCGAGCGTTGCCAACCGGTCTTTGGACGCAGCATCGCTCTCTTTCTTCAGCGCTTCGCGTTCGATCTTGAGCTGGATGATCCGCCGGTCGAGTGTTTCAATCTCTTCGGGTTTGGATTCAACCTCCATCCGGATGCGGCTCGCCGCCTCATCCATCAGGTCGATGGCTTTGTCGGGCAGAAAACGGTCGGAAATATAGCGGTTGGACAAAGTGGCCGCCGCGACGATGGCGGCATCGGTGATGCGCACGCCATGGTGGAGTTCATATTTTTCCTTGAGCCCGCGCAGGATGGAGATGCTGTCCTCCACCGTCGGTTCACCGACGAACACCGGCTGAAAACGGCGCTGGAGTGCAGCATCTTTTTCGACATATTTGCGATATTCGTCGAGCGTGGTTGCGCCAATGCAATGCAATTCGCCGCGCGCCAGCGCGGGTTTGAGCAAATTGCCGGCGTCCATCGCCCCTTCGCTTTTGCCCGCGCCGATCAGCGTGTGCATTTCATCGATGAACAGGACGATGTCGCCTTCGGCCGATTTCACTTCGTCGAGCACGCCCTTCAGCCGCTCTTCAAACTCACCGCGATATTTGGCCCCGGCGATCAGCGAACCCATGTCGAGCGCCATCAATCGCCGCCCCTTGAGCGTGTCGGGCACATCCCCATTGGCGATGCGTAGCGCCAAACCCTCGGCAATTGCGGTCTTGCCGACCCCGGGGTCGCCAATCAGTACCGGATTATTCTTGGTGCGCCGCGCCAATATCTGCACGGTGCGGCGGATTTCCTCATCGCGCCCGATGACCGGGTCAAGCTTGCCATTTTCGGCTGCTTGCGTCAGGTCGCGCGCATATTTTTTGAGCGCGTCATAACGATCTTCGGCGGTTGCGCTGTCGGCGGTGCGCCCTTGGCGCAGCTTTTCAATCGCTGCATTGAGAGCCTTGGGGTCAAGCCCTGCCGCGTGCAAAATCTTGGCCGGACTGGTCCCCGATGCCGCAGCGAGCGCCAGCAGCAGCCGCTCGACGGTGACGAAACTATCGCCTGCCTTGGTCGCCGTTTGGGTCGCTGCATCGATGATGCGTACCAATTCATTGTCGATACCGGGTGCCGCATTGGCACCCGAACCGGTGACAGCAGGCATTTTGGCCAGCGCGGCGTCCACTTCGGTCAGCGCCTGCTTGGCATTGGCCCCCGCTTGAGTCAGCAGATTGGCTGCCATGCCCTGATTATCGTCAAGCAAGGCCTTGAGCAGATGGTCGCCACCAATGCGTTGGTGGTTCATGCGGATGGCGATGGTTTGCGCGGCTTGCAAAAAACCCTTGGCGCGGTCTGTCAATTTTTCGAGGCTCATGGTCTGCGCATTTCCTTTTTATCCCACCCTGCCACTTGTCGACATTTAGGGATTATTTGCCGCCAAAATAGTGTTGCATTTTGGCAACACAAGGGCAGGCGGCTTTGGTGCTTGCCGTTCGGCAATCGCGGGGGCAGATTGGCGGCGTGGGGGCGCGGCAGCAAAAGGGGCAAAAGGCATGCGTGCGCTGAAGAAAATCCTGTTTGGTTCGATCCTTTTCCTTGGCGTGTTGGCGCTTGGCCTCATCATCTGGGAACCGCTCAGCGCCGAGCGGATGGCCGAAGTGCGCTATACGCCGCAGGATGTGCGCATCGCGCGCGATGCCTATGGCGTGCCGCATATATTTGGCCGCAGCGATGCCGATGTTGCCTATGGCGTTGCCTATGCCCATGCCGAGGATGATTTTGCCACGCTACAGGAAGTGCTGGCGATGACGCGCGGGCGGCTCGGTGCGATGACCGGGGCGGATGGCGCCAAGGTGGATTTTGCCGCACAGCTCATCGACGGGCGCGGCACGGTGCAGCGCCATTATGCGCAATTGCCCGCTGACGTGCGCGCGCTGTTCACCGCTTATGCGGCGGGGCTCAACCATTATGCCGCCCAACACCCCGATGAAGTGCGCCTCAGCAGCCTGTTCCCGGTTCGGGCGGAGGATGTGGTGGCGGGCTTTGTCATCCGTTCGCCCTTTTTCTTCGGGCTGGACAATGTGCTTGGCCGGTTGGTGGAGGGAAAGCCGCTCCATGGCGAAGGCGGGCCGCCCACCCCGCCAAACCCTGCTACATCAACGCCCGCTATTGCCATGGCATCGCCGAATGGGGTGGATCGTCCCTATTTCGCGGGCACCTTATTGGGCGGGGGTGAGGGGCAAAATGGCTCCAACGCCTTTGCCGTCGCCCCGGCGCGCGGGGGCGATGGGCAAACGCGGCTAGTTTCCAATTCGCACCAGCCATGGACCGGCGGGGTGGCATGGTATGAACTGGTCGTCCATTCGGCAGAGGGGTGGGATTTTGCCGGGGCGACCTTTCCCGGTTCGCCCTATCCCTTTTTGGGGCATAATCGCTATCTGGGCTGGACCAATACGGTCAATCGGCCCGATCTGGTCGATGTCTATCGCCTGACGCTGAACGCGGATGGCACGCAATATCGGCTCGATGGTCGTTGGTATCCCTTGCAGCATCAACGCATCTGGCTGCGCGTCAAATGGGGGCCGTTCGTCATCCCGGTGCCGCGCACCCTCTATCGGTCGGTCCACGGGCCGGTGGTGATCAATGATCAGGGGGCCTTTGCCATTCGTTATGCCGGTATCGACCGGCTCGACATGGTCACCCAATATTACCGCATCCAAAAGGCGCGCAATTTTGCCGAATGGCGTGCCGCGATGGCGGGGCAGGGGGTTCCGGCGACCAATTTCATCTATGCCGACCGTGAAGGCAATATCGGCCTGTTTTACAATGGATTATTCCCCGACCGACCAGCGGGCTATGATTGGCGGCATATTTTGCCGGGGGACACGCGGCGCGATATTTGGGCGGCCAGCCTGCCATTTGCCCGTGCGCCCGCGCTGGTCAACCCGGCGTCGGGCTATATTTTTAACGCCAATAATACGCCCTTTACCGCCGCCGGACCGGGGGATGAATTAAACCCGGCGGCGTTTGACCCACGCATGGGGGTGGAGTTGGATGAAACCAACCGATCCTTGCGCGCGCTCGACCTGTTTGAGGCGGCGGGTAATATCGATGATGCGGCGCTGGCGCGGATCAAATATGACACCGGCTATGTTCAGCGCGGCTATGCCGGGGCGTGGATAGCGCGCCTGTTGGCGCTACGCCCGACCGACCAGCAGATGCGCGACGCGCAGGCGTTGCTCGCGCGTTGGGACTGGCAATTGGATGGGCGGGGGGATGGTGATGCGCTCGCCCTCACCGTGCTGCGCCCGGCGAACCGCGTCCATTATCAGCGCAGCGGCGAACCGCTCGACCCCGCGAAGATATTGGGTGATGCGGCGGCGCATCTGCAGCGCCATTTTGGCACGCTAAATCCGCATCTGGGCGATGTGCTGCGCCTGCGCCACGGGACGGGGCGGTACCGGGTCGATTTGCCGCTTGATGGCGGCAATGACACGCTGCGCGCCTCCACCCTCTGGGATGTGGAGCCTGACGGGCGATATCGGGTGCGCCATGGCGACAGTTTCCTGATGTTCATCCGCTGGGACCGGCAGGGGCAGGTTCATTCGCAATCGATCCAGCCCTTTGGTGCGGCGACGACGCGGCCCGGATCGCCGCATTATAATGATCAGGCCCCGCTGTTCGTCGCGCATCGGCTGAAACCGGTTTTGTTCGAACCGGCGGCCTTATGGGCTACGCGGCCCCGCATATATCGCCCATGACGTTACGGCGTGCGGTAAATGGGCTTGATTACAGGCGTCGTCGCCCGCATACCCGCAGCGATTTTTGATGTTGTTATTTAGAGAGGGTTGAAATGGCAAAGCATTGGTTGGCGCGCACACGGTTGTTTTTGACAATGGGAACGGCGGTGATGTTGGCCGCCCCCGCGCTGGCGCAAAATACGGATGCCGCATCCCCCCCTTCGGCCGACCCGGCGGTGGCCGCGCTGGTTGATCGCATCGATATTCCCTTTGAACGCTTCACGCTCGACAATGGTTTGACCGTCATCGTCCATACCGACCGCAAGGCGCCGGTGGTCGCTCTGTCTGTATGGTATGACATTGGTTCCAAGGACGAACCGGCGGGCAGCACCGGCTTTGCCCATTTGTTCGAACATATCATGTTCAACGGCACCGAAAATGCACCGGGCGATTTTTTCACATGGTTGCAGGACATTGGTGCAACCGACCTTAATGGGACAACCAACCCCGACCGCACCAATTATTTTGAAACCGTGCCGACCGGTGCGCTCGACCGTGCTTTATTCTTGGAAGCGGACCGCATGGGCCATCTGCTCGGCGCGCTGACCACCGAAACGCTCAACAATCAGCGCGGGGTGGTGCAGAATGAAAAAAGACAGGGCGACAACCAGCCCTATGGCCTGCTGCGCTATTATATTTTCGAAAATCTCGTCCCGCGCGGCCACCCATATTATCATTCGACCATTGGTTCGATGCAGGATTTGAACAACGCCAGCCTCGGCATGGTGCAAAATTGGTTCCGTCAAAATTACGGGCCCAATAATGCGGTGCTGGTGCTGGCGGGGGACATCGATGCGGCAACGGCACGCCCGATGGTCGAACGCTGGTTCGGCGCAATCCCGCGCGGGCCACAGGCGGTTGAACCGCGTATCGAGGTGCCGACATTGCCAGCCCCTGTGGCGCGCGTCGTCACCGACCGTATTGCCACACCGCGCATTTATCGCATGTGGGCAATCCCCGGCTGGGTGAATGATGATAGCGCCGAATTGCAGATTGCGGGCAGCGTGTTGGGCGGCCTCGCCTCCTCCCGCCTCGACAATGCGTTGGTCCGCGACGAACAATTGGCGGTCAGCGTCAGCGCGGGTGCGCAGGCGTTTGAGGATTTGGGGATTTTCATCGTCTCGGCGGATTTGAAGCCGGGCGCGGACATTGACCAGCTCAACCGTCGCTTGGATGAAATTGTGCAAAACTTCATCGCCGAAGGGCCAAGCGCCGACGAAGTGCGCCGGACGGTTATGTCGAGCCTGTCGAGCGAATTGTCCGGCCTCGAATCGGTCGGCGGCTTTGGCGGCAAGGCGGTCGCCTTGGCAGAGGGGCAGCTTTATGCGGGTGACCCCGCCTATTTCCGCACCCAGATTCGCGATATGGCCAATGCGACGCCCGAAGGGGTGCGCGCGGTGATGCAGCATTGGCTGACCCGCCCGGCATTTTCGCTGACCTATCAACCCGGCGAACGCACCGATACCGGCGACGGGCGCGGCGGTGCGGTTACAGCGACGGGGATGGATGCGGCGGCGGCCACCGCGTTCAGCGCCAATTTTTATCGTGCGCCTGTCAGCGCCGCCGAACGCGCGATGGCCGCATCCCAGCCGCGCCTTGCCGATAGTGCGAGCGTTCAGGATGGCGCAGCCGCGCAACCGGCAGCGTCTGAACCTGCATCACGCCCGCGCATTGAACCGCCAGCGCTTGGCCCGATTGGCGATCTGGATTTCCCCAACATCGAACGCGCGACGCTGCGCAACGGCATTCCCGTATATTTTGCGCGCCGCTCTGCTGTACCGGTGGTGCGCGCGCAGATTGTCTTTGATGCAGGCAGCTCATCCGATGCCCATGCCAGTGTCGGGCTGCAAAGCTTCATGATGCAGTTGATGGATGAAGGAACAACGACGCTGAATTCACGCGCCTTGGCAGAGGCGCAGGAAAGGCTGGGCGCTGGGGTGTCGAGCTTTACCACGCCGGACAATAGCGGGGTTGGCATTTACACGTTGACCAGCAATTTGCGCCAATCGCTCGCGCTGTGGGCCGATGTCATTCGTAACCCGGCCTTTGCCCCGGCGGAGGTGGAGCGGCTGCGCGGCCAAAGGTTGGCGGGCATTGCTGCTGAACTTAACAGCCCCGGCGGCCTTGCCGCGCGGACGCTGACGCCGACATTGTTCGGTGACCACCCCTATGGCAATATATCCGCCAGCGGCACGGTGAGCAGCATCCGCGCGATTAGCCGCGATGATCTGGTAACCGCGCATCACCGCTGGATCCGTCCCGACAATGCCGCCATTTATGCGGTGGGGGATGTCAATTTGCGCGATCTGGTGCGCGAATTGAACCGCGCGCTGGGCGACTGGCAAAATCCCGCCGAGCCGCGCGGCGTCAAAAATTATGACACAGCTGTGCCGGTGCCCAGCCCACGCATTTTGCTGGTCAACCGGCCCGGTTCGCCGCAATCGGTGATCGTTGCAGGCGAAGTGCTGAACGTGCGCGGGCGCGATGATCTGGTTACATTGCGCGCGGCCAATGACGTTATCGGCGGCAATTTCCTGTCGCGTATCAACATGAATTTGCGGGAAAATAAGGGCTGGTCCTATGGCGCAAGCTCACGCATCAGCGGCAATGAAGACCGGCTGGTTTTCACCGTCAACGCGCCGGTTCAGGCCGACCGCACGGGTGATGCCATCCGCGAAATTCGCAGCGAACTCGCCCGTTTTCTGTCCGATGGCGGGGTGAGCGCGGATGAATTGGCGCGCACCGTCAATGGTTCCATTCGCGAACTGCCCGGCCAGTTTGAAAGCTCGCCCGCCGTACTCGGCGGGATCACCAGCATTGTTGAAAATCACCGCCCCGATAATTGGTATGAAACACTCGCCGGGCGCTATCGCGCGATGACTGCCGATCAGATGGATGCGGCGATCCGCGCGCAAGTACGGCCGGACAATCTGGTCTGGGTCGTGGTGGGTGATGCGGCAAGCGTCCGTCCGCAGCTTGAATCTTTGGGCCTCCCCATAACCGATGTGGACATTGCCACATTGGGTGGGCAATAGGGCTACCTAACTTTCATGCCTGTAAATAGGAGAGATGAGTCATGGACGGCAATTATGAATGCATCACCAAATCGCCGATGGGTGATCAGAAATCGGTCTTTTCGATAAAGGTCGATGGCAGCACCTTCACCGGGCAAAATGCCGGGGCGATGGGTTCGCTGGACGTCGAAAACGGCAAGGTGGACGGCAATCGCCTGTCGTGGGTGATGCAGATGAAGGTGCCAATGCCGATGACGCTGACGTGCGAAGCGACCATCGATGGTGATACGCTGACCGGCACGATTGATACCGGCGCCTTTGGCAAGATGGCGATGAACGGCACGCGCCAAGCCTGATTGGCGATGCCATAAATGCGGGGGGCGCGGGGTTTCCTGCGCCCCTTTTTCTATGCCTTGCCGTCTCGCCTGTCCCGCGCTGGTGCAGCTTGGTTAAGCAATTATTAGCCATGCTGCCGGGGCCGCTAGGGCGGCTGCATGCGCGCATATTTTTTCCTGTCGATCCTTTTGGCAACGGGTGTGCCGGTTGCGGCAACCGGCCATGGCGCACTGGCTGTGGCGCGGGTCGGCGCCACAATCCTGCCGCGCCCGGCGCGCCTCATCGATGGGCAGTTGCTGATGCCGCATGGCCGCGCACAGCAGGGCCCCTATATTATGCCGCCGCCGCGTCCACGGCCTTGCCCAGTGCAGGATAGGGGTGCCGCGCCACCCAATTGTCGGATGATCGAATTTAGCCTGCTTTGAGCGACGTATAAAATTCATTGAAACGGCGCGTGGCGCGTGCGCTTTTACTTGTGCGGGTAAAGCCCTATCTTGGCGACAATGCAGCATGCCCCAACTATAGCCGATCAGGAAACGCCCCTGCTGCCCACCTTGCGGCGCTTCCTGCCCTACCTCTGGCCGCGCGACAGCCGGGCGCAGCGGCTGCGCATCCTCTTGGCCGCGCTGTGCGTGCTGGCATCCAAGGCGGTCCAGATTTCGATGGGCTTTGTCTATGCCGCCGCGATCAACCATATGGTACCGGGGATGCAGCCGGGTGTTGCCATCGCCATCGGCCTTGTGCTCGCTTATGTTGGCATGCGCTTTTCGGCTGTGCTGTTCGACAATTTGCGCAACGTGGTTTTTGAACGGGTCGGGCAGGATGCGGCGCGGCGGCTGGGCGTTTCGGTTTTTGCGCATTTGCACCAATTATCGCTGCGTTTCCATCTGTCGCGCCGAACGGGGGAGGTGACCAAGGTCATCGAACGCGGAACCAAGAGCATTGATGAAATGCTCTATTTCCTATTGTTCAACGCCGCGCCGACCTTCCTCGAACTGATCGCCGTGTTGATCATCTTCACCGTGAAGTTCAGCCCCTATCTGGCGCTGGCGACGGCAGCGATGGTCGGCATTTATTTATTCTACACCCGGCGGATCACCGATTGGCGCAATGCGCTGCGTGCACGGATGAACCGGCTCGACAATGAAAGCGTCGGCAAGTCGGTCGACAGCCTGCTCAATTATGAAACGGTCAAATATTTCGGCGCTGAAACGCTGGAGGTCGCACGCTATGGCGCGATCGCCGAAAAATATTGCGATGCGGCGGTCAAATCCAACAATTCGCTGGCGCTGCTCAATGTCGGGCAAAGCCTGATTACCAATGCGATGCTGGGTCTGGCGATGGGTTGGACCGTCTGGGGCTGGTCGCGCGGGCAATTTTCAACCGGCGATGTCGTGCTGGTCAACAGCCTGCTGATTCAGCTTTTTCGTCCGCTCGACATGCTGGGCATGGTCTATCGCACCATTCGTCAGGGGACGATCGACATGGCAGCCATGTTCGCGCTGATTGATACGACGGCGGAGGTAGAGGATGTTCCCGGCGCGCCGGCGCTGGCGGTTGCGGGTGGCGCAATCCAGTTTGATGATGTCCATTTTGGTTATGATGCCGAACGACCAATTTTGCGCGGGTTGAGCTTTGTCGTGCCGCCGGGCCAAAGCCTCGCCATTGTTGGCCCTTCGGGTTCTGGCAAATCAACGATTGCGCGTTTGCTGTTTCGATTTTTTGATGTGTCGGGCGGGGCAATCCGTATCGATGGACAGGATATCCGCACCATCACGCAAGCCAGTTTGCGCGCTGCCATCGGCATCGTCCCGCAGGACACGGTGCTGTTCAACGACAGCATCGGCTATAATATCGGCTATGGCCGCGCTTATGCGTCGGATGCCGAAATTCGCGCCGCCGCACATGGCGCTGCCATTGGCGCATTCATCGAACAATTGCCCGAAGGCTATGCCAGCGAAGTGGGCGAACGCGGCCTAAAATTGTCGGGTGGGGAAAAGCAGCGCATCGCCATTGCGCGCACCTTGCTCAAAAACCCGCCCATATTGATTTTGGATGAGGCAACAAGCGCGCTTGATTCGCGCACGGAGGGGGAGATTTTGGCGACTTTGGGCATGATTGCCGCGAGCCGAACCACCATCACCATCGCGCATCGGCTGTCGACCATCGCCGATGCGGACAATATATTGGTGCTCGACAAGGGGCGGATTGCCGAACAGGGTAATCATGCCAGCCTGTTGCAGCGCAAGGGGCTTTATGCCGAAATGTGGGAAAGGCAGATGGCGGAGGGCGACCGGGATGGGCCCAGCCCGCCGCAAAATATTGCCGATTCTGTGCCGGTAACGGGTTAAGCCATATTGGCACGATGCATGTTTCTCCCCTAAAGCTCGGGGCTTAGGGGGATGGGCATGTCATTCAATAAATTGACCGAAACCATGTGGGTGGCACCGCAATTATCGGTTGGCGATGTGGCGCGCGCTGCCGACATGGGCGTCACATGCATCATCAACAATCGCCCTGATGGCGAAAGCGATGATCAGCCAGCGGGTGCGGATCTGGCGGCGATGGCGCAGCAATTGGGCATGCACTATGCTGCAATTCCGGTCAGCCATGCAGGTTTTTCCGCCCCACAAGTCGAAGCGATGCGCGCGGTGCTGGACAAAGAGCCGGGGCCAATCCTCGCCTTTTGCCGGTCGGGGACAAGGTCAACCTTCCTCTGGGCATTGGCAGAGGCGGGCGCAGGCAAGGACGTCGCGACGCTCCACCATCAGGCATCGGCGGCAGGCTATGACCTTAGCCCCATTGCGGCGATGCTCGACATGCTGGCAGGGGGAAGGGCGTGAGCGCGCAATGGTTACAATTGGGCGGTTCCCTCATCGCGATATTATTATTGGCGGGCATCGCCAAATGGCTGGGTCTGGGCCGGGATGTGCGCATCGCCAATGTGGCGGAGGCAAAGGCGCTGGCAGCCGCGGCTGTCGCCGGGTTTCAGGCCAGCGACGTCGCGCTCGACCGGGCGGGGCTTGGCGCATTGCTGCGTGATGATGCGGGGCGTTTCATGATTTTGCGACGTCATGGTGCGCGTTTCGTTGGTCGCTTGCTTGACGATCACAGCCATTGTCGGCTGGATCGGGAATTTCTGAACGTCGCCACGTCCGAATATTTTGCCCGTCCGGTCATTTTGCATCTGGGCCAAGATGCAAGAATCTGGGCGTCGCGCCTCCGGGACTTGCGTACATGATCGCCCCGCATCTGCCCAATCCGGTGGATTATGCGGTGCCCGCCTTTGTGGCGCTGGTGCTTGTCGAAATGCTGTGGGCGCGCCGCCGCGCACCCAATGCCTATGCCCCCGGCGACACGCTCAATTCGCTCGCGCTGGGGATGGGTAGCAGCGTCGCAGGTTTGCTGACTGGCGGCATCGTGCTCAGCCTATTGTTCAACCTATATAATTTCCGCTTGGTAACCATTCCCTGGCAATGGTGGGCGTGGGTCCTGTGCTTTCTGCTCGATGATCTGGCCTATTATGTTTTCCACCGTAGTGCGCACCGCGTGCGCTGGTTCTGGGCCAGTCACGTCAACCACCACAGCAGCCAGCATTATAATTTGTCGACCGCGCTTCGGCAGACATGGACCGGTTTTCTGGCAATCAGCTTTATCTTTCGCCTGCCCTTGGTGCTGGTCGGCTTTCATCCGGCGATGGTGCTGTTTTGCGGCGGCATCAACCTCATCTACCAATTTTGGATCCATACCGAAGTGATTGGCCGCATGCCGCGCTGGTTTGAAGCGGTGATGAATACGCCATCACACCACCGGGTGCATCATGCGACCAACCCGCGTTATCTCGACAAAAATTACGCCGGGGTTTTCATCATCTGGGACCGGATGTTCGGCAGCTTTGTCGCGGAACGGGACGACGACCCGCCACATTATGGCATCATCAAGCAATTGGGGACATTCAACCTGCTGTGGAGTGTGTTGCACGAATGGGTCGGCATCGTGCGCGACATGTGGCGCGCACCATGGCGGTATAAATTGGCCTATTTGTTGCGCGAACCGGGGTGGAGCCATGATGGCAGCCGTGACACCAGCGACATGATACGCGCCCGCTGGCTGGCGCGTGCGGCGGCCCAAGAAAATGACGGCGGGGCAATATAAGGCTTGGCTTTAAGATACTGACATGATTGTTAGCGCCGGAGCCAATCAACGGGAGCTTGGGCGTGGACAATTTCGACATCATCATCATCGGCGGCGGCAGTGCGGGGAGCGCGGTTGCCGGTCGGCTGAGTGCGGACCCCCAATTGCGCATCTGCCTGATCGAAGCGGGTGGTCATAATGATGTGATGGCGGTGAAAACCCCCGGTTTGCTGCCCTTCATCCCCGACAGCAGCAAATATGATTTTGATACTGTCCCGCAGGCGGGGCTCAATGGCCGGGTCGGCTATCAACCACGCGGGCGCGGGCTGGGCGGCTCGTCTGCGATCAACGCCATGCTCTATATTCGCGGCAATGGTTGGGATTATGACCAGTGGGCACAGCTGGGTGCAACGGGGTGGAGCTTTGCCGACTGCCTGCCCTATTTCAAACGCGCCGAATCGAACGAACGGGGCGCGGACGCCTTTCACGGGGCGGACGGTCCGCTGCATGTGATGGATCAGCACTGGCCCAACGCCGCGAGCCGCGCCTTTGTCGAAGCGGCAGCGGCGTTGCAATTGCCGCTTAATACCGACTTCAACGGCGCGACGCAGGATGGCTTTGGCCTCTATCAGGTGACGCAAAAGGGCGGCGAACGCTGGTCGTCGGCGCGCGCCTATGTTGAACCAAATCGGGGTCGCGTCAACCTCGACATCCGGACGGGCGTGCTGGTCGAGCGCATTTTGGTGGAGGATGGGCGCGCCACCGGCGTTGCCATCAGCCGCAATGGGCAGCGTTCGATATTGCGCGCCGCTGGCGGGGTCGTCCTGTCGGCCGGCGCCTTCAACAGCCCGCAGATTTTGATGTTGTCGGGGATTGGCCCTGCTGACCATCTGGCGGAAAAGGGGATATCGCTGGTCCATGACCTGCCCGGCGTGGGCGAAAATCTGCAAGACCATATCGATTATGTCGTCAGTTATCGCACCCAGTCGAACATCCCCTTTGGCACGTCGATGGCCGGAACGTGGCGGATGGCGCGGGCCTTTGTCCAGCACCGCTGGAACCGCACGGGGATGATGACGACCCCCTTTGCCGAATCGGGCGGCTTTTGGCGGACCCGAACCGACCTGCCTGCGCCCGATGTCCAATATCATTTCATCCCCGCGATGCTCGACGATCATGGGCGCAACCAACTGAAGGGCCATGGCTTTTCCTGCCATGTCTGTGTGTTGCGCCCTGAATCGCGCGGCAATGTCCGGCTGAATGATGCTGACCCGCTGTCACCACCGCGCATCGACCCCGGCTTTTTGAGCGACCGGCGTGATGTCGAAACATTGATGGCTGGCGCGCGGATGATGGCGCGCATCTGTGCCGCGCCGCCGCTCAGCGATTTGGGGGGTGCGGTGGTGCGCCCGGTCAATGTGGATGACGATGCCGCGCTTGAACAGGAAATTCGCAACCGCGCCGACACTGTCTATCACCCGGTGGGCAGTTGCCGCATGGGCGGCGATGCGGCGGCGGTGGTCAATCCGCAATTGGCGCTCAATGGGGTGGATGGCCTGTGGGTGGCGGATGCCAGCATCATGCCGCGTCTGGTCAGCGGCAACACCAATGCGCCGTCGATCATGATCGGTGAACGCGCGGCGGACTTTGTGGCAGCGGCCCTGAAATAGCCAAATTTTGCAAAAAAAATGGGTCGGAGTCGCTCAGCGAGCTCCGACCCAGCCTTCCGGGCTCTCCCCTCCCGAAACTATGGCCAAACTATGACGGTGATTCGGCAATTTGAAAAGCAAAAAAATGGCAGTGTGTGTGCCACACTGCCATTTTTTATGCGATAATCGCGCAATCCTAGCCGAATTGCGAAATATTATTTCAGCCCGATGGGCTAAACCACCCTCAGAAGCTCTTACGCACCGTCAGGCCGATTGTCCGCGGCTGGTTGGTTGAAAAGCCGAGGCGTGCCCGACCGCCGCGTTCACGATCGAACGACAGCAGCGCATTTTCGTCGAACAAATTGGTGACATAGACGGTGACCGACAGGCCATCATCCCATTCAACCCCGGCGCTGAGGTCAACCAATTGATAGTCACCCAGCTGCAGGTCGACCACCGTCGGCACCGTGCCCGTCGCGCCGCCAAAGGCAAGGCCCGAGACAAAGCTGCGCGGGTTGCCTTCCTGATCGCTCGCCTGCGTATACCGCGAACCGATATGCTGCACCGAAGCCCGGAAGAAGCCCGTTGTATCGTCGGTAAGGTCAAAGCTGTAATCCGCGCTGGCAGCCAGCGTGAATTCAGGCGTGGAGGGCAGGCGGTTACCATCGCGGAAACCCGCGATGACGACACCGGCGGTCGTGGTGACCGACGAATCAAAGCGTGCTTCCAAGATCGAGCCCGACAGACCGAGGTTGAGGCCATCAACCGGTTCAACCCCCAGTTCAAATTCGACACCCGCCGTATGTGCCTTGGGCACATTGAACACCACGCGTGACGAACAGCTGCCAGCATCGGCGGTCATCTGCAAATTGCTGATGTCGTTGTAAAATGCCGCGGCGTTAAAGGTGAAACCATCGCCCTGGGTTTTGACGCCCAGTTCATAGTTCCAGCTCTTTTCATCGTCATAGCTGGGGCGATTGCCATAGGTCATGGCATCCACACCGCCCGCGCCACCCGAACAAAGCGGGATGTTGAGCGGGTCATTCACCCCGCCCAAGCGGAACCCGCGCGATGCCTGTGCGTTGACGGTGATACCATCGCTCGCCCGCCAGCTCAGCAAAAAGCGCGGCGTGAAGCCGTTCGATGATGTGCGGTCGGTATTGCGATCGCCGTTGGAAAACAGGCCGCCCGAAATAAACTGGCGGGTTTCCTGGAAATCATAATAACGACCACCCGCCGTCAGCGTCAGCATGTCAGCGAAATTATAGCTCGCTTCGCCAAACACCGCGAATTGCTTGATATCATAGGGGATGTCGGCGTTATAGGGTGACTGCAGCGGGAAACCATTGGCAACCGCCGCCGACGTGCCAGCACCGAAGCGCGCGTCGGTAAATGCGTCATAGCCCGGGGTTGGCAGGCGCTGTGAATAGGCGCGATCGACTTGGCTGTGGAAAGCGCCAACCACCCATTGGAAGGGGCTGTCATTGTCCGACGCCAGGCGAATTTCGCCGGTCCAGCTTTCCAGATCGGTGGTATCGCGCAGGTTTGACGGCAACAACACACCAGCGGCGGGGAAGCCCAGATCAACTGAAACCGACCCCGTCAGCGCGCTGGCATCGCGGCTGACCAAAATATCGCGGTTGATATAGCTGCCGACCAAGGTCAGCACTGCCCCGCCCAGATCGGCGCGGGTGGTCAAATCAGCGATCAAGGTCTGATCGCGGAAACCTTCGTCGAGCAGCAGATATTGCTGCCGTTCGTCAAAGGTGACCGGCGGGCGGGTCGTCGTGTTCGGGTTGGCGTAAAGATTGAAAATCTCCTGCCGGTTGAACCCGTCATAGACCGATTCCTGATAGACGATGCGCGGGGTGATGGTCAGATTGTCCGACGGCTGAAAGGCGAGCGCAACGCGCAAACCATAACGACGGCCATCATTCACATCTTCTTGCACGCGGTTGGGGCCGAGCGCGTCGATAAAGCCGCCAAAGCGCGAATAATAAGCAACCGCGCGCAACGCTGCATTGTCGCCAATCGGCAGGTTGATGACACCGCGCAACTGGCCACCCAGGCTGTCTCCATCGACGAGGTTGAGGTTGCCTTCAATCACCCCTTCGGTGGTGCCGAGGCGCGGTTGGTTGGTGATGTAACGGATGGTGCCGCCGATGGAGCCTGCACCAAATAACGTCCCCTGCGGTCCGCGCAGGGTTTCGAGACGGTTGAGGTCAAACAGATCAAGGTCGGGGGTGAAGAGCGAGAGCGAGATCACCGATTCGTCGAGATAAACGCCGACCTGTTCCTTGACACCGGGTTGGTCGCGGACGACCTGCCCGGCGGAAACGCCGCGGATCGACACCTGGCTTTGGCCGGGCCCGAGGTTCTGGATGTTGAGGCCTGCGACATTGCGCGATGCAGCCTCCAACGTGGTGGCATTGGCGCGCTCCAGATCTTCACCGGTTTGGGCGTTGATCGAAAAGGGCACGTCCTGCAGGCTGCTGTCGCGCAGCGTTGCGGTAACGACGATGTCATTGCCGGATGCTGGCGTTTCGGCATTGGATGTGTCTTGCGCAAAGGCTGGCGTTGCCAGCGCAACGGCGATGACCGGGATGGCGCAGCTTGTCATGCGCCGAAGGGCCGTCGAGCGTATCATGGTATGTCTCCTTCCGTGGAAGGGGGCACAATCTTATTGTTGGCTTCCCCCTGCCGCCTCCTTGGCGCAACCACCGGCCAAGGCCAAGCAAAGGTTACGAGAGAGACTATTTTTGCGCCGCCATTGTGGCGCGCGCGCCACATAAAAAATGGCCGGAGCGCTGTGGCTCCGGCCAGTTTGTTCGCAGGAGGAACCTCTGGATTAGTGGATTATTGGATCAGCTATATTCAGTAATTATAGGCGCGTTCCCCATGGCTGGAGAGGTCGAGCCCCTCCCGCTCACTGTCGGCATCGGGACGCAGCCCCATGATTTTCTTGAGCACGGTGAACAGGACGGCGGAAACCAGCCCGCTCCACAATATGGTGACGCCGACGGCGCAAATCTGCGTCCACAGCTGCGTGCCCAGCGCATAGGATGCGGCGACCGCCGGAAAGACCGTATAGTCCATCGCACCCTGACCGCCCCATGCCGGGTTGGCGACAAAGGCCGTGCCGATGGCGCCAACGATGCCGCCTACACCATGAACGCCAAAGACGTCGAGCGTGTCATCATAGCCCAGCCAATTTTTGACATGCGCGACAAAGAGGTAGCAGAGCGGGGACACCGCTGCGCCGAGCAGGATTGCGCCAACCGGCGATGCAAAGCCTGCTGCCGGGGTGATGGCGACCAGACCGGCAATCGCCCCCGTCACCGCGCCCAACAGCGATGGTTTGCCATGCCGGGTGGATTCGATCAGCGACCAGATGAGCGCGGCAGCGGCCGATGCAACGATGGTGTTGACCGTTGCCAGCGCGGCTAGGCCGTTGGCTTCCAGATTGGACCCGGCGTTGAAACCGATCCAGCCCACCCACAGCAGGGATGCACCGATCATCGTCATCGTCAGGCTGTGCGGCGGGGTGGCTTCGCGGCCATGGCCGACGCGCTTGCCGATAATCAGGCAGCCGACCAGCCCCGCAACCCCTGCATTAATGTGGACAACGGTGCCACCCGCGAAGTCGAGCGCCCCCCAACCCCACAGCAGACCGGCATCGGTGGGCGCATTGGGCAGGAAATCCGGCCCGGCCCAATACCACACCATATGGGCGATCGGGAAATAGGCGAGGAGGAGCCATGCCGCGACAAAGGCCATTAGCGGGCCAAAGCGCACACGTTCGGCAAATGCCCCGACGATCAGCGCGGGTGTAATCGCCGCAAAGGTCATCTGAAAACCGATGAAGGCATATTCGGAAATATAGGCATTGTTGGAAAATGTGGCGGCCATGCTGGCTGGCGTGACGCCCGCCAGAAACGCTTTGCCAAAGCCACCGATAAAGGGGGCCGACCAGCCGTTGCCGCCGGTGAAGGTCAGCGAATAGCCGACGCACACCCACAAGATTGCCGCCAGAGAGACAATCATCAAACATTGCATCAGGATGGAGAGCATATTTTTGGTGCGCACCAGCCCGCCGTAAAACAGGGCAAGGCCGGGGAGCGACATCATCAGCACCAATGCGCTCGACACCAGCAGCCAGGCATTGTCGCCTTTGTCGGCCATACCCGCCATGGCGGCGGCATCGGGTGCGAGAATGGGGCCGGACGGGGTTGCCGCTGCCGCGCTCGCCAGCAGCGATGCGGCAGCGCAGCTCAGATATTTCAGGGGTTTCAACATGCATGGACCTTTGACTTATGCTGCGGTGCAGCGCTCCGTCAGATCAACAGCAAAATCCATACCAATTGCGGAAATGCGCCACATTCTGGCAATTTTGTGCGCATGATGGCCGGTGCAGGCATATTTTCGTGCGCAATTTGGGGCAGGCTGCTTAATTTTTAGGCAGGCGCATTTTTAGGCAGGTGCACGCGCCACATCGGCCCAGACGGGCAAATGGTCGGATGCTTGGGCGGCCAAAATGCTGTGGTGTACCCCGCTGCGAGATATGTGGAGGCAGCGGGATGTCATAATGCGGTCGAGCGCGGCGACCGGGCGGCGCGCATGAAAGCTGCGCGCGGGCGGCGGCAGGCGGAAATGGCGGTCAAAATCGGCAATCACCCCGCCATAAGGCGACCAGTCGTTAAGGTCGCCCATCAATATGGCGGCGCAATTTTCGGGCCGGTTTTCCGCTGCCGCGATGATGGTGCGCGCCTGTTGCCGCCGCCGGATACCCGAAAGGTCGAGGTGCATGCCAACCACCCGCAGGGTAAAATCGCGCCATTGGATATCGGCATAAACCGCCCCGCGCGGTTCCAGCGTCGGCAGCGGGATGATGCCGCTGGCAATTATATGCGCGTCGCGGCGGACAAGCAGCGCATTGCCATGCCAGCCGATTGATGCTGCCCCTCCCGGCGCTGCCCTTCCCGGTGCCGTATCGGCAAAAGCGACGATCTGCCAACCATAGTCGGCAATCAGACGGGGCGGTACCGCGGCCTCGCGCGCGCCAAATCGGCGATCCGCCTCTTGCAGCGCGATAATATCAGCGTCGATTTCCCCCAGCACGGCCATGATGCGTTCGGGGTTGCGCCGTCGGTCGGTGCCGACGCATTTATGGACATTATAGCTTGCGACGCGCAGCAAATCGGGCGCACGATCCATCAATCTGCGGTGCCGCCGATGGTCAGCCCCTCTATCAGCAAGGTCGGCTGGCCAACCCCGGCGGGGACGCTTTGGCCCGCCTTGCCGCACACGCCAATCCCCTCATCCAACGCCATATCATGGCCGATGCCGACAATATGTTGCAGCGCCTTGGGGCCATTGCCGATCAGCGTCGCGCCGCGAATGGGGTGGAGCTTGCGCCCATTTTTTACCCGCCATGCCTCTGTGCAGGAAAAGGTGAAATTGCCCGATACAATATCAACCTGTCCGCCGCCAAAGCTGGTGGCAAATATGCCATCCTTGACGCGGGCGAGCAGTTCGTCGGGGTCGTCCGCGCCCGCGGCCATGAAGGTGTTGGTCATGCGCGGCATGGGTGCATGGGCATAGCTTTCGCGCCGACCATTGCCGGTGGGCGCAACCCCCATCAGACGCGCGCTCTGCCGGTCGTGCATATAGCTGGTCAAAATACCATCTTCGATCAGCACATTGGCCTGACAGGGCGTCCCCTCATCATCAATGTTGAGCGACCCGCGCCGGGCGCCGCCCACCGGGCTCAACAGGCTGCCATCGTCGATAACCGTCACCCCTTTTGCCGCGACCTGCGTGCCGATACGGCCGGAAAAAACGCTCGTTCCCTTGCGGTTAAAATCCCCCTCCAGCCCATGGCCGACCGCTTCATGGAGCAAAATACCCGGCCAACCCGGCCCCAGTAAAACGGTCATCTCGCCGGCCGGGGCAGGCTGACTTTCCAGATTATTGGCCGCTTGGCTGTGGGCAGCATCAATCGCGCGCTGCCATGTTGCCGTTTCCATCAGATCGGCAAAACCGCGCCGCCCGCCAATGCCAAAGCTGCCGCTTTCGCGGCGGTCGCCCTCTGCCATGATCAGCGAGACGTTAAGGCGGACAAGTGGGCGCACGTCCGACGCGCGGGTGCCGTCGGCGCGTATTATGTCGATGACCGACCAACTGCCGGACAGCGAGACGCTGACTTGTCGCACACGGGGGTCCGCCGCGCGCGCGGCGGCATCCACCGCTTGGCACAGGCTGAGTTTGTCGAGGAAGCTGCAACCGTCGATCGGGTTGGCGTCATCATATAGGCGGCGATTGGTGCGATGGGGGGCGGCGGCCATCGTCCCGCCATGGCCATCGGTGACGATGCTGAGTGTCGGGATGGCGCGACCGATCGCGGTGGCGCTCAGTTCGCTGGCATGGGCAAAGCCGGTCTTTTCCCCGACGACGGCACGCAAGCCAAAGCCCGCGCTTTGCGCATAATCTGCCGCTTTCAGCGCGCCATCATCAAAGACCAGCGCCTCGCTGGCGCGATATTGCAGGTACAGCTCACCATCGTCGGCACCCGCCAATGCCTGTCGGGTGAGCGCCATCGCCCCATCGGGGTCGAGCTGCCCTGCGGCATATAGCAATTGGCGCGGGTCATCATGCACGGTGCGTAGGCCCCTGATCCGCAATCAGCGTTGGTCGGCGGGGCCGCCGATCAAAATATAGCGATGGTCGCAATATCCGCATTGCGCCACGCCAATTTCGCTGTCGATCTCTATCCAGACGCGCGGATGCCCCAGCGTTGCCGATGCTTGCGGCGTGTCGCTGGCGCCCATGCAGCAGATGCGGTGGTCATGGGTATAGCTGGTTTCGCAGGCCTGTTTCATGCGCCCAGCGACTAGCAGCCGCCCGACTAGAGATAAATAGCAATTATGCTGAAATGGGCGGTGTAGGCGCCCTCTGCCTGTCCGGGACTCAGCGATATTGTCGCCCCGACATGGATGGTCGCATCACCATCTGCATTGAGCAATATGGGGCCGCTGCCGCCATCATGGGCAAAATTGCTGATCGTCATTGTCGCGCCTGACCCATTGCTGGCGATGACCGGGGTGGACGGCACCACAATATGCAACATCTGCCCCGCAATACCCCGCGCGGCAAAGCTGGCGCTGACCGGCGTGCCGCCCGCGCCGCTGGCCCCGCCATCGACGGTGCGCATTTCAGTGATCGGGTTGATCGTGGCCGTTCCGGCGGTGGTTCCGGCGACTAATCTGCCGAAATCAAGGTCACGCTGGGCGGACACCGAAAGCGGATGGATGATTGTCGTCCGGCCGGTGGCACTGGCTGTTGTTTGAGCATGCGCTGGGACCGTTAGCGATGCTACGACCATGAGCGCCAGTGCCGACCGACCTTTGCGACGCAGGATGGGACCTTTCCTACGCATGGGGTGGAGCATCGCCGATAAAGGTGAAACAGCGATAATCGAACATGGTTAACGCGCAGACGGATCAAAATCCGCTGCGCATCCATGGCAAACCCTAGAAATTTGGGTTTAGAGGGCGACTAAGCCGCTAGAGATAGTTGAGGGTGATCGAAAAATTGCCTGTGTAGACGCCCGGTGCCTGGTTCGCGCCGACCGAAAGGCGGGCACCAAGCGGAAAGGTGAAAATACCGCTGGCGGATGTGATGCGAAAGCGCCGGGGAACGGTTGATAATATGGCGGTCGGGGTTGAACCAATTTCCCACATGGTGACGGTCATCGGTGCACCCGGACCGGTCAGTGTGATGGAATTGGACGACATCGAAATCAGCACCTGCTGGTTGCGCGTGCCATAGCCCGAAAATACGGCCGGTTGCTGACGATTGCCGACCAGGGTTACCCCGCCGGTTGCCGTGCGCGTGCCATCGGGGAACAGGCGCACCTGCCCCGACATGCCGCTGGCGATCATGTCACCAAAGTCCAGATCATTCACCGTCACAAACGACAATGGCCGCAAAATGACGGTGCGGGTCGGGCCGGGTTCGGATTCGGCAAGGGCGGCGCTGCCATTGGCCAAAAATGTGGCGGCGAACAGCGCGGCGGCAAGGCGATAGCCGTGTCGTAAAGGCATAAATTTGGTCCCCATTGCCAGCCGCTATAGGCATCAGCCGTGCGCATTTCGTAAGGCGACAAGGTAAATGCGCCGTTTATATTTGGGCTGTGCAATTGATGCTTGGGCTTGGTGCAATTTGCGCGCTATGCGGGGGGCATGTCCAATTTGCCCGATATCGCCATCGCCATCGAAAGGCTGAGCAAAACCTATGCAGGGGGCAAATGCGCGCTCGACAATGTCACACTCAACGTCCCGCGCGGCACAATTTATGGGCTGCTTGGCCCCAATGGGGCGGGCAAATCGACGCTGATCAATATATTGGCCGGGATGGTGCGCAAAAGCGCGGGCCACGCGCGGATTTGGGATTTTGATATAGATGCCGACCCGCGCAACGCCAAGGCATCGATTGGCATCGTGCCGCAGGAAATTGTCTTCGACCCATTTTTTACCCCCTTTGAAACGCTGGAGGTGGTGGCCGGCCTATATGGTGTGCCCAAGGCGCGCCGCCGGTCGATGGAATTGCTGGCGGCCGTCGGTTTGGCGGACAAGGCGCACGCTTATGCCCGCACCCTGTCGGGGGGGATGAAGCGGCGGCTATTGGTCGCCAAAGCGCTGGTGCATAATCCGCCGATTATCGTTCTTGATGAACCGACCGCGGGGGTCGATATCGAATTGCGCCAGCAATTGTGGGACTATGTCCGCCGTCTCAACCAGCTGGGAGTGACCGTCGTTCTCACCACCCATTATCTCGAAGAAGCGGAGCAATTGTGCGATCATATTGCCATCATCAACCATGGCCGGGTGATCGCCGATAAGCCAACGCGCGAATTAATCGGCATGGCGCGCGAAAAAATGCTGCTGCTGACGCTCGCCGATACGGTTACCGCGCTGCCATCGCACCCCTGTTTTTCCAAGGTGGAGCAATTGGCCGCCAACCAGATTGCCATCAGCTATGATATGGATAGGGCCAATGCCGGCGATGTGTTGGGTGCGGCGAGCGCGGCGGGGCTGTCGATCATCGACGTATCGACGCGCGAAGCCGATTTGGAGGATGTGTTCGTCCACCTGACCAGCCAGCCCAAAGAAGCGGCATGACCGGCACCGCCGACAAAGCACAAATCCACATTGTCACCGGGGGCACGGGCGCGGGGAAAACCAGCTATGCGCGTGCGCTTGCCGCGCAACATGGTGCAATATGTTTCTCCATTGATGATTGGATGGTGCGGCTGTTCTGGATGGACAGTCCGCAGCCCATTTCCTTTGATTGGACGATGGAACGCATCCAAAGGGTTGAAGCGCAGATGCGCGATAATGTCACCGCACTTGCCCGCCTCGGCGTTGGTTCCGTGCTCGACCTTGGCTTTACAAAGCGTGCGCATCGGGCCGAATTTGCACAATTTGCCAAAGACTTGGGGCTGGGCGTCATGCTCCACTGGCTGGATGTTCCCGCTGACGAACGCTGGCGGCGGGTTGTACAGCGCAACGCCGAAAAAGGGGCGAGCTTTGCCATGACGGTGGACCGCGCCATGTTTGATTGCATGGAAGACGCATGGCAAGCACCGACGATGGCGGAGGCGGATTATGCCCAGTTTAATCGGGTGACATGATGGAAAGCGATATCCTCATCATCGGTTCGGGTGCGGCGGGGCTCACCGCGGCGCTGGCACTCGCCGAAAAATATCAGGTTACAGTGCTGGCCAAGGGGGCGATCAGCGATGGCGCAACCGGCTGGGCGCAGGGGGGCATTGCCGCCGTGCTCGACGCTGGCGATACGTTCGAAAGCCACATCCGCGATACGATGGTCGCGGGGGCCGGGCTGAACGACCGCGAAACGGTGGAATTTGTCGTCGAAAATGCCCCCGCCGCCATCGAACGGCTGGCCGAATTGGGTGTGCCCTTTAACGATGGCAATTTGTCGCTGGGCGAACGCTGGCATTTAACGCGCGAGGGTGGCCATTCGCACCGCCGCATCGTCCATGTCGATGATGCGACCGGCTGGGCCGTGCAACAGGCGTTGCAGCGCGCGGCCGCCGCCCACCCCAATATCCGCCTGTTGCCCGACATGGTGGCGATTGACCTCATCACCGGGCGGCACCAACAGGCATTTTCCGGTGCGGGGCATGTCTGGGGTGCCTATGCCTTTGATCGCAATGTCCAAAAGGTGGAGCGGTTTTGCGCGCGGGCGACGATATTGGCGACCGGTGGGGCGGGGCGAACCTATTTATTTTCCACCGCGCCGTCGGGGGCGACAGGGGATGGCATTGCCATGGCGTGGCGCGCGGGGTGCCGCGTTGCCAATATGGAATTTATGCAGTTTCACCCGACCTGCCTTTATAATCGGGAGACAAAGAATTTCCTGATTACAGAGGCGGTGCGCGGTGAAGGTGGCCTCCTCAAACTACCGACCAACGGCGAACGTTTCATGCCGCGCTTTGACGAACGCGGCGAACTCGCCCCGCGCGATATTGTGGCGCGCGCCATCGACCATGAATTGAAACGGCTGGGTCTGGATTTTGTCCACCTCGACATCAGCCACAAGCCAGCCGACTTTGTGCGCGGGCATTTCCCCAATATCTATGAAAAGCTGATTGCGCTCGGCATCGATATGACCAAGGGGCCGATCCCGGTGGTTCCCGCGCAGCATTATACCTGCGGCGGGGTGGTGGTGGACCGGCGCGGGCGCACCGACCTGCCCGGCCTATATGCGGCGGGGGAGGTGACGATGTCCGGCCTCCACGGTGCCAATCGGCTGGCGTCGAACAGCCTGCTCGAATGTTTTGTTTATGGCGACGCGGCGGCGCAGGATATTTTGCGCGGCTTTGATGATTTGCCGCCGCCACCCGCCATCCGTTCGTGGGACGAAAGCCGGGTTACAGAGGCGGACGAAGAAGTGATCGTCCAGCATAATTGGCGCGAAATCCGCCGCTTCATGTGGGATTATGTTGGCATTGTACGCACCACCAAGCGGCTGGAACGTGCGATGCATCGCGTCAACTTATTGGCGGGGGAGGTGGATGATTACTACGGCAATTTCCGCGTCACCCCCGACCTTATCGAACTGCGCAATCTGGTGGAGGTGGCGCGGTTGATCGTGCGTAGCGCGCTGGATCGGCGGGAGAGCCGTGGCCTCCATTACAACAGCGATTACCCAGAGCTTTTGCCGGCGGCGAAAGACACGATCTTGGTGCCCTGAACCTAATCCCCCCAGCCTTCGGCCAAAAATCGTTCGGCAAAGGCAGCGTGGATGGCCGCGCCGCGCGCCATAATTTTTTCGTCCATCACCATATGGTTGGAATGGAGGCCGCAGCAATGCCGCCAATCATCCCCTTCATGGCTGGCTCCCAAAAAGAACATCGCGCCGGGCACTTTATTTAGAACGTAAGAGAAATCTTCGCCGCCCATCATCGGGGCGGGCATGTGGACAAAGGCATTCTCCCCAAACATGTCGGCGATGACACGCGCGCCAAAGGCCACCGCGCGGCTGTCGCACAGCGTAACCGGGAAACCTTCGGTAAATTGGGTGCTCGCGCTCGCGCCATGCGCCAGTGCAATATGTTCCGCGATTGTTGTGATGCGCGCCTGCACATCGGCGCGCCGTTCGGGCGACAGGGTGCGGATGGTGCCCAGCATGTCCGCAAATTCAGGGATGACATTGTCGGTCGTGCCCGCCGCAATCTTGCCAATGGTGACGACACAGGGGTCAAAGACCGGCACTTGGCGCGTCACCATCTGTTGTATTGCGCCGACAATCGCACAGGCGATGGGCACCGGGTCAATAGCATCATGCGGCATTGATGCATGGCCACCCTTGCCGCTGACCCTGATCTGCACCTTGTCGGTGGAGGCGAGCAGCGCCCCTGCCCGCCCGGTGAACAGGCCATGCGGCGCATTGGGTGAAATGTGGAGCGCAAAGGCGGCATCGGGCAGGGGGTCGATCAATCCATCGTCGAGCATATGGCGCGCGCCATGATGCCCCTCCTCCCCCGGTTGGAACATGAACAGGATACGCCCGGCCAGACGGTCGCGGTTGGCGCACAAAATCTTGGCCGCACCTGCCAGCATCGCCACATGCGAATCATGGCCACAAGCGTGCATCGCCCCGTCGATGGTGCTGGCATAGGGCAGGCCGGTTTCTTCGTGCATCGGCAGCGCGTCCATGTCGCCGCGCAGCAAAATGGTGCGACCATTGCCGCCCGCTGCCCCTTCCAGCACGCCGATGAGGCCGGTGGTCGATGGCCCTTCACGCCATTGGATCGGCAGGTCGGCCAGCGCGGCGCGAATCTTGTCGCGCGTTTTGGGGTTGGACAGGCCAAGTTCCGGTTCGCGGTGGATGGCGCGGCGCAGATCGACCATCACATCAAATTCGCCGTCGGCGGCATCCTGCCAGATGTTGGCGTCAAATATCGCGTCGAGACTCATCATCCATCCTCCTGCCGTGGCGCGGTTTTTATGCGTCGCTGCCCTGCTTAGGCCCGCACGGCCACGCGTCAATCATAGTATCGGCTCATCTTATCGCGGTCAGGGAATCATTCGTCGCAGCGACACTCGCGCCACGGGCAGGGGCTTGGCATGATATCGTGTGGAACAAAGGGCCCTGATATTGTCGAAATTTGTGCGTAGCGGTTTAGCTTTGATGGGCGGGGCATTGATGCTCGGCGGATGCGCGAGTGCGATACCGGCGAATCCCGACCATGCGCCGCCGCCGCCCAGCGCCGCCCGCCCACCGTGGCGACCGGCACCGCCGCCCGCCCACCGTCAAGACCCCGGCGTGACGCGTCCACCCGTGGGGCTGGAGGCACAGATACATGAACTTTGGCGGACTTTTCCGGGGCGGACGGGAATCGCCATTCGGCGGGTCGGTGCCGACTGGGCGATTGCCCGGCGCGGCGATGAATATTTCCCGCAGCAAAGCGTTTCCAAGACATGGGTGGCGCTGACCTTATTGTCGCTGGTCGATGCAGGGCGCATCAACCTCGATGAAGAAGTAACGATCACTGCCAATGATCTGACCTTATTCCATCAGCCGCTTGCCGAACAGGTGCGGCGCGAAGGGCAAGTGCGCATCACCCTGCGCCGCCTGCTCGACCTTGCCATCACCACCAGCGACAATAGCGCGAACGATGCGCTGCTCCGCCGGGTGGGCGGGCCAGAGGCGGTGCGCCGCTTTATCGATGACCATCAATTGGGGCGCATTCGCTTTGGCCCGGGTGAGCGGCTGTTGCAGAGCCACATTGCCGGCATGGAATGGCGGCAGAATTATTCGGTAGCGCGCAATTTTCAGGCAGCGCGCAATACAGTGCCGATGTCGGTGCGGCGTGAGGCTCTCCAACGCTATCTTGCCGATCCCGAAGATGGCGCCAGCCCACTTGCGATTACGGCGGCGCTCGCCGCTTTGGCGCGTGGAGAATTATTGTCGAGCGCCTCTACCGCGCTGATGCTCGACACATTGTCGCGTGTAACCAGCGGACCCCAGCGTTTGCGTGCGGGCGTTCCGGCGGGTTGGCGGGTTGCGCACAAGACCGGCACGGGTCAGGAATTGGGCGGGGTTGCCACCGGTTATAATGATGTGGCGATCCTGACCGCGCCCGATGGCACGCGCTATACCGTGGCGGTCATGCTCGGCGATACGACGGCCAGCGTGCCCGACCGTATGGCATTGATGCAGGCGGTCAGCCGCGCGGTGGCGCAGTTCCACGGGCAATAGGCGCAGCAAAAAGGGGCGGCGCACCCAATGGTGCACCACCCCTTCCTAAAGGCTAGGGCCGAACTTACTTCAGTTCGACGGTCGCGCCAGCGGCTTCGAGCTTCTTCTTCAGCTCTTCAGCTTCGGCTTTGTTGACGCCTTCCTTGACGGCCTTGGGAGCCGATTCAACGAGCGCCTTGGCTTCACCGAGGCCGAGGCCGGTGATCGCGCGCACTTCCTTGATGACGTTGATCTTGTTGCCGCCATCGCCGGTCAGAATGACGTCGAATTCATCCTTTTCTTCAGCGGCAGGGGCAGCAGCGCCACCGGTCGGGCCAGCAACGGCAACCGCAGCAGCGGCCGAAACGCCCCACTTTTCTTCGAGCATCTTGGAAAGTTCAGCGGCTTCCAATACGGTCAGCGCCGACAGGTCTTCAACAATCTTGGCAAGATCAGCCATGGATATTCTCCTGAAAATAATCGGTTAAAATAGGAACGGTCAGGCAGCCTGCTTGGCGCCATAGGCACCAAACACGCGGGCCAGTTGCCCGGCGGGGGCTTGCGCGATTTGCGCCAGCTTGGTCGCCGGAGCCTGCACCAGGCCCACAATCTTCGCGCGTAGTTCGTCGAGCGAGGGCAGTTCGGCCAAGGCCTTCACCCCTGCAACGTCGAGCACGGTATCACCCATGCCGCCGCCAACAATTTCCAAACGGTCGTTGGTTTTGGCAAATTCCACCACAATCTTGGCAGCAGCAACCGGGTCGCTGCTGCTCGCCAACGCGGTGGGGCCGGTCAGCAGGTCGCTGATGCCGACATAGGCGGTGCCGTCGAGCGCGATTTTGGCAAGACGATTTTTTGCGACCTTATAGCTCGCACCCGCGTCACGAATCTTGTTCCGAAGCGCCGTTGATTCAGCGACGGTCAGGCCGAGATTGCGCGTAACAATCACCGACCCGGCTTCCGAAAGCGATTCGCGCAGCGAAGCGACCAATTCGGCCTTTTCATTGCGGTCCATGCCATTTCTCCACACATGCCCGCATCCAAATGATGCGGACGGCTCAAAACATGCCGGAACAGCCAAGGGCAGCGCCGGCTACTTCAAATGTCCGTGGGGAAAGTCGCGTGCTTGCCCCATGGGGGCCGAACGCCTGCACCGACCGGGAATACCCTGGGGCCAGCTTGGTAAAGACATATCCCCGTCTATGCTGGCAATTTTAAGGGGCTAACCCCACCCGCAGTCTCGGACGGCGAACGATGCGGCCTTGCGGCACCATCGGTCGGGGCGGGCGAATAGCAAAGGTGCGCGCAAAGTCAAGCATGCCGCCGCCGACAGCATATTTTTCGCTAGCGTCGCTGCGGGTTTTGGCGTTTATTGTGCCAATTGCAGATCGGAATAATGCCGAATGCGGTCCATTTCGGGGGGTATTATGAAAGATAATAATCTATTTGCGCGTGCGCGTTTGGCGACGGGCGTGGCGATTGCCGCATTGATTTGCGCGGACCCGGCGATGGCGCAGAATGTTCCGGCGCCCGCCAGCCCCAATGCGCCGCAAGACAATGCGGAACAATCGGGGCAAAATCGCGAAATTTTGGTGACCGGGACGCGCATTCGCCGCGACCCGACCGATCAGGCCTTGCCCTTGCAAATAATCTCCCCCGACGATTTGACGCGGGAGGGGATTTCCAGCCCCGAACAGATGATCCAATTTCTGTCGACCAACGGCACCGGCGCGGACAATCTGGCATCCAATTCGGACGTTGTTACCGGCGCACAGCGCGGTACCAATGGTCTGTCGGCGGCGAACCTGCGCGGCCAGGGCGCAGCGGCAACGCTGATTCTGCTCAACGGACGGCGGGTGGCGGCACATGGGCTGTCGGGTTCGGCGGTCGACGTCAACCAGATCCCGCTTGCCGCGATTGAACGGGTGGAGGTGCTCAAGGACGGGGCATCGGCCATTTACGGCACCGACGCGGTCGGCGGGGTGATCAACTATATCACCCGCACCGATTTTCAGGGGGTCGGGCTCAACGGATTTTTGGACATCCCCGAAGCGGACGGTGGGCGGATTTACAGCCTGTCGGGTATCGCGGGTTGGGGCGACCTCGACGATAATGGTTTCAACATCATGGCGGCGGTCAGCTATCGCTGGAATAACGCACTACGCGGTGACCAGCGCAGCTTTGTCAACGGCAACCAGCCCGACCGTGGTCTGTCGGTTGACACGCGCGGCACGCCGCTTGCCACCGCATTTCCGCTCAACCCATCTGCGCTATATTATCCCGGTGGCACCCTCCTTGGCGGGTCAAGCGGCGGGACTTTGCTGCCGGGGCTGGTATTTCCGGGAACGACAACGCGCGCCAATGCGGGGATCAACCCGCTCGACCTGCCCGGTGGGGCGGGCTGCGAATCGATGGATGGCGGCATGGCCTATGACGCCGAACTCTGGGCCAACCCGGGCGCGGCCTTTGCATGCGCATGGGATACCGGCCGGGCGGCGGTGTTGCAGCAGCCGATTGAAACGCTGACCTATTATGCGCGGGCGACCGTGCGCCTCGCCGAAGAGCATGAGCTTTATGTGGAGGTAACGGGGTCGGATGCCGACTCGGCCAAACGTTTTTCGAACGCGCAAATATCGGGCAATACGTCGAACCTGCCGGTGGCTTATCCGCTCAACGCGCTGACGGCCCCCACCTATAATGCGGTGTTCAATGCCATTTCGGCGGTATTTCCGGCGATCATCCCCAATTATGGCCGTCCGATTGGCTATCGCTGGCGCTGCATCGCCTGTGGTCCGCGTGAATATACGACCAACACCAACACCTTCCGCATCGCTGGCGGGGTCGACGGGCCATTGTCCGACGCATGGGACTATCGGGTCGGTGGCAGCTATGCGCGCAGCGAATCCTCCTCCCTGCTGGGCAGCGGCTATTTCTACCGTGGTACCTTATCCAACGGTGCCCCCGACCCCAATGCACCGATTGCACCCGGCGCGACGACGCCGGGGCTGGTCGGGCTGCTCAATGCAGGGATTTTGAACCCATTTTCGATCGAACAAAGTCAGGCTGCGCTCGACGGACTCGCGGCCATTTCGGCAGCGGGGACGACGCTCTATGGCGGCCGCTATGAAGTGCTGCAGTTCGACGGTTCGGTTTCGGGGTCGCTGTTCGACATTTGGGGCGGCACGGTGCGCGCCGCCTTTGGTGTCGATTACCGCCGTGAAACCTATGAGTTTAATGGCTCCCCAGCGGGGGCCGCGACGTCGCCCAACATCTTCCTTGCGGCCTTTGACAATGTAAATGCGCTGACGCCCAAGGAACGGACGGTGCGTGCCGCTTATGCCGAAATCCTCTTTCCCATTTTGGAAAATTTGGAGGTGACGGCCGCAGCGCGGATCGATGATTATACCGGCTTTGGCACGACCACGAACCCCAAGATCAGCTTTATCTATCGTCCGACCGATTGGCTGCGTTTCCGGGGCAGTTATAATACGAGCTTCCGTGTGCCGACCTTTAACCAGGTTTTCAACGGCATCACCGAATCGCCCTATGCTGGGCGCGACCTTGCTGATCCGGTGCGTTGCCCGGGCGGCATCCCCAACACGACCGACCCCAATTGTGTGCTGATCCAGCCCAATATTTTGACCGGGGGTAATTTGAACCTTGGTCCGGAAAGTGCGGAACAGTTCAGCCTTGGCGTCGTCATCGAACCGGCTGATGGTTACAGCCTGTCGTTCGACTGGTGGCGGATTGCGGTCGATAATACGATCACCATTTTGACCGAACGCCAGCTTATCGACAATGCTGCCATCTTCCCCGACCGTTTCATTCGCGATGCGAGCGGGATGGTGACGGCGATTGACCGGACGTGGATCAACGCGGGCGGTCGCCGGACGCAGGGGCTGGAAATCAGCTTTCGGGGGGCGGAACCTGCCTTCGGCGGCAATCTGACCTTTGGGCTCGACGGCACCTATTTGCTACAAAAGCGCGAGGCTTTGACCCCGACCAGCGGCTTGGGGCCGAGCTTGATCGGCCAGTTTACCTTTGCCGGGGATTTGGGGCTGCGCTGGAAGCATAACGCCTTCCTTACCTGGACCAATGAGGATTGGACGGTGTCGCTCAGCCAGATTTTCCGCAGCGGCTATCGTAATCAGGCACTGCCCGGCATCGCCAATGGCAGCGTGGTTCGCCCCGGTTTCAACCCCCGGGTCGATGAATATGTCATCTATAACCTGTCGGTTGGCTACCGGCTCAACGAACATTTCCGTGCCACCGTCGGCGTGCGCAATTTGTTCGACAGCGATCCGCCCTTTGCCATCACCTATGACAGCAATACCGGCGCCGGGTCGAGCTGGGAACCGCGGGTCGCCGACCCGCGGGGACGCAGCTTCACCCTGTCGATCGAAACGCGCTTTTAAGCCGCGCGCAGCGCAAAAAAATGGCCCGGGAGCATATGCTGCCGGGCCATTTTTAATCTGGCTGTAGCCTTCAGACGCCCGCTACATCTTCCATATTGATTTTGAGGCCGGGGCCCATGGTCGAGCTGAGGCTGATCTTGCGGACATATTTGCCCTTGGCGCCAGCCGGCTTTGCCTTGACAATGGCATCGACAAAGGCGTCGAAATTGCGGCGCAAATCGGCATCCGCAAAGCTGACTTTGCCGAGGCCAGCGTGGATAATCCCCGCCTTTTCCACGCGAAATTCGATCTGCCCACCCTTGGCGGCCTTGACCGCTTCGGCAACATTGGGGGTGACGGTGCCCAGCTTGGGGTTGGGCATCAGCCCCTTGGGGCCAAGCGTTTTGCCCAGACGACCGACGATGCCCATCATGTCGGGGGTGGCAATCACCCGACCATAGTCGAGGTTGCCTGCCTGCATATCTTCCATCAGATCTTCGGCACCGACCTTGTCCGCGCCAGCAGCCAGTGCCGCTTCGGCATTGGCGCCGCGCGCAAAGACGGCAACCTTGACATCCTTGCCGGTGCCGGCGGGCAGGGTGACGACGCCGCGCACCATCTGGTCGGCGTGACGTGGGTCAACGCCCAGATTCATCGCAATTTCGAGCGTTTCGTCGAGCTTTTTGGATGCAACGCCCTTGAGCGCGGCAATCGCAGCATCAACGCCATGCAGCGCGTCACGGTCGAACTGGCCGGCGAGAGCCTTGGCCTTTTTTGTCAGCTTTGCCATTTCCTCAGCCCTCCACCACGTCGAGGCCCATCGAACGGGCGCTACCTTCGATGATCTTGGTCGCCGCTTCGATATCGTTGGCGTTCAGATCCTTCATCTTGAGCTCGGCAATTTCAGCGAGCTTGGAACGGGCGATTTTGCCCGCGCTCGACTTGCCCGGTTCCTTGGAACCCGACTTCAGATTGGCCGCTTTCTTGATCAGGAAGGTTGCGGGCGGGGTCTTGGTTTCAAAGGAAAAGCTGCGATCGGCATAAACGGTGATGATCGTCGGGATCGGCATGCCCTTTTCCAGGCTGTCGGTCGCGGCGTTGAATGCCTTGCAGAATTCCATGATGTTGACACCGCGCTGACCCAGCGCCGGGCCGATCGGCGGCGACGGGTTGGCAGCACCGGCGGGCACTTGCAGCTTGATGTAGCCGGTTATCTTTTTGGCCATGACGGCCTCCTTTCATTCTATTGGGGTAAGCCATTGGCCAACCCCGCAAAATTAGCGGTCAAGCAGGGGCAAAGCCCCCTCCCGCACGGGAATCGCCACCGGCTATGCCGGGGCGAAGGCGCGCGCTTAGCGGCAACGCGCCTGAAAAGCAATTGGTCGGTGCGGCTTATTTGACGCGTTCGACCTGGTCGAATTCCAGTTCGACGGGCGTCGGGCGGCCAAAGATGGACACCGAAACCTTGACCCGCGCCTTTTCAAAGTCGAGCTCCTCGACCGTGCCGGAAAAGCTGGTGAAGGGGCCGTCGAGCACCTTGACCGCATCGCCGATTTCATAATCGATGCGGATATCCTGCTTGGGACGGGCGGCGGCGGCATCCTTGATGTTGAGCATGCGCAGTGCCTCGCTTTCGCGGATGGCCTGCGGCTTGCCGTTGGTGCCCAGAAAGCCGGTCACCTTGGGTGTGTTTTTGACGAGGTGATAGACATCATCGGTCAGCGTCAGCTTGGCAAGAACATAGCCCGCCATGGATGTGCGTTCCGATTGCACCTTTTTGCCGCGCTTCACCTCGGTCACCGTTTCGGTCGGCACTTCGATTTGTTCGACCAGCGGCGACAGGGTCATCCGTTCGGCTTCCGCCAAAATGGCGTCGCGCACCTTGTTTTCAAAACCCGAATAAGCGTGGATGATGTACCAGCGCGCCATAAATTACGTCCGTTCCGTTATGCTTCGCCTTATTGGGCGAAGGAAAGCAGCCAGTTGACCAGCGCGCCAAAGGCGCTGTCGATGCCAAGGAAGAAAATGGCCAAAATGGCGGTCATGATCAGCACCATGATCGTCGTCGCGGTGGTTTCGCGCGGAGTCGGCCAGACGATCTTATTCGCCTCTTGCCGCACTTCGCGTACGAACTTGCCCGGGGAAAATTTCGCCATCATCGCATCCTCAAAATAGCCCAAGCCATGGCGCAATGCCCCATGCCCCCGGGCCATATGGGGTGGCAAGCACCCCATGCAATATCCCGTCCGATTCCACCGCCCAATGCCTTGGAAAAAGGCAATAATCCGCCCGCGCCACCCCACCCGTTTTCAGGGACTTGGCATGGCTGCGGACAAGATTAGGCAATAGAGCCGGTCGCCGCGCTCTACAGAGGGCGACGCGCCTTGGCAAGGCTGGCAGGGGCAGCAGGACTCGAACCCGCGACCCTCGGTTTTGGAGACCGATGCTCTACCAACTGAGCTATACCCCTATGGGCCGCCCTGCCGTCCGGCGTCGCGCGCCATAGCCATAGCGTCGGGTAAGAGCAAGCCTAAGCGCAACCATCCGCACCCAACTATGGGCGGTGGCGGATGCTGGAAGGGCGCGCAGTTTCTTGCGCTGGAGTTTCGCCTTAACCGGAAATCGGCCTGTTGCGGCGCAGCAATATGGGCCGTGGATAAAAAAAGGGGCCGCCGGTTAGGGCGGCCCTTTGAGGGAGGTTTGGGAGAGAGTGCCTCGAAAGGCAGGTTCTAAATGCCGCCATCCCATCCATTGTGCAACTGCGAAAGAAACAATGATGATTGCATTTTTTGCAATCTGCTCAGCCGCCAGTCGGTGCCGGTGCCGCAGAGGAAGCGGGCGGGGAAGCGGGCGGGGCAGCAGGCGGCGCGTCAGGTGGCGGGGCGGCGCTGCGCCGCGCGGTCAGGATGCGGACCGGCGCGGCGAGCATCTGCCCGCGCATAACCCCCGGCCCGGCGTTGGGGTCGGTGGGCTGGCTCAAAATCGTGCGCACCACATCCATCCCCGCGGCAACATGGCCGAATACGGCAAAACCGTCCGGGTCGCCGCCGCTGCCCGCTGGCTGTGCGTCGAGGCTGGGGAGCCCGCCCAATATGATGAAGAAATCACCCTGTGCGCTGCCCGGTGCGGCGCGGGCAAAGCTGATCGCACCATCGCTGTGGGATAGGCCGGTGCGGCTGGTCGGTTCGTGCGCAATCGGGGGGTAGGAAAGGCGGGGGTTGCCGCTCGGCCCGCCCTGAATCAGCCCATAGCCGCGCCCCATGTCGAGCGCGCGATAGAAATTAACCCCGTCAAAGCGCCGATTATCGACATAACGCAGAAAATTGGCGGCCGAAATCGGTGCCCGTTCCACCTCCAGCGCGAGCACGATGTTGCCGAGCGCGGTGGTCAGCGTCACATATTGCAAGCGATATTGCGGTGCGGCGGGGGTTGCCGGAACAGCGGGGGCTGCCGGGGCGGTGGCGGCGGGCGGGGCTGCCGTGCTCGTCTGCGCCGGGGCGGTGCTGCCCAACAGCATCGCGGCGGCGATGATCGCCATCTTATATCCTATTGCCATATGCATGCTCCTCTAACCGCTGATCGCGCGCGCGCGCCGACGCTGCACGCTCGATCCAATGCCCATCGCCTCACGATATTTGGCGACGGTGCGCCGCGCAATGTCGCAGCCCTGTTTTTGCAACAGTTCCACCAGCGTGTCGTCGGACAAAATGGCATCGGCGGCTTCGCCATCAATCAACGCCTTGATCCGCGCCTTGACCGCTTCGGCGGACATGCCATCGGCGCTGTCAGCGGCGGCGACCCCGCTCGAAAAGAAATATTTGAGTTCAAATGTGCCGCGCGCGCAGTGGAGATATTTGTTCGACGTCGCGCGGCTGACCGTCGATTCATGGACGCCGATGGTTTCGGCAACTTGGCGCAGCGTCAGCGGGATGAGCGCGCCAACCCCATGGGTGAAGAAACTGCCCTGCAAACGGACGATTTCTTCGCCGACGCGCAAAATCGTCTGTTGCCGCTGGTCGAGCGCACGCATCAACCAATTGGCATTGGCGAGCGCGTCGGACAGCCAACTTTTGGCCGCCGCATCGCGTTTGCCGCCCGCGCTGACGCTGCGGCTGAGTTCGGCGTGGTAGCGGCGATTGACCAGCACGCGCGGCAAGGTCGCGCCGTTAATCTCGATCGTCCAGCCGTCCTTATGCTCACGCACGAACAGGTCGGGGACAATGGGCGGGGCATCATTGCGGGTAAAAATATGTCCCGGTTTGGGGTCATATCCGCGCAATTCGCGGATCATGTCGGCCATATCCTCCGCATCCGCATCGCAAATCCGGCGCAGTTGGTTGATCTGGCCGCGCGCCAACAGGTCAAGATTGTCGATCAGCCGCGCCATCATTGGGTCATATCGGTCGGCCTCCTTGGCTTGCAGCGCGATACATTCGGCAAGGTCGCGTGCGCCAACCCCGCTTGGGTCAAACCGCTGCACCGCGGCCAGCGCATCCTCCATCGCGGCGCGTGGCACGCCAAGGCGCATCGCCATGTCGCCCAAATCTTCGGTCAAATAACCCGCGTCATCCAGCGCCTCGATAATGTGGACGGCCAGCATATATTGGGTGCCCGACAGGCTTTCGCCTGCTTGACCGGTCAAATGTTCAACCAGCGTCGCGCCTGCCGCGCCGAACAAATCCATGTCGGGGGCTTCCCCCGACCCGCCAGAACCGCTGCTGGCGCTGGCAACATCGCTCCAGTTCGCATCGGCCCCGCTGTCATGGTGAAAGGTTTCCGCCGACAAATCGACGTCAAGATTGCCCGACGCCTCCACCCCGTCGCGCAGCATGCGGTCGGCTCCCTGCGGGTTTTCATCGCGCGGGGCCATGGCAATTTCGCGCCCCTCATCCCCCTGTAACAGCGGGTTTTTTGCCACCTCCTCCGCCACGACGGCTTCGAGTTCGAGGTTGGACAGGGTGAGCAGCCGCACCGCCATCTGCAACTGCGGCGTCATCACCAGGCTTTGGCTTTGCCGGAGGTCGAGGCGGGGGGTGAGCGCCATATTTATCGGGTCACGCGGCTAAAGCGAAAAACCTTCGCCCAGGTAAAGTCGCCGCACTTCGGGGTCGGCAACCAGTTCGGCCGGACTGCCCGCGAACAGCACGCGCCCGCCGTAAATAATGCAAGCCCTGTCCACAATATCCAGCGTCTCACGGACATTATGGTCGGTGATGAGGACGCCAATACCGCGATTGCGCAATTGTTTGACGAGGTCGCGGATATCGCCGATCGAAATCGGGTCGATGCCGGCAAAGGGTTCGTCGAGCAGCATGATCGACGGGTCAGCCGCCAGCGCACGGGCAATTTCGCAGCGTCGCCGCTCCCCACCCGACAGCGCCATGGCGGGCGATGTGCGCAGCCGGGTCAGACCAAATTCGTCGAGCAGTTCATCGAGCCGTGCCGCACGCGCAGCGCGGTCTGGTTCGACCAGTTCGAGCACGGCGGCAATATTTTGTTCGACCGTCATCCCACGGAAAATCGACGTTTCCTGTGGCAGATAACCCAAACCCAAAATCGCGCGCCGATACATGGGCAGCGGGGTAATGTCGGCCCCATCGAGCATGATGCGCCCCGAATCGGGTTTGACCAGCCCCATGATTGAATAAAAACAGGTCGTCTTGCCCGCGCCATTGGGGCCGAGCAGGCCCAATACTTCGCCGCGCGCGACATGGAGCGACACGTCCGACAATACGTTACGCTTGTCATAGCTTTTGGCGAGGCTGACCACCGCCAAGCCGCTATCGCGGGCTTGGGCAGCCATTTCCCCCGTCATCGCCGGATCGGCAAGCGCGTGCATCGAAATATTTCACTCCAAAATTAAGGCGATACTGCCCTTTAGTAGCGGATCTGGAATCTGCGCAAAGGCAATTTTCAATATGACCGCTCAGGGCCGTGGCGGGGTAGCGGGCGTCGCGCGTGCCGGCACGGTAAAGCGGCCGGTGACGCGGCGACCATTGCCGCTGCTGACCCCGCCCGTGCCCGCTGCGCCACCCGGTGCCGCCCGGCCATCGACACGCGCCCGGCCGCTGTTCAAATCAATCGCCATCCGCCCGCCCGACAGGCGGTTGGCCCCCTGTTGCAATTCCACATTGCCAAGCAGGGTGATGAGCCCATTGTCGAGGTCGTAAATCGCGCTGCTGCCCGTCGCCCGGTCGCCACCCTTGGTCACCACCACCCCGCCGGTCGCGTCGATGCGGTTGATTTGCAAGCGCCCGGCATCCGAATAAGCGACGGTGACCCGCTGGGCGCTGAGGTGCATGCCCGCCTGTTCAATATCGACATTGCCCGAAAAGACGACGCGGTCGGCGCGGCTTTCCACCTCTATCGCATCGGCGCCCACATCCACCGGCGCGCGGCTATTGTGGCCGGCCAGCACCTGTGCAGCGGCGGGCGCAATATTATCGGTGACGACCATCAGCCCTGCGGTTCCGGCAAAACCGGCGCATCCGCTGGCGATGGCAAAGATGATGGCGCGCATCGACATATCCTAAATCCCTTGGTTTATGCGCATATGCGCGCGCCCCGACAGACGCAATATCCGTGCGTTTAGGTCGGCTGACAGACCGCCCGCGCTGAAACTGCCAATGTTGGTTGCGCCCGACACCGGCTGGTTGGTGGTGACCGTGCGGGCTTTGAGGTCGACGAGCACGCCGCGCGATTGCAAGCGATATCCATCGGCCGCCGTCAGGTCGAGCGCACCATCCACCATCACCGTGTCGCGCGTCGGGTCATAGCCTGCGCTGCTGGCGGTAAGGCGCGCTGGCCCGTCGGCCAGCAAGATTTGCGCCGACAATCCTTCCATCCGCACAATGGGGTCAGCGGCACTGCGTTGCAGCGCGCTTACCGCGGACAGGACAAAGGGCCGCCCCTGCGCATCGTTGCCGCGATATTGCGCGCCCGAAACGCGCATCCGCTGTCCCGCGACATCGATGCTATCCTTGGCGACCAGAAAGCTGATTTCACCCTTGTGGCCAAAGGGGGCGAGCAGCATGATCGCGCCGAGTGCGCCGACCAGCGCCGGCAGGCCCAATTGTAGCGCGCGCACGAAACGGTCATGCCGCCCGCCGCGCGCCGCCCACGAACGGCGGCGACTTCGTTCAAGATCAGCCCGGTTCGACATGGTCGATCACCCTATGCAGCCGTGTTCAGGCATGCGCGAAAATATCCACCTCATCCCAGCCCGCAAGGTCGAGTCGCGCACGGGTGGGCAGAAAGTCGAAACAGGCCTGCGCCAATAGCTTGCGCCCTTCGCGTTGCAGACGAATGTCGAGTTTTTCCATCAACTGATGCAAATATCGCACATCGCTCGCGGCATATTCGCGCTGCGCATCGCTGATGTCGGGCGCACCCCAGTCGCTCGATTGCTGCTGCTTGGAAATTTCAACGCCCAGAACTTCGCGCAACAATTCTTTGAGTCCATGTCGGTCGGTGTAGGTGCGCACCAGTCGTGACGCGATTTTGGTGCAATAGATAGGTGCGGCATCAATCCCCATATGTGCGGCAATCATCGCGACATCAAAACGCGCAAAATGGTATATTTTCAAACGATTAGGGTCAGATAGCACGGCCCGCAAATGGGGCGCCGCATAATCGCTGCCGGGGCCGAACCGCACCAGATGCTGGTCCCCCTTGCCGTCGCTCAACTGCACCAGACACAACCGGTCACGGCCCGCGCGCAGCCCCATGGTTTCGGTGTCAACGGCGATCGGACCGTCGCTGAGCGCCCCGGCGGGCAAATCTTCTTCATGAAAAAATATCGTCATATTGCCCCCTCTAGGGCAGATGGGGCGCAGCCTCAAGGCGGCGCAATTTGCCTGTCCCAGCCATTTGGTGCTTTTTTGTTCGCGCATATTCATAATTGCGCTATGGACGCCGATGGTCGGCGGGTACTGCGCCGACTCGGTGAACCATGCTCTCGTCCGTTCAGAGCGGTTAGCCATTTAGAATTGGTGGCGGACCAGCGAGTTGTCTTAAATATATGAGTTTTGATCGGGAACGCCGCGGTGGCGGCAAGGGTGAACGGCGCGGACGTGGTCGTCGGGACGAATTCGAACCGGATTTCTATGGCTCGGCAGGCGGCGGCGGTGAACGCAGCGGCGGCTTTGGCGGCGGCGGCTATGGCGCTCCACGCGGCGGCGGTGGCGGCTATGGTTCGCCGCGCGGCGGCGGCTTTGGCGGTGGCGATCGTGGCGGCTTCGGCGGTGGTGACCGCGGGGGCGGCGGCGGTTTTTCGCGTGGCCCGCGCCCGCAAATGCCCGCACAGATTGTTGGCGAAGGCACTGGCAGCGTAAAATTCTTTAACGCGTCCAAGGGTTTTGGCTTTGTCGCACGCGATGATGGCGGCGAAGATATTTTCGTCCACATCTCCGCCGTCGAACAGGCCGGGCTCGAAGGTTTGGCCTCTGGCCAGACGCTGGCTTTCACGCTGGTGGATCGCAACGGGCGCATTTCGGCGACCGACATCAAGATTACCGGCGAGCATCTGCCGCTGGATGGTCCGCAGCAGCAGCAAGGCGAACGCCCGGCGCGGGCGCGGCGTCAGCTGACCGGCGAACGCACCACCGGCAATGTCAAATTCTTCAACCCGTCCAAGGGTTTCGGCTTTATCTGCCGCGATGATGGCGGGGCGGATTGCTTTGTCCATATCTCGGCAGTTGAACGCGCCGGTTTCCACGCGCTGAACGAAGGTGACCGTGTTGCCTTTGACATAGAAGTGGATGATCGCGGCAAATATTCGGCGGTCAATCTGGCCGCTGCCGACTAAATAGTCGTCAACGCATAGCAAAAGGCCCGGAAGGTTCGACTTTCCGGGCCTTTTTCGTTGCGCCTATTTCGTGCTCTATGTCAGCCCTATTTCGCCGGTTCGTCGGCGGGTGCTGCAGCGTCCGCTGCCTCTGCCGCCGCCTCCTCTGCCGATGGTGGGTTGACGACATGGAGCGTATAGGCGCCGGTTGCATTGCTATAGGGGCTGACGCGCACCAGCAAGGTGCCAGCATGCGCAAAGGTGACGATCAAACGGCTGTTCAGCCCATCATTGTCGCCCGGCCCATCGTCATTGGATGCCGCCACCGAAAAACCAAGCGGCGAATCCACCCCGACTTCGAGGTAGGAATCAAATTCATCCGAATCGAGTTTGATCAGGAAGCTTTGCCCCGCCTCGCCCGACAGCGAATAGAGGCGATAGGGACGACCCGATTCGACGATGGAGGTTTCCTCTGCGCTCGCAGCAACAGCCGAGAATAAGCCGCCGAGTCCGGCATTGTCGGGCATCGTCGCTTCATCGCCGGTAAAACGGCCTTCGACCTTTTGGTCGAGGCTAAGGGCGACGGGTGCGTCGGGTTCGCGCAGTGCGGGCAGGCGGGTTAGCGTCAGTTCAAAATCCCCCGCGCTTTCCCCGTCAAAGCTGGTTGCGCGAATGATATAATCGCCGGTGGTTGGAATGCGGCCGATCAAATGGCTGTTCAGCCCATCTTCGCCACCGCCATCATCATTGCTGCCCAGCGATACAAAATTGCAGCCATCCATCCGGCCAATTTCGACCATTGTGTCGAAATCATCGGCGGTCAGCCGCACGTCAATGCGTGTCCCCGCCTCTGCATGGAAGCTATAGCGTCGCGCACCCGGCCCTTCGGGCGTGCATTGCGACCCATCTGTACCCGGCGCGCTGACGCTGCCATGGACGGTCTGCCCAAAATTAATCGGTTGCGGGGTTGCATTGTCGCCCCGCGCCGCCGTGACTGGTGACGCAATCGCCAACATCGCCGCGAGTGCAGTGCCAGCTAGCATCGAAGATTTCAGCATATTTGTCCCCTGTATATTCCGCCCCACGGCATTGCCATCATGCTAGCAGGCGTGGGCGCGGTTGCTAGTGTAATCTGGCTGAATCGGCGATGACCAAAATCACAAATAGCTTTAATAGGGACTGGCGAGCGCGCGCATCGCCGCGAGCATCGCTGCGAGGAGGAGGAGCGCGGCGAGCACCAGCCGCGCGGGGTAGAGCCAGCGGGTAAAAGCATCGCTGAGCCAGCGTGTCGCCCCCCATGCCGCCAAAATACCCGCAAAGCCCCCAATTGCCGCGAGCCAAAAACCCTGTGTCCAGGCCGCGAGCGCAAGGATGACGAAGTGCGCACCATCCCCCCACATCGCGGCGGCGAGCAATATGGCCGCATGCATGGGCCGCCCCATCGCGCTTTGGGCTGCCGCATCAACCGGGCGGATGCGCCAGAACAGCGGCAAGGCAGCAAAGCCCAGCGCCATCGCGCTCAACAATAACATCGGGCGCGGCGGAAATTGCGCGGCGAGCATTGCCCCCGCATAGGCGGCGATTGCGGCGGCAATCAGCGCGGTGATCAGCGCGGGTATGTGGTGCAACGCGCTGCCGGACGGTGTGCAGGCAGCGAGCCGCGCCCAACGCCCGCCAAAGGCGGCGGCGAAACAGGCGATCAAACTGGTGAGCAGCGCGGCGGTCAGCATGGATCAACCATGGCGACTCATCATAAAAAGGTCACGGATAATTGGGCGGTGCTTTACATGCCGACGCGCAAAGCGACGGAGGCGAGCAGGCTTTGCTGGGCAGAACCGCGCATCGGTTCGAGCTTTACGGCATCGTCGATGGCGTCGAGATAGCAGAGCAGGGTCGGCCCGGCGATGTCCCGCGCCAACGCCGATTCGAGCTTGGCCGCGATGCAGGAAACCGCCGCAAAGCCGCTGTCGGCAGCAAAAGCGCGGATGGCATCGACCGCCTCCACCAATTGGCGCGGCGAATATTGCCCCCGCCCCTCTGCCAATATGGCGATACGGCGGTGCAGTTCATCACGAATGCGTGCGGCGCGAACTTCGGTCATCATGGCGCAATACCCCGGTACTTCATCAGCCCCGACCCCGCGCCTGCCCCGTGGCATGGCGCGCCGGAACAGGCATATGCTGCGCCCAAAATCGTTAACAAGGCGCTAAGCCTATATTTAGCCGTGGTTCAGCAACCATCGCGGTGCCCCGGCGCTTGACAAAGCGCGCATATTGTCGCAGTGGCCCGCACCGAACGGGCGGCAACGCAATTTGCCGCCCCTTTTATTTTGATTCGCAAATTAGAGGCAGGAAACGGGTCATGGCAAAGCCGACCACCGTCAAAATTCGTCTGGTCAGCAGTGCTGACACTGGCTTTTTCTATGTCACAAAGAAAAATCCGCGCACCCAGACCGAAAAAATGTCGATGCGCAAATATGACCCCGTCGTGCGCAAGCATGTCGAGTTCAAGGAAGCCAAGATTAAATGAGCCTGCCTGCCCCGCTGGGGCAGTGATTTGGTGCTGATGTGGCGGCGGCGCGGCGTGGCAAACGTCGCGCTTTTGCTTTGGGCAAAGAAAATGGCTCAGGCGGGCAGCAATTGCCCCACCGCTTCGATAAAGCGCATCACCGAAATCGGCTTGGCGATATAGGCTTCGGCCCCGGCGGCGCGGATCCGCGCCTCATCCTCCCGCCCGGCATAGGCGGTAACTGCCAAGATCGGCACGGCGGCAAAATCCGGCTCTTCTTTCAGAGTCGCAATCAATTCCAGCCCGCTGACATGCGGCAATTGTATGTCCATGATGATAAGTTGCGGGCGCACATCCCGCGCCCGTTGCATCACATCGCGCCCGTCATTGACCGGCACTGGGGTCATCCCCTGCGTCGTCAGTAAATCGCAAAACAACCGCAGGTTCAGTTCATTATCCTCGACGACCATTACCGTGCTTTTGGCATTTTCGGCCGCATCGGTCATCGCTGGCGAACCCCCTTTATCGACATATTGGCGGACAAAGGCTTGCCGCTGGGCAGCCCATAGGCCAAAGCCAAGTCCAAGACAAATATTCTGGTTGCGACGATAAATGCAAGCAATGGACGATATGGCAGATGCAGCGACGCTGATATTTGGCGCGCTCGCATGGATTTTGGCGGACGATGCGCGTGCCGACCGGTTGCTGGCGCTGACCGGCATGGACGCAGGCCATTTGCGCGCGACGATTGAAAGCCCGGCGACGCTCGGCGCCATCGGCGGCTTTCTTTTGGGGCATGAGGGGGATTTGATCGCCTGTGCCGACGCACTGGCGGTCGACCCGGCGATGCTCGCCGCAGCGGCAAGGGCGGTTTGATGGCCCGCCCGCTTATCATCTGCGATTGCGACGAGGTGCTGATGCACATGGTCGTCCCCTTTGGCGACTGGCTGGCGGCGGACCATGGCATCCACTTTCAGCTCGAAAATACCAATTTTGCCGGGGCGTTGACGCGGATCGACAATGGCGAAGTCGTCCCGCCGATGGAGGTTTGGCCGCTGCTCGACGGCTTTTTCGCGCGCGAAATGCACCGCCAATATGCGGTGGCCGGGGCGGCGGCGGCGCTCACCGACCTTGCTGGCCACGCCGATATCGTCATCCTTACCAATGTGGGGGATGGGCACCAGCCCGCCCGCCGCCAGCAGATTATCGCGGCGGGGATGGATTATCCGGTGGTTGGCAATCGCGGGCCAAAGGGGCCGCCGCTCGCCGATCTTGTTGCCCAATATGCGCCGACCCTGACCATTTTTGTCGACGATCTGCCCCAGCATCATGCGTCGGTTGCCGAACATGCGCCGGATGCATGGCGGCTGCATATGGTCGCCGAACCGGCGATTGCCGACAAAATCCCCACCGCGCGCCATGCCCATGCGCGTATCGACGACTGGGCAGAGGCGCACCTATGGATCAACCAGATTTTGGCACAGGCGCAAGGTGCGCCGATTATCGCAAAGGAACCGCACATATGACCGATAGCGTCGAATCCCGTCTGGCCGCCGCCGGACACCAACTTCCCACCCTCGGTGCGCCGATTGCCGCTTATGTCCCAACCGTTTTGGCGGGGGATATGCTCTATATTTCAGGGCAGGTCTGTCAGGCGGATGGCGCGATTATCAAGGGTCGTTTGGGCGAAGATATGGATGTGGCCGCCGGTATGGCGGCAGCGCAGAGCTGTGGTTTGTTCTTGATCGCCCAGATGAAAGCGGCCTTGGGTGATTTGGCGCGCGTCAAGCGTATCGTCAAATTGGGGGCCTTCATCAATTCGACTGCCGATTTCACCCAGCAACCACAGGTGGCTAACGGAACTTCCGAGTTGATGATCCTCGCCTTTGGCGATGCTGGTCGCCATGCGCGCAGCGCGGTCGGTGTACCGACGTTGCCATTGGGCGCGGCGGTGGAGGTGGATGCGATTGTCGAGGTGCATCGCTGAGCAAAATGGCGCGCATCGCACCGGGCATTGCCAGCATTGATGCGAATGCTTGGGATGCGCTGGCGGGGTGCGATGACCCCTTCCTCTGCCATGCCTTCCTGAGCGCGCTCGAAACATCGGGCAGCGTCGGCGGGCAAAGCGGCTGGCAGAGCGTGCCGATTGTGCTGGAGGATGGCACCGGGCTGCGCGCCGCCGCCCCCGCCTACATCAAATATCACAGCCAGGGCGAATATGTGTTCGACCAGGGCTGGGCACAGGCGTGGGAAAGGGCGGGCGGGCGATATTACCCCAAGCTGCAACTCGCCATCCCCTTTACCCCGGTGCCGGGGCGACGGTTGCTGGCGGGCAATGCGGTCGATGCGGCCGATCTCATCGCGGCGGCTGAGGCGCTGGTCGAACAACATTGCCTGTCATCGGCGCATGCGACCTTTGTCGATGCCAGCCAAATTGCGCATTTTGAAGCGGCGGGTTGGTTGCTGCGCCGCGACAGCCAATTTCATTGGTTCAACCATGGCTATCGCGATTTTGACGATTTTCTGGCCAGCCTGTCGTCGGCCAAGCGCAAAAATATCCGCAAAGAACGCGCCGCTGCCCAGCGCGTGGTGGCGATTAGCCATTATAGCGGCGATACCATTCGCCCCGAACATTGGGACATGGTCTGGGCCGCCTATCAAGATACGGGCTCGCGCAAATGGGGTCGCCCCTATCTGACCCGCGCTGCCTTTGACCAAATGGGTGCGACGATGGCAGACCGCATCCTCCTCATCCTCGCTTGTCAAGACGGCGCGCCGATTGCCGCCGCGCTCAATTTCATCGGTGGCGATGCTTTATATGGCCGCTATTGGGGCGCGGTGCGCGACATACCGATGCTTCATTTCGAACTTTGCTATTATCAGGCGATGGATTTTGCGATTGCCCATCGTCTGGCGCGGGTGGAGGCGGGGGCACAGGGCCCGCATAAATTGGCGCGCGGCTATGTGCCTGTCGCCACATGGTCGGCGCACCATATTCCCCATCCCGGCTTTCGCCGCGCGGTGGCCGATTTCCTCGATCAGGAACGCCCCGCCGCAGCGGCAGAGGCAGAATGGCTCACCAGCCACGCCCCCTATCGGCAAGCCTCAGATCAGGCCTAGCGCCGCCAACTCCCCCTCCAACGCGGCGGGCAGCGTGTCACCTGCCAGCGCATGATTGCCGAGGTCGACCGGCGCATCATTTCCCGCCAGATAACGCCACCCTTGGTGGGCGCGGCGCGGGTGGGGGCGCACCGCAATCGCCGCCGCTTCGATGACGATGTGGGTCTTGCCCCCTTCGGCCGGTTCAAAGCCGATTAACGGGCTGCGCGCGACAATATGGTGGGCGATGATCCAGTAAAGCGAACCCCCCGCCATTTCGGCGGCCCGTTTGGGGCAATAACGGGTGGTGAGCCGCACCACCCCGCCATTTTCGCGCCCGCGCAGCGCCAGACGCTCCGCCAAATAGGGCAGGCTGGGACAGCCAAAGGCAATTTTGGTGAGGTGGAGCGGCATGCCGCCCCGCTTAGCGGCGGTTGGTGATGCGGGCGATTTCGCGGGCGACCAGCGTTTCCACCAGCGGCGGCAGATGCGCGTCGAGCCATTCGCGCAGCATCGGGCGCAGCAGATTTTCGGTCATTTGCTGGATGGTGATGTCACCATTGCCCGCCATTGGTGCGCTCGTCGCATCTGCGCTGCTGACCATCTGGCTCAATACGTCGAGCGACTGCCGTGAAATGGCGGCGCTGTCCGCCGACAACAGCGCGTCGGTGCCATCCTGCCCCGCTGTTTCGTCGGGCGCAGATATTTCGTGGGGGGCACCATGTTCGGCGGTCAATTCCAAAATATCCTCAACATCCGGGTCGTTTGCAGCATCCATGGGCACAGCGTCGGCGCTGTCCCGCGCTGCATCATCCGCATCTGCCCCGGTAATCCGCGCCTCGTCGCGCGCAATGACGCGCCGGATTGAGGAGAGAATCTCCTCCATCGACGGTTCGCGCGTCATATCGCCCATGGAATCACCCTATCCCCGCTGTGCACGGCGCCGCTTGTCCCCCAATGGGACGTTTTGGTCAAGCGTCTGTGCGCCTTAGCGTGGCGGGCCAGCCACTTCGCCAGCAGCATCGGCGGGAACCGTCGCATCCTGCGGGGTGCTTCCCCGCGTGCTCGGGCTGTGCGCGACAGGGGTCGGGTCTTCATCCCAATCCCAGATGCGGTGGCGCACGCGTTGATAATTATCATCGGGATTATAGAGGGTGACGCCATCTGCCCCTTCGGCGAGGTTGAGGTCACGTGCCTCCCCCC
>JADZEQ010000009.1 GCA_020850455.1 Sphingomonadaceae bacterium | reverse complement strand
CTGCGGATTGCGGTCGCCTCTCGCTTTGCTAGAACACACCACGAACCGGCCCCTCACCTGGAACGGCTGCGGATTGCGGTCGCCTCTCGTTTTGCTAGAACAATTTTGGGCAGACACATTGCATAAATTCGGCTGCGGATTGCGGTCGCCTCTCGTTTTGCTAGAACTGACGCGGCTTGTCCACAGCGAGGCCGAGGCTGCGGATTGCGGTCGCCTCTCGTTTTGCTAGAACGAAAATTATCGCCGACAATCGCACAGACCTGCTGCGGATTGCGGTCGCCTCTCGTTTTGCTAGAACCAAGGCTGATCGACGCCACCAGCGCGCCCTGCTGCGGATTGCGGTCGCCTCTCGGTTTGCTAGAACCGCTTCTTTAAGGAACCGGGCTTTTTGTTCGCTGCGGATTGCGGTCGCCTCTCGTTTTGCTAGAACGGCGACGGGTCGCCGGTGGTCAAGATGGCCGCTGCGGATTGCGGTCGCCTCTCGTTTTGCTAGAACTATTTCATTGTCGTCGGCTGGAAAGACATGGCTGCGGATTGCGGTCGCCTCTCGTTTTGCTAGAACCGGGGCGGGCGATCCCCGAAAGCAAGAGGGGCTGCGGATTGCGGTCGCCTCTCGTTTTGCTAGAACGCGGATAACATCGTCAATTTCGCGCTGCGCGCTGCGGATTGCGGTCGCCTCTCGTTTTGCTAGAACATTGAAGGGTTGAAATATGGCTGTTGACATGCTGCGGATTGCGGTCGCCTCTCGTTTTGCTAGAACATCGGTAGGGCTGTTACGTCCGGCTTCCGTGCTGCGGATTGCGGTCGCCTCTCGTTTTGCTAGAACGGACAATCAAACGACAGCGGCGATTACGCTGCTGCGGATTGCGGTCGCCTCTCGTTTTGCTAGAACCGCGGCCAGCCTGATTGAAGCGGCAACCCCGCTGCGGATTGCGGTCGCCTCTCGTTTTGCTAGAACACCTCTGAGATAGCAGATTGAAAACATTGCGTTTTCGGGCTGCTATCCATCAGAAAAACTCCAGCTGCGCGGGCGCGGGCTTGGTCGGCTGGCGCGTTTTTCCGACAAAGACCTTGATTCGTTCCCACTGTTTGTCGGTGATGGTCATGAACCGCACCTCGCCTTCGCCGGGCACGCATTTGCCCATCCGCGCCACGTGGATATCGGCATTGTCGATCGAAGCGCAGTGCCGCGTGTAAACCGAATATTGCATCATCGTGAAGCCGTCGTCGAGCAGGTCTTTCCTGAAGCGTGAATATGCTTTGCGTGCCTTAGGCGTGTCGGTCGGAAGGTCGAACATCGCGATCACCCACATCGAACGCCACCCCCACGGAAGTTGCGGAACCGGCCGGACGTGGGCCATCAACCAAGTCCATCCGGCGCCAGCAGATCGGGCGCGATCGGCAGTCCGGCGGGGAGAGCTAGCGCCTTGCCATCGCCAGTCAACACGCGGGCAAGCGAGGCGGCGCTCAACTGGATCGCCACAAGCATCGGGTTGCGCCGCGCCGTGATCATAACAGTTTCGTTGAACAGCGAAAGCAGTGCAGCCTTTTCCTCGCGTTCGAGCGTGGCGGGCGCTTTCCCGCCGCGCTCGTCTAGCAACAGCCGCACCCGCCAATCGACATAGGGCCGGTAAGCTTCGAGCAAATCGTCGGCGAGGCAGAATGGGTTGGCGCGGTTCTTGTGAAACACGCCGAGCGAGGGGATCAGCCCGCTCGCCACGATGGAGCGGGCGATGGCGGCCCGCACGACCGCATAGCCGTAATTGAGCAGGGCATTAGCGCCGCCCGCATCGCGATCCCGCCGGAAATCCTTGCCGAACAGCAAAGGCCAATAACGTTGCGCCGCCTGCGCCTCCAGATTGTCCGGATCGCCCGAGCGCACCCGCCGCGCCATTGGGCCCAAGCCGCCATCCTGACCGGTGAAATGCGCGAGCACGACGCCCTGCTGCGCGATTTTGGCGTTGATCAGCGTTTGCCAGATGCGTTTGCGCGTGGGCTCGGTGGCGGCGATCTGCGCGCGATGCCGCTCGGTCTGGACGTGATGGGCGTCGAGCGGCAGCATCATGCCAGCGGGCAGATGGTCGCGCCCGGTTACCATGACCGTTGCGCCGGCATTGAGCAGTTCGAGAAACACCGCCTGAGTATAGCTGGCGCGCGCATCGTCGACGATGACCACGCCGATATCCTCAATGGGGACGGTAGCCTTGGGCAAGTCGGGCCGCTCGATCACCAACTGCCGGTGCGCGACCGAAAGCCGCGTGCCAGACGTGGAAATTTCGATAGTGCGCTTGAGCATCGCTCAATCGTTGGCCGGCCGAACGCGGCCGATGGGGTCGACGGCGACTTTGCGAGGGTTGAGCCTCATCAATCCACCTACCGTTGGCTTGTAGTTCACAGCCTGCTTTGTCGGACGTGCTTCAATGTGCGGCACGAGCGTGACCTGCCCGTTCGACTTTAGCTCGCGGACCACCCAATATTGGGCTCTGGGATCCGGCAACTCTAAAACATCACCCTTTGACAAGGACATAATAAAGGAGGAGCCGTCCGCAGGCGACTTGTCGATAGTCGGAAGGCGTTGCGTGATGCGTTTTGCGACATCGAACATGCTCACCGCCGATCCGCGATAGGTGCCATCGGCGCGCTTGTATATTGCAACGTGGTGTTTGTTCTCTGGGTCGCTGAGACCGTTGTGAACGCGGCGCATTCCTTCGAGTTGCCGTTTGCGTTCAAGGCGTACTTTTTGGACGACGGAGCTTCCACCATCCAATATGAGCGGTTCCGACATCGCCTTTTTCAAGTCGCCCTCGACTTCTGCGAGGCGTCTCCGCAACGTCCGCCGCACCGCTGGGTCCCGAACCCGTGTCGAGTCTTTTGCCAAATCCTCTCCGTCGATATCAGCCACCGAAAGGTCTACAATCGGCGTTCTTTCGACCAAGACGCGGTATTTGATGCCGCCAGTCAAAACGTCCTCAAGCGCGCCCGATGTTCGCGTTTGGCGAGCTTTGCATCCTGCACCACCCTTGCCATTGATCGCCCTTTCCAGACTTCTCCAATATTTCCCTAATATACATTGGAGGACCGCCGGGAACAATAGGGGGCAAGCTTTGGCTACATATCGCAGAAAACCTATGTTTCATCTTGTTTCGCGTTGTTTCCGACAATGGCTGAATTGCGTAAGTTAACGCCCTTTCACGGCTGAAACACGGGTTCGATTCCCGTAGGGGTCACCAATAGTTTCAAGTTTCCTTGGAATAGCTGCGCTTTAGGGCTATTGTGGCCCTCCCCACTACGTTTTTGCTACATAATAGCAGTACATCGGTGGTCTTTTCCCCTGCTGCCGTCATAGTGGCCCCGTTCAGCTTGACACTGACGGGTTGATTGCACAACGTTTGGCCATGGGGGGCTTTGCGAACATCTCACAGCAATTCCGGTGGTTACTGGGATGGATGGGGCCGTCCTCTAAGGCCATGAGCGTCGTGGGTCTTGGACTTGCGGTGGTCGCCGCCACTTTGAGCTGGCAACTCCCGGGCGTATATCTTCGATGTTAAGTCGATCACATGGTAACGATAATGCGCCGCAACATTTTTAAAATGTCTATAGCATTGATTTGTATTGCAATTTACATTCTCCTACTATGGTTGTGCGCGCTATATTTTGGTCCAGTAGATAGATGTTTGGATGCCGGTGGCGCGTGGTCTGGTAGTAATGCAACGTGCCTTCATTGATCGGAAGAATGCTGCGCCAATTCGGAATTTGACGGTTCGGGCGCGGTGTTGCGGTGCCATCTGCACGGCACCGGCATCAATGATCCGGTAGTGTGGGCATTGCCAGCCCACGTTTCCTGCACGCCGACACACTGGGCAGTGTTGTTGCGGTTACCGACGCCGCCGGCGCACGCATCATTACCAATGCCTATGACGAATATGGGGTGCTCGCTGCCGCCAATCAGAGGCGGTTCCAATATACCGGCTATACTAGTAAGGCGGTATAGGGAGGCTGTGATCGCCGGAGACGGATCATGCGGCCAAATGCCGGGGGTCGCCACAGGCCCATCCAAGGATTAGTCGTTGTCCCGAGGGCAGGTTGACCGTGCCGGGTTCGCCAACATCGCAACGGAGGCCGAGGATTTCGCAGAACTGATCGAACGCATCGAGCCATCGTCGCTCAGGTGAGAAGGAATGAACAATCATCGCGGCATCGCGCGCGGCAAAGCGTTCCGCCTCAATCAATGCCGACACCGTCCGGTGCAATAGCTGGTAGTGGATATGGTCGGGGCACCCATCTATTCCCAGCGCCCCGCAAAGGAAGTTCAGCCGCTCCCGCTTGCCTGACGAGGCTTCCTTCATCTGCTCCGCCACCGTAGGGCCGAAGGCTTCGTTGACCTTGCCTTCAATGGTGCAGGCAACAAGTCCGCTATTGTGTCTGCCTAGGGCAAATACATCGGATTGGCTCTCTCTCCGACCGCCGGGGAGCGGGGTTTTGTGTTCGGGGATGGCGAGAAGCAAGGAAGTAGGCCCCAGCGCCTTGTAAAGGATCGATGCAACCTCGGGCGGCCAATCTGCCTGTGCTTCCCACGAATGGGCGATGGTTCTGGCACTATAGCCAGTTACCCACTGGCGTTCCGGCTGCGCGAGAAATTGTTGCCAGTCAGATGCGCCATGTGACGGAATCAATATTTTGCTCATCGACAAAGACTAACGCACGCCGACCGTCATGAATAGGATAGATAAATGGCAGATTTCCGCCAAGGCCTGCACATCATCCGGGGTAACCACGATGGGTTTGCTACACCATTTGCTGCATGGCCATTTAGCGAATGACTGATTTCTGGGCCTATTTGGCGAATGTGGAAGACAGTAACACCTCCCGTAGGGTCACCAACACTGTGCCAAAAAGGCATGCCCCCTATCCCAACACCCGCGTCATCGCCCTTTGCCATTGGTCGATGCGGCGGGTGCGGGTGGCGTCGTCCATCTGCGCGACAAAGCGGCGGCGTTCGCCCTGCATCGCGGCGGTGGCGCTCGGCAAATCGGGGTAAAGCCCGGCACCGGTTGCGGCCAGCATCGCCGCGCCCAGCGCGGTGGTCTCGACAAAATCGGGCCGTTCAACCGGCAAGGCCAAAATATCGGCCAGATCCTGCGCCATCCAGTCATTGGCGCTCATCCCCCCGTCGATCTGCAACCGCTGCCACGGCGCGCCGTCCCCGGCAAAGGCGGCAGCCAAATCCTGCGTCTGGTGGGCCATCGCCTCCAGCCCCGCGCGGATGATGTGGGCGCGCCCGGTCGCAAAGCTCATCCCGCTCAGCATGGCGCGCGCGTCGCTGCGCCAATGCGGCGCGCCCAGCCCCGATAGCGCCGGGATACAGACGACCCCGCCATTGTCGGCAACGCTGCGGGCCAAGCCTTCGCTCTCCGCCGCGTTGCCGAGCAGGTGGAGGCTGTCGCGCAACCATTGGATCAGCGCCCCGGCGACAAAGACGCTGCCTTCCAATGCATAGTGGCGCTGGCCGCCCGCTGCATAAAGGATGGTGGTCAGCAAGCGGTGCTGGCTGCGCGGCGCGGCCTGCCCGGTGCTGGTGAGGATGAAGGCCCCGGTGCCATAGGTCGCCTTGGTATCGCCGGGGTGGATGCACCCTTGCCCGATGGTCGCCGACTGCTGGTCGCCCGCCGCGCCGCAAATGGCAATCGGCGCGCCGAACCATGCGGGCAGGCTGCGCCCGATCGGGCCGTGGCAATCGACAATTTGCGGGAGGATGCTGGTTGGCACGTCGAACAAGGCGCATAGCCCGGCATCCCAGCCCATGTTGTAGATGTCCATCAGCATGGTGCGCGATGCATTGCTGGCGTCCGACAGATGCGCCCCGCCGGTCAAACGGTGGAGGAGGAAGGATTCAACCGTCCCCACCGCCAACCGGTCGCCGGCCGCACGCAGTTGTGGCCAATTTTGCAGCGCCCAGCCGATTTTGCTCGCCGAAAAATATGGGTCGAGGAGGAGGCCGGTTTTCGCCTGCACCGCCGCCTCCTGTCCCGCATCGCGCAGCGCGTTGCAGGCATCGGCGGTCCGTCTGTCCTGCCAGACGATCGCCGGGGCGAGCGGTTCGCCGCTGTTCCTGTCCCAGAATATCACGGTTTCGCGCTGGTTGGTGATGCCGATGGCGCAAATATGCGCCGCGCCGCCCGCCTGCGCGACCATCGCCTGCGCACAGGCCAGCGTCGATGCCCAGATTTCGGCAGCATCCTGTTCAACCCAGCCATCGGCGGGGTAAGATTGGCGGATGGCGCGTTGATGGGCGCCATGACAGTGCCCCTGCGCATCGAACAACATCGCGCGGGTCGATGTGGTCCCCGCGTCAATCACCAGCAATTTTGCGTCCTTGCCCATCGCCTAACCCCAATCCCGACCGCAATCCCTACGCCCTATACGCCCTGCTTATCCCGCCCGGCGGCGGGTGCAAGGCTTGCCTTGCCCGCGCACCGGCATAGGGTGGCCGACAGGATTGGATGGGGGAATATATGCGCCTTTATAGCTGTGCCGCATCGCGCGGGCTGCGCGTTACATGGACGCTCGCCGAATTGGGCATGTGCGATGCGGTCGATCTGGTCATGCTGCCCTTTCCGCCCCGCGCGCATGACAAAAGCTATTTTGCCGTCAACCCGCTCGGCACCGTTCCGGCGCTGGAGGCGGAGGGTGTGTTGATGACCGAATCCTCCGCCATTTGCCAATGGCTGGCCGAAAAATATGGCGCGGGCACGCTCCATGTCGCGGTGGGCGAAGCCGACAGGGCGGCCTTCCTCGATTTCCTCCACCATGCCGATGCCACGCTGACCTTTCCGCAGACCGTCTATATGCGCTTTGCCCTGTTTGAACGCGACCGTGGGCTGGCGGCGGCGGGCGAAGCCTATGGCGAATGGTTTGCCAAGCGCTTGCAGAAAATTGACGCGCGGCTGGCGGATCGCGACTATTTATGCGCCGGACGCTTTACGATCGCCGACATTGCGGTGGGCTATGCGCTCTACCTCGCCCGGCGGGTTGGGCTTGGCGAACATCTGTCGCCCCGGCTTGGCGCATGGATGGATAATCTGATGGCGCGCCCCGGCTTTACCGCTGCCATGGCATGGGAAGATTCCGCCGCCAAAGGCGCAGGAATCGGCGATTTGACCAGTTTTTAACCATGATTGCCTATATGCTGGGCGATGGAACGGGTGAATATCTATTTTTGGGTGATCCCCATCCTCTATCTGGCGCTGGCGGTCGTCTTTTATCTGGTCGCGCGCAATAACCGCGAATCGACCAGCGCGGCGATGGCGGCGCGCGCCTTTGCCATCGCGCTCGCCTCCATCTTGGTTGAAACCCAGCATGGCTTGCTGTCCCGCAGCCTTGTCGGTTTTGCCGTGCCGCTCCACTGGCTGGCGATCATCTGCACGCTGGAGGCATTTTTGCTGCGGCAGGGCAAGCATATGCCGCGCCATGCATGGTGGCTGTTTGCATTTGGGGTGATCGTCAACCTCATCTTTGCCTTCATCCTGCCCAATGTCGGGGTGCGCGCCAGTGTCAGCCAGATTGTCGGCGCACTGCTCATCGCCATCGCTGTGCCGCCGCTGTGGCGATATCGCCGGGGGCTGTTCGACCGGGCGATTGCCTGGGTCGCGCTGATCAGCCTCGTCTGTTATGTCGTGCGCCTGCTGCTCTTTTTATTGTGGGGCTATGGGTCGGGGCGCAGCCCCCTCCTCCCCACCACGCCCTTTACCACCGTCTTTTACTTCACATCGGGGATTGTCGCGTTGATGAGTGCGATGCTCCTCCTCCTCGCAATTACCGCCGACCTTATCGAACGCCATTATAAGACCGCGATGGTCGATGCGCTGACCGGGCTGGGCAACCGCCACGCGCTCGACCGGGCGGCCAACCGGCACAAGGATGGTTCGGACGTCATGGGGGCTGTCCTCATCCTCGACCTCGATCATTTCAAATCGGTCAATGATGCGCATGGCCATGCGATGGGCGATGCAGTGTTACGCGCCGCCGCGCAGACCATCCAGTCGGCAGCGGGCAGTTTTGGCCATATGGTGCGACTGGGCGGCGAAGAGCTTGCGGTGCTGGTGCGCGCCGACCATGCCGATGCCGCGCCGCAACTCGCCGATGTGCTATGCCAGTTGCTGGCGCTGCAACATGTCGGCAGCGGCGATGGTCTTGTGCCCATCACCGTCAGCATTGGCGTTGCATGGCTGGCGGCGGATGAAATATTGGGCGAAGGGCTGCGGCGGGCCGATATCGCGCTCTATGCAGCGAAAAATGGCGGGCGCAACCGGGTTGTGCTGGAAAATGTCGATGCGCCGGGCAGGCAATGCGTCACCAGCCCCAGCCGCTTTGCATGGATTTGACGCATTGTTAACCATGGCAGCCTAAGCCCAAGCGCGTGGGCCAATCGCATATCTTTTTCTGGGTCGTGCCGATCCTCTATTTCGCGCTGGCTGCGGTGTTTTTCTATGTGGCGCGCACCCATCGCGATAGTTCGAGCGCGTCGATGGCCGCGCGCGCCTTTACCATCGCGCTGATTGCCATTTTGATTGATACGCAGCGCAACTGGTTTCCATCCGGCTTTTTTGTCTTTGCCGTGCCGCTCCATTGGCTGGTTATCCATTATTCGCTCGACGCCTTTTTGCTGCGCCATGGCGAACGGCTGCCGCGCCGGGTGTGGCTGGTCTTTGCGCTGGGGTTGGCCATCAACCTATTCTTCGCCTTTGTCGTGCCGCGCGTCGGGGTGCGCGTGCCCAATAGCCAAGGGGTCGGCGCGGTGATTATCGCCATGGGTCTGCCGATGATCTGGCGGCATCGCCGTGGGCTGTTTGACCGGGCGATTGCCTGGGTGGTCGCGGCGAGCTTTGGCTGTTACCTCGGCCGCCTCCTCCTCTATTTTATGTGGGACTATGGCCACGGCTATGCGGCGCACCCGACATGGTCGCCCTATATGACGCTATTTTATTTTACATCGGGGATCATCGCGCTCGCCTCTGCGATGCTGTTGCTCCTTGCGATTACCGCTGACCTTATCGAACGCCACCACCGGACCGCGACGGTCGATGCGCTGACCGGGCTTGGCAACCGCCATATGCTCGACAAATTGGCGGGCGCGCATGGCGATGGCAGCGGAAAATTGGGCGCGGTGATGATCCTCGACCTCGACCATTTCAAGGCGATCAACGACGCGCACGGCCATGCGATGGGCGATGGCGTGCTGCGCGCGGCGGCACAAACCATCCGCAATTGTGCGGGCAGCTTTGGCCATATCGTGCGTTTGGGCGGCGAAGAAGTGGCGGTGCTGCTGCGCCATTACCATGCGGATGCCGCGCCCCAGCTTGCCCATGTCCTGCGTCAGGCGATTGCCCTGCAACATGTCGATGCGCCAGATGCGCTGCCCCCGGTTACCACCAGCATCGGGGTTGCGCTGCTCTGTGCCGGGGAGGGGCTGGGCGATGCGATGCGCCGCGCCGACATGGCGCTATATGCGGCCAAAAATGGCGGGCGCGACCGGGTGGTCGTTGCATCGAACGCGATGGACGCCGCCAGCGATGCAGCCCAAGCGCCGCGCTTTGCATGGATGTAGCATGGGGGGCGTGGGCGCGCTAAGCTGTGCCAGATGACCCCCGACAGCCCACCCCCGACCGACAGCCTGCCGCGCCGCGCGGCCCGCTATTTCCTCATCCTATTCTATGGGGCGGCGGGGGTGCTGCACCTGTGGAGCCCGCGCCCCTTTTTGTCGATCATGCCGCCATGGGTGCCCGCGCCCGAACTGGTCGTCGCGCTGACCGGTGTTGCCGAACTCGCCGGTGCGCTGGGGTTGATGTTGCCACGCTTTCGCCGCGCGGCGGGGGTGGGGCTGGCGCTTTATGCCCTGTGCGTTTGGCCGGCCAATTTTCAGCATGCGATGCAGGATTTATCGCACGGCACCGGGCTGCCCGCGCTCTACCATATCCCACGGCTTGCCGCCCAGCCGCTCATCATCTGGCTGGCCCTATGGGCGGCGGGGGTGTCGCTGCGCCGCACGCGAAATTAAGTTTGTTACACTTTTCGGTAATATTTTTCCGGCAAATATTGCGGCGAAATTGGCGCAGGGCCGAACGGCTTGCGACAGGATAAAGGCAGCCAGCGTAAATGCAGGGGCCGAGGGGGTGGCATTATGGCGCAGGGGACCGCGCTTAACGGCCACCCCCATTTTCGTTGCCATCACAGATTATGGCCTGCACTGACCGGCGCTGCTATGGGTCGGCGATGCGCGCGCTTTATATCCAGCGGCTGATCGCCGTCCCCTATCTGACGCTTGGCCTATGGTGTTTGCTCACCCCGCATATGGTGGAGCGGTTGACGCTCAACCCGCCCTATCAGCATATATCGCCGACCAGCGCATTGCTCATCGGTTGTTTCGGGGCGCAGGCGGTGCTCGGCGGCCTGTTCATCTGGTTTAGCCGTTGGACGCGCACGACATTTGGCGTCTATGCGATCGCGCTCCTGCCCTTTTTCGCCTTCAACTATTGGTTTTTGTTCAAAGTGCCGATGTTCAACCGCTGGATGATGCTCGACTTTGGCGCCAATGTGATGATGTTGGCTCTCAGCCTATGGGGTTGGCGACGGGCGCAATAGCGGCGGGGTAGCTGTGAATCCGATTCACGCGGAGCCGCAAAGATCGCGGAGGTAAAGGGCATCCTTCGCTGCGCGCCCCGCCTTCCATTCTCCGCGACCTCCGCGCCATATATTTCTTCGTCGCCCAGACCTTGTTTCAGAGTCCACAATCTTCCGGATCACAAGCCATCGCGAATGGGCTTTTTACGCATCGCCATCGTATTTCGTAATCTGAGTTCAGGGTTCTAGTTCCAAAGGATACTCGTCGTAGGTTCGACCGTTAAATTCGCGGCCTGCCGCCTTCTTGTTCCTCCCACCCCATTGCTTGAAGAAAAATGCCACGTCGTCGCGCCGGCATATGTGGAAAAGTCTTTCGACCCATTCTTCTTCCATTGGCCGTGATCGAGGTCCGGACTCACCACCGACAATAGCCCAATGAACTCCGCGAAGATCTATTTCAGCAATCCTGCCTATCAGTGGCTCGAACGAAATGAATAAGGTAGAATCTTTGATCCGTTTTAGTTGTTCTACGCGATCGGAAAATTCTGCGCTTTCCACAGATGTCCCCACCCATACGTTGACGATATTTTTGAGAGAACCGGATGCAAACATATCCGCCATGCGACCTGGTCGCTTCGTCAGCACCTGAAAATGATGTTGGGGACAGGATAACATCACCTCCCAAACGCGTTTGATAAAATGATCTGGCACGTCCTGATGGAAGAGGTCTGCCATAGAGTTCACAAAAATGCGCTTCGGTTTTCTCCATTCAGCGGGTGCATAAAGGCTTCCCTCATCGATATTCACTCGACCCGTCCAGACATAGCGTCCACCGCTTTTTCGGGTGGTGCCCTTATATTTTGGATGGCCCATCGCTTGAAGACGTGCGGCCATCCTCATGGCGTAACAATTGGTGCAACCGCTCGATGCAATTGAGCACCCGGCGACCGGATTCCAAGTTACGTCTGTCCACTCGATTTCAGAATTTCCGGCCATTATTTTAGTACCGCCCGCGCCAGCTTTGCCGCGAGTTTTGCTTTGTCGCTTGGGTTGGCCCAAGCAAACATTAACGAAAATGCGTGTTGGCCGTTTCTCCCGAGTGGCAAAACCTCATCGACCACCTGGTCATCAAATGCCAATTTTAGGCGATCTTTTACGATCTTCTCAAACCACGCCACATCGACTGCACGTTTGGAAACCACATTTTGCCTACCGAACAGGTCAATCTGTCCTTTTTCTTCGATTGCGACGACGTGACGCCACTCCTCCGTGCCAAGCGCTTCGTCCACGCTTTTTCCGCCGTCGTCGAGAACCGCGCCGTCTCCCCGGATTTGTCTATACATTGCAAAGACAGGGGCAAGATACCATAGGTCGACCGCCCTTGTTTGCGCTAGCCTCTGGAGAGTTGAATATTTGATTTGCAGTCCAAATGGATCAATAAACACGACCGCTCTAGAGCGACGCCAATCGATTTGATCGCACATATCGCAAAGCATCTCGTTAGCATCGCATCGAGTTATCGAAACCCTATCCTCAAGATGGGGAAAGTTCGTTTGAATATGAGATTTTAAGGCGATGACGTTTGATCTTTTGACATCGTTGAAGCGATATTGATCAAATGGGGTGTCTATTCCCAACGCACGGATGGCGGATCCAACGATAATCTGGTCAGTGTCGAGGATTGAATCATCTATCTCCATCAAGCCTAGGCCATTTTGATTGGTTGGGGTCGTCAAGGCAGAGCGCGGGATCGATGAGCCAGATCCCGCACATGCATCTATGTACCACAGCTCAAAGTCCTGCTTTTTGAGAGCGGTCGTATAGGCGACGAGGTATTTTTCGACAGTTTCCAGCTTCCGCCGCGTGTGGTCGTCGCCAAAGACTTGCGGTTCCATTGCACCCTCCTAGAACATTGAGGGAACATTAGACTCTCTTGACGCTGGTTTCAATCTCAGCACGCCATTCCGAAGTGCAGCGACATGTGAAACTACCCTTAATTTCAAACCGCGCATACCGCTGTGAGTCTTGCCGAAATGTTCATGCCATTTCTCCACTAATATCGCGTAATATTCAACGGTCATCCCTTGACCATCCGATGGCTCTCAATCCCGTTCCCGATCACCCGCGCCCATATAGAGTTCGCGGCCCATTTCCTCAGAGACTTGGCTCTTTTCGGCCATGCCTTTCTCGGAATTACGGGGACAGTTGCAACACCCCCCAAATTCACGCCGCCCTTGCCGCAGGCGAGCCTCTGAGCAACCCTTCGGTGCTCAAATCCTCGTCCACGTCGGGCCAGTGGATGCCATAGCCGCCACCGCATTTTTCCCAATGCGCGCGCTGTTCGGGGGTGGCGCCCGCCAAGCGCGGGTACCAGGCGAGGGGCACGGAGATGGTGCGGCCGTCCATCAGATCGACAATCAGGCTGTGATCGTCAAAGCGCACGTCGAGGACACGCTCGTCGGTAATTCTAGCCGAAATATTCATGCCACTTCTCCATCAACATCGCGCGATGTTCGGCTGTCGTCGCAATGATGCCAGAAATCTCGTGCGCGCGAAAGCCCCGGCTCTTGGCAACTTCGAGGCTGCCCAGCCAGATTTTGATTGTCGCCTCGCCCCGGTCGATGTGGACGTGCGGCGGCTCGTTCGGTTCGTGGCTGTAGAAATAGAAGCGAAAGCCGTTAAGGCGGAGCAGGGTTGGCATGGGCTTTCATCCTTTCTCCGCCCGGTGCGGCGTCAGTCGTGTTCGCGCCCACCCGCGCCCATATAGAGTTCGCGGCCCTTTTCCTCATAGACGGCGCTCATTTCCGCCATGCCCTTTTCGGCTTCTTCGGCGGCGATGAAGCTGTCGGCACCCTGATTTTGCAGCTTGGCAAAATCGCGCACTTCCTGACTAATCTTCATGCTGCAGAATTTTGGCCCGCACATCGAACAGAAATGCGCCGATTTGGCCCCTTCGGCCGGCAGCGTCTGGTCATGATACTGCTCCGCCGTATCGGGGTCGAGCGACAGGTTGAACTGGTCGCGCCAGCGAAACTCAAAGCGCGCGCGCGACAGCGCATCATCGCGCAGCTTGGCGGCCGGATGCCCCTTGGCAAGGTCGGCGGCATGGGCGGCGAGTTTGTATGTGACGACGCCGACCTTGACATCGTCACGGTCGGGCAGGCCCAAATGTTCCTTGGGCGTCACATAACAAAGCATGGCGGTGCCATACCAACCGATCATCGCCGCGCCGATGCCGCTGGTGATATGGTCATAGCCCGGCGCAATATCGGTGGTGAGCGGCCCTAGCGTGTAAAAGGGCGCTTCGCCGCACACGGCCAATTGCTTGTCCATATTTTCCTTGATCTTGTGCATCGGGACATGGCCCGGCCCTTCTATCATCACCTGCACATCCTGCGCCCAAGCGCGCTTGGTGAGTTCACCCAGCGTATAAAGCTCGGCAAATTGCGCCTCATCATTCGCATCGGCGATGCTGCCGGGGCGAAGGCCATCGCCGAGGCTGTAGGCGACGTCATAGGCCTGCATGATTTCGGTGATTTCGTCGAAACGTTCGTAGAGAAAGCTTTCCCGGTGGTGGGCGAGGCACCATTTGGCCATGATGCTGCCACCCCGGCTGACGATGCCGGTAACCCGCTTGGCGGCGAGCGGGACATAGGGCAGGCGGACGCCCGCATGGATGGTGAAATAATCCACCCCCTGTTCGGCCTGTTCGATCAACGTGTCGCGGAAAATCTCCCACGTCAGTTCCTCGGCAATGCCGCCGACTTTTTCGAGCGCCTGATAAATGGGCACCGTGCCGATCGGGACGGGCGAATTGCGGATGATCCATTCGCGCGTGTCATGGATGTTGCGCCCGGTCGATAGGTCCATGACGGTGTCAGCACCCCAGCGGATCGCCCAAACCATCTTGTCCACTTCGGATGCAACGTCGGATGCGACCGCACTATTGCCGATATTGGCGTTGATCTTGACCAGGAAATTGCGCCCGATCGCCATCGGTTCGCTTTCGGGGTGGTTGATGTTGCTGGGGATGATCGCCCGCCCGCGCGCCACTTCGTCACGGACAAATTCGGGGGTCACAAAATCGGGGATGACCGCGCCAAAGCTTTCGCCGTCGCGGACATATTCGGCGAGCCGCGCCCGGCCGAGGTTTTCGCGTTCCGCCACATATTCCATTTCGGGCGTGATGATGCCTTTGCGCGCATAATGCATCTGGCTGACATTCGCGCCGGCACGCGCGCGCAGCACACGCTGGCGCACATGGGGAAAGGGTTCAACGCCGCCCGAACGGTCGGGGCCGAGCTGCCCATTATCTTCGGGGCGCAGCGTGCGCTGTTGCTTTTCCTCCACATCGCCGCGGGCGAGCACCCATGGGCGGCGCAGTTCGGCAAGCCCGCGCTGGATGTCGATCCGGGCATTGGCGTCGGTGTAGGGGCCGGACGTGTCATAAACGCGCACCGGCGGCTCCCCGCTCGACGGTTCGAGCATTATTTCGCGCATCGCCACCCGGTGCGGCCCGACATGGATTTTGCGGCTGCCGCGAATGGGGCCGGTTGTCACCTGCGGTGGATTACCCTTTTGCGCATCATTGCGGTCGGGACGTTCGGCCATGCTCGCTTCCTTTGTCTCAACACAAAGGGATGCGGGGGGTTTCCAAATGGCCCGCTCCCTCCGCCCGTGTGAACGGGATCAGGTTCAACGGGTCGCGGGGGCGCTACGCCCGCCTCTCAGCCGCATGGCTCCCCGGGGAAGGGGGGATGATAGGGCGGGTGCCGGGCGAAGTCTAGCTTTGCCTGCCGCGCCAGATCTGGCGGAGCAATCCGGCCATGGTGACCAGCCAGGCGCCGAGTGCGACATAGATAAGGATGCCGGGCAGCGGCAACAGAAAGCCAAGGCCAAAGCTGTGCGCCAGCCGGTAGGTGGCGGTGGTGTACATGCCCAAGGGAAAGACCATCCCCCAAAAGGCGGGTTCATAACGCAGCGGGTCGCGCTGCCAGCCATAGCGCCAAAGCATCAGGGCAAAGAGAAAGGGTATCCACCATGTCGCAATCGCCCAGAAAAACAGCGTAAAGCCATGGATGAAGGGCAAACAGGCGGCGAGCAACGGCCATTGGCCCGCCCGGTCGATCAACGAAACCCCGGCCAGCGTTGAAATCGCCACCGCACCCATATTGATCCAATAGGGTGGGCCGAAATCCCCCGCGCTCATCCGCACAAAGGTCAACCGGTAAAAAATCAGCGGAATGATCGCGAGGTAGAGCATCGCGCCGATCAGGAAAAACAGCATCGCCAGAAATTGCAGCGGCGGGTCAGCGGTGCCGAGCGCGGCGCGCAACACGACGAGCGATTGCGTCGCCACCGCGGCGATCAGCCATGCCCCATTGATCCCCGCCGCCAGCGTCGGCTTGCGCGCGCGCACCGTTACCGCGGTGAAAAAGCCATACATGATGGCGAGCCACAGGCCGAGCGCTGTCCACCAGAGCGCATTCGCCACCCCATGCCAGCCCGCAACCAACAGATTTTGGGTGCCAAACACCGCCGTCCCGGCAACGATGGTAAAGAAACCGGGCGCGCGCTGATGGTCAGACATGTCGCGCAACAAATCACCGCGAAAGGCGATGGCGCGGGTCAAGGTCAGCATCCACAGCAGCGGGTAAGCAATCCAGTTCACACCCAGTAACAGGCGCGGGACATAGGGCAGGTGGAGCAATTTGGCGGCAATGGCGATGACCCCGGTTGCCATGACCAAAGCGAAATAGCCGGGGAATAGATAATGGGCGGCGGCCAGCCAGCGCCGCTTGGTCGCGGTTGCGTCGTGAAAAATCATCGCGCCGTCCATGGCATCGCCCCCAAGTGGCAGGGGGCAAAGCTAAACCAACGGCACATTGATGCTTTGATATGTCGCAAAAATGGCGGCGTCAGCCGTTCAGCATCTCGGGCAGTTTGGGCAGCGGTTGTTCGGGGATGCCATCTGCTACCATCGTCTGCAGCGCGGCAAAAACATCGCCGTCAATCGCGCTCCCCACATCCTTTGCCATCACCGTCAGCGCGGCATCGACCGGCATCGCCGCGCGATAGGGGCGGGGCGAGGTGATGGCGTCGAAATAATCCGCCACCGAAATGATCCGCGTTTCGAGGCTGAGCGTGCGGGCGTCCAGCCCCAAAGGATAGCCCGTGCCGTCGAGCCGTTCATGGTGTGACCCGGCCATCATCGCCATCGACCGCATGACGCCGACGCGCGCCAAAATGTCGCGGCTGAGCCCGGCATGGCGCTTCATTTCCTGCCATTCTTCATCATCAAGCGGCCCGGCCTTGTCGAGGATGCGGTTGCTCACCCCCAATTTGCCAATGTCGTGCAGCGCCGCGCCGCGCACCAAGGGGCGGCGTTCCTCCGCCGGGATGCCGAGCAATTCGCCCAGCCGGTCGGTGAAAAAGGCAACCCGGTTGCTATGCCCGCCGGTATAGGGGCTTTTGGCGTCGATCACCTGCCCAAAGGCCATGGCAATATCGTCGAGATAATCCTCATCCACCGCGACGGTGCATTGCGCAGGTTCGAGCGCGAAGAGCGATTTTTCGATATGGATTGCCCCAACTTCGGCCCAAAATTGTGGCTTGCCCGCGATATGCACGAACAGGCTGACCAAATAGGGGTCGAACCAGGTGTCGGCGCGTGCCTTTACCTCGGCAAGCGCGCGGCTCGCCCCTTCGGCCATATAGAAAACATCGGCAACCTGCGCGATCAGCGCGATGCGCGACAAGAGGGGGATGGCGTTGCCGGCAAGCCCGCGCGGCATTCCGGAACCGTCCCAATGTTCATCTAGGCTGGCAATCGCCGTGGCCACATTTTCCGAAAAACGCAGCCGCCGGGCAATCGTTGCCCCCTGCGTGCAGCGTGTATGGATGAAACCGGTCAGGATTGGCGCGGCATGGGTGAGCAGATGGTCGCGCGCCGCGCTGCGCACGGCTTCGCTTTCGCGGCGGCCAACCTCTTCCTCGACAAAGCGCAGGAAATCCGCGCCATCGGGGCCGATCAACTTGAAACCTTGTTTGAGCGTGCGGTCATCGCCGACGAATAATTCGGCAACGCGCGCTGCATTGCTCGAACAACCGAGATCCTTGAGCAAGGTGGCATAGAGGCAGTCGGCAAGCTCTTGCCCCTCCAGCCCTGCGGCTATCCCCAATTGGACGCCGATCCACGCCGCGCGGATGCTGTGCCCGGCGGGCTGCCCCTCGGTCAGGTCGAGCGCATAGGAAAAGGCGCCAAGGATTTCGCCCAGACGGGCGTTGCCGACGCGTTGTACGCGGGCAAAATGACGGGCGGCCGGTTGAAACATATGCTGTCCTCACGCTCCCCAGCTAGGGTGCGTGGATAGCGCCCAATATTTACCATATAGTTAGTGTGGGGCGGTACAGACGTCAGAATTGATAGGCGAGGCCGAGCCCGCCGATCCATTGATCGGCATCGCCGCGCGTCGCGACAATCGGGCTGTCGGCATAGCTGCCCATCAGCCGCCCATATTGCGCGCCGCCGACGATTAGCAATCCTTGGCGCAAGTCGCCTGCAATCGCATGGGCGAGCGCGACGCCAAATGTCGCCTTGCCCAACGTCACATGCGCCCCCGCCCGGTCGTAGGTGGGCAGGCCGCTGCGCGCCGCACCCGCCGCATCAATGTCGAAATAATGCGCCCCAAATCCCGGTCCATAAATATTGACCGACGCCGACAGGCCAACAAAGGTTTGGCGCGACAAAGGGGTGCCATAATCAATCGTCGGCGACAAAATCCAGCTGCCATGTTCGCCGCTGACATCTTGTAAAAAGGTGATGCGCGCGCCCAATTGGTCATAGGCACTGGTAATGACACCCCGGTGGCTGACGCCGGCGAAAAGCCCCGCCTCTATCGCCGTGTCACGTTCACCGAGCAGCGCAACGATGGGGTCATGCACACTGCGCGTGCGGTCAGAACGTAAATTGATGATCGGGCCCAATTTCCAGTCGGTGTCGGCGCCGCGAATCTGGCGCAGCAGGTCGACCTGCAAATTGGTTCCGCGTGAGGATATGGAATAGCCGGAAACCCGCGCGCGGATCAGCCCGCCGGGGATGCGGCGGCGGCTGTTCGACCCATTATAATCGGGAACCGAAATTATGCCGATACCGATGCCGAGGTAATCGCGCGGGACGCGGCGGGCATCGTCACCTTGTCCGCCGGTCAAGACCGTTGGTTGTGCGGCGGCGCTATCCGCACTGCTCAACGTCGCATCGCGCATTTCGCCATCGCCGACATGCACCAACAATATATCAGACGCCGCCGTGGGCGACGCATCGCTGGCGGGGTCAGTGGCAGCCTGGATTGGACTAGCAATGCCAAGGCTGATGGCGATTGTGCTGGCGTGCAACAGCGCAGTCAGGGGCGGGCGGCATTTTGACACCCGCCCATCCTGCCGCGTCAAAGCTTAACGGGCAATTGCCAATTGACCGATTTGTGCGCGCGCTGCCTGATGGGTGCGCCGCTTTATCGCCCTATTCGGCGGCCTCTGCCCGGCGCTGCCCCCGGTCATAGACAAATTCATCCCCGTCCAGATTGATTTTGGGGAATGCATCGCGTTCGGCCCAATAATCCTGATTATGCCGCCATTCGGGCTTGTCGCCGCGCCGGGGTAATTTATCGAGCCCGCGCATCAGATAGCCGGGGTTGAAATTTTCTGCCTCAATCCACGGCAGTATCGCCATACCGCTATCCTCTGCACGCAGCGCGACATCGACCCGGCTGGCACCCATGCTGTCCATATGGTTGAGCAGTCGGGTGACAAAATCACCCATCATATCAACGCGCAGCGTCCAACTGGCGCGGAAATAACCCATCACCCAGGCCAGATTGGGGACGCCGGTCATCATCGCGCCACGATAATTGATGCTTTCATGCCAATCGACCGGCTTGCCATCGACGCTGAAATCGATCCCGCCCATCATCAGCAAGTTAAATCCGGTCGCCGCGATGATGATGTCCGCATCAATTACCGTGCCATCCTTGGTAACAAGCCCGGTCGCGGTGAAATGGTCAATTTCGTCGGTGACGACACTGACCCGCCCGGCGGCAGCGTGCTGGAATATGTCACCCTCTGGGCAAAAGGCGAGCCGCTGTTGCCACACCCGATATTTGGGGGTGAAATGCGGTTCAAAGGCAAAATCTTCGCCGCCATATTGGCGGATCAGCGCGCGCAATTCCTCTACCACCACATCGGGTTCGCTCTGGCAGCGCTGGGTCATCAAATTTTGATCATGCATGATCTGTGCGCGCACCACGCGGTGGACGGTCGGTTCATCTATCCCCACTTCACGCAGGCGGTCGGCCAATTCGTTGCGGTTGGGGCTACAGAAAAAATAGGTGGGGGATCGCTGGAGCATCGTTACATGCGCTGCCTTTTCGGCAAAGGCCGGAACGACGGTGGCGGCGGTGGCGCCTGACCCGATCACCAGCACGCGCTTGCCGGCATAGTCGGTTGCCGGGTCCCATTTTTGGGCGTGGACGAACAAACCCTTATAATCGGCGCGGCCCGGCCAATCGGGGGTGTAGGGATTGTCATGGTCATAATAGCCCTGGCACATCCACAGGAAATTGCAGGTGAAATGTGCCGCTTGGCCATCGGCATCGACTGCCTCGACATGCCACAGATTCTCGCTGCTCGACCAGTGGCAGCGATGGATGCGGTGGCCATAGCGAATATGCGGGGCGATGCCGTTTTCGTCGATCACCTCGCCCAGATATTTGAGTATCTCCGCTCCGCTGGCCACCGGCGCGCCAACCCATGGTTTGAAACGATAGCCAAAGGTATAAAGGTCGCTGTCCGACCGCACGCCGGGGTATTTATGCGTGTCCCATGTGCCGCCAAATGTCGCCTTGCTTTCCAAAATGACATAGCTTTTGTCGGGGCATTGGTTTTGCAAATGCCATGCTGAACCTATGCCCGAAATCCCCGCGCCGACGATCAGGACATCGACATGCATGGCGTCGGCATTTTGCGCGATAGCGGCGGCGTTGGTCATGACAGATATTCTCCCCATCCATCGGAAATGGCAGCACGAATCATAATTGACATATGATATGTCAAATTATCGGTCGCGTCATCGCGCTTCGACATTGATGTAGATCAAGCCCCCTTTTGCACAGGCGGGGCAGCGGCTATGGCAGGGCGATGGCCGACCCCCATTTGCCGCCCCCTACGCCCCGGATGCCCCAGATGCCTAACCGGGGTGAACCCCCATTCATCGAAGGTGCGCGGCGCATCGGCTGGCTGTTTTTGGCGTTGGCGAGCGGCGCGATGCTGTGGGGCAAGTTTGGCACCATGCCGCGACTGGCGGCGGGGCTGGCGATTGGCTTTGGCATTTTGGGGCTGCTCGCCATCGTCAATGTCGCGCTGGTTCGCGCGCTTTATGCGCGGTTACCCACCACGACGCCCGATGGGGACGGCGCTGGCGTGGCGGCGGACCGCGCCGACGACGCGCTTTAGATAATCCCGACCTTTTTGCCCGCGCGTTCAAAGCGGCGTAAAATTTCTTCCACCTGTTCGCTCGAATGTTCGGCGCACAGCGAACAGCGCAGCAAGGTCATACCAGCAGGGGTCGCGGGCGGGCGGGCAAGGTTGACGTACAACCCCTCTTGCAACAGCGCTTCCCACATCATCGCGCCGGGTTCGAGGTCGGGCATGATGACCGCGATAATCGCGCTTTGCGGGGTTTCGGTGCCCAATTGAAAGCCAAGTTCGCGCAAACCAGCGTGCAGCCGCTTGCTATTTTCCCACAGATGCGCACGCTTGTTCGACCCGTGCATCAATTTGCGGATGCTCGTCGCGGCGGTCGCGACGACGCTGGGCGGTAGCGATGCGGTAAAGACATAGGGCCGACAGACGAGGCGCAGCACTTCAAACTTCGGGTGGTTGGACACGCAAAAACCACCGACGGTGCCCACGCTTTTCGAAAAAGTGCCGATGATGAAATCCACATCATCGATGACGCCCGCCGCTTCGGCGACGCCGCGCCCATGTTCGCCGATAAAGCCCATCGAATGCGCTTCATCGACTAGCACCATCGCGCCATGTTTTTTGGCGACCGCAACCATTTCCTTGAGCGGCGCGATGTCGCCGAGCATCGAATAGACGCCCTCCAGCACCACCAATTTACCCGCATCGGCGGGCAGGCGGCCCAGCCTTTTGTCCATCGCCTCTATATCATTATGTTTGAAGGGCACGGTTTCGGCCTTGCCCATCGCGCAACCATCCCAAATGCTGGCATGGCTGTCGATGTCGAGGATGATATAATCCCCCTTGCCGGCGATCGTCGAAATTATGCCCAAATTGGCCTGATATCCGGTCGAAAAGACCATCGCATGCTGGCAGTCATAAAATTGCCTGAGCGCATCCTCCACCGCGCGATGCCCGGCATAGGTGCCGTTGAGCACGCGGCTGCCGGTCGTGCCGCTGCCAAAATCGTCGAGCGCCTGTTTGCCTGCGGCGATGACATCTGCGTCAAATGTCATCCCCATATAATTATAGGTGCCGAGCAAGATCGTCTCGCGCCCGTTGCAAATCGCTTCGGTGGGGGAGAGGACTTTTTCCATCACCAGCGAAAATGGGTCGGTAACGCCTGTGGCGAGCAAATTGGCCCTGATATCGATGATCGGGTCAAATTTCGAAAAAAGATCGCTCATTTGGCGGCGACCAGCGTCGTCACCGCGTCGACCAACTGGCCGATATTTTCAATTTCGGCCTGCATGTTCATCGAAATGACGATGTCGAATTCATCTTCGACCGCCGCGACGAAATCCATCACCGTCAAACTGTCCCATTCCAAGTCGGCGACAAAGCTCGTCGCATCGCTGAGCGCTATGTCTTTCTTGTTGAAATCGGCGATGTGCCCCAAAATGGCGGCGGAAATCTGCGCACGGTCGCTCATCAATTTGTCCCCGAAAAACCTGTCTGGGCTTTTGCCCGCTGCCTCGGGGCTATGGCAAGCGAAAATGGCGCTTTTGGGGCCGCAAACGATTAGCGGCCGAGCGATTTTAGCCGGTGCCAAATATGCCCTAGGCTGAGGATATAGGCAAAACGCGCACGCCCGCGCCAACCGCTGCGCGCGATGGCAATGTCGCAAATCTCCCGCTGTTCGCGCCACATATGGCACAGCGTCTGGTCGTGCGGGGTTGCGCAGGAATCAAAACGGACATGCGCCTTGCCATCCATGCAGGCCATAAGATGGCGCAGCAGAATGAGACCGGGGGCAAAGCGCGCATAGTCTTCGTCAAAGGCGGTTTTGAAGCCATAATAGTGCCGGGCCGCTCCGACGAAATAGCTGGTCATGGCGACCAAATTATCCCCGGCATAGAGCGAGAGACAGACAATCTGCCCCTCGGCAAAGGCGCTGGCGACGACACTTTCAAAGAGCTGGCGGCTGTCGTGTGCGGCGGCGAGTGCGGATGCCCCCCGCCCCTTCCAACCCGATGCTTCGAGCATCAAAAAATCGCTGGTCCAGCGCGCCATATCGGCGTGGCTTTGCGCCCGCTCCACGCGTATCGGCCCATGGTCGCGCGCCAATTGCCGTTCCAGCGCGGCAAGTCGGTTGCGCCGGTTTTTGGACAGATTGGCCGTCCAATATGCCTCACCCGACAGGCTGGAATCGATCGCCGCACGCCGGTGCGACGCGACAATATGGCGTGCGCGACGGGTGGCGTGGCAGAGCGCATCTAACGCGCGCGTCACGCGATGGTCGGTGGGCATGGCGCGCAAATAGAGCGCAAAATCATCCCGCCGTGCATCGACATGGCAGAGCAAGGCAGCCCAAAAATCCGCTTCACATCCCGGGCGCACCAGCGGCACCCCCATGAAGCGATTGGCGTTGGCCAGGCTGCGCATGTGGCGCGCGCCGATGCGGCCAAAGCGGCGATGCGGGGCCAAAATGGCCACCCCATTCCATGCGCCATCTTTGCCATGGACGATACATAATTGGTTGGCGCCATCCGCGTCAAAATGGCGCAATATGGGGCGGACAAACCAGTCAGCGGCATAAATTGAATCGGCCGCCGCGCTCTGGCTCAGTTCGGCCCATGCGATTTGATCGGCAATCGACAGCGCGTCCGCGCGCAGCAGCGTCACCCCCGTGGAGTGTCGCGCACCATGGGCCAATGGTATCACCGTTCCAAAATCCGCGCAGCCATGGCGCGAAAGCGCGATGTTTTGGGCCAGCGCGCGACCGGCGGCGGGTTCCACCCCCATTGGCGCAGCCGGGCATTGGCACGGTGCGCCGCCCCTTCGGCCATGCTCCAGTCCGATTTCCAAGTCATCGATATGGATATGGACAGCCCGCCGACGACGGCGACACGGTGCGGCAATTTATGCGGCACGAACAATGCGTCGCCCGGCTCCAGCCGTTCATCGCTGCCGAGCGCCGCAATATCCGCATGCCATGGCAGCAGATTGTCCCCCCGGCTGTGAAACCCCTCCTCCATCGCAGGGGTGACCACCGGCGGGGCGAGCGGATAGGTCGAAAAAATCTTGCGGCCGGCAATCTGGAATAAAATATTATAGGTGGGGTCGATGTGGAGCGGGGTGACCGTCTGGTCGGACGATAGAAAGATAAAGGCCTTGGGATCGCGCATCGGGCCGGTGACCGGTTCGATGATATGCGCATAGCTGGCCAGCGTGTCTGCCAAAAGGTCGCGATAGGCACCGACCTGATCGGCAAAACGCAGCATCAGCCAGCCATCGACGCTGCCGTCCAATATCTGGCGCATCAGCGTGCGTTTGTCGGCCCCGCTGTCGGTAAAGCCCGCCGTCGCGCTCGTCCGGCATTCGACATGCGCGTCCTGCATGGCGAGCGCGGCATCGGCGAGCGCGGCAAGCTGGAGCAGGGGGTGGTGCGCCAAACCGTGCGACAGGCGTGCGCCACGCAATGGATAGGCTGCCGCCAATGCAGCATCACCTTCTTGCGCAGCCTCTATCTTTTGCTGGTGCACGATCTTGCCCCCAAGATTTGTCGCGTGCCTAGGATATATGCCTTAATATTGGGCTAAATTGCCGTTGCCCCGGCGCAAACATCGTGGCAGCTTGACCGTCATGACAGCGACGAAGGCAAGCGCACCGAAAAGGTCCGCGCTTAAAAATGGGGGGACTGCGGCGCAGCAAGGGGCGGTGCAACCGGCCAGCCCGCCGACTAGCCCGCCCTTTCCGCCCAACAGCATCCATCTGGTGCGCACCGCGATGCAGATGACAATGACGTTGAGCCAGATGGCCGATCAAAAGGCATCGATTTTGATGGGGGCGACCTTTGTCGTCTTTACCGTGTCGATTGGTCAGGCGTCGCGCACCAACTTCCCGATTGCGCTTGGCATATTGGCGCTGTTCGCATTTCTTTCGGCCCTATTTGCGGTTGCAGCGGTATTGCCGCGTGTCGCGCCCGCGCAAACCATGCTCGACAAGCCCTTGGAGCCAAATGCCAATATATTGTTCTTTGGTGTTTTTTCGCAAATGAGCGAGGCGGATTTTATCGAAAATATTTTGGCGCGTTGTCGCCGGGATGAAGATTTTCTGGCCACGATGCTGCGCGATATCCACCAAAATGGGTCGATGCTGGCACGGCGCAAATATCGCTATCTTGCCATCGCCTATCGCATCTTCATCGTCGGGCTGACGTGCAGCTTTGCTGCCTTCGCGCTCCAGATGCTGGGCTGGATCGGTCAGCCGTAAGCGCCATTTTCTGCATACCAGTCATGCGTCGCGCGCAGGGCATCGGCGCGCGGGGTGGTCGCCTGCCACAGGGCGGGGTCGGGTGCGCGCGCCGGGTCAGCCGCCCAATTGGGATGCGCCATATATCGGGCGCGGTCGGGGGTCAGCTTTGCCAAATCCCCGCGCACCAGCCGGTCGGCGCGCGCGGCGAGCCATAGCAGCGGGCGCGGCGCGGAAATGGTGACGGGGTTGGGGCGGTCCACCGCCACGCCAATCGCCCGGGCAAAATCGACATGGGTGGCGCTTGCGCCATCGTCGGGTTCCAAAATTGCGCCCGATGGCCCAGCAACGACACAATTGAGTAACAGTGCGGCAAGGTCGGGCGCATAAATCCACGAACCGCGGCCCGCTGGCGGCAACAGCATAAAGCCACGCCGCGCCATTTTGAACATCTCGAGCACATCTTTGTCATGGGAGCCAAAGACGCCCGGCGGGCGGACAATCAGCCAGTCGAGCGCGCTTTGCTGCACCGCATCCTCCGCCCCCGCCTTGGACCAGCCATAGTTGGACAGCGCCGGTTCCCGTGCGGCAAGGCTCGACACATGGACAAAGCGGCGAATATTCGCGCGTTTTGCTGCGTCGATGACCGCCTGTGTCCCGGCAACATTGGCATGGGCAAAGGCTGCTCGGCTCGGTACATTGACCGCGCCTGCGATGTGGAGCAGCGCGTCCGCACCCGCGCATAGCTGGTCGAGCGCATCCGCATCATCGAGCGTGCCGGTCACCCACTGGACGGCGTCGTCACCCGTGTGTGGCTGGCGGGTCAGCGCGCGGACGGGCCAGCCACGCGCGGCGGCGGCGGTGCGCACATGCTGGCCAACAAAGCCGGTCGCACCAGTGATGGCAATCTTGGGTGCTGGCCCGCTCACAGCAACACCAGATGGTCGCGGTGGATGATCGCGCTGCGCGGTGCATAGCCCAAAATCGCCCCCTGCGCCTCGCTGGCGATACCGATGATGCGCAGGGCATCGCCAGCATCATATTCGGCAAGCCCGCGTGCGATAATCTGTTTGTCGGCGGTGATAACATCAACCACATCGCCGCGTTGGAACCGGCCCTCTAGCCCGGTTACACCGACCGCGAGCAGGCTTGACCCCTTGACCAATGCGCGCGCCGCGCCCGCATCTACATATATGTGGCCGCGCACCACCAGCCGCCCGGCGAGCCAGTTTTTACGTGCGCGCGTGCGCCTGTGTGCGGCGGCAAATATGCTGTGGCGCACCGCATCGCGCAGCGGTCGGCCCGCGCCGCCGCTGGCAATGGCAAGGTCGATGCCCGCATGGCCGGCAATTTCAGCGGCGGCGATTTTGGATGCCATCCCGCCCGATCCCATTCCCGATGCTGAACCGCCATCGGCCATCGCGCGGATGCGCGCATCGATGCGTTCGATGCGCGCGATATGCTGTGCGCCCGGCTCGGCCGGGTTGCGGTCATAAAGCCCATCGACGTCGGAGAGGAGGAGGATGCCGTCCGCCCGTGCCGCTTGCCCGACGCGCGCGGCCAGCCGGTCATTATCGCCAAAGCGAATCTCGCTGGTCGCCACGCTGTCATTTTCGTTGATGATCGGCACCGCCCCCATGCTGAGCAGCCGTTCGAGCGTTGCAGCAGCGTTCAAATAGCGACGGCGATTTTCCAGATCGTCGAGGATCAGCAAAATTTGCGCGGCGGTCAGCCCCGCATCGGCGAGGCTTTGTGCCCAAATCTGGCTGAGCGCGATCTGCCCGACGGCGGCGGCGGCCTGTGCATCCTCCAGACTGGCGCGCCCTCCCTTGGGCAGAGCCAAGCGCCGCGCGCCGAGCGCAATTGCGCCAGAGGATACGACGGCCACTTGCTGCCCCGCTGCCACGCGCGCCGCAATGTCGCGTGCCATATCGGCCAGCCAGTCGGCGCGCACGCTGCCATCACCATCGACGAGCAGCGCCGAACCGATTTTGACGATCAGGCGTCGGCTGGTGGTGGGGGGAAATAACATGGCCTGCGGATCAGATGGGCGACCAGTCGCCGTCATCTTCCGCACCCTCCCCCGCATCCGCCGGTGCGGCGGGGATGGCGGTGAGCAACGCGTCGAGCACTGCATCGACCCCCGCGCCGCTGGCGCCGGAGAGGGTGAGCACCTGCGCCCCGCTCGCTTCGGCGAGTTCGGCGGCGAGCGCAGCGGTCAATTCGGCATCGAGCCGGTCGACCTTGTTGAGCGCGACGATGACCGGCTTGTCGACAAGCCCCGCCCCATAAGCAGCCAATTCATCGCGCACGATGCGATAGGAAGTGGCGACATCCACATCCTCCGCATCGACGAGGTGGAGGAGGACGCGGCAGCGTTCGATATGGCCCAGAAATCGGTCACCAATCCCCGCACCCTCCGCTGCCCCCTCTATCAACCCCGGAATATCGGCGATGACAAATTCGCGCCCCTTGTGGCTGACCACCCCCAATTGCGGGCGGGTGGTGGTAAAGGCATAGGCACCAACCTTTGCCCCCGCATTGGTCACTGCGTTGATAAAGGTGGATTTTCCGGCATTGGGTAGGCCGACCAGACCCGCATCGGCGAGCAGTTTGAGCCGCAGCCATACCCATAATTCCTGCGCTGGCCAGCCCATGCCATGCTGGCGCGGGGTGCGGTTGGTGCTGCTCTTGTAACTGGCGTTGCCGCGCCCGCCATCGCCGCCGCGCAACAGGGTGATGCGCTGGCCGACATGGGTCAAATCAGCAATCAGGCTGCGTTCTTCATCATCGGCCAAAATCTGCGTGCCGACCGGCAATTGGATGATGCGGTCTTGCCCGCCCGCGCCGGTGCAATTCGACCCCGAACCGCCATGGCCGCGTTCCGCCTTGAAATGTTGGGTATAACGAAAATCGATCAGTGTGTTGAGCCCGGCGACCGCTTCAAAGATGATGTCGCCACCCTTGCCGCCATTGCCGCCGTCCGGCCCGCCATATTCGATGAATTTTTCGCGCCGAAAACTGACCGCGCCAACGCCGCCTGCACCCGATTTGATATAGATTTTTGCTTGGTCAAGAAAATGCATGGTCAAGGCCTATGCCGACAATCGGCGCAAATTGCGAGTCCGCCCTATCCTCCCACGCGGTGCGGGCGGGGATGGGGCGATGGCGCAGGGCGGCACTTGTCTTTGACCATCCACATCAATAGGCATGCATGGTTGTACTGCCACCGCGCGGGCACAATTGGGGGAATGGCAATTGGTTGACCAACGGTCGCCGACAGTGACGGTTGTCGTGCCCGCCCACAATGCCGCCGCGACAATTGGTGAAACGCTCACCTCCGTCGTTGCGCAGGCCTATCATGACTGGGAACTCGTCATAGTGGATGACGGGTCGACCGACGCAACCGCCGACATTGCCCGCCATTTCTGTGCCAGCGAACCGCGGGCGCGCCTCCTCACCCAAGCCAATGGGGGCGTTGCGCGTGCGCGAAACCGGGGGCTTGCCGATGCGCGCACCCGTTGGGTCGCCCCGATTGATGCCGACGACATATGGCATCCAACCCATTTGTCGCGCCTGATTACGCTGGCACATACAGCATCCGACACGCCGACGATGTTGTTTGCCCAATCCCGCCAGATCGATGCCCGGTCAAATGTGCTGCATTCCCCCGTGCCATATCATGTAAGCGGGCCGGCCTTTGCCCTGATGGCGATGCGCAATATCGTCGGCAATGGCAGCGCGCTGCTGCTGGATCGGGACGCGGCGCTGGCGGTGGGTGGTTATGACGCACGGTTGCGCGATGCGGGGCGTGAGGGGTGTGAGGATCTGCTGCTGCAACTGCGTCTTGCGGCCCGCCACCCGATTATGGCCGCGCCGGCCCACACCGTTGGCCATCGCCAATTGCCCCACACCATGTCGAAAAATGTCGAAACCATGTGCGCGTCGCAACAAATGGCGCGGGCCTTGCTGATGGCGGAGGAACCGGCGGCGCGGCATGTGCCAAAGCGGTTTTGGCGCTGGGCCTCTGCGGGCAACCATACGACCCTGTTTCGCAGCCGGTTGCGGCGCGGGCAGTTACGCGCGGCGTTGGCCGCGCTTGGCAAAGCTTTGTCGATGGACCCTGCGGGATCGATGCTGACATTGGCCAGCGACATCCGTCGCGCGGTGGCGCACCTCTTGGGATATGGGCGCGCAAGCCATGCACACTATCGCCATTTTATGGACGTTCCACCCGATGCCACCGGTGTTGCCATGTTCGACCCGCTGGTGCGCACCGGCGTAATCTCTGCGTTGGAGCGGCGGCGACAGGCGGATGCGCTGGCATGGTCAGCCATGCTGATGCGCGACACAGGGCCAGCCGAGGCGCAAACCGGCGCGCTTGGCAAATAGCTGCGGCGTTACAGCAAATCAGAAATGCACATGTTCGACGATGCCATGTTCGGCTTCAAAGGCGGCAATGCGTCCCGATATAAACTCGGCCGCCAGCGCGCGCGCCGTGTCGCGTTGCAACGCCATCGCGTCGCTCAACGCTTCGCCAATCAACGCATCGCCCAGCGCCATCAGCACCAGCGCCAGCGTATCTTCGTGCAGCAATCTTTGTTTGTGCGCTTCGGGGTTCAGGCTGTCGATCAGCAGGTGGATGGCATTGACCACCGGGTCGATTGCCCCTTCATTGCCGGTCATCAGCATCCAGCTGGTCAGCGCGCCTGCGCCCCCCTGATTAAAGCTGTCAAAGGCCAGGTCGACAATCTCGCGCACATTATGTTCGCCCGGCGCATGGCCGCGCATCCGTTCCCCAATCGCATCGCACACTCCGTGGCAGAGGAAGGCGGCAAGTTCGCGCTGCAATTCGGCTGCGCTGCCAAAATGGTGGAGCAGATTGGCATGGGTGCGCCCGATGCGCCCCGCGACCGCCTTTAACGTTACCGCTTGCGGCCCCGATTCGATCAAAATATCGCGTGCGGCATCAAGCGCCATCTGGCGCGACGCAGCGGGTGAGAGACGACGACGTGCTATTGACATTGATGTAAATATATCCCATTGGCCCCGATATAACAATAGCCCCTTTGGGACCGGAGGATGTCGATGTCCAGCCTTTCACTCTCCCCTACCGCTACGGCATTGCCGCGCAGCAGCGCGACGACCCCGACCCCAGTCGATCTGTCGATTACCCCACGCGACCGGCGTTTCGGGCGCGATGACCGGCGCTTTGACCGCTGGTGGATGGCGGGCGACCCGATTGCCACCGCTTTCCTGACCGCGCTCTCCATCACTTTTCCCAAGGGGGAAGCGATGTTCATCGAAGCGGTCAAGGCGCACCGTGACGGGGTTGAGCCCAAATTGGCTGGCGAAATCCGCGCCTTCACCATGCAGGAAATCATGCACACCCGCGAACATGTCGCCTTTAATAACAAGGTGGCGGCGATGGGTTATGACCTGCGCGCGCTCGAAGCCGATGTGGATGAGGTGATGGAACTTATCCGCACCCGCCCCGCCATCGTCAATCTGATGGCGACCATCGCACTCGAACATTATACCGCGATATTGGCGCACATCTTCCTTGCCGATCCGAAGCTGTTCGATGGCGCGGACCCCGAATGGGCGGCGCTGTGGCGCTGGCACGCGATGGAGGAAATTGAGCATAAGGGTGTCGCCTATGACACCTATCTCCACGCGACGCAGGGCTGGTCGCGCTGGCGGCGGTGGAAGGCAAAATCGCTGATGATGCTGGTCATCACGCTGCGGTTCTGGCCGCGCCGGGTGGCGGGGATGAAGGCATTATTGGCGCAGGATGGGCTGTCTGGCTGGCGCGTCAGCGCGCGCATCTGGTGGTTCCTGCTGGGCAAGCCGGGGATTTTGCGCCGCCTGATCCCGGCGTGGGTCGCCTATTTCCTGCCCCGCTTTCACCCCTGGAATGATGATGATCGCGCGCTGATTGGCCGCTATGACAGCGACTTTGCCGATGCCAATATGCCTGCACCAGCCCCCGCAACGGCAGGTGCCTGAAAAGGGGCCTCCTAAACAGGTTTCGTAACCGGGCTGCGCAAACGGGGCTTGCGGCGGCGGGGCGAAATCGCCACATGGCGCCCATCATGGATAATCTGAACGATCTCGCCGCCGCCGCCCACACGTCCAAAGCCTGGCCGTTTGAAGAAGCGCGCAAGATCGTCAAACGCTGGCCCGATGGCAAACCGGCAGAGTTTGGCCCGGTGGTGTTTGAAACCGGCTATGGCCCGTCGGGACTGCCGCATATCGGCACGTTTCAGGAAGTGCTGCGCACCACCATGGTGCGCCGCGCCTACCAACTTCTGGTACCCGGCGCGGCGACCCAGCTCATCGCCTTTAGCGATGATATGGACGGGCTGCGCAAAGTGCCCGACAATGTCCCCAACCGGGCGATGCTCGAACAATATATCGGCCATCCGCTGACCCGCATCCCCGACCCCTTTGAAAAATATGACAGCTTCGCCGCGCATAATAATGCGATGCTGTGCCAGTTCCTCGACAGCTATGGCTTTGACTATCAGTTCATGAGTTCGACCGAACGTTATGCATCGGGCGCGTTTGACGATGCCCTGCGTTCGGTGCTGCGCAACTATGACAAGATTATGGGCGTCATGCTGCCGACGCTGCGCGCCGAACGTGCGGCAAGCTATTCGCCCGTGCTGCCGATTTCGCCCAAGAGCGGCATCGTCCTCCAAGTGCCGGTGCGCGTTGTCGATGCCGAAGCCGGGATCATCGCCTTTGCAGACGACAGCGACGGCGGCCGGGCGGTGGAAATGTCGGTTTTGGGCGGCGCGGCCAAATTGCAGTGGAAACCCGATTGGGGGATGCGCTGGGCGGCGATGGGCGTCGATTATGAAATGTGCGGCAAGGATTTGACCGACAGCGTGGCGCTCGGCGGCAAAATTGCCCGCATCCTCGGCGCGCGCCCGCCAGAGGGGATGATTTACGAACTCTTCCTCGACGAAAAGGGCGAAAAAATCTCCAAATCCAAGGGCAATGGCCTCTCCATCGAACAATGGCTGACCTATGGCACCAAGGAAAGTCTGGCGCTCTTCCTCTACCGCGAACCCAAATCGGCGAAATCGCTCCACATTGGCGTGATCGCGCGCGCGGTCGATGAATATGAACAATTTCGCGCCGCCTATGCCGACCAGCCGCTCGATAAAAAATTGGGTAATCCGGCGCACCATATCCATGGCGGCGACGTGCCGCGCGTCGGGCCGCCGGTCAGCTTTGGCCTGTTGCTCAATCTGGTGGGTGTCTTGGGGGCCAAGGCGGATGCGGCGCAGGTTGCTGCCTATCTTGGCAAACATGTGGGGGCGCAAGCCGCGGCCAGCCCCGAACTTGCCGCGCTGATCGACCATGCGCTTGCCTATAATCGCGACTATATCGCCCCGACGCTCCACCGCCGCGCCCCAGCGGGTGGCGAAGTGGCGGCGCTGCGCGCGCTTGATGCCGCGCTTGCCGCCCTGCCCGATGACGCGGTGGCAGAGGATATTCAAAATATCGTCTATGCGATCGGCAAGGACGAAGCCTATGGCTTTGCCGGCCTGCGCGACTGGTTCCGCGCGCTCTATGAAATTTTGCTCGGCTCCGAACAGGGGCCGCGCATGGGCAGCTTTATCGCGCTTTATGGCATTGCCAACAGCCGCGCGCTGATTGCCGAGGCGCTGGCGCAGGCCTAAACAGCGGGGCTGGTGACGAGCCGCAACACGCTGGCGTAATTATCGGCAATCGTCATCCGCGCGCCATAGCCCCGTTCGATGAGCATGGTGTGGACCCGCGCCAGCCGATAAGCGGGCACCCCCATGAACAGATGATGTTCGGCGTGAAAATTGACCCAATAGGGCGCGAGCAAGGCGCGTTCGACAATATTGGCGCGGGTTGTGCGCGCATGGCTAAATGGGTCGCCCGGCCCGGTCGCCGTGCAGGCATGTTCGGCAATATTGCGGATACGCAGCGCGAGTTGGAAACTGGTCGCCAGCGCGGCAAGCCACAGCAGATAGGGCGTCCAGCCATAAAGGCTGAGCGACAGGGCGAGAAGAACGACCTGCACCAGCAAAAAGCGCAAGGTGGATTTGGTCACCGTCACCGCCGCTTGCGCGCCCATCGGTGCCGACATGCCCGCTGGCCCCGCATCGCGCGCGCTGCGGTTCAAGATCGTGCCCGCGCTGGTTTCGCGCCCCTTGGGCATAGCCTCCCCGCGCAGCAGCATCGGCAGCCCCTTGGCGGCGAGCGCAAATTGCGCGCCGCGCTGTTTCAAGAAAGTCTGTCCGCTAAGGTCGCGAAAAACTTTGCGCACCAAGCTCGCCCGGCTGGTCGGGAAGGGCGCAGACAGCGATAAATCGGGGTCTTCGGCCTGCTGGGTGTAACGGTGGTGCGCCAGATGATAGGTGCGATAGGCGGTAAGCTCACTGCCGACCGCCGCGCCGGTCAGCCATTGGCCGACGAAATTATTGACCGCGCGCTTGGGGTGGAGCAGCCCGTGCGCGGCATCATGCATCAAAATCGCCAGCCCCAATTGCCGCCCGCCGATCAGCGCGATGGCGGGGACAAAGGCAATCCAATGGCCGATCCATAGCGCGATGGCGATGATGGCGATGATGCTAGCCCATGCATGCGCAACCAGCCACAGCCCGCGCCAGCCAGATACGCGGGTCAGCGCCGCCCATTCATCGGCGGCAAAAATATCCTTTGGTTTGACCGCTGCGACCACGCCCATAAGCGCGAAGGATAGGCGCAAAGCCCTGAAAGGCAAGCAAACTATAGCACACAAATTTTGGCCGGCAAAAGCGCAGGGCCACCCCCGCCGGGCGGTCATCCGCCGGGCGGGGGCGTAAACTTAGTGCCCGCTATGCCCGGCGTGTGCGGCCTGCACTTCCCCAATCCAGTGTTGGATTTTGGCTTCGAGCACGGGGAGCGGCAGGGCGCCAGTCCCCAACACTTGGGCATGGAATGCACGAATGTCGAAATTGGCACCCAGCGCGCTTTCGGCCTGACGGCGCAGTCGCTGGATGGTCATCGCGCCGGTCTTATAGGCGAGCGCCTGTCCGGGGATCGCGATATAGCGTTCCACCTCTGCGGTTGCATCGGTGCGCCCCATATCGGAATTGGACAGCATATATTCGATCGCCTGATCGCGCGTCCAACCCTTGGCATGAATGCCGGTATCGACGACAAGGCGCATGGCGCGCAGCATCTCATCCGACAAGGTGCCGAAATGCTGATAGGGGTCATCGAACATGTGCATGTCATAACCCAGCGTTTCGGCATAGAGCGCCCAGCCTTCGACATAGGCAGTGTTGCCGCCAAAGCGCATGAAATTGGGTAGCGCCTCATTCTCCTGGGCCAAGCTGATCTGGAAATGGTGCCCCGGCGCCCCTTCGTGGAGGTAGAGGGTGGTGATGCCCGGCGTGGTGCGGCTCGGCAGGTCATAGGCATTGAAATAGAAACGGCCGGGGCGTGCGCCGTCCGGGGTGCCGCTTTCATAGCTGCCGCCCGCTTCAAAGCGTTCGCGATATTCCTCATAAGGACGGATTTCGAGCGGGGAGCGCGGCAGCGTCGAAAATAGCTGGCCGACGCGCTGGTCCACTTCGCGCCCGACCGCATAATAACGCTGGGTCAGGCTTTCGCGCGAAGATTCCTTGAACTGCGGGTCGGTGCGCAGATGGTTGAAAAATTCCTCCAACGTGCCGGTAAAGCCGACCTGCTGCTTGATCCGTTCCATCTCACCGCGGATGCGCGCGACTTCGCTAAGCCCGGTTTGGTGGATGGTTTCGGGGTCGAGGTCGAGCGTCGTATTCTGCCGCACCAGTGCGCGATAAAGCTCCGCGCCGCCCTGCATATACATCAACCCCTGCCCTTCGCGGGCATGGGACAGATATTCATCGCGCAGGAAATTGCGCAGCCGGGTGAGCGCCGGGAAAACCTCATTGGTCAGCGATGCGCGCAGCGCTGCTGTCGCTTCCGCCTTTTGTGCGTCGGTAAAGCTCGCCGGGAAAACGCTGGTCGGCCCCCAATAAGGCGATTCTTCGAGCGGCTGGGCCAATTGGGTGTCCAATTGGGTGATGACATTGTTGATCGTCAGCTGGGTTTCGACGACGCCCGATGCCATGCCTTCGCGGAAACGGCCGATCGCCCGGTCGATATAGACGGCAAAATCATGGTGGCGTTTGATGTTATTTTCATAATCGACGACCGTGTTGAACGGCGCGCCGCCCCGCCCGCTGGCAAAATTGGGGTAAAATGTGTGGACGCCGAAAAAATGGTTGATCGGGCGCACCACGGTCAGCGCGCGCATCTGCGGGGTCAGGAAACGCAGAGTTTCCTCATTATTATAACGGAATACATCATAAGCAATCTGATCGGTCGGGTTGAGCGCGGCGCGATCAATCGCGTTCAGCCGGTCGCGTTCGCTTTCAGCGGCGCGCTGTTCGCCGTCAAAATAGGCATCGGTGATATTATCGCCCAAACGGTCGGCATAGCGCATGTCACCCCGAAACAGCGCGGCAATCGGGTTGCGGCGCAGGCTATCCTCATCACTGTCGCGGAACAATTGCCACAGGGCATCATGTGCCGGATTGGCGGTCGCCGCCGCAGGGGCGGCGGGCGTGTTTTGCGCCAGCGCCGGGGTGGCGCAGGCCAAGGGGGCGGCGATGCTGAGCAGCAAAGCCAGACGCAAACGGGGGAAAGACATTTTGGAAGACCCTCTCTTTACTGTGTTAGTTTGATATAACAGCAATGATTTCGCATGCAAGCATGTGGTTGTCACGGGGCAACACGGCCGCGCACCATCACCCAGCGTACCGCCTGTAGCGTGCGGACATCGACCGTCGGGTCGCCATCGACCGCGATAATGTCCGCCGAATAGCCGACCGCGAGGCGCCCGATTTCATTGTCCATGTTGAGCGCGCGCGCGGCGACGGTCGTGGCGCTGGCGAGCGCCTGACGCGGGGTCATCCCTGCATCGACCATCAACTGAAATTCCTCAGCATTCTGCCCATGCGGGAAAACCCCGGCATCGGTGCCAAAGGCGACGGGGATGCCCAATCGCTGGGCAAGGCGGATATTATCGCCCAAATGCCCCAATGTTTCGCGGATCTTGGTTTCGACGGTGGCGGTATAAATGCCGCGCCCCAAGCCGTCGCGCACTTGGGTCAGCGCGCGCAGCGTCGGCACCAAATATGTGCCATGTTCGGCCATCACCCGCGCCCCCGCTTCGTCGAGGAAGGTGCCATGCTCGATCGAATCAATGCCGGCTGCTGCTGCGGCCTCTATCCCGCGCGCGCCATGCGCATGCGCCATAACGCGCAGCCCCAGCGAATGGGCGGTATTGGCAATCGCGGTCATTTCCTCTGCGGTAAAATGCGCCTCCAGCCCGCGGCCCTGCTGCGACAATACGCCGCCGGTCGCGGTGATTTTGATGACATCGCTGCCCGCGCGCGATGCTTCGCGCACCCGCTCGGCACATTCAACCGCGCCGGTGCAGGTAAAGCCGCTCGACAGCGCGTGGATCACATCCTCGCGAAAGCCCGAAACATCGCCATGCCCGCCGACAATCGACAGCGCCGGGCCAGCCGAAACGATGCGCGGGCCGGGGATAATCCCTTCGGCCGTGGCGCGGCGCAGGACAAAGCCAACCTGTCGCGCGCTGCCCGCATCGCGCACCGTGGTGAAACCGGCGTGGATGGTGCGCGCCGCGTTGCGCGTGCCGATGATCACCCCCCATTCGTCGGGGTCGACCGCTTCGCGCCAGAATTCGCCACCCGGGTCACCCGACAGATGGACGTGAAGGTCGATGAGGCCGGGCAGGACGGTCTTGGTCGACAGGTCGATCAAGGTTGCGCCGGCGGGCGCTGGTTGCAGCCCATTGGCTATCGCGGTGATGCGCCCATCGGTGACGGTGATGGTGGCGGGCCCCGAAATGCCCGCCGTGGCATCGGTGATGATGTGGCCGGCGTGGATGACTTGAATATTCGGCGCGGGTGTTGGCGCTGTTTGCGCCGCCATCGGCGCCGCCAATGCCAGCGCGATACCCGAAACCAGCGCGCATGCCGCGCCTTTCACCCAATTTTTTGCCATTGCCCCTGCGACTCCCCTGCTTTGGACGGCGCGGAAAGTGACGCGACATGCCGCCAAGCGCAAGCATTATCGACTACAAGGATAGGCGATAGCAAAAACCCCACCCCGGCGCAGGACGGGGTGGGGTAAGCATCATTCTGTAATAAAAGAAAATTTACCAGAAAAAGCTGTTGATCACGTCGACAACTTCGCCGGTGCGCACATCCACCAGCAGCGCATCATCATAATAGCGCACCCAGCGATATGGCCCCCAGACATCGGGCAGACGATAGGACCAAGGGTCGTTGATCCAGTAACGCTCGCTGTAAAATAATGGCCAGAGCGAAAAGCCGATGGTCAGACGGCGGTAACGCCAGTCGCGATAGGGCGAATAATATTGTCCCCAATGATAGATGTGGCGGTTGCGCGCGCGATAACCCTGCCAGTCATAGCGCCGGTCGGCCCGCCAATCGCGGTTCCAACGGCGATTATCCCGATCATATCGATCGTTGCGATCATATCGATCGTTGCGGTCCCAGCGATCGTTGCGATCATAGCGATCATTCCGGTCGTTGCGATCCCAGCGGCGGTCATTGTCGCGGCGGTTGTCCCCGCGCCCGTCGCGCAGCACATCGCTGCCGAAACCGCCATCGCCGCGACGGCGCTGCCAGTCCTGATCGGCGCGATTATCCCGGCGATCATCGCGGCGGCGCTGCCAGTCGATATTGCCGCCATCATTTTGGCCATCGCGGTTCCAGCGGCGCGGGGTTGGGCTATTCACCGGCGGCACATTGACTTCCGGGCGGTCGGGCCGGTTCCAGCGCGGCACGCCCCGTGCGCCATCGCCACCGCGATTGTCACGGTTCCAGCCGCGTCCATCGCCATTGCCACGGCCATTACCCCGCCAGTCGCCACGATTTTCCGGCGTGCGGTCGCTGCGCGGAACGTCCGGACGGTTTTGGCCATTCCAGCGCGGGGTAGCATTGTCACCCCGGTTCCAGCGTGGGGCGTCGGCGCGCGGGGCGGGTGCGGGGCGGGGCGTGTCCGTGCGCGGGGCAGGCGCGGGGCGTGGTGCGCGTGCACGCGGCGCATCCCCACGCGGGCCATTGTCGCCGCGTGCTTCACGCACGATGCGGTCGCCAAAACCCTGCGCCGATATGGCGGCGGGGGTGAGCGCGCTTGCCCCGGCGAGCAATATCATCATCCAATATTTGCGGTTCATGGCGATCCTCCTCAGCCCTTGGCAGGGCTTATGGGATGGAGGATTAGGCCCCTTTTGCTGCATCAGCGCTGAACCGCGCGTTCAGGAAAAGGTTCAGATTTGCAGCCCCGCCGTTTCGGGGAGGCCGCACATGATGTTGAGGTTCTGGACGCACGCGCCGCCCGCACCCTTTCCCAGATTGTCGAGCATCGCGACCAATTGCACCAACTGACCATCATCGCTGTGGGCGACGTGAAGGCGCATCACATCCTTGGGCGCTTCGGCGCGGTGGAGCAATAATTCATCGGGCAAGGGGTCGACCATTTGGACGATGGGCGATGCCCCATAATGGGCGCGGAGCGCCGCCAACATCGCGCCCGCATCGCCGATGCGCGGGTCGGCAGCGCGGTGGAGCGGGACGTGCACCGCCATCCCGCGAAAGGCGGGGACAACTTGCGGCGAAAAATGCGGGCGATGGCGGATGGCGCTATGCGCCTGCATTTCGCCCAGATGCTTGTGGGCGAGGCCCAGCGCATAGCCGCGCCATGCTATATCGGGTTCGTCCTGCTCCATCCGGGCGATCAGCGCCTTGCCGCCGCCCGAATAGCCCGAAACCGCATGGCAATAGAGCGGCAGGTCGGCGGGTATCAGCCCCGCCGCGACCAAGGGGCTGACCAACGCGATAAAGCCGGTCGCATAGCAGCCGGGGTTGGAAACCCGCTTGGCCGCAGCGATTGCATCGCGCTGTCCGGCGCGCCATTCGGCAAAGCCATAGGTCCAGCCTGGCGCGGTGCGGTGCGCGCTCGATGCATCGATGATCCTTGTATCCAGCCCTTCGGCGAGCGCGACCGCTTCGCGCGCCGCATCGTCGGGCAAACATAATATGGTGACATCGCTCGCGGCCATGGCGTCGCGGCGGGCATGCGCATCCTTGCGCGCCGCCGGGTCAATCGTCACCAAGGCGATGTCGTCGCGGTCGGCCAGCCGCGCGGCGATTTCGAGGCCGGTTGTCCCCGCCCCACCGTCAATAAATACCCGCGCGCTCATGGCGTGCTGGCGGGTTCGACGCTGTCCGCGGGCAAATAGCCGACCACATGGGTGGCGGTCGCATAGCCCCATGCCCAACCGCCGGTAATGTCGAGCAGCGCGAATTCGGCACCCACCGCCAATTGCGCCACCGCGTCCGCATCGGCCGTCGGGCTAGCCAGCAAGCCTGCCGCCTGCCGCAGGCGATAGGGGACGGCGCGCGCATAATGGGGCGCGAAATGGTGCGCTGCCTCTGCCACGTCGGCGAGGTCGGGGCGGATCGCCTGCCGCGCCGGATCATAGGGGCGCGATGCCCCGGTCAATTTAAAGTGCGTGCGCTGCGCCACCTGTTTGCCTTTACCCCATTTGGCCTGCCGCGCCGCGATTAGCCGATGCATAACGGCTTGGCAAAGCCAAGTTTTTATCTGCTCGGAAATTCGCTGGGATGCGACAATTATGCGCCAAATCTTTGTTGCAGCATCGCCCATGTTGCCCGCAGGCCGAGCGCCGCGCCCCCCTTGGGCCGACCGGGCTTGGCGGCGGGGTTCCATGCAAAAGTGTCGATATGCGCCCATGGGGTGGCGTCGGGGACAAAGCGGCGCAGGAATAAGGCAGCGGTAATCGCCCCGGCAAAGCCGCCCGCCGGGCTGTTGGTGATGTCGGCGAGGTCGCTTTTGAGCATCGCGTCATAGCCATCCCACAGCGGCATACGCCACAAGGGGTCATCCTTGGCCGCGCCACCGGCCAAAATATCGGCTGCCAAACCATCATCATTGCAAAATAATGGTGGCAGATCGGGGCCGAGCGCGACCCGCGCTGCGCCGGTCAGTGTCGCGAAATCGAGGATGAGGGCGGGCCCCGCCTCCCCCGCCAGCGCCAGCGCATCGCCCAGAATCAACCGCCCTTCGGCATCGGTATTGTCAATTTCGACGAATAACCCCTTGCGGCTGCGCACTATGTCGCCGGGGCGCATCGCCCCGCCCGAAATGCTATTTTCCACCGCCGGGACGAGGAGGAGGAGTTTGACCTTGAGCCGCGCCGCCATCACCAATTGGGCGAGCGCGATGGCATGCGCCGCGCCCCCCATATCCTTTTTCATCAGCGCCATGCCGCTCGGCGGTTTGATGTCGAGCCCGCCGCTGTCGAAACAAACCCCCTTGCCGATAATGGCGACCAGGGGGTGGGCATCATCCCCCCAGCTTAGCTGGATGAGGCGCGGTTCGCGCCCCCGCGCCGCCGCCCGGCCCACCGCATGGACCATCGGATATTCCTGTTCGAGCGTGTCGCCGCGCACCACGCTGACCGTGCCGCCATGCGCCTTGGCCACGCGTTCAACCGCCCCCTCCAGATCGGCGGGTCCCATATCGGCGGCGGGCGTGTCGACCAGATCGCGCACCAGCGCCACGGCCCCAACCTCCGCAATGGTGGCGGGGATGCGCGCCGCATCGCGGCAAAGCAGCAGCCGTGGTGCCTTCTCCTCCGCCTTGGCTTTGTAACGGGTGAGCCCATGTTGCGCGGCGGCCCAGCCGAACATGGCGGCCCCCGCATCGCCATCGGTCAGGCGATAGGTGCCGGCGGGCAGGCGGCTTGCCGCACCCGCCAGACACCAGCTGGTCAGCGCCGCTGCATCCTTGACTGCGACCAGCGCCAGCCAGTCGCCCGGCCCGGCGCCATCGCGCGGCAAAATCGCCAGCGATCCCGCCTCCCCCTGCATGGCCTGCGCCTGCAGCGCGGCGCGGGCCCGTTCGGACAGGCTTTTTTCAAAATCGCCCAACGTCGCCTTGTCGACGATGTGAATGGGGGTGGCGGTTTCGCCCTTGTCGGGCGCAAGAAAGGCGGCAAAATCGGTCATAGCGCCATCGCTAGGCCGATTGGCGCGGGGCTGCCAATAAAAATCTATCCAAGGGGGACGCCGAACAGGTCATGTTCGTCGGCATCTTCGATCAAAACATTGATGATATCGCCGACGCGCACCCCATCGCCTACATCGCGTAAATAGACATGGCCGTCGATTTCGGGGGCATCCGCCTCTGACCGGCCGGTCGCGCCAATGCTGCCATCTGTATCGGCTTCGCCCACCTCATCGATGATGACCGGCAGGCTGCACCCGACCTTGGCCTGCAATTTGGCGGCGCTGATTGCCGCGCATTTGGCCATGATGCGTTGGAATCTTTCTTCCTTCACTTCCTCTGCCACCGCGCCGGGCAGCGCGTTGGCCGCCGCGCCCGCCACCGGTTCAAAACGGAAAGCGCCCACCCGGTCGAGCTGCGCTTCGTCGAGCCAGTCGAGCAGATATTGGAAATCCGCCTCACTTTCCCCCGGGAAACCGACGACGAAGGAGGAACGCACCGCAATATCGGGGCAGATGGCGCGCCATGCGGCCAGCCGTTCGAGCACGCGCGCCTCATTCGCCGGGCGCTTCATCGCCTTGAGCACGCCGGGTGCGGCATGCTGAAAGGGAATGTCGAGATAGGGGGTGAGCAGCCCTTCGGCCATCAGCGGGATGACCGCATCAACATGCGGATAGGGATAGACATAATGGAGCCGCACCCACGGCTGCCCGCCATCGGGGCTGCGCAATTGGCCGAGTTCGCGCGCCAAATCGGTCATATGTGCGCGCACGTCGCGCCCATGCCAGTTGCGACTTTCATGGCGGATATCAACCCCATAGGCCGATGTATCCTGCGATATCACCAATAGTTCGCGGGTGCCCGATGCGACGAGCTTTTCGGCTTCGCGCAGCACCGCATCGATCCGGCGGCTGACCAATTTGCCGCGCAAATCGGGGATGATGCAAAAGGAACAGCTATGGTTACACCCCTCGGAAATTTTGAGGTAGCTGTAATGGCGCGGGGTCAGCTTGACATCGCCCTGCGGCACCAAATCGACAAAGGGTCCTTGCGTCGGCGGTGCGGCATCATGGACGGCGTGGACGACATCTTCATATTGGTGCGCGCCGGTGACGGCGAGGACGCCGGGAAAACGCGCGCGAATGACGTCGGCTTCCTTGCCCATACAGCCGGTAACGATCACCCGGCCATTTTCAGCCATCGCCTCCCCAATCGCGTCGAGACTTTCTTCCTTGGCGCTGTCCAAAAAGCCGCAGGTATTGACCAGCACAACGTCTGCCCCCGCATAATCGGCCGACATCGCATAGCCATCGGCGCGCAATTTGGTGAGGATGCGTTCGCTGTCGACCAAGGCCTTGGGACAGCCAAGGCTGACCATGCCGATGCGGCGCTGTTCGGGAATCTGGCGGGGGTTGGACATCAGGCGCGGGCGCATAGCCCAAATGTCGCGCCGAGTCACGCTGGCCGGGGTTTATCGTGCGGGCAAGTGCAGCAAGGGGTCAACCGGCTGGCGATTTTGCCGCAGTTCAAAATGCAATTGTGGTTGCGCCGCGCCGCCGCTTGCCCCCGATGTGGCAATCGCTTGGCCCGCGCTAACCTGTGCGCCGCGCGCCACCGCCACCCGGTCCAAATGCGCATAGGCGCTGACCCAGCCGCCACCATGGTCGATGAGGATGAGGCCGCCGAGCACGCCAATCTCACTCCCCGCATAAGCGACGGTGCCCGGCGCGCTGGCATGCACCGCGCTGCCGATGGGCAGGGCAATATCGATTCCCTGGTTGACCCGCCCGCCCGATGTGACGCCGAAGCGCCGTAAAATCGTGCCATTGCTGTTCGGCCATAGCCAGCGGCTGGGGGCGGTGGTGGGGCTGCGCAGCGGTGCATTTTGTGCCACCGCTGGTTCGCCACCGGTCATGATATCGTCGATGTCGAGCGTGAAGGCACGCGCCTGTTCCTCTATGCTGCGCGCACCATTGCCCACTGCCCCGTCGGGCAGGCGCAGCCGCTGCCCGACGCGCAACACAAAGGGTTCGGTCAATTGGTTGAGCCGCACGATATCCGCCCACGCGACACCATAAGCGCGCGCGATGGCGATGCCGGTCTGTCCGCTCCGCACCTCGTGATAGCGGCCACCCGGAATGTTGAGGCTTTGGCCGACACGGATGACATAGGGTGGCTCGAGCGCGTTTTCGCGGGCAATCGCCTCGCTCCCCGCGCCGGTGCGGTTGCCGATACCGCGCAGCGTATCGCCCGCCTGCACGACATAGGCCCGCGCCGTAACCGCCCGCGCGTCGGTGGCAACCGGGCTAGGTGACCAATTGCTGGTCGCGGGTGGTGCGCGCAAATCTTCGGCGGGCGGCGGTGTGTCGGCGGTTGCATCTGTGGGCGCGGTGGGCGGCAAAGTTCGCCCGAAAATATCGGTGTTGGGCGGGCGGGTGTAACAGGCGGACAGCAATAATGCCGCCCCCCCCAGCAGCCCCCATATTGTTGCGCGACCCCATGTCATGACGTCATATTGCCGCAACAGCAGCCATTCTGCCAGAATATTTCGCGCGGATGCGGCGCTAAATATTCGCTAGTGCCAAGGTCAGCGGTGCCAGCGATGCATCATGCGTCAAATCGAGCTGCAAGGGCGTTACCGAAATATAGTCATCGGCAATCGCTTCCAAATCGCTGTTATGCGCCGGGGTCTGTTCAATCCCGTGCAGCCCGAACCAATAATAGGGGTAACCGCGTGGGTCGATCCCCTTCACAATCGAACCGCGTGCATAATCGTGAAAGCCCTGCCGCGCGACGCGCACGCCCCTGACCATATCCGCTGCAATCGCCGGAAAATTGATGTTGAGCAGGGTGCGCGGGGCAATTGGAAAATTGAGCAAGGCGCGCAACAGGCGCGGCCCCCATTGTATCGCCGCGTCAAAGGGGACGGCATCGCCCATCCCCTCGCGCCCATAAACTTGGCTGAGCGCGATGGCGCGCACCCCGGCCAAAGCCCCCTCGATCGCTGCCGAAACCGTCCCCGAATAGGTGATGTCATCGCCCAGATTGGCGCCGCGATTGACCCCTGACAGGATGAGGTCGGGCTTACCCCCCATCACCTCTGCCATGCCCAGCATCACCGAATCGGTCGGGGTGCCAGCCACCGAAAAGCGCCGTTCGCCATGCTGGCGCAACCGCACCGGGCGCGACAGGGTCAGCGAATGGCCCGCGCCCGATTGTTCCTCGGCCGGGGCGCAGACCCAGACATCGTCGGAAAGTTCCGCCGCCATCGCTTCGAGTACCGCCAGTCCCGGCGCATGATAGCCATCATCATTGGTGAGGAGGATGCGCATCATGGCTCCAGCCGGGTGATGCCGCCCATATAGGGGTGGAGCGCGGGGGGGAGGGTGACGCTGCCATCCGCCTCTTGCCCATTTTCGAGGATGGCGACCAAAGTCCGCCCGACCGCCAGCCCCGACCCGTTGAGCGTATGGACAAAGCGCGGGTTTTTGTCCGCCGCGCTGCGATAACGGGCGTTCATTCGCCGCGCCTGAAAATCCCCGCAGTTGGAGCAGGAGGATATTTCACGATAGGCGCCCTGGCCGGGCAACCACACCTCCAGATCATAGGTTTTGCGCGCGGCAAAGCCCATATCGCCGCTGCACAGCAGCATCCGCCGATAGGGGAGGTTCAGCCCCTCCAGCACCGCTTCGGCGGCCAATGTCTTGCGTTCCAGTTCGGCATCGCTCGCCTCCGGCTCGACAATCGATACCAGTTCGACCTTCCAAAATTGATGCTGGCGGATGTAGCCGCGCGTGTCGCGCCCCGCCGCACCCGCTTCGCTGCGGAAACAGGGGGTGAGCGCGGTCATACGCAGCGGCAGCGCACCGGCGTCCATAATCTGTTCGCGCACCGCGTTGGTCAGGCTCATCTCGCTCGTTGAAATCAACCAGCGTCCATCGGTGGTCTGGAATAAATCTTCGCGAAACTTGGGCAATTGGGTGGTGCCAAAGGCGGCATCGTCGCGCACCAGCAGGGGGGTGGCGCATTCGACATAACCGGCAGCCCCCGTCTGCATATCGAGCATATATTGGCCGAGCGCGCGTTCGAGCCGCGCCATCTGCCCTTTCAAAAAGGCGAAACGGGCACCCGACATTTTGGCCGCGGTTTCAAAATCGAGGCCGAGCGCCGGGGCAAAATCGGCATGTTCGCGCGGGGTAAAGTCAAATGTACGCGGGGTTCCCCAGCGTTTTTGTTCGACATTGCCGCTTTCGTCCTCTCCCAGCGGCACATCATCGGCGGGCAAATTGGGAATCGCGGCCAGCGCATCGCGGATCTGGGTGCCCAGCACCTCTGCCTCCGCCTCACAGGCGGGCAGGCTTTGCTTGAGCGCCGCCACCTCTGCCTTCAATGCCTCGGCGGCTGCCTGATCGCCCTTGGCCATCGCCGCGCCGATGGCCTTGGACGCTTCGTTGCGCCGCGCTTGGCCTGTCTGTGCTTGGGTGACCAGCGCACGGTGGCGCTTGTCATCGGCCAAAATGGCGTCGGCTTGCGGCGGTAGCCCCCGCCGGCTGAGCCCTAAATCAAAGGCGGCGGGATTTTCCCGGATGGCGCGAATATCATGCATGGCATCGCGCGCTAAACGTCCGCGCCGGTCAAGGCAAGCGCATAGAAAAGGGGCGGCTGCATCGCTGCAACCGCCCCATTGCCCCGGCGTTGCTGCGCCGGTCCGCGCCAGCGTTTAAGCGGCGCGGGTGGAGTTTTTGCGCTCCGTCGCCGCGCCATCCTTGCGCTTCAGGCGGCGGCGGGTGACCAGCGCGGCAGCGGCCGCACCAAACAGCAGCACCATCGGCGGCGCTGGAACATCGGTGCCGCTCGACGTGCCGCTCGACCCGCCCGAGCTCGACGAACTCGACGAGGAGGAGCTGGAGCTGCTCGACGACGACGAAGTCGAACTGGTTGAGGTGCCAAAGCTCGACGATCCGCCCGAGCTGGACGAGGAGGAGCTGGAACTGCTGCTCGACGAGGAGGAGGAACCACCAAAGCTCGACGATCCGCCAAAGCTCGACGACCCGCCTGAACTGGACGAGGAGGAGCTGGAGGAGCTGGAGCTGCTGCTCGACGAGGAGGAGCTGCTGGAGGTTGAAACCCCCGAACTGGTCGAGACACCGCCGGTCGAGGTCGAAACCCCCGAGCTGGTCGAAACGCCGCCGGTCGAAGTTGACACACCCGACGAGGTCGAAACACCGCCGGTCGAGGTCGAAACCCCCGATGACGTGCTGACACCACCGGTGGAGGTGCTGACCCCGCCGGTGGAGGTCGAAACACCGCCGGTCGAACTGCTGACCCCGCCGGTCGAGGTCGAAACCCCACCGGTCGATGTCGAGGTGCTCACCCCGCCGGTGGAGGTTGATACCCCACCCGAGGTGGAGGAGGATGTCGACGAAACGCCGCCGGTTGAGGTGCTGACCCCGCCAGTGGACGATGATGTGCTGCCACCCGAGGTCGAGGTGGACCCGCCCGAGGTCGATGTCGAGCCGCCGGAGGTGGAGGTGCTGCCACCCGATGTGGTCGACGAAATCACGATGCTGCCACCGCTGGAACCGCCGCTGCTACCACCGAAAAAACCGCCAAAGAAACCGCCAAAGCCGCCGCCGAAACCGCCGCTGCCGCCGATGACGATCGGGTAACCGCCGCTCGACCCGCCGCCATATTCACCGCTGGGACGCGGCAAGGGCACCGGCGCGCCGGTGGTGGTGATGACCGTCGGCTGGGCGGGAATGATCGTCCGGCGCGTCACCACCCGGCGCACACGCTGGATGGAACGGGCGCGGGCCACGCGGTGCGGGCGGGCGCGATGGACAACGCGCGAACGCATTTTGGGAACCGAGCGCACATTGCTGACGCGTTCGCGCGCCACGGAGGGCTGGCTCAATTGCACGGCACCCGTGCCGATCAGTGCCCCCCCGCAGGTGCAGGCACAAAGTTTTGCCAAGGCCATGCGTACCGACATTATCGTCTCCACCTAAAATCTTGTCGGGGTCATGCGCGCTTATCTGACGCTGCACGCCCCATTGGCTGTTCCCATCGCAGTCCAGCGCTCCTTTGGCGCTTTCTACTATATGGATGCAACGGCTTTAACCATGGATGCCTTACCAATTCACCCCCTGTCGGGCGATCTTGGCCGGATTCGGGACAAATTGTTTCAAAATCGGACAGGCGATGCGGCAATTCTTGTCGCTCGGTCCACAGCGATATGCCCCTTGCGACACGCGTCGGCCCTGCCTATAGCCGCGCCTGTCGCCCGCCGAGAGAGAGACGGCGGCGACCCATGAGATGCAGCAACAAAGTCTGCACAAATTTGGATCCGCGCGTGCAATGTCGGGAGCATAAAAGCACATGTCCTCCTCCCCATCGGGTGCCAAAGCCCAAATTGACGATCATGCAAATGGTGATGGTCTGGCGCATCGGCCCAACCTCGCCCCCGACGGCTATGTCCCCGGCGATGACGAAACCTTTATGAATCCGCGCCAACAGGCGTTTTTCCGCCGTCTTTTGGTCGACTGGAAACGCAATATCATGGACGAAGCGGAATTGACGCTCGCCCATTTACAAGAAGGGCCGCTGCGCGAACCCGATCTGACCGACCGGGCGTCGAGCGAAACCGACTGGGCGATTGAATTGCGCACCCGCGACCGGCAGCGCAAGCTTGTTTCCAAAATCGACGCGGCGTTGCGCCGGATTGATGAGGGGGAATATGGCTATTGCGAAGTGACCGGCGAACCCATTGCGCTCGCACGGCTGATTGCGCGGCCCATCGCCACCATGACGCTGGAGGCGCAGGAAGCCCACGAACGCAATGAACGCGTTTCGCGCGACGATTAACCCCATTCTAACCCCCTGCTTTTAATTCCATAATCTTGACCATGGGTGGCCGGGCATGTGCATCGACATGCGCCATGCACCCCATTTGGCGGGATTTGGTTGAATGAAGCATGATCTCCCCACCGAGATGGATTTTGACGCGCTGGCGCTGCGCGGCAACCGCCGCGACAGCATGTTTCTAAAGGCCGTGGCCCATGTTGCGCGTCTGGACGGCCAATTTGACATTGTTATCCGCAATCTGTCGGCGGGCGGGATGCTCGCCGATAGCAAGGTGGAATTTGCCGTTGGCGAAAATGTGGCGGTTGAAATTGCCCGAATCGGCAAGATTCCGGGGCAGGTGGCGTGGGTGCAACCGGGGCGTTTTGGCGTCAGGTTCGACGTTGCGGTGGACCCGCGCGATGCGATGCGCCCGGTGACCGTGCGCCCAACCACCAAGCGCGCGCCACGCGCCGTGCCGGTTGTGCGACGCGCGCGCGTGATTCGCTGAATTGGTGCAAAAAATATAAGCAGGGCGCGGCGCATTTGGGGGCAAGAATATCCTGCCCCCCATTTGCGCCCTTAGCCCGTGATAAGGCTATCCTTGATCTTGAGTTTGGCGCGCTTCAGCTCCGCAATAATCCCCATGTCCGGTTGCGGACGCGCTGATTCGGTCGCGATGCGCGATTCGAGGTCGGCATGACGCGCCAACAACGCTTCGATGTGGGGGTTATGGGCGGAAACAGCCTTGGACATGCCATAGTCTCCTTTCAGATCGGCTTTCACCAAATGCCGAACGTCGCGAGGGCGGCGCACGGGCCGAGTCGCATCGGCGAACCCGACAGGTGAGAGTGAAACAGGAAAGCGCTGTCTTGTCGCCAAAAAAATGTATGAATCCGCTCTTTACCGCGACCAGCGGATGCGTCTGGCCCGCAACATCGATATTGACCGGCGCGCGGAAAGCGGCAGGGTGAAATTATGACGCAGGATGAAATGCAGCGCCGTTTGGATGTTGTGCGGGTCGAACACCGCGACCTTGATGCTGCGATCAACGCCCTAGGCGCGATGGCGGTGCCCGACCAAATGGCGATTGCCCGCCTCAAAAAACGCAAATTGCGCCTGCGTGATGAGATGGCGTGGCTCGAAGACCGGCTGGTGCCCGACATTATCGCCTGAGCCGCGCCCCAATATCGTTACCGGCGATTCCATTTTGGCACAGCATGGCGCATCAGCCGCGTTGCCTTCGCAAATCGGGCAGGGCAGAGCAGCCGCATGAGTGCGCGGCGCATCAACATGCAACCATCCTTGGCAGCAAGCCTTTATAATGAAGCGCTTTTATTGGCGGATGAGGCACGTGGCTGGTTTGACCGCGCGTTGGCCAGCCAGCCGCTGCGTGGCGGAAGCGGTGTCCATGCCGCATTGATGGCGACCGCGCAAAGCAGCGATGCCGAAACATTGGCACTGCAACAATGGCACGCGCGCTGTGACCCGGCGCTCCGGATTGCGCTGTCATGCGAATCGCTGCGGCTGACGACGCGACTGATGCACATCATCGCCTGGCTGCTCTTGCAACGCGCAATCGCCAGCGGCGAATTGGCCGCCGATGCCGCGCTGCTGCCTGCCAACCGGCTCGGCCCGTCGCCGCATATTGATGCTGCGCTGGTGGCACAGCTACCCATGGCGGCACAAAGGCTGATCGGCCAGAGCAGCGATCTCTATCGCCGGGTGGCAAGTCTTGAAAACGCCATGGTCGCCACCGACGCGTCCAGCGAACCGCCGATGGTGGCGCGCTTTCTGCAACAATTGCAGGCGGCATTTTAATCCAAACAGGCTTGCCAGCGCCTGACGATTATTGGACAGGCGGGCGATGCAGCGGCGCGCGATACGGACAGGCTTGGCCCTTGGGGTGTGCGTTGCCGCGCTGGCCTGTGGGCCGGGCACCGCGCACGCGCAAGATGCGGCGAATATTCCCCCCGCTGAGCCCGCCCCCACGGATGCCCCACCCGCCGATAATGGTCAGGACATATTGTCGGTCGATGCGCCGATGGCCGATTTGCCAGACCTTGGCGTCGATTGGCCAGATGCAACACCGCTGCCTGCGCTGCCGCCGCTTCCCCCGCCGCCTGCACCACCGCCCATAGCGGATGGAGCGGCGGGTGCGACAGCGAACGCAGATGCCCCCAACGCCCATGTTGATATTGCCACCGATGATGTTGCTGCGCCGCCGCAGGCGGAGGATGTCGATATTGCGACCGGGGCACTGCCGGTTCAGGTTGATGATGGGGCCGCCATATTGGCCGGGGATAGCGGCAACATGCGCTACCATGTCGAATTACAGGGGTTGGACGACATCGCCAATCGCCGTTTCCAAACGCGCTTTGATGCATTGTCGACCCTGCTCGCGGGGGGCGATGCAGCGGCGAGCGCGGCCCAAATTCTCCGCCGTGCGCGCGAAGATAGCCAATTGCTCGACCAGTTGCTCGACAATGATGGCTATTATGATGCGATGGTGAGCCACAGCTTTGCGCGCGATGCCGATGGCGTTGTCATCCGCTATTATATCGCGGCGGGGCCAAGATATCATTATGATGCGGTCACGCTCCCCGGGCTCGAAACGCTCCACGATGCGGGGGAGGTCGCACGGATAACCCGCCTGTTCGGCATCAATGTGGGCGATGCTGTGCTTGCCGACCGCATTGCCAAATCGCAGTCGGTGCTTGCGGCCGAGCTGCCCGAAACCGGCTATCCCTTTGCGCGGGTGGGCCAAGAATCGCTGATCGTCGATCATGACAGCATGGCTGCGCAATTGACCCAGCCCATCGAACCGGGTGCGCGGCTTCGCTTTGGGCGGATACTTGCCGATGATGGTGGCCTGTTCGGTGCCCCCCATCTGGTGCGCATCGCGCGCTTTCAAACGGGGGAGATGTTCCGCCAGTCGGGCATAGAGGATTTGCGCCGCGCGATCATCGCCACCGGCCTTGCGGCATCGGTGCGCATCGAACCGCAACCCAGTCAGGATGGGGCAAGCACCGATATTGCGGTGCATGTCGCACCCGGCCCGCTACGCAGCCTGACCGGCGCCATCGGTTATGGCACGGGCGATGGCTATCGCATCGAACTGGGCTGGCAGCACCGCAATCTCTTCCCACCCGAAGGGGCGCTCAGCCTGCGCGGGGTGCTGGGTACGCGCGAACAATTGGGCAGCGTCAGTTTCCGGCGGCAAAATTGGCAGGGGCGCGACCGGACGCTGACCATCGAATTATTGGCGAGCAATGCCAATCTGCCCGCCTTTGACGCGCGCACCATCCGCGTTGCCGCGCGCATCGAACGGACATCGACCCTCCTCTATCAAAAACATTGGACATGGTCGCTTGAAAGCGAATTGATCGGCACCGACGAACGCGCCTTTGTCCAGCCACGTATGGCTTTGGTCTCGCGGCGCTATGCCATTGCGTCGATCGGCGGCTATGTGGCCTATGACGGGTCGAATGACTTGCTCGACCCGACGCGCGGATTTCGCGTGTCGGCGCGGCTGTTTCCCGAAATATCCTTTCAGGATCAATTTTTTGGCTATGCGCGCGCGCAAATCGACGCCAGCGGATATTGGCCGCTCGCCGGGCGCAGCGTTTTGGCGGGCCGGTTGCGCCTTGCGACCATCGCCGGGGCTTCGCGCGATGCCATCGCCCCGTCGCGGCGGCTCTATGCAGGCGGCGGCAGTTCGGTGCGCGGCTTTGGCTATCAGGCGGTGGGGCCACGCGACCCGCTCGGCAACCCATTGGGCGGGCGCAGTCTTGGCGAATTTTCGCTCGAAGCGCGCGTCCCCGTCAGGGGTGCCTTTTCGCTGGTGCCCTTTGTCGATGGCGGCGCCATTGGCAGCGGCGCGATGCTGCATGGTTCGGATTTTTCCGACATGCGCTTTGGTGCGGGTTTGGGCGTGCGGTACGCCAGCAATTTCGGGCCAATCCGCGTTGATGTGGGGACGCCGATCAACCCGCGCCCCGGCGACAATCGCATCGCCGTTTATGTTTCCTTGGGGCAGGCATTTTGACCCGGCGGCTCGGCCGTTGGGGGCTGTGGGCCGCGGGGCTGGTGCTTGCGCTCCTCCTCGTCCTTGCGCTGTTGCTCGCGCTGCTCGATACATCGCCGGGCAAAAGATTTTTGATTGACCGCATCGCCGCGCGGCAGGCGGAAAATGGGTTGGTGATCCGCATCGGGCGGATCGATGGGTCGATTTACAGCAACCCCAAATTGATCGACGTGCGCATTTCCGACCCGGATGGTGTGTTTCTGACGCTCAACGAAGCGGCGATTGACTGGCACCCGCTGCAATTTTTGCTCGCCAATCGGCTCGACATTGACCGGGCGGCGGTGGCGCGGGCGCATCTGTTGCGGCGTCCGCAATTGCGGCCAACGGCGGACAAGGGTTGGTTGCCCGATTTTGATCTGGATATCGACGATTTTGCGGTGCGGCGCATCGATGTCGATCGCGCGGTCGCGGGCCATGCCGCGCGCGGCAGCATGGCCGGGCGCGTGGACGTACGCGCCGGGCGGCTGATCCTCGATGGCAATGTGGGTTTGAGCGGGGGTGAGCGGGCGGACATGCACGTCGACGCGCGGCCCGACGATGGGGTTTTTGCGGCGAACGGGCGGGTCAATGCGCCTGCAGGCGGGGTTATTGCCAGCCTGATCGGCGCGCAATCGGGCTTGGTCGCGGTGTTGCAAGGCGCGGGCAACTGGCAGGCTTGGCGCGGGAGCGTGGCGGCAGATGATGGCGCGGGCGGGCGATTGGCGCGATTGCAACTGGGGCTTGCGGCGGGTGATGCGCGCATCAACGGGCGCATCTGGCCACAGGGCTGGCTGGGGCGGGATGTGGCGGCCTTGGTCGGGGCGGACGGGCTGGCGATAACCAGCCATGGCCGGATCGATGGTGCCCGCTGGCAGGGCAATGCCGCCTTTGTCGCGGCGGCGGCGCAGGTGGATATGGCGGGCGGTATAAATGTGGGCGATGCGCGGCTACAGGCGCTGCGTCTGGATGCGCGCACGCGCCTTGCGGGGCTGGCGCTGGGCGGCGTTACCGCCAACCGCCTGCGCGCGGCCATGCTGATCGACGGGCCATGGTCGGGGCCGACGCTCGAATATCAGGCGGATGCCGACGCGATCCTATATGGGTCATATATATTGCGCAGCGTCCATATGGCGGGGCGCGGCAGCTTGGCGCGCACATTGGCGCTGCCGCTGCACATCACCGCCGCATCGGCGGGGGGCGTTGCGCCCAATATCGACCCGATGTTGCGGCGGCTGACGCTGGATGCGCGGATTTTGCGGCAAAATGGCGTGTGGCGGGCAGAGGATATGCGCCTTGTCGCGCCGGGCCTGCGCATCGCGGGTAATGGCAGCTTCACCCCAGCCAATGGCAATATTGCCGCGCAGTTGAGTGGCGGTTTCGCCGACATTGCCATCCCCAATGTGGCGCGCGGGATGGTCCGCAGCAATGTTGCCATCAACGGGCGATGGGGCGCCCCCTTGACACTGAACGGCCGGGTAGAGGGGGATTTTGCCCGCATCACCAACCCCAGTATCGCCACTTTATTGGGCGGGCGGCTGCGCGTTGCCAGTAATTTTGCCTATGGCGGCGATGGCATCTGGCGCTTTGCGGCGACGCGCCTTGACGCACCCAAATTGCATGCCGCGCTCAGCGGGCAATATCAGGCGGGCGGGCAGTTGCGCCTGACCGCGCGGGGCAGCCATAGCGCCTATGGCCCGTTCACCGCCGATGTGGCGGGCTTGCCCAGCCGCCCGCGTGTCGCGCTCCTCCTCACCGCGCCGCTCCCGGCGCTGCAACTGCGACAATTGCGCCTGACCCTGGAGCCAGAGGCGGATGGTTTTGCCATTACGCTGGCGGGCGGCTCCATGCTCGGCCCCTTTCAGGGAACAGGCGCGCTGTTGCTGCCGGCGGATGGTGCGGCGCGGGTGCGCGTTGACAATTTTCTGGTCAGTGACACGCGCCTTTCGGGGCAAATTATGCTCACCGATGGCGCGATGACCGGTGCACTCACCCTCAGCGGCGGCGGGGTCAATGGCACGCTCACCCTCCAGCCCAACGGCGGCGAGCAGCAGATTTTGGCGCAATTGTCGCTGCGCGATGCGCAATTCGCCGGGCCACCCGCGATTGCCATCCATCGCGGGCAGGTGGCTGCCGATGTGCGCTTGGCGACGGGCGGGGCCAATGTCAGCGCTGATTTTGAGCTTGCGGGGGTGGAACGCGGCGCGATGTTCATCGATCAGGCAGCGGGTAATTTGCGGCTGCGCGGCGGGCGTGGGCTGCTCACCGCCGCTTTGTCGGGGGACAGGGGCCGGGCCTTTAACCTCCAGACCCGGGTCGCCATCCGCCCCGGCGCGCTGACCATCAATGCGGCGGGCACGCTGGCCGCGCGCGCGCTGCGCCTGACGCGCCCTGCCGAATTGACGCGCGTCGAGGGCGGTTGGCAATTGGCCCCGGCCGAAGTGCGCATCGGGGATGGCCAGGCGCAGATAAGCGGGGTTTTGGGGGACGCAACGCGCATCGATGCAGGCTTTGATGCGGTACCGATGGCGCTGCTGGATCTTGTCAATCGCGATCTGGCGGCGCGCGGGCTGGCGAGCGGGCGGCTCCATTATTTCGCACCGGCTAGCGGTGCAGACAGTGGCGACATGCAATTGCGGATCAGCGGGTTCAACCGCGTCGGACTGGGTAATTTTGGCGATCCGGTCGATGTCGCGGTCAATGCCAATTTGACCGGCAATGGCGCGGCGCTGCGCGGCGTGGTCAGCCGCAACGGGGTTAGCGTTTCGCGGGTGCAGGCGCGGCTTGCACCCTTGGGCAGCGGCAGCCTGGGCGCGCGATTGGCGGGCGCCCCGCTCTTTGCGCAAATTCGCTACAGCGGCGATGCGGCAAAGCTGTGGGCGCTGACCGGCATTGATGCGCTGTCCATCGCCGGGCCGGTGGCGATTGCCGCAGATGTTGGCGGCACGCTGCGCGACCCGCGCATACATGGCAGCCTGCGCATGCAGGGTGGCCGGGTCGAGGGGGTGGAAACCGGCACCATCGTCACCAATGTGGCGGCGGAGGGGCGGTTTGACGGGACGCGGCTGCGCCTATCCCGCCTCAGCGGGGTGACGGCAGGTGATGGCGCGGTGACCGGCGTTGGGGATGTCAGCCTTTCCGCCGAAGATGGTTTCCCGATGCTGTTGCAATTGCGCGCCGTGCGCGCGCTCCTCCTCAATCGGGATGATGTGACCGCGCGGGTCAGCGGGCCGTTGACGGTCAGCCGTTCGGCGGCGGGCAACCGCATAGCGGGGCAATTCACGCTCGACGCCGGGCGGTTCCGGCTGGGGCGGGCAACCGCGCTCGACGCACTGCCGGTTGTCAACGTTACCGAGATTAATCTGCCTGCCGGGCGGCGGCGCGTGGCGGGCGGCGCGCCGTGGCAGCTCGATTTTGCGGTCAATGGCCGCGACAGCCTGCGGGTCGAGGGGATGGGGATAGACAGCATCTGGGCCACCGACCTCCGCGTCCGGGGCGATGTGCGCAATTTTGCGATTACCGGGGATGCGCGCTTGGTGCGCGGCGATTATGTCTTTGCCGGACGGCGTTTTCAGCTCGAACGCGGCACCATCCATTTCGATGGGTCGAGCCCGGCCAACCCCAGCCTCGACATTCAGGCCAGCGACGATATGGCGGGGATTGATGCGACGATTAACGTGCGCGGCACCGGCAATAACCCCGAAATCAGCTTTGCCTCCACCCCCGCTTTGCCGGAGGATGAATTATTGTCGCGCATCCTTTTTGGTTCCTCCATCACCGATATTTCGGTGACAGAGGCAGCGCAGCTCGGCCTCGCGCTCGCCGCGCTGCGCGATGGTGGCGGCGGGCTCGACCCGATCAACGCCATCCGCCGCGCGACAGGGCTGGACCGGCTACGTATCCTGCCCGCCGACAGCATATTGGGCACAGGGACGGCGGTGGCGGCGGGCAAATATGTGACGCGGCGGATTTATGTCGAAGTAATCTCCGACGGGCAAGGTTATAGCGCGACGCGCGCCGAGTTTCAGATCACCCGCTGGCTGGCGATTTTGGGCTCCATTTCCACCATCGGGCGCGAAAGCGTCAACCTGCGCATCCAGCGCGATTATTAGGCACCGGCAGTTTCCTTTCGATGGAAAGCAATATAATCAGCCCGCCATGCAATCCATCGCCGTATATTGTGGTTCCGCTACCCCCGCCGACCCCGCCTATATCAGCTGCGCGCAGCATGTCGGCACCGCGCTGGCAACAGCTGGCATCCGCGTCATTTACGGCGGCGGGCGGCTGGGGCTGATGGGCGCGCTCGCCGATGCGGCGCTCGCTGCGGGCGGTGAAGTCATCGGCATCATCCCCGAAGCTTTGGTGGGGGCAGAGGTGGCGCACCATGGCTGCACCCGGCTCGAAGTGGTGGCCGGGATGCACGAACGCAAGCGGCGCTTTACCGACCTTTGCGATGGCTTCATCACCCTGCCCGGCGGGGTGGGGACGATGGATGAATTGTGGGAAGCGATCAGCTGGGCGCAGCTGGGTTACCATCAAAAACCGGTCGGGCTGCTCAACATCGGGGGTTTTTACGACGATTTGGTGCGCTTTTATGGCCATATGGCCAGCGTCGGTTTTGTGCGCCCCGCGCATCAGAACATCATGGTGGTGCGCGAAAATATCGAAGATTTGTTAACCGCCATGCGCGATTATCAACCGCATGCGACAATTTTTGCCATGAAGGCAGAGGATTTGTGATATAAAGTCGTCCAAAATGGTGATGGCCGTCATAGCCGTCACCGCGCATTTGCCCTCGAAGGCAGCGAAATTATGGAGGCATTATTAGCAGCATGACTCAAAAATATGGGAAAATGGGTTGGCTGGCGGGCGGGCTTTCGCTCACCGCTGGGCTGGCGTTGGCGCTTACCGTGCCGACGATATTGCTGCCGGGGGCAGCGCAGGCACAACAGGCCAGCAATGGCTGCGAAGCGCCGCGTTCGGGCGGCGGCGGTGTCGGCCGTTCGATTTTGCGCGGCGTGCTTGGCGCTGCGACCAGTCGCGCGGCGCGCAGCTTGGGCTATGCCGAACGCTTCGTCCCATCGGCGGAGGTGGCGGACACGTTGACGGAGAGTATCGCCTGTCACCTGGACGAGCGTGAACAGGTCAAGGCCAAGGAAGCCACGCTGGAGGCGACACGCGGTGAGACCGTGGGCACCACGGTCAATTGGACGAGCGACAGCCGCGAAAATGTGCGCGGTTCCTCCACCATCGTCGCGCGCGATGATGCGCCGCAGGGCCAGCCCGCCGGGACGCGCTGTATGACGATTGATGATGTTATCATCGTCAATGGGGAGGAAACCCGTCAGCCCAAACGAATGTGCCGCGTGCCGCCATCGACGCGCTACGCACTGGCGGCCTGATGGGACGGATGCGGCGGCTGGCGGCAGCGGTCGCGCTGTTCCCCCTATTGTTGGGGGCGGCGGCAGAACCGCGCCGGGCGGACATGGACCCTGCCAATCCGGGCTGTCCGCGCACCCCCAATTGGACCGATATATCGCAGATGACGCTGACGCCGATGACGCGCAACGGCATCCATATATTGCTCGCCGAAGGGGCGATTGATGCGGGCCTGCCCGGGCGGCTGCGTGCCATGCTCGAAGCTGATCCGTTGATCGATGAAATTTGGCTGCGTTCGCCGGGTGGTAATGCGCGCGCGGGGACAGAGGCGGGGCGGATTATTCGCAACCGTTTTACAGAGGCGGGGGCGCTGATTACGACGCGTATCCCCAATGGCTGGACCTGTTTTTCGGCCTGTAATTTTATGTTTTTGGGTGGCTATGCCCGCGTGATCGAACCCACTGGTGTCTATATGGTGCACATGTTCACCTTTACCAGCGATCGCGGTGCCATCAGCTATGCGACAGAGGGCGGGACAGAGGCGACGACCGAACTGATCGGCGATATCGAACAGGAATCGGCGCTGCTTGCCAGTGAGGATAATGATTTTCTGCTGCGCATGGGCATTCCGCGCACCTTGTTGACAGAGGTGATGTACCAACAACGCGCGGTGCGTTCGGGCGAAACCCCGCCGCAACGCCATTGTATGACGCGCAGCGAATTGGAACATTATAATGTCGTGCGCGACCCCGAAGTCGGGTCGAATTAGTGCGTCTTGATCCTTAGACCCCGTCGCTGGCCATGCCCTCCACGCTTGAATGGATTGCGGTGTTGCTGGGCATCGCCAACATCCTCCTCCTCGTTCGGCGGAGCATCTGGAACTACCCCGTCGGCATTTTGATGGTCGCGCTATATTTCGAAGTATTTCGGGAGGCGCGGCTATATTCCGACATGGGGCTGCAAGTCTTTTTCGCCGCGGTGCAGGCCTATGGCTGGTGGGCATGGGCGCGCGTGGGGGGGATGGATGGGCCAGTGCAGGTTGCACGGCTCAGTGGACAGGCGATCCTCCTCTGGCTCGGCGCAATTGGTGCGGCGACGCTGGCTTGGGGACATATTATGGCGACCTATACCAATGCGGCGAGCCCACACTGGGATGCGGGGATTGCGATGGGCAGCATCGCCGCGCAAATTTTGCTCACCCGGCGCAAGATTGAAAATTGGGCGGTGTGGATTGGTGTCGATGCGGTGGCAATCGGCGTTTATTGGAGCAGGGGGTTGATGCTGACCGCCGGGCTTTATGGATTATTCCTCGTCCTGTGCATCGTCGGGTTGGTCGAATGGCGACGGGTGGAACGCGACCAGCGCGCCGACGGGTTGCGCGGAACATTCGCATGACAACGCGGCTCATCTGCATCGCGGGCGCGGAAAGCACGGGCAAAAGCTGGCTCGCCGCGCGGTTGGCGCAGCATTATGGCGCGGCGCTGGTCAATGAATATGCCCGTGCCTATTGCGCCGAACAGGGCAACAACCTTAGCGCCCAGCAATTGCGCCATGTCGGCGAAGTGCAGGACATGTATGTGCGCGGCGCATTGCGGGAGGCGCGGCACCATGGCGCACGCTTTGTCGTGGCCGACACCGATGCTTTGGTCACCGCCACATGGGCGGATATGGCGGGCTTTGCCGACCCATGGTTTGAAACGGTAACTGGGGCTGACCTCTACCTCATCACCGACAATGACCTGCCATGGATTGATGATGGGGTGCGTATCCAGCGCGACGCATCGGCGCGCGATAATTTTCGCGAACGGCTGATTGCGCAAGTCACCGCGCGTGGTCACAACTGGCTGCCGGTCGGCGGTCATGGCGATGCCCGGCTGGCCCATGCACTGCTCCAGATTGCGAGCGCCTTCCCCTGAAGCCAAAGCGCTGTTAGGGGCGCTGGCATGAGTGACCTTCTCCACATCCGTAATTTTTCGATCATCGCGCATATCGACCATGGCAAATCGACGCTGGCCGACCGGCTGATTCAGGCGACCGGCGGGCTGACCGACCGCGAAATGACCGCCCAAGTGCTCGATAATATGGATATCGAAAAGGAACGCGGGATTACCATCAAGGCGCAGACGGTGCGCCTATCCTATCAGGCGCGCGATGGTGCAACCTATCAGCTTAATCTGATGGACACGCCGGGCCACGTCGATTTTGCCTATGAAGTGTCGCGCAGCCTTGCCGCCTGCGAAGGGGCCTTGCTCGTCGTCGATGCGGCGCAGGGGGTGGAGGCGCAGACGCTCGCCAACGTCTATCAATCGATTGAACATGACCATGAAATCGTGCCCGTCATCAACAAGATTGATCTGCCCGCCGCCGACGCGGACAAGGTAAAGGCGGAGATAGAGGATATTATCGGCCTTTCCGCCGAGGATGCGGTGCTGACTAGCGCCAAGAGCGGGATTGGCATAGCCGACGTGCTCGAAGCGGTGGTGACGCGTATCCCGCCGCCCAAGGGCGACCGCACCGCCCCCTTAAAGGCGATGCTGGTCGATAGCTGGTATGACCCCTATTTGGGTGTCGTCATCCTCGTGCGCGTCATCGATGGCGAAATCCGCAAGGGGCAACAGGTGCGCTTCATGGCCGCCGATACCCAGCATCTGATCGACCGGGTCGGCTGTATGACCCCCAAAATCCAGCATCTCGACGCCTTGGGGCCGGGGGAAATTGGTTTTATCACCGCGCAGATAAAGGATATTGCGCTCGCCCGCGTCGGCGACACGATTACCGATGTCAAACGCCCCGCCGCTGCCGCACTGCCGGGGTTCAAGGAAGTGCAGCCGGTGGTCTTCTGCGGCCTGTTTCCGACCGACGCCAATGATTTTGAAAAATTGCGCGAATCGATCCAGAAATTGCGGCTGAATGACGCCAGCTTCACCTTTGAAATGGAATCGAGCGCCGCGCTCGGCTTTGGGTTTCGCTGCGGCTTTTTGGGGCTGCTCCACCTAGAGATTATTCAGGAGCGGCTGAGCCGCGAATATGACCTCGACCTCATCACCACCGCGCCATCGGTGGTCTATAACATCCGGCTGGGACGCACCAAGACGGAGGATGCGCGCGATATCGAACTGCATAATCCTGCGGACATGCCCGACCCCAACCGGATTGATGAGATTGCCGAACCGTGGATTGATGCGACCATCTATGTCCCCGATGAATATCTGGGGCCGATTTTGAAACTATGCCAGGACCGGCGCGGCATCCAAAAGGATTTGACCTATGTCGGCGGGCGCGCGCAAATCCGATATGAATTGCCGCTCAACGAAGTGGTGTTCGACTTTTACGACCGGCTGAAGAGTATTTCGCGCGGCTATGCCAGTTTTGACTATCACCAGATCGGCCATCGGGTCGGCGACCTCGTCAAAATGTCGATTTTGGTGAATGGCGAAGCGGTCGATGCGCTGTCGATGATCGTCCATCGTGGCTCAGCCGAAACGCGCGGGCGCGGCATGTGCGAACGTCTGAAAGACCTCATCCCCCGCCATTTGTTCAAAATCCCGATACAGGCGGCGATTGGCGGCAAGGTGATTGCGCGCGAAACCATCGCCGCCTTGCGCAAGGATGTGACCGCCAAATGCTATGGCGGTGATGCGACGCGCAAACGCAAGCTGCTCGAAAAGCAGAAAGAGGGTAAAAAGCGGATGCGCGAATATGGCAGCGTCGCCATTCCGCAAGAAGCCTTCATCGCCGCGCTGCGGATGGGGGAGGAATAGCGCGCCCAGCGCCGCTTCAGCGCCGCGCGGCGTGCAGGCGGCGCACCTCTGCCAAGGTCAGGCGGACATGGTCATTGGGATTCATGTCATTATGCACCATGGAAATCGTGCCATCCTGCGCGATGACATAGCTGGTGCGCGTCGTAATTCCCTGCCGCAACAGCACATCATAACCCGCGATGACATTGGGGGTGGCCGCCGCCATGGGAAAAGCGCTGCGGCATTCCTGCGTCGAAAAACGTTGCAGCGTATCGATATCGTCGGCGGACAGACCGATAATCGTTGCCCCTGCGGCACGGAAATCTGCCGCTGCCTCGGCAAAGGCGCGGCTTTCGATGGTGCAACCGGCGGTGAAAGCGCGCGGAAAGAAATAGACCACAACCGGCCCTTGACGCAGTAAATTGGCAAGGTTGAGGGTCAATCTTTCGCCCCCTTGCGCGGCGGGCAGGGTGAATAACGGCGCAGGCGCACCCGTGGCGAGCGCCGCCTGCGCCGTTGCCAGCGGCCATGCGCTGAGGGTCGATAGGGCGATCAGGACGGCAGCAATTTTGGGGATGGCGCGGCGCATGATATTCTCCGGTGCTGGTGGGACAGGGTAGCGCAAAATCTCGCGCAGCGCCAATACGTACGTGGCGGGGCATTTGGATGCAGCGTGCGCGCGGCAATATTAACAAAAATGTCAATTGCGGCGGCGCTGTCTGTCCGCTAATGCAAGCCAATAACCCTTCGGGCGCACATAAATATACCACCCTCTTGCACAGGATTGGCAGTCAGCATCATGAACCCGGCCATGACAGCGCCGCACAGCTTTCCCATCAGCATCCAGGCCGATGACATTGATTTCATGGGCCATGTCAATAATGCGCGCTATCTGGGCTGGGTGCAGGATGCGGTGCTGTCCCACTGGAACAAGCTGGCCCCGCCGGACGCGATTGCCAAATATCTCTGGGTCGCGCTGCGCCACGAAATTACCTATCGCAAACCGGCATTTCTGGACGATAAGGTGATGGCATCGGTCGTGCTGGAAAAGGTGGAGGGTGCGCGCAGCTTCTATGCCACCATCATCCAACGCGGCGAAGATGTGCTGGCAGAGGTGAAATCAAGCTGGTGCTGCGTCGATGCGCAAACGCTGCGCCCGGCGCGGATTGCCCGCGAAATCCAGCGCTATTTCTTCAAAGACTAAAAAACCGGGTCGTTGGTGCCATCATCGCCATCGATTGGCGTGTGGATGCCGCATTCAACCTTGTCCCAGCCCGCCCAGCGCCCCGAGCGCGGGTCTTCGCCCGGCTTGACGATGCTGGTGCAGGGCGCACAGCCGATGGATAAATAACCCTGCGCGACGAGCGGGTGCGGCGGCAGCGTATGGGCGGCGGCATAGGCGTCGAGCGCTGCCTTGTCCCAATCCACCAGCGGGTTGACCTTCATCCGCCCATCGCCATCCACCTCAAAACGCGGCAGATTGGCGCGGCTCGACGATTGAAAGGCTTTGCGCCCCGAAATATGCGCGTCATAGGGCAGCAATGCCTTGGCCAGCGGCGCAACCTTGCGCAGCGCACAGCAACCATCGGGGTCATAGGACCAGCGCAAACCATTGGCATCGCGCGCCGCAATATCCAGCGGATCGGGGGTGACGTTGATGATGTTGGTGAGGCCGATTTGGCGGGCCAGCGCATCGCGATAGGCGATGGTTTCGGGAAAATGTTTGCCGGTGTCGAGAAATATGACCGGCACATCGGGGCGGATTTTCCCGACGAGGTGGAGCAGCACCGCGCTTTCCGCCCCAAAGCTCGACACCAAAGCGGTCGGCCCCAGCATAGCATCGGTAAACAGCGCGTGCAGCATTTCGGCGCTGTCGCGCCCACGAAACATCTGGTTGAGCCTTATGGCGTCCGCGCCCGTCCAGCGCGGGGCCAGATCGACAATGTCGCGCACCCGCGCGGCATCAGCCATGGCGCAGCTTCCAAATCGGCACCGCCGCATCGCTGGCATGTTGATAGGCATAGGGAAAGCGGTTCAATGCATTTGCGACATCATCGCCGTCCAACGGCGCGTCGGGGGCAAAGGCATCAAAACCGCAGCGACGCATAAAGGCGATGAGGTCAACAAGGACATCGCCCGCCGCGCGCAATTCGCCGACATAGCCCGCTTCGCGCAGCAACCGTGCCGAGGAAAATCCGCGCCCGTCGCGAAAACGCGGAAAGGCGATTTCGACCAGGTCGATGCGCCCCAGATGCGGGAAAATTTGTGTCACATCCTCCCCTGCCTCTATCCGCACGGCGCGCGCGGCGGGTTCGGCCAGAAAATCATCGATGCTGAACAAAGGGGCGTGGATCGGCGCATCATCGCGCAGGCGCAATATTTCAGCCATAAATCGCCTCCTTAAACCCATCCATCCCGACACGGCGATAGGTATCGATGAAGCGTTCGCCCGGTGTGCGCTGCGCGCGATAGGCGTTGACCGCGCGTTCCAGCGCATCAACCACGCCATCTTCGTCAAAGCCGGGGCCGGTGATTTTGGCGGCGCTAATATCCTCCGCACCCGATCCGCCGAGCAGCAATTGATAATTTTCAATGCCCTTACGATCGACACCCAAAATGCCGATATGTCCGGCATGGTGGTGGCCGCAGGCGTTGATGCAGCCCGATATTTTGATGTTGAGATCGCCAATATCATCACCCACCGCCGGGTCGGCGAAGCGCTGGGCAATTTTTTGCGCCAGCGGGATCGATCGGGCATTGGCAAGGCTGCAATAATCGAGGCCGGGGCAGGCGATAATGTCGGTAATCTGGTCGCGGTTGGTGTCGACCAAATTTATTGCCTTCAACGCCTGCCAGACCGCAAAAAGGTCAGCCTTGCGGACATGCGGCAGGACGAGGTTTTGGGTATAGGCGCTGCGCAGATCGTCAAAACTATATTTTTGCGCGATGTCGGCGATGGCATCCATCTGGTCGGCGCTGACATCGCCGGGGATGCCGCCGACCGGTTTCAGGCTGATATTGACGATGGCATAGCCGGGCATTTTATGCGCCACCACCTGCCGCGCCACCCAGCGGGCGAAATCGGGGTCGGACAAATCCATGTCGTCCGGCGCATCGGCATCAAAGGGTGGCGGGGTAAAATGGGCGGCAATCCGGTCATATTCGGCGGCCGGAAAATCACTGCCCAGCGTCAAAATATGGGTAAAGGCAGCCTCCACCTCTGTGCGGAAGGCATCTTCACCCAATGTATGGACGAGGATTTTCATCCTTTGCTTGTGGATATTGTCACGCCGGGCGTGGAGGTTCCAGACCCGCAAAATCGCCTGCAAATAGGAAAATATCTGCCCGGCAGGCAGGAAGTCGCGAATCTTGAACGCAATCATCGGGGTCCGGCCCATGCCGCCCCCGGCATAGACTTCAAACCCCTGTTCGCCCGCCGCATTGGTGACGATGCGCAGCGCGCAATCATGCCAGCGCAGCGCCGCCCGATCGACCTCTGCCGCGATGACCGCAATTTTGAACTTGCGCGGTAAATAGCTGAATTCCGGGTGAAAGCTGGTCGCTTGGCGCAATAATTCGGCCCATGGGCGCGGGTCGCAAATCTCATCCGCTGCGGCCCCGGCATAGGGGTCGGCGGAAATATTGCGGATGCTTTCGCCGCTGGTCTGGATGGCGTGCATCTCCACCCGCGCCAGATCGGCCAAAATGTCGGGCGCTTCGGCCAATTTTATCCAGTTGAACTGGATATTCTGCCGGGTGGTGAAATGGCCATAGCCCTTGTCATAACGCCGCGCGATATGGGCGAGCGTGCGCATCTGCCCGCTGTTCAGCGTGCCATAGGGGATGGCAATGCGCAGCATATAGGCATGGAGTTGCAGATAGAGCCCGTTTTTGAGCCGCAGCGGCTTGAACTGGTCATCGTTCATCTTGCCCGCGAGGCGGCGGGCAACCTGGTCGCGAAACTCGGCAACGCGCGCATCGACCATCGCCTGATCATATTGGTCGTAACGATACATATTATTGGCCCGCCAACACGGCTGGGACGGCAGGGTTGATTCCCAAGTCAATCCGCACGCTCGGCCCGGCGGCGCGGATGCGGTCCTTTATGTGGCGCGGCATGCCCGCCGCATCCGCCTCCACCACCGCAGCGCCATTGACCCGGCACGCCGCTTCCTCCGCCGCGATGATGGCCGCGCCATCGCCCGCCACATCCACCGCGTCGCCAAAATGGTGCGACCAGCCTGTGCCCGTCCACCAAGTGACCGCACCGCTCGCCAAATCATTTCCGCTTATCAATATCATATAACTTCCTCTGCCCGCGCAGCCAGACTGGCGAAATGCGCGGGGACATGGGCATGGGCGACGGCGTCGCCGACGATGATGATGGCCGGGCTGGCAATGGCCTCGCGCGCGACCAGAGCGCCCAAATCGGCAATATGGCTGCAATGCACACGGGCATTGGGGCGGGTGCCGTCGGCGACCACCGCAATTGGCGTGTCGGCGCCCAGCCCCTCTGCCATCAATTTTGCCGCAATATCGGCGGCATTGGCCAGCCCCATATAGATGACGAGCGTTCGCCCCGGCCCGGCAAGCCCGGTCCAAACTTGATCGCTCAGCCCCTTGCACTGGCCCGCGACAAAGCTGACGACGCTTGCCGCATCGCGGTGGGTGAGCGGCAGGCGCGCCTGTGCCGCGCAGCCGATGGCGGCGCTGATGCCGGGCACCACCTCCACCGCCACGCCGGCGAGGATCAGTGCCTCCACCTCCTCCCCGCCGCGGCCAAAGATAAAGGGGTCGCCGCCTTTCAACCGGACGACGCGGAACCCCGCGCGCGCCTCGGCAATCAGGATTGCGTTGATCCCCGCTTGCGGCACGCTGTGGCGGCTGCGCTGTTTGGCAACGCTGATCAGCCGCGCATCGGGCCGCGCCATCGCCAGAACCTCTGGCTCCACCAGCCCGTCATGGACAATGACGTCGGCGCTTTGCAGCAAGCGCGCGGCGCGCAGCGTCAGCAAATCCGCCGCACCGGGGCCGGCACCCACCAGCCAGACCTTTGCAGGCCCGGTTGCGGGAGGGAGAGAGGGGTGGGTGCCGACCATATTGGCAAAATGGTTCGGCGCGCGCTTTTGTGCAAAGCAGCATCTTTAGGGGGGGCAAAAGCTGTGCTTGGGGCGCGGCCCCCGTTCGATCAGGATGGTTTCAGCAATTTTTCGGGGGCAAGGCCGATGCCGATGGTGGCGCGCGGCGCATCCACTTCGCTGCTCGACACCGGATAGGCGCAATAATCGGCGGCATAATAAGCGCTCGGCCGGTGGTTGCCCGACAGGCCAACCCCGCCAAAGGGAAGGGAGGAGGATGCGCCATTGGTCGGGCGGTTCCAATTGATAATCCCGGCGCGGACATTGGCCCAAAATTGATCATATTGGAGGGTGGTTCCCCCGACCAGCGCCGCCGACAGGCCATAAGCGGTGGCATTGGCTTCGCGAATCGCATCCTCAAAATTGGCGACGCGCACGACTTGCAGCAAGGGACCGAATAATTCGACATCGGGCCGCTCGGCCACCCGCGTCACATCGATGATGCCCGGCGTCAAAAAGGGCAGATTTTCCTGCGGCCGGGTCATGAAGCGTACCGCCTGCCCCCCGTTGGAGAGGAGGTAGAGGAAACTTTCCATCAAGCCATCGGCGGTTTCATTGTCGATGACCGGGCCCATGAAGGGTTGCGGTTCGTCGAACGGCGCGCCGACGATCAACCGGTCGGTGATTTTGCGCACCGCCGCCAACAAATCATCGGCAATTGCTTCGCTGACAATCAGACGGCGGGCATTGGAACAACGCTGTCCGGCCGACAAAAAGGCCGATTGGACGACAATCGTCGCGGCATTGGGGATATCGCGCGTGTCCCAGACGATGATCGGATTGTTACCCCCCATTTCGAGCGCGACGATCCGGTCGGGTCGGTGGGCCAGCGCGCGGTTGATCGCGATGCCCGCGCGCGCCGAACCGGTGAACAGCACCCCGTCGATATCCGGGTGGCCGACCAGCGCCTGCCCGGCGTCCGGCCCGCCCTGCACGATGCGAATCGCCCCCTCTGGCACGCCTGCTTCGCGATATAGTTCGACCAGCATTTCGCCGACCGCCGGGGTCCGCTCACTCGGCTTGAAAACCACCGCATTGCCCGCGAGCAGCGCGGGGATGATATGGCCGTTGGGCAGGTGCGCCGGAAAATTATAGGGGCCGAGCACCGCCATCACCCCATGCGGCTTGTGGCGCAGCGCGCTGCGCACCCCCATCGCCCCTTCGCTGCGGCGCTGCGCGGCGCGTTCGGACTGCGCCTTCATCGAAATTTCAAATTTGCCGGCGACGCTCTCCACCTCGGTGCGTGCTTCCCACATCGGCTTGCCGGTTTCGCGCGCGATCAGCTTGGCCAGCCCATCCTTATTATTGGCCAGTCGTTCGGAAAATCGCTTGAGTGCATCGGCGCGCTTGACCATCGGCATTGCCGCCCATTCGGGCCATGCTGCGCGCGCAGCGGCAATTTCGGCTTCCACGTCGCTTGGCGTGCCTTGCCAAAGCACCTCGCCGCTTGCCGGTTCGATTGAAACCAAGGTCATGCCATTTGCCTATTAACCACGATGGCGATTTAGGCAATGGTCGCTGGTAGTGCGCTTTGCTGCGCCGGGCTGGGGCCAAGCGCTGCGCCCATGGCGCGGATCGCCTCCACCGCCCGATAGAGCGGCTGCCAGTCATCATTGCTATCGATGGCAGCCCAGATTGCCTCCACCCGTTCGATATGCATCGATTGGGGTGGCACATCGTCCCACCATGGCGCGCGCGTTGCGGCGCGACCAGCCAGCGCGGCGGCAAGATTTGCCGCCGCATTTGCCGCCGCATTTCCTGTCTCTGGCCCATCGGCTTGCCGTGTGCCGCCCGCGCTCCAACGGACAAAGGCGGCATCCATGCTGCTTTGGCTTGCCACCAGCCAAGCCTCCAGCGCGCGGACAAGCGTGCTGTCTGATGCTGCGTCCGTCGGATCATCCAGCCGCGCCACCCCCAAACGCCAGCATATTTGGGCTTCCAGCGCCGCGCGATAGGCATCGCCAAAGCGGTTGAGGCAATGGATCAGCGGTTCGGCATCGGCAATGGCGCGCAGGCTGACCGCCAATTGGCCGAGGTTCCAGTGGATGGCGCCGGGCTGGCGACCAAAGGCATAGAGCGAACCATGGTCGAAATAGGCGGCGGTAAAGGCGGCATCCCATGTCGGGTTGAACCGCCATGGGCCATAATCAAAGCTTTCGCCGCTCAGGGAAATATTGTCGCTGTTCAGGACGCCATGGACAAAGCCGGCCACCATATAGGATGCGGCGAGCCGTGCGGCGCGCTGACAGGCTTCGTCCAGCAAGGCGACGGCGACGTCGCTGGCGGACAGGCCATCTGTCGCCATGCCATATAATATGGTCAGGCAGTAACGCGCCAGCGCCGCTATATTTGCACCCTCCCCTAAATAAGCGAGGCGTTGGAAACTGCCGATGCGGATATGGCCATGGCTTTGCCGCACCAGCACCGCCGAACGGGTGGGCGATGGTTCATCGCCGCGCACCAACGCCTCACCCGTTTCGACAATCGACAAGGTGCGTGACGTTGGCACCCCCAACGCTTCGAGCATTTCGCTCGCCAATAATTCGCGCACCGCACCCTTTAAAGTCAGCCGCCCGTCGCCAAAGCGGCTATAGGGGGTTTGGCCTGACCCCTTGCTCCCCAATTCGAGCCAGCGGCCATCGCGCGCGCGGCATTGGGCAAAGCTGAACCCCCGGCCATCGCCCAATTCGGGGTTATATTGGCCAAATTGGTGCCCATGATAGCGCAGGGCCAATGGTTGGGGCAGATTATCCGCCAGCGGTTCAAAGCGCGCAAAATGCGCCAACCACTGGTCATCGCTGAGAGTGTCGAGGCCGATTTGCGCCGCCGCGCGGTCGTTCCGCCACCTGAGGCGCGTCATGGGAAATTGCGCCGCTTCGACCGGGTCAGCCAAAAAGGGGGCGATGGTCAAAAGCGGCGGGGTGGGAGCGAAGGCTTGCGTCACGGGGGGCATGGCGCAATATGCGCGCACCATGGCAGAACGCGCAACCACCAAAACCCCGCCTCCTCCCACAAAAAACATATCCGACATGTGGCAGGATATTTTTTGGGAGTGCGATGGGCTGAAACTCCACGCGCGCGATTACCCCGGCCCGGCCAAGGCCAAGAAAACCGCCCCCGTCATCCTCTGCCTGCCGGGGTTAACCCGCAATGCGCGTGATTTTGACGCGCTCGCCCCCGCCTTGGCCGCGCGCCACAGGGTGCTCGCCATTGAGTTTCGCGGACGGGGTGAAAGCGCCTATGACCGCGAAGCCGCGCGCTACCAACCGGCAACCTATGCCGGTGATGTGCTGGCGCTGATCGATACATTGGGCATCACCCGCATTATCACCGTCGGCACGTCGCTGGGTGGGCTGGTTTCGATGCTGATTGCGGCGCTGCGCCCCGGGCTGATTGTCGGGGCCTTGCTCAACGATGTCGGGCCAGAGGTGAACCCGGCGGGGATTGCGCGTATCCGCGCCTATGTCGGCCAAACCGCGAGCCACAAGACTTGGGTGCATTGCGCCCGCGCGCTCGCCGCCGATAACCAGGCGGTCTATCCGCACTTCAAGCTCGATGATTGGTTGCGGCTTGCCAAACGCACGTTTCGCCTGACGCCCGAAGGGACGATTATCACCGATTATGACAGCAATATCGCGCTGCCATTCCGCACCATGGATGCAGCGGCAACGCCTGCGCCCGATATGTGGCCCTTGTTCGACGCGCTCAAGGGTGCGCCGCTGCTCATCACGCGCGGCAGCAAGAGCGATATTTTGGCCGAACGTACCGCCAAGAAAATGGTGAGCCGGCATGGGGATGCAACGCTGGTGCGCGTTGCCGATGTCGGCCATGCGCCGACGCTGGATGAGGGGGATGTGCGCGCCGCCATTGATATTTGGCTGCAATCCATCGCACCGTGATGCCGCTGCGCCCGCCCCGCATCCTCCATTGTCATTCAACCTTTTCGCTGGGGGGAAAAGAAGCGCGTGCGGCGCGCCTGATGAACGCCTTTGGCGCGTGGGCGCACCATGTCATTTTATCGGCAGTGCCCGATGCATTGGGCGCGCGGGCGGCGATAGATGCCGCCATCCACGTCGATTTTCCGGGGGATGCCGCCCCCGCGCTCCATGGCAAGCCGGGACCGATGCGCTATCTGGCACTGGCGCGCTATATGCAGGGTTTCGACCTTATCCTCAGCTATAATTGGGGGTCGATGGATGCGGTGATGGCGCACCGCTTGTTCGCGCGGGGGATGCGCCTCCCCCCCCTCATCCACCATGAGGATGGGTTTAACGCCGATGAAGCGGCGCGCCGCAACCCCAAGCGCAATATTTTTCGCCGCCTTGCGCTGCCGACCGCGCATGCGCTGGTCGTGCCGAGCCACATGCTTGGCGACATAGCCATGCGCGAATGGCACGCAGGGGACAGGTTGCGGCATATCAGCAACGGGATTGATACGGCCGATTATGCCGCCCCGCCCGTGGCCGATGCGGTGCCGGGCTTTACCCGCCAGCGCGATGAAATCATCATCGGCAGCTTGGCTGGGCTGCGCGCGGTTAAGGATTTGCCGTTGCTCGTCGATGCAGTGGCGCTGGCGGCAAAGCAAAGCGGCCTGCCGCTGCGCCTGATCATCGTGGGGGAGGGGGAGGAGCGCGCCAACATCCTTGCCAAAGCGGCAGAAACTGGTTTCGCCGACCGGCTGCTTTTGCCCGGGTTTTTGCCCGACCCGGCGCGCTATGTCGGCCATTTTGATATATTGGCGCTATCCTCCCTCTCCGAACAGCAGCCGATTTCGGTGATGGAGGGGATGGCCGCCGCGCGCCCGATTGTCGCGCCGATGGTGGGGGATGTGGCGCAGATGGTGGCAGCGGAAAATGCGCCCTTCATCTGCGCGGACCGCAGCATCGCCGCGCTGGCGGCCGCGATTGTCGCATTGGCCCGCGATGCCGATTTGCGCCGCACCATCGGCGATGCCAATGCGCGGCGCGCGCGCGCATGTTTTGACGCCGATGACATGATCGCGCGGTATCAGGCGCTTTATGCCGATGCGCTTGGGCGTGCATTTTGAACGCGCAATTTCTGGCAAAGCCACTATAGCGAGGGCAAAGGGCGGTATTTTGGGGAGCATTGGGTGTTCAAGGGTCTGAAGCCGATTATCTATGGCGGGCGTGAAGTTTGGCCGTTGGTCGAAGGGGGCAAGGGGGTTGCCGCCACCAATCACGCCAGTTCGGGCGCTTGGGCCGCCGCGGGCGGCATCGGCACGATCAGCGCGGTCAATGCCGACAGCTATGATGCCGACGGCAATGTCATTCCCCAGATTTTTCATGAACCGACGCGGCAGGGCCGCCATGCCGAACTGATTGAATATGGCATCAAGGGCGCGGTCGCGCAGATTGAACGCGCCTATGAAATTGCCGCCGGGCGCGGGGCCATCAACATCAATATATTATGGGAAATGGGCGGCGCGCAGCCGATTTTGCACGGTATATTGGAACGTACACGCGGCATGGTCACCGGGGTCACCTGCGGCGCGGGCATGCCCTATAAATTGTCCGAAATTGCGGCATCCTATGGTGTTTATTATTTCCCGATCATCTCCTCGGCGCGCGCCTTTCGCGCGCTGTGGAAACGCGCCTATCACAAGGCGGCCGAATGGATGGGCGCGGTGGTTTATGAAGACCCGTGGCTGGCCGGTGGGCATAATGGCCTTTCCAATGCCGAAGACCCGCTGCGCCCCGAAGATCCCTATCCGCGCGTCAAGGCGCTGCGTGATACGATGCGGGCAGAGGGTATCAGCGATGATGTGCCGATCGTCATGGCGGGCGGCGTCTGGTGCCTTCGCGAATGGGAAAATTGGATCGACAACCCCGAATTGGGGCAGATCAGCTTTCAATTCGGCACCCGGCCTTTGCTGACACAGGAAAGCCCGATCCCGCAGACGTGGAAGGACAAGCTACGCACGCTCGAACCCGGCGACGTGCTGCTCCACCGTTTTTCGCCGACCGGATTTTATTCCTCCGCCGTCAAAACCCCCTTCCTGCGCGAACTTATGGCGCGCAGCGAACGGCAGATCCCCTTTTCCAAGGTCGAAGCGGGCGACCATATTGTGCAGCTCGACGTCGGGGTGAAGGGCAAGAATTTCTGGGTCACCCCCGATGACCGTGAACGCGCGCGCCATTGGGCACGCGAAGGTTTTGTCACCGCGCTCAAGACACCCGACGATACGATTGTCTTTGTCACTCCCGAATCGCGCGAAACCATCCGCACCGATCAGGCCAATTGCATGGGCTGCCTGTCGCATTGCCAATTTTCATCGTGGAAAGACCATGATGATTTCACCACCGGGCGATTGGCCGACCCGCGCAGTTTCTGCATTCAAAAGACGCTGCAATCGATTGCGCACGGCGGCGATGTGGAAAATAACCTGATGTTCGCGGGGCATGCGGCCTATCGCTTTAAGCAAGACCCCTTTTATTCCAATAATTTCACCCCCACGGTGCAACAATTGGTCGACCGGATTCTGACGGGGGATTAAGGCGCGCCCATCGGCACCCTAATCGTCGGGGTCGATTTGTCCGGCGCGCATCGGCAGTACCAGTGCGATGCCCAGCGCGACGATGATGCTGCCCACCGCCGACCAAGCGGTGATGGCGACAAAGGCGATGAGTTGCGCGCGCAACTGGTCGCCCATCCCCATCCCTTCGGGATAGCCAGAGCCGCCAAAGGGCGCAAAGCCCAGAAAGACGGCAAATAATATCGTGCCGACCAAACAGGCTGCGATGGTGGGGATGATGCTGCCACTCGCATCCTGCCAGCCGATGCGTTCGGGGGTCAGCATGCGGGCGAGCGCACCGACCAGCACCGCTGCGGCAGCGATAATCCATGCCGAACCCAGCGCTACACCATCGCCCGCCACCGCGATGGCGGCGATGCCGATCCACATGCCCCTGGCCATCGCGCCTGCATGCCATGTGCGCGAAATGGCGCATTGGCTGACGGTGCCGACCGCTGCGGCGGAAAGGAGGGTGAGCATGGCGACCGCCGCATTGTCGCCCGCGCCCAGCGTTGACCCTCCGGCGAGCGCCGCCATACCAACGAGCATCAACCCGGTACCGGCCAACTGACCGGTATGGTCGGCGGGGGCAGTAGCGGGTGCATCGGCGCGGCGGCCAATCAGCACCAAGGCGACTAGCGCGGACACCGCGACGGGAAGGAAGATGGCAAGCCCGCCACTGCCATCCAGCGCGCCCGTTTCGGCGATCCAGCCACCGCCCCAGATAAAACGCATGACCGGCAGCAGGACGATCAGCGTCCACAGCGTCGCAAAGCCGATCATCCAGCCGCGCCCTGCACGCGGGGAAACCCAGCCAACCAGCATCGCAATCGCCGCAAAGACATAGGTGATTTGCAAGGTGACAAAGGCGGTTTCGGCGATGGTCGTCCCATCGCGCATCGTTCCCATGCCGCCCAGCATGACGTTGGCGCTGGAACCAATCCAGCCATTGCCATCGACGCTAAAGGCCAGCGAATAACCAAAGAATATGAAGAGGATGAGGCTGATGGCCATTGCCGCGACGGCGGTGGGCGTAATTTGCGCCACCATCGCGCGGCCATGCGCGCTGCCCAAGCTCAGCAAGGCGCCAGCAATCAGGGTGAGGAGTGCGATGGCGCTTGCCGCCAGCACCCAGCCGGTATCCCCGCTATTGGGGGCTGTGGCAAAGCCTTCGATGACGCCTTGCGCCGTGGCGGGCGTCGCCAACATCATTGCCGTGCCCGCGCTGCAAGCTGCCGAAAATCTGGCCCAGTTCCGCATGTCCAACTCCCTCCCCCCAAATAAAGCAATGTCGTTGGTTTTGCCCTTTGGGGCTGCGCGGTTTATCCGCGCACGCCCTAAGATTCCTTTACACCCATTCGGCGAGTATCTGGTCGGGCGGGCGGTGGCCGTCGACCCAAGCGCGAATATTGGCAATGACGCGCGCGCCCGAATCGGCGCGCCCTTCATGCGTGGCGCTGCCCATATGCGGCAACAGGACGACGTTGGGCAGCGCGAGCAGCCGTTCATCGACGCGCGGTTCATGGCTGTACACATCCAGCCCCGCCCCGGCGATGCGATGGTGGGTCAGCGCATCGATCAAGGCATCATCATCGACCAATTCACCGCGTGCGGTGTTGATGATGGTCGCGGTCGGCTTCATCGTCGCAATCCGCGCCGCATGCACCATTTCGTGGGTGTCGGGTGTGTGCGGCATGTGCAGGGTGACGATATCGGCAACGCGCAGCAACGTGTCGGGGCTGGCATGCCATGTCGCGCCATATTCCCCCTCGAGCGTTTCCGGCAGGCGGTGGCGGCTGTGATAATGGATCGACAGGCCAAAGGCGCGGGCGCGGCGTGCCACCGCTTGGCCAATCCGCCCCATCCCCAATATGCCCAAAATCCGCCCGCTGATACGGTGGCCGAGCATGTGTGTCGGGCTCCAGCCGCGCCAGTCATGCGCGCGCACCATCTTGTCCCCCTCGGCCAAACGGCGCGATACCGACAGGATGAGCGCCATTGCCATATCGGCGGTGTCGTCGGTGAACACGCCGGGCGTATTGGAAACGATAATCCCCGCATCGCGCGCGGCGGCCAGATTAATATGGTCAACCCCCATGCCATAATTGGCGATCAGCCGGACGCTGGGATTGGCGAGGCGCAGAAAATCACCGGTCAGGTCATCGGTAACCGTCGGCACCAGCACATCGCATGCATGCATGGCGGCGACCAGTTCGTCGCGCGGCATCGGCCGGTCTTCGGTGCGCAGCGTGACATCGAATAATTCGGCCATCCGCGCCTCTACCTCCGGCGGAAGGCGGCGGGTAACGATGACGCGCGGGCGGCGCGGGCGTTCGGCTGTATGTTCGGGGGGGCGTTCGCTTGCTTGGGCCATGATAGGCGCTGATAGAGCGCGCCCGTCGCCATTGGTCAAGCCATGACGCCGCTTGGCCAAGCCATGATGCAACGCCAAATGGTTGATGGTGGGGGCAAGCGCGGTTATCGTGCCGCCGCATGAATGACCGTTTCAAATTGCTGCTGCTGGCGCTTGGCCTGCCTTTGTTGCTGCTCCCCCTGCTCAGCCAATGTAGCGGCAGCGCCGTCGCGCAGGATCGTCGCCCCCCCTATTGGGCAACCATCCGTCAGGATCGCGCGGTTATGCGGCGCGGCCCGTCAACCGAAATGCGCGCCATGTGGGAATATCACCGGCGGGGGATGCCGATGCGCGTCATCGCCATCATCGAAAATTGGCGGCAGGTGCAGGAAGTGGACGGGACGACCGGCTGGATGCACCAAAGCCTCTTGTCGCCGCAGCGCGGGGCCATGGTGACAAGCCAGCGTGCGCCGATGCGCGTGCGCCCCGATGGCACCAGCCTTATTGCCTATGTCGCAGCACGCGGGGTTGTCGGGCGGCTGGGTGAATGTCGCGATGGTTATTGCGAACTGGATGTGGGTGGACGCAGCGGCTGGATCGCGGCGGATGCCATCTGGGGGGATGGGGACGCCAGCGCCGCACATTAGGGGCACCGCTTTCAGGCGGCGCCCCCAAGGACTTTTTCCCAAGGATTTCTCCCAAGGATTTCTCCCAAGGATTTCTCAGTGCCGGTGACGCCAGACGTGGCGCGCAATATGGTGATCGCGCCGATCCTCCCGATATTCGCGGCGGTCTTCGCGATATTCGCGGTGTGCGGCGCGCACATCATGGCGTTCCATGCGCGCGCGGTGGACATTGCCATGGGCGACTGCGCGGCCCAGTTGCCGCGTTTCATGGCGAATATCGGCCCGGTCGCGGCGTAATTCGTGCCGGTCGCGCGCCAATTCACCGCGCCCATGGGCAGATACCATGACGGGGGTTAACGCGGTGATCCCGGCTAGGGCCACCATCGTCATCTTGGTCCAAAATTTGGTCATATCGAATCTCCTCATGCTGTCGGCGGTGCGGGCGTTTTGGGGGTCGATCGCCCGCACCGTCCGACGGATGCAGAGATAGGCTGAGTCGTCTGAACCGGCCGAAAACCGCCGCTTCATGACCCAGCCACTTATGTTGCAGGGCTGTCGCCCAATTGTGGTAAAGCTGTCGAAATCAGACCAATTCGATGGCGATGGCGGTCGCTTCCCCCCCGCCGATGCACAGCGATGCAACGCCGCGTTGCTTGCCCGTCGCCTTGAGCGCGCCGATCAGTGTCGTGATGATCCGCGTGCCCGATGCGCCGATGGGGTGGCCGAGTGCGGTCGCCCCGCCATGGACGTTGATCTTTTCATGCGCGATGCCGAGGTCGCGCATCGCGAACATCGCGACGCAGGCAAAGGCTTCGTTGACTTCGAACAGGTCAACATCATTTATCGTCCACCCTGCCTTGGCCAGACATTTGTTGATCGCGCCGATCGGGGCGATGGTGAAATCCTTGGGCGCCTGCGCGTGCGCCGCATGGGCGACGAGCCGGGCAACCGGTGCCTTGCCCGCCGCATCGGCGACGCTTTGGCGCGTCATCACCACGGCTGCCGCCCCGTCGGATATGGAGGAGGATGTGGCTGCCGTAATCGTCCCATCCTTGGCAAAGGCGGGTTTGAGCGCGGGGATCTTGTCGGGACGGCCCTTGCCCGGTGCTTCGTCGGTATCGACGATGGTGTCGCCACTGCGCCCCTTGATCGTGACGGGGACGATTTCGCTGGCAAAGCCGCCATTGGCAATCGCTGCTTGGGCGCGGCGCAGCGATTCGATCGAATAAGCATCCTGCTCTTCGCGCGTCAGTTGATAGCCATTGGCGGTGTCCTGCGCGAAAGTGCCCATCGCCCGGCCGGGTTCATAGGCATCCTCTAGCCCATCCAAAAACATATGGTCATAGGCGGTGTCATGGCCAATGCGCGCGCCCGAACGATGTTTCTTGAGGATGTATGGCGCGTTGGTCATCGATTCCATGCCGCCCGCAACCAGCATATCGACGCTGCCTGCCGCCAAGGCTTCGGCCCCCATGATCACCGTCTGCATCCCCGAACCGCAGACTTTGTTGACCGTGGTCGCCTCCACCGATTGGGGGAGGCCCGCCTTTATCGCGGCTTGCCGCGCCGGGGCTTGGCCCAGCCCGGCGGGGAGGACACAGCCCATATAAAGCCGCTCGACCGATGCGGGGTTGATGCCCGCGCGTTCCACCGCTGCCTTTACCGCGGTTGCCCCCAAATCTGTGGCGCTCGCATCGGACAGGCTGCCCTGCATCGCGCCCATCGGCGTGCGGGCATAGGAAAGGAAGACGACAGCATCGGACATGATTTGGGACTCCGTTTTACGGGTGAATTTGCACGAAATCTAAGCAGTATTGGTGCGCGACGCAAATCAAATGCTGCAATGCGGCATTATGCCGGGTCGAATATGCTTTCCATCGCCGCCAACATCGCGCTGGCTCCGCGTTCGGCATCATCGGCATGGCTGCGTTGCAGCGCAAAAAGCTCACGCCCGGTGCCGATGCCATCGCGGCTGGGCGGCGGCGGCGCGGCGGGGGTGCGCGCCGCCCATGTCGCAGCGTCGACCAATGCCTCCACCACCCCATCGTTCGCACAAATGCGGATGATGTCGCCATCGGCCACGCGGGCGAGCGGTCCCGCCACCCCGTCGGACCCGGCCAATGCCTCTGGCGTCAGGTGGATGGCGGCGGCAACCTTGCCGCTCGCGCCCGACATCCGCCCGTCGGTCAGCAGTGCGACCTTATGCCCCCGGTCCTGCAAGGCAGAAAGCGCCGGGGTCAATTTATGCAGTTCGGGCATGCCATTGGCGCGCGGTCCTTGAAAACGGACGATGACGACAAAATCACCGTCCAATTCACCCGCCTTGAACGCGGTGAGCACGGCATTTTGATCGGCAAAGACGCGCGCCGGGGCGGTAATGCTCTGTGCATCGGCGGCCACCGCGCTCACCTTTATCACCGCGCGGCCCAAATTGCCGGTCAGCAATTTCATCCCGCCATCGGGGGCAAAGGGGGTGGCGGCCGGGCGCAAAATCTCTGCATCGCGGCTTTGTGCCGGGCTATCGCGCCAGACGAGCTGGCCATCGTCGAGCATCGGTGTGCGCGCATAATCGGCCATGCTGCCGCCGACGGTCAAAATATCGGCGTGGAGGAGGCCCGCCGCCAGCAGTTCGCGGGTGACAAAGCCCATGCCGCCCGCCGCGTGGAAATGGTTCACATCGGCGCTGCCATTGGGATAGACGCGGGCAAGCAGCGGGACGAGTGCGGAAATATCGGCAAAATCCTGCCAATCGACGCTGATCCCCGCCGCGCGGGCAATGGCCGGGATATGGATCGCATGGTTGGTCGAACCGCCGGTCGCCATCAGGCCGACAATCGCGTTGACGATTGCCCGTTCATCGACACAGGCGCTGAGCGCGCGATAATCCGCCCCGTCGCTGCCGATATGGAGCAAGCGGGCAACCGCCGCGCGGTTCAGCGCATCGCGCAGGGGGCTGCCGGGCGCAACGAACGCCGCGCCGGGCAGATGCAGCCCCATCAATTCCATCAACATCTGGTTCGAATTGGCGGTGCCGTAAAAGGTGCAGGTGCCCGGGCTATGGTAACTTGCCGCCTCGGCGTCGAGCAATTCGTCGCGCCCGACCTTTCCCTCGGCATATAATTGGCGCACCCGCGCCTTTTCCTTGTTGGGGATGCCCGATGGCATCGGCCCGGCGGGGACAAAAATGACCGGCAGATGGCCAAAACGCAGCGCGCCGATCAACATGCCGGGGACAATCTTGTCACAGATGCCGAGCATCAATGCCCCCTCGAACATCGCATGGCTGAGCGCGATGGCCGTTGCTTGGGCGATATTGTCGCGGCTCATCAGCGACAGGTCCATCCCCGCCTGCCCCTGCGTCACCCCATCGCACATCGCCGGGACCCCGCCCGCTACCTGCGCGCTCGCGCCCAGCGCCCGCGCCGCCAGCTTCAGCATTTCGGGGTAACGGCCATAGGGCTGATGCGCCGACAACATGTCATTATAAGCGGTGACGATGCCGATGTTCATCGCCCGACCGGCGCGGATGGTCGCCTTGTCGCCTTCGCTCGCGGCAAAACCATGCGCCAGATTGCCGCAGGACAGATTGTGGCGGTTGACCCCATGGTCGCGCTGATCGGCCATCAGGCGCAGATATTGGCTGCGGCGCGGCTTGCTGCGTTCGATGATCCGGTCGGTAACGGCGGCGATTTTTGGGTGGAGGTGCGGCATGCGCGCGTTTTGCGCCAATTTTTCCGCAGGTTCAACGATACCAATTTATGCTTGCATCGCTGTCAGTAGCATGATTGCTTGTCCGGCACGGTAAGGTCTGGGTTTAGCGGAGGGTGATATGGGCAAGCAGGCGGATAATATGGTGAGCGCGGACAGCCATGATGCGGCGGGGATGCGCGCGTTGCTCGACGCGCAGCGGGCCGATTTCACCGCCCATCTGCCGGTGCCCTTGGCGCTGCGCCGCGACCGGTTGACCCGGGCGATCGCGATGATGGTCGACCATGGCGAACGCTGGTGCGATGCGGTGAGTGAGGATTTTGGCCACCGCCCGCGCGAATTGACGATGATGACCGATGTTATCGCATCCACCAACGCGCTCAAACATGCGCGCAAAAATCTCGGCCCCTGGATGCGCGCCGACAAGCGCAAACCCCTGTTCCCCCTGGGGCTATTGGGGGCGAGCGCGCGGGTTGAATATCAGCCCAAGGGGGTGGTCGGGATTATCGCGCCGTGGAATTTCCCGATTGCGATGGTGATGGCGCCGCTCGCCGGTGTATTTGCGGCGGGCAATCGGGCGATGGCCAAACCATCCGAATTTACCGCCAATACCGCCGCGCTGTTCGCCGAACTGGTGCCGCAATATTTTGATGCGCATGAATTGGCGGTGGTGACCGGCGGGGCTGAAACCGGCCAAGCCTTTGCCAAGCTGCCCTTTGACCATGTCATCTTTACCGGCGCGACGGGGATTGGCCGCCATATCCTGCATGCGGCGGCGGATAATCTTTGCCCGGTGACCCTCGAACTTGGTGGTAAATCGCCGGTCATCGTCGGGCAAAGCGCCAAATTGGCGGAGGTCGCGGAAAAAGTGACCTTGGGCAAATTGATGAACGCCGGGCAAATCTGCCTCGCGCCCGATTATGTGCTGATCGACGGCGCGCGCGAACGCGCCTTTGTCGATGCGGTGGCGGCATCGGCGAGCGCCATGTACCCGACCATCCTCGACAATCCCGATTATACCAGCATCGTCAACGACCGGCACCATGCGCGGCTCCACGCTTATGTGGAGGATGCGCGCGAAAAGGGTGCGGATATTCGGGTGGTCAACCCGGCGGGGGAGGATTTTGCGAGCGCCAATAGCCGCAAAATGCCGCTCCACATCATATCGGGCGCGACCGATGATATGCGCGTCATGCAGGAGGAGATTTTTGGCCCCCTCCTCCCCATTCGCCGTGCCAATTCGGTCCATGAAGCGGTTGATTATGTCAATGCGCATGACCGGCCGCTCGGCCTCTATTATTTTGGCCGCGACGGGGCAGAGGAAGACCATGTCGTCGACCGGACAATTTCGGGCGGGGTCACGGTCAATGATGTGATTTTCCACGTCGCGCAGGAAGATTTGCCTTTTGGCGGCATCGGGCCGAGCGGCATGGGCAATTACCATGGTTTTGACGGGTTCCAGACCTTCAGCCATGCCAAGGCGGTCTATCGCCAAGCCAAGCCCGACGTCGCCGGTTTGGCGGGGATGAAACCGCCCTATGGCAAGGCAACGCAAAAATCGATTGCGCGCGATTTGCGGAAATAGGCTTGCCTTTTGGGGGTCAGCGCCGCTAAGCGCGCCGGGCGCAAATGTCGCGCCGCTGCCCCAGTGGCGAAATGGTAGACGCACTCGACTCAAAATCGAGCGCCGAAAGGCATGCTGGTTCAAGTCCGGCCTGGGGCACCATTTTTCGGGGAAACCGTCCGGCGGACGGTTTCCCCGAAAAATGCCAAGCGCCCCAATAATTTCCAGTGCAATGGCACATTACACGGTTCGGAAATTACGGCAGATGGGCGCGCGATGCGGCGAATATTGGGCTGCCTTCATCCGCGCAAATTGTCTCAATTCAGGGCAAATTCACTGACGGTGACGATTTAGGCACGCTTTTGGGGCATGGCAGCAAGGATGATTCGCACATCGCATCTTGATGCATTTTCAGCGGACGGTGCGCGCGCGCCGTGGCGCGGCGCGTCGGCGGCGGGCATCACGCCCCAAGCTGTGCCCCATATTACGCCCCACATCGCGCCCGATAGCCCGCCCGATATCATGCCAGATGCACCGGATGCGCCATCAATCGCCGCGCCGGGCACCCCCGCTGCTGCGCCGCGCCGTCGTGCGCGCATAACCCCGCCGCGCAGCCGAAAGTGGCTGTTCGCACTACCGCTGGCGCTGCCGGTGCTGTTTGTCGGTTCGCGCGAAGTGCTTGGCCGCGCGGGCTTTGCCACCCCCTATAGCGTGTCGGTTGACCTTAGCCTGACGCCAGATGATCCGCGGCTTTGGGCGCTGGCCAATGCTGCCAATTTCGATGCTGCACGCGCCATTGATGCCGATTTGCCCGACCCCTTGTCGGTCCCGGCGCTTGGCGATGCGCCGCCCGGCACCGCGCCTGTCGACCTCGCCAGCCTGCGGCAAGAGGCCTATGTCGGCCCGGCGGCGCAGCGCGTCGTTTTTCGCGGACGGACGGCGGCGGACACGGCGCGCGCCCATTATTGCCTGACCGCCGCCCTATATTATGAGGCAGCGAGTGAGAGTGATGATGGCATGCGCGGCGTCGCGCAGGTCGTGCTCAACCGCGTGCGGCACCCCAGCTTTCCGGGCAGCGTGTGCGGTGTGGTTTTCCAAGGGTCGAACCGCGCGATTGTGTGCCAATTCACCTTTGCCTGCGACGGGTCGATGGCGCGCCAGCCGGTACGCGCGGTGTGGAACAGGGCGAGCCGGATCGCGGCTGAAGCGCTCGCCGGACGGACCATGCCCGCTGTCGGGCTTGCCACCCATTATCACACGCTCGCCGTCTGGCCGTCGTGGGGGCGGACGCTCGCCATGACCAATGTCATCGGCGCGCATATTTTCCATCGCTGGCGCGGGCGGTGGGGGCAACCGGCCGCCTTTTCCCGCCCCTATGCCGGGGTGGAGCCGATGCCGGGGCCATATTTGCCGATAGCGGCGCAATTGGCGGCGCGGGCCGGGCGGGCCAATGCGGCAACGCCCGCCCTCCCGGGCGTCGCGGGCAATGCCGATGCCGCAACTATGGCGGCGATTGCAGCGGCGGGGCGGGCAGGGATGGCGACGGGTGCGCCCGGCCAGATCGGAACGGGCCAGATCGGAACGGGTCCAATTGGAACACTGGCTCCGGCGACACCAGCAGCACCCGCGGCCAGCCCGCAATATGCCGACCCCCGACTCAACCAGTCGGGCACTGTGCGCGATGAATATCTGCGCAGCGGTGCACCGGTTCGCCGGTAATATATTGAACTATATATCTAAATAATATATCCCCCGGTGGATATCGGGGCTATGGATTAGGCTATTTTGCGCCGCTCAGCGCCCCTGACTCCGCCAGCGCCGCACCACCCGCTCGACCACCTCTGCTTCGCCACCGCTATCGCGCCAGAGGCTGGAGAATAAGGGGTCGGTCGAAGCTGGCCGCTTTTCCTCTGCCAGCGTGTCGAGCATGACGCGGATGGGGATGGAGACGCCTTCGCCGCAGATGACGCATTCGCGGTTGCGCAGCGCGGCAATCGAATCGATGAAGCCGCGCGACCCCTCTGGCATGGCGGCGCGGACGAAATTCTGGTCGCGCTCATTGTTAAGTCGCATCGCGATGATCGTGCCGCATTGGCTGAGCACCCCTTCGGCCAAATCGGATGGCCGCTGGGTGATCAGACCGAGCGAGACGCCATATTTACGGCCTTCCTTGGCAATGCGGGACAGGATGCGCCCGACCGATGATCCATCGGCATTGCGTTCATTGGGAACATATCGGTGCGCTTCTTCGCAGACGAGGAGGATCGGGCGCTGCGGCTCGTCGCGCGACCAGATGGCATAGTCAAAAACCATCCGAGCCAGCACCGCAACGACCACCCGCACGACGTCGGATGGGACGCCGGACACATCGATGATCGAAATCGGGCGACCATCGGCGGGTAGACGGAAAATCTTGGTCAGGAAACTGGCCATCGTGTCGCCAACCAGCATGCCGGAAAACATGAAATTGTAACGCGGGTCGGCGCGCAATTCCTCTATCTTGCTTTTGAGGCGCATGAAGGGCGCGGTGGACGTTGCCTTGTCCAGCTTGCCCATTTCGGTCTGGATGATGTTGAGGAGATCGGACAGGAGATAGGGTACCGGGCTGTCCACCGTCAGCTTGGATACATTTTCCGCTGCCTTATTGCGCGAACGCGCCTGCAGCAAACAGCGTGACAAAATGTCGCAATCCATCTGCCGGTCTTTGCCTTCGGAGGTCACAAAAACTTCACAATGTTCTTCAAAATTGAGCAGCCAATAGGGCATGGCCAGATTGTCGACGTCGAACAGCGCGCCCTGGCCCTTGAAGGCGGCGGAATATTCGCCGTGCGGGTCGATCATCACGACATGACCTTCGGGCGCTTTTTCGATAATCTTGTGGAGAATGAGCGCGGCAGATGTGGATTTGCCGGTACCGGTCGAACCGAGCAGCGCGAAATGCTTGCCCAGCATTGGGTCCATATAGAGCGCGGCACGGGTATCCTTGGTCGGATAAATGGTGCCAATATCGATGTGTGGGCGGTCATCAGCAGCATAGATTTGCCGCAGATCGGCAGAGGTCGCGGCATAAACTAAGCTGCCGGGAATGGGGTATCGCGTCACACCACGCCGGAAATTGCCGATCCGCCCCGTCAACACCTCTTCATCGCCTTCGCCCAGAAAATCGGCAGTAGCGATGATGAATTGATGGTCGCGTGGGTGCAATTTCTGATCGCGCAGTCCGGCGACCAGCCAGACATTGCCGACGCGTACTTTTATCTGGCTGCCGACCTGCCCGGCCATCTGCAAAGTGGAATCCTCGCTAGCGTGCAATTGGCGCAGCGATTCGGCATGCATGACGACCTGTGCCGTCGAACCCGACACATCCATGACTTCCCCGATCCTCAGTCGCTCCGTACTGGCGGTGCGCGCAGCCGCGAGATCGACGGGAGATGCGCCATCGGGCGACGGGGTTGAGCCCATGTGGTCCATGCAAAAATCCTCGTTTGCCGCGCCGCATCGGCACGTCGTCCAAATCGGGCTTAGCACAACGTGGTTAAGAAATAGCGCGTCGGCTGGGATCAGCGTCTTCAACGCCGGGCAAATAACATCGCCGCAGCACAACCCATGCCGACCGACAACAGAACCGCGAACAGGCCATAGAGAAGGCCATGGTTCTGCGCGGCATTGGCGATGAAACGGTCGGTGCCGGTTTTGCGAATATCAATCTGGCGGCTGGCAACGGCAATGACTTGGCCATTGCGCACGAGGAAAGTTTCGGCAGTATAGCGCCCGACCGGAACGCGCGCGGGAATGTTGAGCCGTGCGCGATACAACGACCCTTGGGTAATTTCGACGGCATTGGCATCCGCCACATAGAGGCCCAGGCGACGTTTCAGATCAACCAATCCACGCTCAAAACGCCCTAGTTGATCATCGCTGGTGAAACCGGCCGGCGACAGCGACAAATTGTCAAGACCGATTTCATATACGGCGGCCGTACGTTCGTTGAGCATGTCGGCAATCGGGCGCGAAGACGCGACGGCGTAATAGCCCGGCGCACTGGCGAAGCGGATATTGTCGGCATTGACCCAAATGCCGCCGATCCTACGCTTTTCCCGCAATATTATTGGCTCTGTTGGCCCTTGAATGACGACGACAATATCGGCTCGATCATCCGCCAGACGACCATCTGGATAGATGATTGCGCCAAAAAGCAGCAAAGTTTCCCCGGTAAAGCTGTATTTTATGTCGATGGTCCGGCTCGACACATCGGGTACGAGGATGGGGTTACGGGCATCGGCGTGCTCCCCTGCCAGCATCAGGAGGACAAGGCATAACGGTCCAATCCAGCGCCGCATTGCCCGTCGAGAAGTGCCGACAAATCTTATCATAGGGCCTGCACGGTAAAAATCTCATCGGGTCGCCATGTCAGCCCCGCCCCCATGCGCAGCGCGACCAACAATACGATGATGGCAAGGACCAGGCGTAGCTTGGCGGGGTTGGCGCGCATTGCTAGCCGTGCACCAATTTGTGCGCCGATAACCCCGCCGATGAGGAGGAGGAGGGCGAGGACGATGTCGACGGCATGGGTGGTAATCGAATGAATCAAGGTCGTTGCGATAGTAGTCAGGAAAATCTGAAACAGCGACGTGCCGACGACCACCTCTGCCCCCATGCCTAATATATACAGCATGGCAGGCACCATGATGAAGCCGCCACCGACGCCAAGCAACATGGTCATCATCCCCGAAATCGCGCCCAATATCAGCGGTGCGATGGGGGAGATATATAGGCCGGAGCGATAGAATCGCCAACGAAGCGGCAGCATCGTCACCAACGGATGGTGGCGGCGTTTGCGCGCGACGGGCTGTGCACCGCTGCGCAATATGTTGAGCGTCGCCAGCGATTCTTTGAGCATCAGGCCGCCGATGGAGCCTAGGAGGAGGAGGTAGAGGAGCGCGATGACTGTATCAATCTGCCCCACGCTTTCCAGCCAGCGAAAGACAAAGGCTCCAAGGATCGAACCGATCAATCCGCCCGCCACTAAAACCGCGCCCATGTGCAAATCGACCCCGCCGCGCCGCAAATAGGCCATCATCCCTGAAACGCTGGCACCGGTGACCTGTGTTGCCGCGCTCGCAGCCGCGACGGTTGGTGGGATGCCAGAAAAAATCAGCAGGGGTGTGGTCAAGAAGCCGCCGCCGACGCCAAACATCCCCGACAACAAGCCGACCATAGTGCCAAGCGCCAATATCCAGAGGATATGCACGCTCATATTGGCGACGGGCAGATATAATTCCATGCCTGATTCCGGTCGGATGCCCCAAGGTAACGTCCGCTATGCGCGATGCCGATTAAAATCGCTAGGGTTGTTGGGGCGGTTGCGCCACATCTATGCCCGCTTCGCGCAATAAAATTTGAGCTTCGGCGCCGTTCCAGTCGAGCGGACCAATGACCCGCAATATTTCGAGCCCATCGGCCCCGATCAATATGGTGGTTGGCAAAGCCTGTCCCATCGCGATACCCAGAACATTATCGCCATCATGCCAGCCGACAATATGGGTCAGATTGCGCTGGCGTAAAAAGGCGGTCGGGGCACTATGATTACCCAGATCCTGCGACAAGGCGACGACTGCAAAACGCGTTCCGCCCGCGCGCGCCAGATTGTCGAGTGTTGGCAACTCAGCAACACATGGCGCGCACCACGTCGCCCATAGGTTGAGAACGACAGGTTTGCCGCTTAGGCTGGCGAGGTGGGCGATGTTGCCCGCCGCGTCGGTCAGATTCGCTTCTGGTAGGGGTCGCCCCGCATGGCTACGATCGACACGATATGTCGAAATGTCGCTGTTCGCCGTTGCCTCGTTCGCGCTGCTTGCTTGCGGGGGCTGTCCCTTTTCCCTATCGCACCCCGCGATGGTCATCGTGGCAATCGGCAGCAACAATGGTGCTGCTATTTTCAACATATGGCCCGAAACGAAAGGCGAGGCGGTGGACGACAATCGGCCAAATGACGTCGGCAAAGTGCAATCTCCTGCAACCGATAAGATGTGGGGTGGCCGCTTTGGGGAGGGGCCAGCAGCAATCATGCGCGAAATAAACGCCTCCATCCCCTTCGACAAGCGTCTGTGGAAAGAAGATATTGCGGCGAGCCGTGCCCATGTGGCCATGCTCGGCAAGCAGGGTATTTTATCAACGGCCGACACGGCGGCAATCGATGCCGGATTGGCAAGCGTCCACGCCGAATTTGAACGAGATGGCGTACCGGTCGACATGTCGCGCGAAGATATTCACATGACGGTCGAATCGCGCTTGGCCGAATTGATTGGGCCGGTTGCCGGCAGACTCCATACGGCGCGCAGTCGCAATGACCAGGTGGCGACCGATTTCAAACTATGGGTGCGCGCGGCAATTGACGAAGTGGACGGCGCACTCGTCAGCCTGATCGACATTTTGCTGGATTTGGCACAGCGGCATTGCGACGCGATCATGCCTGGCTTTACCCATTTGCAGGTCGCGCAACCGGTGACCTTGGGTCACCATATGATGGCCTATGTCGAAATGCTGTGGCGTGACCGTTCACGCTTTGCCGATGCGCGCCGCCGCCTCAACCAATGCCCTTTGGGGAGTGCCGCGCTCGCCGGCACGAGCTTTGCCATCGACCGTTTTCAAACCGCTGCGGCTTTGGGCTTTGATGGCCCCACCTGCAACAGCCTCGATTCGGTGTCTGACCGCGACTTTGCGCTCGATTATCTGGCCGCAGCTTCGCAATGCGCGCTCCATCTGTCGCGTTTGGCTGAGGAAGTGATCATCTGGGCCAGTCAGCCCTTTGGCTTTTTGCACCTGCCCGACAGTTTTTCGACCGGCAGTTCGATTATGCCGCAAAAACGCAACCCCGATGCTGCTGAACTGGTACGTGGCCATTGCGGGCGGATTATCGGTGCCTTTACCGCGCTGATGGTGACGATGAAGGGGCTGCCGCTCGCATATTCAAAGGATATGCAGAATGATAAGCCGCCGGTTTTCGAAGCGCATGATCTGCTCGGCCTGTGCCTATGCGCCATGACCGGCATGCTCGCGCAGTCGCGTTTCGACACTGTGCGGATGCAGGCTGCGGCGAGCAGCGGATTTTCAACCGCCACCGACCTTGCTGACTGGCTGGTGCGCGCCAAAGATATCCCCTTTCGGGAAGCGCACCATATCGTTGGTGCAATGGTCAAGGCGGCCGAAGGATTGGGCTGCACGCTCAACCAATTGCCGATTAGCGCAGCCGTTGCTATCGACAGCCGTATGGATGCGACGACACTGGCAGCGCTCAGCGTGGAGGCATCGGTGGCGAGCCGTACCAGCTATGGCGGCACTGCGCCCGACAATGTACGGCAGCAAATTGTCGAACGGCGCGCGGCATTGGCGAAGGAGGGCGGGGTATGAAGGCACGATGGCATTTTGCCGCCCTGATGGGTGCGGCGGCGCTTTCTGCATGTGGACAGCGCGGTGACCTCGTCCGAAAACCTGCTGAACCTGGCCCTGCGGTGGCGACCGGGGAGAATAGTGCCGCCAACTTTGCTGAATTAACCACGGCGGGAACCCAGGCGCGGCCCCAGCGCAGTGATGAGGTCTTGTTGCGTTCCGAGGAACGGCGATCCGATCAATTTGACCTGCCGCCGGAATAATCGACGCCCTTTTGTTCGAGTAGAAAATTGGACCACTTTAACTTGCGAAATGGCGAAATTTTCGCCGAAGATGTGCCGCTGGCTGCGATCGCCGCTGCTGTGGGCACCCCATGCTATGTTTATTCGCGCGCGACGCTGGCGCGCCATGCTCAGGTCTTTGCTGATGCGCTCGCGCCTTGTGGCCGCGTCAAATGCGCCTTTGCGATAAAGGCTAACCCCAATTTGGCCGTGCTAAATATTCTCGCCACCCATGGTTATGGCGCGGACGTCGTTTCAGAAGGGGAGATGGTGCGCGCACTCGCGGCGGGAATCCCACCCCAAGACATCCTCTTTTCCGGAGTGGGCAAGACGGCAGGTGAAATGCGTGCTGCACTGCTGGCCGGGGTTGGACAGTTCAACATCGAATCCGAAGAGGAGGGGGCCGAATTGTCGGCCATCGCCGCCGCGCTGGGCAAGCGGGCGGCAATCAGCCTGCGCGTCAACCCCGATGTGGATGCCGGAACCCATGCCAAAATCTCGACCGGCAAAGCGGAAAATAAATTTGGTGTGGCGATCAGCGATGCACCGGCTATTTTTGGTCGATTGGCACAATTGCCCGGGATCGAACTGCGCGGGGTCGCGGTGCATATCGGCTCCCAGCTATTGTCGCTCGACCCATTGGAAACAGCGTTTCGACGACTGGGACTGCTGCTGACAGATTTGCGGGCCGCTGGCTATGCCATCACCCATGTCGATTTGGGTGGAGGGCTGGGCGTTAGATATCGCGAAAGCGACGCGCCGCATGGGCCAGCCGAATATGGTGCGATGGTCGCGCGGGTTACCCAAGGGTGGGATGTTACCTTGCAGTTTGAACCGGGTCGCGTCATCGCCGCCAATGCCGGTGTGCTTTTGACACAGGTTATTCGGGTTAAGCCGGGCATGGAACATCCCTTTATCATCATCGATGCGGCGATGAATGATCTGGCGCGCCCCGCACTTTATGACGCATGGCATGATTTTGCGGCGGTTCGGCCAACGGGTCAAAGGATGGTCGCCAACATCGTCGGCCCGGTGTGCGAAACGGGCGACACATTTGCTACCGCGCGCGATATCGACGCTGTGATGGCAGGCGATCTCGCCATATTCCGTTCGGCGGGGGCCTATGGCGCGACGATGGCGAGCTTTTACAATAGTCGCCCGATGGTGGCAGAGGTTATGGTGTCGGGCAGTGAATGGGCCGTAGTCGCGGATCGCATTCCTGCATCTGCAACGCTGGCGGCGGAGCGCGTGCCGGAATTCCTCAAGGGCTGATGGCGGTGCGCGACCTGCCCATTTTTGTGCAACTGGCAGGTCAAAAGGTCGTGTTGCTGGGGGATGGCGATGTTGCCGATGCACGTCGCCGCTTGCTCGAACGGGCTGGGGCGGTGGTTGTGGCCGACCTGTCGCCCCAAGCGCGGCTGGGCTTTGTTGCGGGTGCTTCGGATGCGGTAGCGATGGCGGCGCGGCTGCGCGCGGCGGGGCTGCTGGTCAATGTCGCCGACCAGCCGGAACTTTGCGATTTCACGCTGGGCGCGGTGGTGGAGCGCGGGCCGGTTACCATTGCCATTGGTTCGGGCGGTGCGTCGGCCGGGCTGTCGGCGGCGCTGCGTCAACGGCTCGAACGGCTGCTGCCAGAGAGGATCGGGGCGATTGCTGCCCTGCTCGGCGGGACGAAGGCCATGCTGCGTCAGGCGTTGCCCGACGGTGCAGCGCGGCGACGGGGGGTGGCGGCTTTGCTGGCGGAGGGCGGGCCGCTCGACCCGATGGGGGAGGGGGTGTTGCCCGATGAAATAGCCCAATGCATAGCCGTGATAGCCACTGAAAATGACAATCAAGCCATTGGAATATTAGAGGAAATTATTTTGACCTCTGATAGTCCGGATGAACTGACGCTGCGCGCGGCAAGGCTATTGGCAGCGGCGGATATTTTGTGGCACCAACAGGGGGTGAGCCAAGCCATCCTCCACCGCGCGCGCGCCGACGCGCCCCGCCGCCTGTCTGAGGAGCGTCCCGCCGTGCCCGACACTGGCCTCCACATCTGGCTGCGACGGCCCGCCGCATGATCCGCGTGATGGATTTTGTCGATGGCACCGTGCACGCGGCGGATGCGCCCGATGTCTCGGTGCTTGAACAGGCACCGCCCGGTTTTCGCTGGCTCCATTTCCAACAGCGCGAAAGCCTCTCACTGCTGGAGGAGCGCGATTGCCATCTGCCCGAAGCGGTGGTGCGCGCCTTGCTTGCGGTGGAAACCCGCCCGCGCTGCGACATGATGGCAGAGGGGGTGTTGCTCAACCTGCGCGCGCCGCTCCGCCAAGGTGATGGGGAGCGGGAGGGGGACCCGCTCGCCTCCATGCGGATATGGGCGACCCCCAAGCTATTGATTTCGGTTGCCTTTCGCGAAACCGACGTGCTGCCCGCCACCATCGCGGCTTTTGAGGCGGGGCGGCTGCATGATTGCGGCGATGTGCTCGTTGCGCTGCTGTCGGGCAGCGCCGAACAATTGGATGCGGCGGTCGCGCAAATCGGCGATGCGCTCGACCTGCTGGAGGAGGGGATTGACCGCCACGCCAGCTTTGAACAGCGCCGCGAAACCAGCCGCCTGCGTTCCGCCGCCATTGGCCTGCGCCGCTTTGTCGCGCCGCAGCGACAGGCGCTCGAAAGTCTGATGTCGCTCAACCTGCCGTGGTTCGACACGGCCGAACGCGCACATATGCGCGAGGCGACCGACCGTTTTTACCGCATGGCGGAGGAGTTGGAGTCGGTGCGCGAACGCGCTGCGGTGCTGCACGATGAAATCACCGACCTGCGTTCGGAACGGATGGACGCCCGTTCGCTACAGGTGGCGATCGCCGCACTGATTTTCCTGCCGCTGACCTTTATCACCGGGCTGCTCGGCATGAATGTAGAGGGGATACCCTATGCCAAGGCGCCCTGGGCCTTTTGGGGGGTGACGGCGCTGTGCATCGCCATCGCGATTGTCGTTGGTGCCTGGTTTATCTGGCGCGGCTGGAGCAAGCGCTAAGCTATTCCCCATCCCCCTCCGCCGCCACATCCTGCCCCAACCTGAGGTGGAGTCGCGCGGCGGCGATGATATTGCCATTGGTCGGGGCAAGCGGCGCTTGGTCGTCTGTCGCATCGGCCTGCCACGCCTCCACCATTACCGTCGCGACGCGCCGCCCGACGCGGGTCACACGCCCGCGCGCAAAAGTGGGTTGTTTGAGCCCCCCGCGCAGAAAATCGATGGTGATGCCAATTGGCTTGAACCGCGGTTCAACCCCGCGTTGGCGCAGTTCATGGTTGAGCGTCGCGCTGGCGCACATGTCGAGCAGCCCCGAAATCGCGCCGCCGTGCAACATGCCGGGGCGTCCCGACAGGCCGCTGGCAAAGGCCATTTCGAGCACCGGGCCGCGCGCGCCATCGCCAGCATGCAAGATGCGGATGCCCATCGTCTGCGCATAGGGGGGGAGGGTGTCGGCGGGCATAGCGGTCATCTTTCAGCCACCCGCGCGCCGGTGAAACCGGGACGCCGCCCATCCTTGTCGAGCGCGATTGGCGCGCCGGTAAACATGAAGGTGGCGGCGATATGCGCCACCGGGTCGGCGACATCGCCATCATGCGCCACCCCGCGAACAAAGGCGATGTCACGCGTCACCCGGTAACAGGTGACCCGCGCCGCCATGTCGGTGCGCGGGTGGGCAGCGCGCAGATAATCGATGCGCAGGTCGAGCGTCGCCTGCGGACGAAATTGGCCGAGCCGCGTCCACACCGCGACCCCGCAGCACATGTCGAGCAAGCCGGTGACCGCGCCGGTCGCCATCGTCCCCGCCGCAACATCACCGACCAAGGCATCGTTGAACGGCATGGCAATTTCTGCCCAATCGGCGCCATGCGCGACATAGGTGAGGCCGAGCAGCCCGGTATGGCCATAGCCCTGCATCGCCCGAAACATCATTGCCGGATCAAAACTAGCATCGCGCATCATCATCCCTGCTATAGGGCTTTGGCGCGAAAGGGAATATGGCTTGGCACGCCCGCTTATTTGCTTTCGCCGCAAAGCGCATTAGGGGGTGGGGGATGGCGTTAATCTATGTCTTGAACGGGCCCAACCTCAACCTATTGGGAACGCGTGAGCCGGAGATTTACGGCCACCAAAGCCTCATCGACATCGAAGCGATGCTGACCGAACAGGCCAAAGCACTGGGGCTGACCATCGATTTCCGCCAGACCAACCATGAAGGGGTGCTGGTCGACTGGTTGCAAGAGGCAAAACGCGCTGGCGCTGCGGCGGTGCTGCTCAACGCGGCGGCCTATACCCATACGTCGGTCGCCTTGCTCGACGCGATCAAGGCGATCAGCCTGCCGGTGTTTGAGGTGCATTTGTCCGACCCGATGCAGCGGGAGGATTTTCGCCATATCAGCTATGTCGGCATGGCGGCGGCGGGGGTTTTTGCCGGGCATGGCGCGCAATCCTATGCGCTGGCACTGGACGCGGCGGCGCGGCTGGCATTATAAGCAGCGACAGGCCCCTCGGGGGTTCAACAGGGAATATAAAAATATATGGGTGCTGACAAAAAGGACGGGAAAATGGCGGTTGATATCGCGCTGGTGCGCGAACTCGCCAAGCTGCTGACCGAAACCGACCTCTCTGAAATTGAGGTGGAGGATGAGGAACGGCGCATCCGCGTCGCGCGCGGTGGCAGCGCCGCCGCCGTCCAGCATGTGGTTGCCGCACCCGCCCCAGCCCCCGCTGCCCCGGCACCTGCCGCCCCCGCTGCTGTCGCCCCCGCTGCTGTCGCTGCGGACAGCCATGCCGATGCCGTCAAATCGCCGATGGTCGGCACCGCCTATTTATCGCCCGACCCGGCATCGCCCGTGTTCAAGGCGGTGGGCGATGCGGTGAAGGAGGGGGATACCATCCTCATCATAGAGGCGATGAAGGTGATGAATAATATCACCGCGCCCAAGGGTGGCACGCTCAAAGCCATGCATGTCGCCAATGCGCAGCCGGTCGAGTTTGACCAGCCCTTGTTCACCATCGGCTGAGGCGGCTTTTCCCATGGCCATTGAAAAATTGCTCATCGCCAATCGCGGCGAAATTGCGCTGCGCATCCACCGTGCGGCGCATGAAATGGGCATAAAGACGGTTGCCGTCCATTCGACCGCCGATGCCGATGCGATGCACGTCCGCCTGGCCGATGAGGCGATTTGCATTGGCCCGCCTGCGGCGAAGGATAGTTACCTCAACATCCCGGCGATTATTTCAGCCGCCGAAATTTCGGGGGCGGATGCCATCCACCCCGGTTACGGATTTCTGTCCGAAAATGCGCGTTTCGCCGAAATTGTCGAGGCGCATAATATCATCTTCATCGGGCCAAAGCCCGAACATATCCGCACCATGGGTGACAAGGTGGCGGCGAAGCAGACGGCGGGTGCGCTCGGCCTGCCGCTGGTGCCGGGCAGCGACGGGGCGATCAGCGACCCCGACGAGGCGGCGCGTATCGCCGATGCCATCGGCTATCCGGTGATCATCAAGGCGGCTTCGGGGGGCGGCGGGCGCGGCATGAAAGTGTGTCAAAGCGCCGATGAATTGCCCAGCCTGATGCGTCAGGCGGGCGCAGAGGCAAAGGCTGCCTTTGGCGATGACACCGTCTATGTCGAAAAATATCTCGGCAATCCGCGCCATATCGAATTTCAGATATTCGGTGATGGCAAGGGCAACGCCATCCATCTGGGCGAACGCGATTGTTCGTTGCAGCGGCGACACCAGAAAGTGCTTGAAGAAGCGCCATCGCCAGTGATCAGCGCGGATGAACGCGCACGCATGGGCGGCATCGTCGCCAAGGCGATGGCCGACATGGGCTATCGCGGCGCGGGGACCATCGAATTCCTATGGGAAAATGGCGAATTTTATTTCATCGAAATGAATACCCGCCTGCAGGTCGAACATCCGGTCACCGAAATGATTACCGGCATGGATTTGGTGCGCGAACAAATCCGCATTGCAGAGGGTAAGCCATTATCGGTCGCGCAAGAGGATTTGCGCTTTACCGGCCATGCCATCGAATGCCGGTTGAATGCGGAAGATCCGGTCAGCTTTGCGCCGTCGCCCGGCCTCGTCAAAGCATATCACCCGGCGGGCGGCATGCATGTGCGCGTCGATTCAGGGCTTTATGCGGGCTATCGCATCCCGCCCTATTATGATTCGATGATCGCCAAGCTGATTGTTTATGGCCGCACCCGCGAAGGTTGTTTGATGCGGCTGCGCCGCGCGCTCGAGGAAATGGTGATCGACGGGGTGAAGACCACCGTGCCGCTGCATCAGGCCTTGCTGCGCGATGAGGATGTCATCAACGGCAATTATACGATCAAATGGCTCGAAGAATGGCTCGAGCGACAAAATGGCGCTGATTAATCGCGCTGGCTAGGGGTTGAGCGCGGCATCCTGCGCGGCGACCAACGCGGCAACGCGGCTTTGAACGTCGGCGATGGCGGTGACGGCGACGCTGTCATCATCGCCCAGTGCCTCCAGCGCCAATCGGTCAAGTTCACTCAAGGCAAAGCTGGTCGGCGCGCGGGCAGCCTCGACACGGGTGCGCGCAACCTCCGCCACCGCCCAGGCCTCGCTCCCCTCCGCCGCGCCGATACCCGCCGCCATAGCCGCACGATGGGTGGCGAGCGCGCTTTGAAAGGCGGCATCGCCGCGCGCGGCATCGGCGGCAAGGCGGCCGAGCGCTTCGACCAGACTGGCGCTGACCGGCGCGGGCGGCGCCGTATCGGGCGGCGGGGTGGCGGGCGCGGCAGCGCGGGTTTCGATCGGCCGCCGCGCGAGCGATGGATAATCGGCGAGATCCGCGCTGGCGCAACCGCCGAGCAACAGCAAAAACAGGGGGGCAAGGCGATGTGCGGCGGGCAACATTGCACCCACCTAAACCCGCCCCGCAGCGCGTGCAAGCGACTCGAAAAGCGGCGCAAAATCTGGCATTGCGCCATTGACAGGGCGGCGCTTGGCGGCTAGTGGCGCGGCTTTCCGGCAGGATAGTCATTGTCGGCGCGGCGGATACGCCTGTCGCCCTTTGGCCGACGCCCGGAATGAAAAGACATGTTATTCAAAGGAAAGCCAAGCAGATGTTCGCAATCGTGCGCACCGGCGGCAAACAATATCGCGTTGCCGCAGGGGACAAAATCACCGTTGAAAAATTGCCCGGCGCGGTCGGCGATTCGGTGACCCTGTCGGACGTCCTGCTCGCGGGTGAGGGTGCAGACCTCACCGCCACTGCTGGCCTGTCGGTCGCGGCGGAAATCGTCGCCCAAGGTCGCGGTGAAAAGGTGATTGTCTTCAAAAAGCGTCGCCGCCACAATTATCGTCGTCGCAATGGCCACCGCCAGTCGCTGACCATGCTGCGTATCGTTTCGATCGGCGCTGCCGCCAAAGCCAAGCCTGCAAAGGCCGACGCTGCGCCCAAGGCCGCTGCTGAAACCAAATCCGAAGCCAAACCCGCTAAGGCTGCGCCGAAAAAGGCTGCAGCCAAGAGCGAAAAGAGCGCCTGAGCCGCGCCGCTGCATTTTAGGAGTTAGGAACAATGGCACATAAAAAAGCTGGCGGTTCTTCGCGCAACGGCCGCGATTCGCATAGCAAGCGCCTCGGCGTCAAAAAATTCGGTGGCCAGGAAGTCGTCGGCGGCAACATTATCGTGCGCCAACGCGGCACCAAATTCTACCCGGGCACCAATGTGGGCATCGGCAAAGACCACACACTCTTTGCGACCGCCGCTGGCCGCGTGCGTTTCCATGATGGCAAGCTCCGCCGCAAATATGTGTCGGTTGATATGATGGCAACGGCCGCCGAATAAGGCGACTTCCGAAATCGGGGTCGTCGAACAAGATGACCCCCCGCCGCAGCGGTGCCTCCAAGGCCCCATAAGCGGAAGTTTCAAGGGAGACGGGGGATCATCCACCGCCTCCCTTTTGCATGGGTGTCACAGCCATGCAAAATCCCGGCGATATTTCTCCCTTGCGCGATGAAGGAGAGAGAAATGTTTGCACGTACGGATCGCTTGCTCTTACGCCCCGGATTTGCCGAGGATGCGCCCGCGCTGGCGCTGGCACTCGGCGATGCGGGGGTGACCCGCAACCTCAGCCATGTGCCGCAGCCTTATGGCTTGGCGGATGCACAGGAATGGCTGGCAATCGAGCATCCCCCTTTGCTTCCCCATATGTTGATGGTGCGCCGGACGCTGGGCGCGCCCGACATCATCGGCTGTATTGGTTTCAACGCCATGGCCGATGGGCAGGTTGAAATTGGATATTGGGTGCGGCGCGATTGCTGGGGCCTTGGCTATGCCAGTGAGGCTGGCCGCGCGGCAATGGCGATGGCGCGGGCGCACCATCTGCCGCGGCTGCACGCCGTCTATTATGCCGACAACCCGGCATCGGGCCGCGTGCTCAGCAAAATCGGCTTTCGCCCGACCGGTGCGCGCACGACGCGCCACAGCCGCGCGCGTGGCGGGCCGGTGGAGGCGATCGTCATGGCCGAAGATATGGCCGATGCGATGCGATGCCAAATGCAATGCGCGGCGTGAATGTCAGCGCATCAGATCACGATGGTATAGGTTGGTCGTCCCCTCCCCAAAGGGGACGGCCCCTAGCGATTGAAAGCCCAATTTTTCGGCGACGCGGTGCGACGCGCCATTGCCATCGTCGATGATGCAGCGCACGCCCGTCCCCGGCAGATGGGCATCGCCCCAGTGGAGCGCGGCGGCCATAATCTCGCTCACCGCGCCCTTGCCCCACCAATCCGGCTCGACCGCCCAGCCTGCCTCTGCAAAGCCGTTGAGGGCGTCGATGCCGCGTTCAAAGTTGGAAAATCCGCCCCCGCCCATCGGCCGGTCGCTGTCGCGTTCGGCGAAAATCCAATAGCCATAGCCCATGATCGCCCACAGCCCCGGCATGGCGAGGAACTTGGCCCAGCTGGTCGTGCGGTCACGCGGCGCCCCGCCGATAAAGCGCGTCGTGCGTTCATCGGCCCACATGCGGGCATATTCGTCAAAGTCATCGCGGCGCGCGGCGCGCAGGCGAAAACGGGCGGTTTCAATCGTCGGAATATCGCTCATGCCATGATGCTAGGGCGCAAAGCTTAACAAGCAAGGGGGTGCCGGTTCCCTCCCCCGCAAAATGCCGATAAGGCCGGGGCATGGCCAGCGTCCCCCCGCACCCGATATTGCACGTTAGCCATGCGGGGATCTGGCTGCGCATGCGGGGGGAAACGCGCGCGATCGACCGGCGCGATGCACTGCGCCACCTTGCGGCAACGCCAACCATCTTGGTCGCCGCCCCGCTGGTCGCGCAGCGGCTGGGGCAGGCAGAAGTTGCAGGGTTAGACCTGCTCGAACTTTTTGCCTTCGTCCACCCGGCGCGCTTTGCGGTGCCAAGCGTCGGCGGCCTTGCCAGCGCATTGGGCATTGCGCCCGATAGTCCGCCCAATGGAGCGATTGTCGATGCGGAAGCGCCGCTGTGGATGGAAAGGGTCTGCGCCGCACTGATCGACAAGATGACCGATGGCGACTGGGTCGAACGACAGGGCGCATGGGATTTGGGCCAACGGCTGGGGCGGTTGCGCTGGGGCTGGGCGCCTGTCGTCAACGCCGTGCTCACCCCGCCGCCCAAGGGGGAGCCGAGCCTGTTCGCGCGAATGGCCGAATGGAGTGAGGAAGCGCCGCGCCCCCGCCCGCTCCAATGGACACCCGATGTTGCCAAAGTGACATCGCGCCTCCGCACACTCGTCGCATCGGGGGAGGAACGGCCGGGCCAGCGTGCGATGGCGGCGGCAATTGCGCCGATTTTCGGCCCGCGCCGCGACAAGCATAGTCCCAATTTATTGTTGGCGGAGGCGGGAACGGGGATTGGCAAGACGCTCGCTTACCTGTCGGCCAGCGCCGAATGGGTGGCGGCGAGCGGCGGGCAGGTTCATATTTCAACCTATACCAAGGCGTTACAGCGTCAGGTCGCGCGCGAAACCAGCCGGCTTTACCCCAATGCCGCAGCGCATCAGTCAGCGGTGGTGGTACGCAAGGGGCGCGAAAATTACCTCTGCCTCCTCAATCTGGAAGACGCGCTGGAGGGGGGATTTGTCGGCCGTGCGGCCATCCTCGCCGTGCTTGCCGCGCGCTGGGCTGCCTATAGCCGCGATGGCGATATGACCGGCGGCGATATGCCGGGCTGGCTGACCAGCCTGTTCCGCCGCGCAGGCGCACAGGCGCTGACCGACCGGCGCGGCGAATGTATTTATGCCGCCTGCCCGCATTGGCGGCGCTGTTTTATCGAACGATCGATCCGCGCCGCCGAACAGGCCGATTTTGTCATCGCCAACCATGCGCTGACGATGATTGGCACGTTGCGTGGCGGCGGTGCAGAGGGCGGCGCACGACTGATTTTTGACGAAGGCCATCATCTATTTGATGCTGCCGATTCGCTGTTCGCCATCGATCTTAGCGGGCAGGAAGCGATTGAACTGCGCCGCTGGATTATCGGCCCGGAAAGCCGCCATCGTGGGCGGCGGCGCGGTTTGGCGGCGCGGCTGTCGGATATTGCCAGCTATGATGATGCCGGCGCAGAGGCGATAGAGGCCGCGCGCGATGCGGCGTTGGCGCTGCCCGCCGATGGTTGGCTGGCCCGCATCGCGGGGGAGGATGGCGCGAGCGCCAGCGGGCCGGTCGAGGCGCTGTTGGCAGAGGTGCGGCGCATCACCATCGCGCAGAATATCGATACTGGCGATGTGGATGCAGGCTATGGGCTGGAGGCGCATTTGCCGCCGCATGCAGGGGCCGACGGTGCGCTGGATACAGATTTTCTGCAGGCGGTTGGCGCGGCTGCTGCCGCGCTTGATGCAATATTGACGCCGCTGCGCACGCTGGCCGAACGGATTAAGACATTGTTGGCGGAGCCGCCCGACTGGCTCGATGCCCCGGCGCGCCAACGCGCCGAAGGGGCGATTATCAGCCTCGGCGCGCGGACCGAGTTGCTCAGTGCATGGTGCGCCTTGTTGGCGCGTGTTTTGGCGGGTGCGGCGGACGCTGCGATGGTCGATTGGCTGGCGATTGAACGGGTCGAAGCGCGCGTCATCGACGTGGGTATTATGCGCCGCTGGATTGACCCGACGCTGCCGCTGGCGCGACATATTTATACCCCTGCGCAATCCTTGCTCATCACCTCCGCCACATTGGCGATGGGGGATAGCGCGCGGGCAGAGGTGCAAACGGGTGCACGCCACCTGCCGGGGGAAATTGCGCATTTCAATGGTGCCAGCCCCTTTGATTATGCGCGCCAGAGCGAAATCATATTGATCAATGACGTCAAGCGCGGTGACATATCGGCGCTCGCCAATGCCTATGCGCGGCTGATCATTGCCGAAGGGGGCGGGGTTTTGGGGCTGTTTACCGCGATCCGCCGCCTGCGTGCGGTGCACGGGCGGATTGCCGATGCCTTGGCGCGGGAGGGGATTGCGCTCTACGCCCAACATGTCGACCCCATCGACACCGGCGCGCTGGTCGATTTATTCCGTGCCGAGCCGAAGGGCGCGTTGCTGGGTACCGATGCGCTGCGTGACGGGGTCGATGTGCCGGGTGAGGCGCTGCGCATGGTGGTGATGGAACAGGTGCCGTGGAACAAACCTTCCATCGCGCATAGCGCGCGGCGGTTGGCGGCAGGGGCGGAACCGGGCGGGAGTGCGACGGCATATGATGATGCGCTGGTGCGCACGCGACTGGCGCAGGCATTTGGTCGCCTGATCCGCCGCACCGATGATTTTGGCCGCTTCATCCTCCTCACCAGCGCACTGCCCAGTCGCTTGCTGAGCGCCTTTCCAGCCGAAACACCGGTCTGGCGGCTGGGGCTGGAGGATGCACTGGCGCGCATCGCCAGCGGGCGCTACGGCGGGTGAAGTTGCTTGCATGGCGTCAAAATTGCGCCAGATTAGCGATATGGCGGGCGAATCGACAATTTTGGGGGAAAGGCCGATGGTCAAACGGCTATTGTTGCTGCGCCATGCCAAATCGGGCTGGGATGCGCCGGTGGCGCGCGACTATGACCGGCCGATCAACGAACGCGGCAAATTGGCGAGCGCGGCGATGGGTGCCTATGTCCGCGACCGGGCCATCCCGGTCGATGCGGTGGTTGCGTCCCCGGCAGTGCGGGTTTCCGAAACGCTCGACCATTTTCTGCCCGCAGCGGGGCTGGACAGGTTGGAGGCGCATTGGGACCGCCGCATATATTTGGCGTCCGCTGCATCGTTGATCGAATGTGTGCAGGATTTGCCCGAAAGCGCCGACAATGTGCTGATGTCGGGCCATAATCCGGGGTTGGAGGATCTGATACTCGACCTTGTCCCCGATGACGGCGAAAATGCCGAACGCGACGCGGTGGAACAGGGGTTCCCGACCGGGGCGCTGGCGATGATTGAATTTGATGCGGATGCGTGGCGCAATGTCGACCTCGGCATGGGGCGATTGGTGGGCTTTACCCGCCCGCGCGACATTGACCCGGCATTGGCCGGGGAAGATGGGGATTAAGAGGCCGCCAAAGCCTGTCGCAGACGGTCGCGCAGCGCGCTGAGCGAACGGGCGTACGCGCTGTTGTCGGCAACCGATGGGCTGGGCACCACGACCGGTGCGGCACTGGCCGCCGGTTCGCCCCCTGCTATCGTCCGTGCTGCGCCGTCGAGTGTATAGCCCTGATGGTGGATCAACTGGTCAAGCTGGCGCACCAGCGCCACATCCTCCGGCCGGAAATAACGCCGCCCGCCCGCGCGCCGTACAGGACGCAGCGCGGCAACATGGCTTTCCCAATAACGCAGGATATGGGTGGCGATGCCGGTTTCGGCGCTCACTTCGCCGATGGTGCGCAGCGCACCGGGTGCCTTTGCCGACACCCCGGCGACCATTATTTATCCGATACCGCGGTGCGAACCGATTGCGCCGCGCGGAAACCCATGACGCGGCGCGGGCTGATCGCCGCCTCTGCCCCCGTTTTGGGGTTGCGCCCGGTGCGCGCGCGCTTGTCGCGCAGCGTGAAGGTGCCAAATCCGGTCAGCTTCACCTGATCGCCCGCCGCCAGTGCATTGGTAATCGTGTCGATCACATCTTCGACCATCCGTGCCGAATCGGCTCGCGACAAGCCCACCGCGCGGTTGATGTTATCTGCAATATCCGCACGGGTCAGCGTTGGTTCGCTCATCTTCCATGGTCCCCCTTGATTCTACCAAATTGGTAGTCAATTGCGCACTGCTAATGTCCAAATTGGCGCGATGCAAGTAATTCGCATGTCCGATTTATACAAGCTTAATAGCGCAGCAAACAGGCGCCCCAAGTAAAGCCGCCACCCATCGCCTCGAGCGCCAGCATATCGCCGCGCTGGATACGGCCATCGCGCACGGCGCAATCGAGTGCCAATGGCACCGATGCTGCCGACGTATTGGCATGCCGGTCGACCGTCATAATCACGCGGTCAGCGGTCAGCCCCAATTTCTTGACCGTCGCATCGATGATGCGTTTATTTGCCTGATGCGGCACCACCCAGTCGATGTCGCTGGCAGCCAGCCCTGCGTCGGCGATAACGTCGGTCAGCACCTGCGCCAAATTGGTCACCGCGTGGCGAAACACCTCGCGCCCCGCCATACGGATCATCCCCGTCGTTTGCGTGGTGGAGATGCCGCCATCGGCGTAGAGCATCGGTGCCTGACAACCATCGGCGTGAAGGCGGGTGGCGATAATCCCGCGTGATGGATCATCATTGGCTTCGAGCACGACTGCGCCCGCGCCATCGCCAAATAATACGCAGGTGGTGCGGTCTTCCCAATCGAGCAGGCGGGTCATGGTTTCCGCGCCGATGATCAGCGCGCAGCGCGCGCTGCCCGCGCCGATCATCGCATCGGCGATGGATAACGCATAGACAAAGCCCGAACAGACGGCCTGCACATCAAAAGCAGCGCAGGTCGGCGCGCCGAGCAGCGCCTGCACCTTGGTCGCGCTTGCTGGGAAACTATTGTCGGCGCTGGTCGTCGCAACGATGATAAGGTCGATGTCCGCAGCGGTGCGCCCGGCGGCGGACAATGCGTTGCGCGCCGCCTCTGTCGCCAGGGTGGCGGTGGTTTCCCCTTGCCCCGCGATATAGCGTTGGCGAATGCCGGTGCGTTCGACGATCCATTCGTCGCTGGTGTCGATCCGTTCGGCCAGCTCAGCGTTGGTGACACAGCGGGCGGGCAGCGCGCTGCCGGTGCCGGTGATGATCGCACCCATGTTCAGCCCGCTCCTGTTTGCGCGTGATGCAAATCGGCCATGTCCTGTTCGACCTGCCCCAAAATATCCTTGTGCAATAATTCAGCCGCGACGTGAATGGCATTGGCCACGCCCTTGGCATTGGCGCTGCCATGGCTTTTGAGCACCAGCCCGTTCAGCCCCAGAAACAGCGCGCCATTATGATTATTGGGGTCGAGGTGGTGGCGCAATAATTCGGTTGCGGGGCGGGAGATGAGGAAGCCGATTTTCGACCGCGTCGAACTGGTAAAGGCGCGGCGCAGCAGATCGGTGACGAAACGCGCCGTCCCCTCTATCGTCTTGAGCGCGATATTGCCCGAAAAACCGTCGTGGACGACGACATCCACTTCGCCGCGCGACAATTTATCCCCCTCTATATAGCCGCAAAATTGCAGCGGCAGATCGGGGGCATCGCGCAAAATCTGTGCCGCGATGCGGATCGAATCGACACCCTTTTGATCCTCTGTCCCGATGTTGAGCAGGGCGACGCGCGGGCGATCAATGCCCATGCCGGTGCGCGCATAGGCCGCACCCATCAACGCAAATTCGACGAGGTTGTTGGCATCACATTCGGTGTTGGCGCCAAGATCGAGCATGACGACATCATTGTCGCCCAATGTCGGCAGCATGGCGGCGAGCGCCGGACGGTCAATCCCCGGCAATGTGCGTAGCGACAATTTCGCCATCGCCATCAACATGCCGGTATTGCCCGCAGAGACGGCGGCCCCCGCCTCCTTCGCTTTTACCGCATGCACCGCGCGCCCCATCGATGTGTCGCGCGCCCGGCGCAGCGTTTCGCGCGATGGTTTTTCATCGCCCGACACGACCGCTTCGACATGGAGGATCTGGCTTGCCGCGGCGAGCGCGGGGTGTTGACGCAAGGCCGACTTTATCGCCGCTTCATCGCCAACCAGCAGGAAATGGAGGTCGCTTTGCGCGTCAAGCGCCAGACTTGCGCCCGCCAACATCACCTCCACCCCGCCATCGCCGCCCATCGCGTCGATGGCTATGCGCTGGAGGTCGGGCATGGAGTGGGGGTCGGTTCGCTAAGGCCGGTCGCTGATGGGCGTCAGAGCCCGACGGCGACGACTTCGCGGCCGTTATAATGGCCGCAAGCGGCGCACAGATGGTGCGGGCGCTTTAGTTCGCCGCAGTTGGAGCATTCCTGAAACGCTTCAACCGACAGCGCGTCGTGGCTGCGGCGCATACCGCGCTTGGACGGGGAGGTTTTACGCTTAGGGACGGCCATGATTCTACCTGTACGCTATATAATGACGGATATGGGGCGGCCCCTTACCGCGCCCGGCCCCTTTTGGCAAATATTCCGTCCGCCGCGCGACGCACAAGGCGCGGGGGAATAGGGTCAATGCCAAGGGGATGAGTCGCAACAAGCGGCAAATCGCGCGCCGCCTTAGCCGCTTTGGCGATATTTGCAAGGCCATTGCGCTTCGCCGCGCCATGCGGCACCTAATGCCAATGGGGTAAGCAGGGGGAATGATATGCCGACGATCAGTCTTATTTTTGCGGCCGCAGCCGTATTGCTCAATATCTGGCTGGGCATCCGCTGTGGCCAGCGGCGCACATCGGCCAAGGTCAGCCATGGCGATGGTGGCGATGCGCTGCTCGCCCGGCGGATGCGCGCGCAGCTCAACTATGCAGAAAATGCGCCGCTGACGCTGTTGCTGTTCCTGCTGCTCGAAGTGACCGGGGCCAGCGCGACATTTTTATGGGTGATGGCGGGGGCATTCCTCCTCGCGCGGATCCTCCACCCCATCGGCATGGACGCGGAAAAGGGGCATCCGGCGCGCGCGGCGGGGATGATGTTGACGCTGCTCATCCAAGTCATATTGGCGGGCTATGCGCTCTATACAGGCTGGCAATTGCTCCACATCGCCGACCTGCCGGCGAGCGTCGGCGGCACCGCTTAACGCGCGCGGAGCGCGGCGTCCGACACAAAGCCATTATGCTGGCGTTCGGCGCCAAAGCTGCTCGTCCGGCCATGGCCGGGGACGAACAGGACATCATTGCCGAGCGGCCATAGCCGCTCTGTAATCGATGCGATCAGCGATGCATGATCCCCCATCGGGAAATCGGTGCGTCCGATGCTGCCTTGGAACAGCACATCACCGACAACGGCAAAGCGCGAGGGCGCGTGGAAAAAAACCACATGGCCGGGGGTGTGGCCGGGGCAATGGATAACATCGAGCGTCAGATCGCCGAGTGTTACCGTATCGCCATGTTCGAGCCAGCGGTCGGGTTCGAAAACGGCGCCGGCGATGCCATAACTACGCCCATCCTCTTCCAGCCGGGAAATCCAGAAACGGTCCGCCTCCTGTGGCCCTTCGATAGGGATGCCCAATTGTTTGGCGAGCGTCCCTGCCTCCCCACAATGGTCGATATGGCCATGGGTGATCAGAATTTTGACCAATTGCACGCCAGCTTGCGCAACCGCTGCCTTGATCCGGTCCAGATCACCGCCAGGGTCGATCAGCGCGGCGGCATTGGTTTTGGTACACCAGATGAGGGTGCAATTCTGCTGCAAGGGCGTGACGGGGATAATCGCCGCACGCATGGGGGGCTGGGGCGTCTGCTGGGCGGGATGGTCGGGCGATGCGGCGTTCATCCCCCTGCCATGGCGGCGCTGCCCCCATTGTGCAAGCGCGAACAAAGGCTTGGCGTACATACGTCAAGGCTGGCCTTCGCCCGTCCACCCGCCTATCGCAGCGGCAATGGCTGGCCTTACCCACCCCGAAATATTGCATCGTTCGACGCTGGGCGATGCGCTTTCCCGCCTGTTGCCGCGCGGCGCGCGCGTGCTGGTGCAGGGCGGGGCGGGCGAATCGCCATGGTGGCTGGCGGCAATGGCAGAGGCGGGGACGGCGCTGCCGCCGCTCCACTTTACCGGCGCGCTGCTGCCCGGCATCAATGACGCGCCCTATCTGCCCCATGGCGCGCGCCAACAGGCCTTTTTTTTGACGCCAGCATTGCGGCGGGGCGTGGCGGCAGGACATGTCGATTTTCTGCCCATTGGTTACAGCGACATATGGCGTCATTTGGCGGACGGGCGGATCGATGCCGCCTTGATGATGCTGACCCCACCCGATGCCGATGGGCAATGCAGCTTTGGCATAGCGCAGGATTTTCTGGCAGAAATCTGGCCGCAAATCCCCTTGCGCATCGCGCATATCAACCCCGCCATGCCGCGCACCCACGGCGCGCATATTCCCTATGGCGCGCTCCATGCGGTGGTAGAGGGGGCGGTGCCGCTCTTTTCCCCGGCCGAAGCGGCAGGCGATGATCCGGTGGCCAGCGCCATCGCCGCCCATGTGGCGCGCATCATCCCCGACGGGGCGTGCATCCAGACAGGGATTGGCAAATTGCCCGGTGCGATATTGGCCGCGCTGACCACCAAGCGCGATTTGCGCATATATAGCGGGCTGATCGGCGATGGTGTGCTGTCGCTGATCGACGCAGGCGCGCTGGCCAGTGGGCGTGCGATTACCACCGGTCTCGCGGTTGGCAGCCCCGCGCTTTATGCAAAGATTGCAGCGGCGCTCGACCAATTTCATTTTTGCGGGGTCAGCGAAACCCACGGGTTTGCGACCATCGCCGCCATTCCACAATTTTGCGCGATCAACGGGGCGATGAGCGTCGATTTATGGGGGCAGATTTACAGCGAAGTCGGGCCAAAGGGGTTGGCGTCCGGCCCCGGCGGTCTGGCCGATTTTGCGCGCGGCGCGCGGGCCAGCGCGGGCGGATTGTCGATCATCGCGCTCCCCGCACGCGCCGGGGTGACGCCGCGCATCGTTGCGCCGGGCGCGGGGGCAGGGCCGGTCACGCTGGGGCGCGGCGCGGTCGATATAGTGGTCAGCGAATTTGGCATCGCGGACCTTCGCCATATGGGGCATGGCGAACGTGCGGCGCGGCTTATTGCCATCGCGCATCCCGATGATCGTGCAGGGTTAAGTGCGGCGTGGGCCGAAACGTCAGCGACGTTGTAGATTATAGTCCGGCAGCGCGGGCAACCACCGCATAGCTCGCCAGCCACAACGGCGGGACGGCGAGTGCGGCGCGCCACAGATTCCAGCGATCACGACGAAAACATGTGTGGAGCGCCGCGCAGGGCAAGGCATTGTCCGACAGGCGACGCCAGCGCCGTTCAATCCGCCGCGCAAAGGGAATGGCGAGGAGGAGGAGCGCAACCAGCGCGACAAAGGGTAAAACCGCCCCGCCCGGCCGGTTGGCGAGCAGAACAACGCCCGCAATTTGCAGCGCGGCAAAGGTGAGCAGGGCCAGTGCGGCGTGTATCGACATTGCGCGCGCCAGCGCCGGGGCGCGTTCTAGCCTGCCCTTATATTGCAGCGTTGCACTGTGCGCAGCATCGTCAAACATGGACGCCATAAATCCCCCCTCACCGGGAAATGGACGAAAACATATTGAATCCACAGGCTTTCCCTAGCGTCAATTTGAGCGGCGGATGCGCCGCTTCTGTTCATCGTGCATATGGCACGTTTCATCGATTCATCATTTGGGATTACAGGCGTAAACGTCGAAGGCGGGCGATATGTCGAGCCGAGCAATCGCGCGGGTTCGCTGTTGGTCTGGGGGGAAGATATGCGTCGCACCATGCATAAGGAAGTTTGTTCGGCGAAATGGGGGGGCAAATTTGTGGCGCTCGCACTGCTCAGCAGCGCCATGTTGGTGCCGAGTGCGGCCATCGCCGGCCCGCAGGAGGATTATGCGGCGGTTGAACATGATTATGAACAATGGTTGCTGCGCGAAAGTCCCGAATATGCGACGGCACTGGGTGTCCGGACATGGGATGATCAGGTTTCTGACCCATCGATCGCGGCGATGGACCGGCGCGCGGCAGAGGCGGCGGCGCTGATGGCGCGGCTGGATGCCATTCCAGCGAGCGGGCTCAATGCCGCAACGCGCACCAACCAGGCGATTTTGCATCGGCAATTGTCGGCGCAGGTGGAGGGGAACCGCTTTGGCCAGCGGATGATGCTATTTTCCACTTATTATAGCTGGCATCAGGGCTTTGCCGGCATGGCGGAAAACCTGCCCTTTGCCAATATGCGCGATTATCGCAGCTATTTGACGCGGATTGCGCAATTTCCGCGTGTCAATGATGTTTCGATCGATATTACCCGCCAAGCGGTGGCGGGCGGTTACGTCCTGCCCTGTTCGGTACTGGGCAATTTTTCGCGCTCCATCACCGGGCTGATTGCCACCGACCCCACCCAATCGCGCCTCTATGAACCCTTTACCCGCGCGCGTCCGGTGGACATGCATGCGGCGGATTGGGCGGCCATGCAGGCTGAGGCGCGCGACATCATCACCAGCAGGATTAACCCCGCCTTTGACAAGCTGAACCGCTTTTTTGTCGATGAATATCTGCCCCATTGCGCGGCGAGCGACAGCGTATCGGCAGAGCCGGGCGGCGCGGCTTATTATGCGTTTCGCGTTGGGCAGGAAACCACCACCAACATGACCCCGCAGCAGGTGCATGATTTGGGGCTGTCCGAAGTCGCGCGCATCCGTGCCGAGATGGAAACACTGGCCCGCGCATCGGGCTATGCCGACCGCGCGGCGATGATTGCCGCCATGCGCGCCAATCCGGCCAATTTCGTCAGCGATCCAGAGGAATTGATGCGCCGCACCGCGCGTATCACCCGGCGGATCGACGGGCTGTTGCCGCGCTATTTCAACCTGTTGCCGCGTACCCCCTATACCATTCGCGAAATTCCCGCCGAAACCGCCGAACAGACGACGACGGCTTATTATTCCGGCGGCAATATGGCGGCGGGGATTGCCGGCACCTATTATGTCAACACCTCCAAGCTCGACCAGCGGCCGCTATGGGAAATCCCTGCGCTCAGCCTCCATGAATCGGTGCCCGGCCACCATTTGCAGATCGCGCTGCAACAGGAATTGAGCATCCCGATGTGGCGGCGCAATTTCACCGGATTTACCGCCTTTACAGAGGGGTGGGGGCTATATTCGGAGCATTTGGGCATCGAAATGGGCATGTATGACAGCCCCGAAACCAATATGGGCCGACTGTCCTATGAAATGTGGCGGGCCTGCCGCTTGGTCGTCGATACCGGCATCCACGCGCTGAACTGGGACAAGGCGCGCGCGGTCGCCTTTATGCGTGACAATAGCGCACTGTCCGACGCCAATATCGATGCCGAAGTGAACCGTTACATCAGCTGGCCGGGGCAGGCGCTGGGCTATAAAATCGGCGAATTACGCATTTTGGCATTGCGGCATGAGGCTGAACAGGCGCTGGGCACACGCTTTGACGTGCGCCGTTTCCACCATGCGGTGCTGGGGCAAGGCTCTGTCCCGCTCGACGTTTTGGAAATGCAGATCCGTGATTGGATTGCGGCGGAACAGGCGCGCCCCGCCCCCTGAGCGGGGCAATATTTTGGCGCGCCCCCTTACCCCGGTGTGCGGCTGCTCGGCGGGGTGGGCAAAGGTTCAGCTTCGGGGTTGGTAACCGGTTGACCGGGTGCCGCCGCGCCGCCGGTGGGCGCATTTTCCGCCGCCGCTTCACGCGCGACACGCGCTTGCTCATCGCGCGTCACTTGTTCTTCGATCGCGCGGGCCTCTGCATCAAAGCCGTCCATCCGTTCCCGCCGCGCAGCGGCAACGGCATCTTCCCAATCGCCATTACGGCTGGCGCGGCGTTCGGCGATATAATTATTTATCAGTTGCTGGGTGCAGCCGGTCATCCCGCCGCCGCCGGTTGGTGAGCAGCTGTCGGTGCCGGTGCGCCCGACGCGTTCGAGCGCAATCACCCGCGCCGTCCAGCTTTCGCGGCTGGTGTCATTGGGGTTGGTGCGCAATTCCTGCGGGATGCGATAGCGTTCATCCTCCCCATAGCGGCGGCAGACGACAATTTCATCGCCCTGTCCCTCCGGGCAGGCATCATCCCCATAAACGCTGACCTGATTGATGCGCAGCGCCGCCGCATCCGCCTCTGCCGCCGGGTCGGGCGCAGGTGCAGATGCAGTCGCGCCGTCCGGCCCGGCATCTTGGCCAAAGGCGGGGGTGGCGAGCGCGATACCAAGCGGCATCAAAAAGCGAAGCGAACGGGCTGGGTGCAACATAGGTTTCCTTTTTGCGCCGGGCGGGCTTTCGCCCCGATGAACCGCCTAAATACGGCTGGCAAGCCTTATCGCCAAACGGCAACCGGCGCGGATCGCTGCGGACAAAAGTGGATAGCCGGGCGTCTGTTCTGCGCCCGCTTCGATGGCGCTGGCCTTATGTTCCAATTCCTCTGCCCGAAAGCGGGTGATGGCGTCGGCCAGCCGGGGTTCATCATCGCCCAGAACGTCCAACTGCGCGCTATAATGACGGTCAATTTCGGTTTCGACCGCCGCCGTACATGCCATCGCCGCCTTTGGCCCGATGGCCGCCGTCGCCGCGCCGAGCGCAAATCCCGCAACATGCCAAAATGGCTGGAGCAATGTTGGGCGCACGCCGCGCGCCGCCACCTCCCTATCAAACCAATCGAGGTGCACCTGTTCCTGCGCTGCCATATGGGCAATGGCATCGGCATGCGGGCCATTGGGGCCGAGCATCGCCAATTGCCCGGCATAGATGCGCTTGGCGCCATATTCCCCCGCCTGATCGACGCGCAACATTGCGGCGATGCGCGATGGGGGGATGGCGCGGCGGCGCATTATGCGCTGCGCCCCTCGCGGCATGCCAGCCAGCCGATTAGCGCCGCGCCGCCCAACGAAAATATCGCGTTAAACCCGGCGAGCGAAATGCCGAAAATCTGCCATTGGGCAACGTCGCACCGCACCAGCGGCTGGCCGAGCAGATCGTCCATCGTCATCGGGCCGTTCGATGTGCAGGTCGTCAGCCCCTGCCACCAATGATATTCGACGCCGGCGTGGAAAATGCCGATCGCCCCGCTCGTCGCAATCAGCAAGATGGCGAGCCAGAGCATCGCCCGCCCGCCCGGCCGGTTGCCGAGCATCAGTGCAGCCAGCGCGACCAGCATCGCGGCATAGTGCGGCCAGCGCTGCCAATGGCACATTTCGCAGGGGTGGAGGCCAAAGCCATATTGGCTGATTAACGCACCACCAATCAGTGCGGATGGCAGCAGCAGGGCAAGCAAGCGGGCACGCAGCATCATCAACGCGCCTTATTGCCCGCGCCGGGTTGCCGGCACGGCGCGCGGTGCGCGGCCTGCGGCCATGCGGTCACGCGCCAGCCGCGCCATGGTTTCGAGCGCATAATGCATCTGGAAATCGCTGATCCCCGCTGCTTCCAATTGCTGGGCGGTCTGCTGAAAGCGTGGATCGGCTGTATCATCCTGCTGCAGCGTGCGGTTATCGACCCCGCGTTCATTGACGAGGTGGCGGCGCAAATCCGCCTCCCGCACGATGGGCCGGTTGCGATAATCAGGATCGGACAATTGCGGTACGCGAATGTCGGGCGAAATGCCCCCTTCCTGCACCGACCGGCCCGATGGGGTGAAATAGCGCGCGGTGGTCAGGCGCAAGGCGGTGGTTTCGCTGAGCGGCAGGACTGTTTGCACGCTGCCCTTACCAAAGCTGGTTTCGCCCATGATGACTGCGCGATGCTGATCCTGCAGCGCGCCAGCGACGATTTCGCTGGCCGATGCGCTACCCGCGTCGATGAGGACGATGATCGGCAAACCGCCGGTCGCGTCACCCGCGTGCGCATTAAATCGTTCGACATCATTGGTGCGGCGGCCACGCTGCGACACGATCTCGCCGTCGGTCAGGAACAAGTCGCTGACCGCCACCGCCTCGTCGAGCAGCCCGCCGGGGTTGGAACGCAAATCCAAAATATAGCCGGTCGGGCGGTGGCCCAATTGGCGCGTAATCCCGGCGATTCCCGCTGCCATGTCGCGCGCGGCATTTTCCGAAAAGCTCGACAGGCGCAGGATGCCAACGCCATTTTGCACTTCCCATGTCACCGGCCGGACGATGATGACTTCGCGCGTCAGCGTCAGTTGCAGCGGTTCTTCGCGGCCCGGGCGCACCACCGTCATGCGAATGGGTGTGCCCGCTGCCCCGCGCATTTTTTCCACCGCTTCGTCGAGCGAGAAGCCGACAATCAGTTGGCCGTCGATATGGGTGATATAGTCGCCCGCCTTTATCCCCGCGCGGGCAGCAGGCGTATCATCCATCGGTGCGACGACCTTTACCGCGCCGTCTTCCAAGGTCACCGACAGGCCCAGCCCGCCATATTCGCCGTCGGTCGTGGTGCGCAATTGCGCAAAATCTGCGGTATTGAGGTAGCCCGAATGGGGGTCGAGGCTGGCCAGCATGCCCTGAATCGCCCCTTCGATCAGCTGGCTGTCCGAAACCGGTTCAACATAATTGGCCTTCACTTCCTGAAAGGCCTGCATGAAGCGGCCCAGTTCGACCCGCGTTGAATTGTCGACACCCGCCATCGCGCTGGTGGCCAGCGGTACCGACGCGACCAACATCAACGCCGCCAGCGGCCGGGCGATGCGGCTCATGCCGAGTTGACGGCCCGATTGGCGGGGTTTCTGCACCATATGAATCTGTCCCTTATGTCGGCACGACGGTGGCGGATATTATGCGCCGCTGTGGCGCTTGGCTAGGGGCTTTAACCATGGCTGTAGTCGGCGCGCTGATCTGGTTCAACTAACCAGTGCGCCAATATCCATCGGCTGGCCATTGCGTCGCAATTCCACGATGATGCGCGGATTGTCCGGCCCCGCGCGGCCGAGCGGCGCGCCCTGTTCGACATCATCGCCGACGCGCGCGCCGATGGCGCTCAAATTGGTGATCAGGCTCGACCAGCCATGGCCATGGTCGATGATGATGATCCGCCCATAGGAACGGAAACTGCCAGCATAGGCGATGCGCCCGGCGGCCGGCGCGATAATCTGTGCGCCCGGTGCCACGCGGATGGTCAGCCCGCGTGCGCGATTGCCATCGGCGCTATTTTCCCCCAGCCCGACTTCGAGCCGCCCGATGGCCGGCAAAATATAGGCGGGGCGCACGCTGGTTGCGCCGCCGCCGTTTGCTACCCGGCGCGGGCCGTCCGCCACGCTGCCCGGGCGCGGCACCGGCCCATCATAAGCGGCAAGGTGCGCCGACAGCGCCGACCCCGCCTCCAACGCGCTGACCAATGCGCCAACATCCTCCGCATCCTGTGCGAGCGCCACCGCGCGGTCAGCGGCAAGGCCTGCGACGGCATTGCCGCGCCCCGCGCCAGCCGTTGATGCGGCGGCAAGTTCGCGGCGCGCGCCCTGCAGTGCCGCCATCTGCCCCTCCAGCTGCGCAAAGGCATCGCCGCGCGATTGGCGCAGCGCCCGCGCGCTTTGGATCGCGGCGGTCAGTCGGGCAGCGCGCGCGCGTATCTGTGGCAAAATCGCTGCCATCATCATCCGTTGGTGGACGATGTCGCTGGTCGTCCCGGGCGCGGCGAGCAGGCTGATCGGCGGGCGCATGGTCAGGCGCTGTAACTGCGCGGTCAGCCGCATCAGCGGGCGTTCCTCTGCGCGCAGCCGCGCATATTGCGCCTGCTCGGCAGCGGCTGCTCGCGCCAAGGCCGCCCGGGCGCGCGCAACCTCTGCCTCCGCCGCATTGACGCGCAGGCCCAGCGCGCCGAGCGCCAGCCGGTCGCGTTCGGCGGGATCATCGCTGTCTGCCGCCTGTGCCAGCAGGATATTTGCCCGTTCGCTGGCGCGGGCACGCGCGGCGGCCAGTGCCGCATCGTCCATGCCGCCATCAACACCGCCATCAACACCGCCATCGACACCGCTATCGGCGCGGCTATTTTGCGGCAGTGCGATTTGCGGGGCGAGGAGCGCAACGGCAAATAAGGGTGCGCTGAGGAGGCATATGTGGGTCTTGCGCATCCCCTACCCCTCCCGATGATAGGGGTGGCCGGCCAAAATGCTCTGCACCCGATAAATTTGTTCGAGCAACATCGCCCGCGCCAATAAATGTGGCCAGGTTAGCGCACCAAAGCTGAGCAACATGTCGGCGTCAGCGCGTTCGCTATCGCTAAATCCATCCGCCCCGCCAATGACAAAGCTGATGTCGCGTACCCCTGTGCCCTGCCATGCGCCGATGCGCGCGGCCAATTGCGCCGAGCCGAGATTATCGCCCCGTTCGTCGAGCAGGATGCGTTTTTCATCGCCCAGCCGTGGGGGCATCGGCTTTTGGTCATGGTCGCCCCGTTCGAAAATTTCGACCTTCCAGCCGATGCGCTTTTTATAGCGTTCGACCAGTTCGCCCTCCGGCCCCCGGCCGATGCGTCCGCGCGCGTGGATGCGGATGCGCATGGCGTTGCTTTGTGCCTAGTCCGCCGGGGGGGCAGGGGCGGTTTTGGCATTGACTGCCGATGCCCCTTCGCCGCCCCACATGCGTTCCAGATTGTAAAAGCTGCGCACTTCGGGGCGGAACAAATGGACGATGACATCGCCTGCGTCGATCAACACCCAATCGGCGTTGGGCAGCCCCTCTATTTTGACGTTGCCAAACCCCTCCTGCTTGATGCGCGCACCGATTTTTTCGGCCATGGCGGCGACGTGGCGCGACGAACGGCCCGACGCAATCACCATATGATCGGCAATCGCGCTGATCCCGGCTAGCGGGATGGGCACCACATCGGTCGCCTGATCGGCATCAAGCTGGTCGAGAATAAGGGCGTGGAGCGCGTGGCTTTCCACAGCGGTGGCCAAGGTTTCGGCCGGACGGGCGGGCTTCAAAATCTCTCCTCTTCGCCAGAAACTGGCAAATATTGGCGCGTCAACGGCTCCCGCATTTTTCGGGAGCCATAGGCGTGATGCCAAAGGGGGTCAGCTTCGCGGATGGCGCTCGCAGAACGTGGGTCTGGCGGAAATCGCAAGAACACGAGGGCAGGCAGGCTCCACGCCGTCCATTGCTGGCAAGATGCGCTGGGGCGGACGGCGTCCCGCAGCCAGCCCGTCGCCACCTGCGAACGGGCCGCTGCATCATAGCTTGGACGCGCGATAACCGCAATCGGCACCGTCAGGGCAATTTTGCGCCAGCTACGCCAGCGGTCAAACTGCACCAAATTATCGGCACCCATCAACCAGATGAAATCATGCTGGGGAAAGCGATGTTGCAGCTTTTGGAGGGTGTCGATGGTATAGCGCGTGCCCCAGATCGCCTCTGGCGCGGCGGCCAAAATCCGGCTGTTTCGCGCCATTTTGCGCGCGGAGGCGAGCCGTGCGGTGAGCGGCGCCATCCCCGCCTTGGGTTTGAGCGGATTGCCCGGTGACACCAGCCACCAGACGGCATCCAACCCCAGCGCCGCCATCACGCGAAGGCTGATCGCGCGGTGGCCGCCATGCGCCGGGTTGAAACTGCCGCCGAGCAGCCCGATTCGCTGGCGGGCGGGGGAGTCGGCCGGGGCAGCATCGGCCATCAGCCGCGCACCTGCCCCGTTCCCAATACCCGCCATTTATGGGTGGTCAGCCCCTCCAGCGCGACGGGTCCGCGCGCGTGCAAGCGTCCGGTCGCGATGCCGATTTCCGCGCCCATACCAAATTCGCCGCCATCGGCGAAGATGGTCGATGCATTGTGAAAAACGATCGCGCTATCGACGCTGTTCAGAAACTGCGCCGCCGCCGCATCATCGTCGGTCAATATGGCTTCGCTATGTCCCGAACCAAAGGCGGCGATATGTTCGATTGCCTCTGCGAGGCCGGTAACCTGCCGCGCGGCGAGGATGGGGAGGAGATATTCGCTATGCCAATCCGCATCGTCCGCCGCGACAACGCGCGCGTCCATCGCCTGCACCGCGCCATCGCCGCGCACTTCGCACCCTGCATCGAGGAGGGCGCGGATCAATATATTGGCGGCGGGATAATTTTGGTCGATCAGCAATGTCTCCACCGCACCGCAAATCCCCGGCCGATGCAATTTGGCATTGATGCAGATGGCGCGCGCCATGTCCGCATTGGCAGCGGCATGGACATAGATGTGATTATTGCCGTCGAGGTGGGCGAGCGTCGGCACCCGCGCTTCGGCGGCGATGCGTGCAACCAGTGCCTTGCCGCCGCGCGGGATGATAAGGTCGATAAGGCCGGTCGCGCCCAGCATATCGCCAACCAGCGCTCGGTCGGGCGATGCGACACGCTGCACCAGATCGGCAGAAAAACCGGCATTCTTTATGCCGCCTATGAAGGCGGCGTGGATGGCGGCATTGCTTTCAGCCGCCTCACGCCCGCCACGCAGCAGCACGGCATTGCCCGACATCAGACACAATGCGGCGGCATCGGCTGTCACATTGGGGCGACTTTCATAAATCATCCCGATCACGCCGATGGGGATGCGCACGCGTTCGAGCCGCAGCCCGTTCGGCCGGTGGCGGACATCGTAAACCTCACCCACCGGGTCGGGTAGCGCGGCAATATCTTCGATGGCATCGGCCATCGCCGCCAGCCGCTTGGCATCCAGCGCCAGCCGGTCACGCAGCGCGGGTGAAAGGTGGCTCGCCGCCGCCATATCGCGTGCATTGGCCGCCAAAATCGTCGGCCCGTCGGCACGGATGGCGGCTGCGGCTGCGCGCAGCGCGGCCGCCTTGTCGGCGGTGCTGCGCTGGGCAAGCGCATGCTGGGCACGGCGTGCGGTGCGCGCCATATCGGCAATTGATGGCAATGGGTTGTCCATATGGTTGGGGGCGATAGCATTGCCCCCGCGCGCGCGCCAGTTGCCTTGGCGCTTCAGCCTGTTACGCTCCGCATCCATATGGGGGTGGGGAGGATGATGTGATGACCAACAGCTGGCGGCCCGACCGGCGTTTATTGCTGCGGATGGGGGTATTTGGTGCAGGGGCACTCGCCATTCCGGGCGCGGCGCAAAGTTGGGTGTCGGCGCGCGGCTTTACCCATGGGGTGGCGAGTGGGGAGCCGGGGCCGACCAGCATCCTCCTCTGGACGCGCTATGTTCCGGCTGGCGACAGTGCGCGGCTCACCGTCCAAATCGCGCAAGATGCGGATTTTGCGCATATTATCGCATCGGGCGAAACACGCGCGCGCCGCATGTCCGACTTTACCGCCAAATGCACGCTGGACGGGCTACGCCCCGGCCAAAACTATTTCTACCGTTTCATTGCCCCCGATGGGGCGCATTCGGCAACCGGGCGGACGCGCACCCTGCCCGATGCAAATGTCGACCAGTTTCGCATGGCGATATTTTCCTGTGCCAATATCGGCTTTGGCTATTTCCATGCCTATGCCCATGCGGCGGCGCGTGATGACATCGACCTCGCCATCCACCTTGGCGATTATATGTATGAATATCGGATGGGCGAATATCCCGGCATGGCAAGTCGCGTTGCCGGGCGGGACATGTTGCCGACGGGCGAGGCCATCGCGCTTGCCGATTATCGGCTGCGCTATGCCAGTTACCGTGCCGACCCGGCGCTACAGGCGCTCCACGCCCGCCAGCCGATGGTGATGATGTGGGACGACCATGAATTTGCCAATGATACATGGTCGGGCGGGGCGGAAAATCATGACCCGGCAACCGAAGGCACATGGGCGGCACGCCGTGCCGCCGCCCTGCAGGCGTGGCATGAATGGATGCCGGTGTCGGACGCTAATCGCCGCCATTATGCGGTCGGCCAGCTTGCCGACATCATCATGCCCGATACGCGGATGGTCGGTCGGTCGCGCCCCTTTGATCGGGATGATTTCGTGCGCGGCAGCGAAGATATTGCGGCAAGCCTACGCCAGTTTCGCGACGGCGCGCTGCAAGACCCGGCGCGCACATTGATGGGCATGGAACAGGAAGGCTGGGCCAATGGCCTGATCGCCGCATCGGTCGCGCGCGGTGCCAAATGGCAAATTATGGCGCAACAGGTGGTGATGGGCAGTATGCACGCTTTGCCCGAAATTGCCGATTGGTTTCCCGCCGACGCCCCCGCCGAGGTTCGCCGCCGCACCGATGTCGCGGTGGTCGCGGCAGAGGCGCGCATCCCCATTTTCCTCGACGCGTGGGATGGCTACCCGGCCGCGCGTGCCCGATTATTGGGTGCGGCACAGAGCGCCGGAGCCAATTTCATCAGCCTTGCCGGGGACAGCCACAATGCATGGTGTTTCAATCTGACGCAGGATGACCGCCCGGCAGGGGTCGATTTTTGCGGATCATCGGTCACATCGCCGGGTTTTGAGGCCTATGTCCGCCCGGCAGGCGATGTCGTGCGGTCGATGCTGCAACGGGCCAATCCGGGGTTGGTTTGGGCGGATACAGTGCATCGCGGATATATGCACCTCCACCTCAACGGCGAACGCGCGGTCAATAGCTGGCATTTATTCGACAATGTGCGGCAAGCCACAGCAGCAGCGCCCAGCATGGCGCAACAAATCGTCCGCCATGGGCGCAATATGCTGGGTTGATCGGCATCGCCGTCCTTCAAGCCTTGCGCACCGCCCATCCTGACGCCAGACAATGGGGTGGAGAGGCTGGCGCGCGGATGAGTCGGCGCGTGTGGTGCGACTGACCGGATGACCGGCGTTGGATGGGGGAGAGCGGGAGCATTATGGCAGCAATTTTGCCCAGGCGATTGGCACCCGGTGCGCTGTTGGCGCGCGGGCTGCTGTTGCTGTTGGGGCTTGGCTGTCTTGTCCAGCTATGGCGCATATTTTTTGTCTTTCTGACGCCGATCGGCCCGACCAGCGGCGCGGCGCTGGGTGCCGATGGGCCGACCAGTGCCGCTGCGATTGCGATGAACGCCAGCGCCAATTTATTTGGCGCGCCGCGCGCCGCAGATGGTGCGGCCAATGTCACCGCCCTCCCCCTCACCCTATTTGGCACACGCAGTGGCGCAAATGGCAGCGCGATCATCGCGGCAGCCGACGGCGTGCAAAAAAGCATCGGCGTGGGGGAGGAAATCATCCCCGGCGTGCGGTTGGCCCGCGTCGCCTTTGACCATGTTGAAATTGACAATCACGGCGCGCGGGAGGCGCTTTATATCGACCAGGATGGGCCGTCCGACACCGGCAATGGCGTCGCTGCCGCCGGGGTGGCCGGGCCCGTTGCCGTGCCGGCCAGCGCGCCTGCCGCGCCGCCTGCCACGCCGCAAATTCCTTATAATGCGGCGAGCTTGCGCATCGGCCTTGCGCTGTCGCCCCAAATGGCGGGCGGGCGGGTCGCCGGGCTTGCTGTGCGCGAAAGCGGGGATGGCAGCGCCTTTGCCGCCGCCGGATTTCGGGCGGGCGACGTCATCCGCGCGATAAATGGGACGCCCATAGCCAATGCCGCCGATGCCGAAGCCTTTTTTGGCGCGCTGCGCCCGGGGCGCACGCTGCCGGTCAGCGTCGAACGCGGCGGACGCACCATCACCCTTAACCTGCAAGCAGCAAATCCATGATGAAGAATAGACAAAAGGCGCGGCGGTGGGTCGCTGCATTGTTGCTGCCCGCGCTCTTGGTCAGCGCGCCGATATTGGCGCAGCAAAGCATCAATATGCGCGATGCCGATATTCGCGCCTTCATCGCCGATGCGGCGCGGGTGACCGGGCGCACCTTTGTCGTCGATGGGCGGGTGCAGGGCCGGGTCACCGTGGTCAGCGAACGCGCACTGTCCCGCGCCGAATATTTTGAAGTGTTCCTGTCCACCCTGCGCGCCAATGGGCTGGTCGCCATCCCCCTGCCCAACGGCAATTTGCGCATCCAACCGGCCGAAGGGCTGGCCGCGCAGCCAAGCCGGGTCGGTGGTCGCGGTGCGAGCGCCAATGCGCTGATTACCGACGTTGTGCGCTTGTCGCATATCGATGCGGCGAGCGCGATTGAAACGCTGCGGCCGCTGGTCAGCGCCCAAGGGTCGATCACCGCCAATCGCAACGCCAATAGCCTGGTGGTGGTGGATTTTGCCGACAATGTCCGGCGTATCCGCACGCTCATCGCCTCAATCGACCGGGATGCCAGCGCCAGCCGGATTGTCCATCTGACCAATATGGGCGCGCGCGAAATGGCGGCGAGCCTTGGCCAATTGACCGGCGGTGCGAGTGGTGATGGCGGCGCGCGTGTCGCCATCGCCCCCTTTGATGCGGCGAACAGCATTGCGCTGACCGGCGATGCGACGAGCGTCGAACGCTTTGCCCGCTTGGCGGCGGATCTGGACGCGCGCGCAGCAGGGGCGGCGGACATCCGCGTTTATTGGTTGCAACATGCCGATGCGGCGCGATTGCTCCCGACGCTGCAATCGCTCGTCGGCGGGGGGAGCGACCCGGTGCGCCCGGATGCGGCGCTCGCGTCCGTTCGGGCATCGGCGGGGGATGGCGGCGCGGGCGCGGGTGGGGGCGCAGGCGTGGGCGCGGCAGGCGGTGCTGGTGGCGCGGCTGCCAATACAGCCGATGGCGGGGCGAACAGCATCGCGCGGCATGGCCCGGCGATCATCACCCGTTACGAAGGGGCCAATGCGATCATTGTCGCGGCGAACGGCGATGTGCAACGCCAGTTGGGCGAATTAATCCGCCAGTTGGACGTCCGGCGGCGGCAGGTATTGGTCGAGGCGCTGATCGTCGAAATCGGCGATAATGCGGCGCGGCAATTGGGGGTGCAGTTTCTGATTGGCGGGGAGAATGTGCCCTTTGCCGCAACCAATTACTCCAATGCCAACCCCAATATCTTTACCATCGGCGGGGCGATCGCCGGTTATGAATTGTCGCGCCAGACGACGACGATCAACGGCAATGTCGTCACGACCACGGACAGCAACCCGCTGGGCAGCGCGCTGGGCGAAGCGGCGGCACGCCAGATTTTGGGTGCGACCGGCGGTTTTGCTGGCTTTGCCGGGGACATTGGCCGCAACACGGTTTTCGGCGCAATAATCAATGCGGTGCAAAATGACACTGCATCCAATTTGCTCGCCACGCCGCATATAGTGACGCTGGACAATAGTGAGGCACGCTTTCTGGTCGGGCAGGAAGTACCCATATCGACGGGTGAGGCGCTGTCCGACAATTTCGACAATGCCTTTCGAACGATTTCGCGCGAAGATGTCGGGATAAAATTGACCGTCACCCCCCAGATCAACGAAGGGGGGGAGATAAAGCTATATATACGTCAGGAAGTGTCGAGCGTTGCGGGGCCGGTTTCCAGCCGGTCGAGCGAACTTATCCTCAACAAAAGATTATTTGAAACGGTGATGACCGCCGACAATGGACAGATTGTCGCCATCGGCGGCCTCCTCAATGATGAGGAACGCCGCACGCTCGAACGTATCCCCCTCCTTTCCGACATACCGCTGATTGGCGAATTATTCCGTTCGCGTTCGCGCAGCCATGCGCGCACCAATTTGATGGTCTTCATCCGCCCGACGATTTTGGATGATGCCGCCGACAATGCGGCAATGACGGCGCGGCGATACCAATATATTCGCGCCGAACAATTGGCGCGCAATCCCGATGCGCCGTCCGAACTCGACGCACTGGTGCGCGATTATATCGGCACCAATCCGCCGATGGTGCAGGGTGGTGCAGGTGATGTGACCTATCCCGGCGGTGCGGCGTCCGACGCCGCTGTGCCACCGGTCGAAGCGGCCCCGCCGCCGCCGGCATCTGGTGGTTGATGTCTGCGCCGCATCAGGATTGTGCAGGGGCATTGCCCGCTGCCTCTGCGGCCAATGCCCCCATTCCCTTTGATTGGGCGCGTCGCCACGGCATTTTGCGGCGCGGCGATACGCTCTTGCTACGTAGCGGTTATGACCGCGCGGCGCTGTTGCCGCTGCGCGCGCATCTGGGCAGCGATTTTACGCTCTGCGATGTGTCGGCGGCGGATTTCGACACCGCGTTGGCGCAGGATTATGGCCTGACCGGCGATGGCGGCTGGACGGGGATGGCGGCCAGCCTCGACAATCTGGACCATATCGCGCGCGATGTGCCGAGTGCGGAGGATGTGTTGGGCAGCGTCGATGACGCGCCGGCAATCCGCCTGATCAACGCGATTATTGCCGATGCGCTGCGCCATGGTGCGTCCGACATTCACATCGAACCCTTTGCCAGCGCGCTTGTCATCCGGCGGCGTACGGATGGTATTTTGACAGAGGCGCTGCGCCTTCCCGCCAAGGTCGCACCCGTGCTGGTCAGCCGGATCAAGGTGATGGCGCGGCTCGACATTGCGGAACGCCGCTTGCCGCAGGATGGGCGGATTTCGCTGCAGCTCGGGGGGCGGGTGATCGACGCGCGCGTCGCGACTTTGCCCGGCCATGCGGGCGAACGGGTGGTTCTGCGCTTGCTCGACACCAGCCAGACCGCATTGAATTTGGAGGCGCTGGGACTTGGCGGGGATGCGGCATCTTTGCTGCATGATGCACTCGGCGAACCCAATGGCATCTGCCTCATCACCGGGCCAACCGGTTCGGGCAAGACGACCAGCCTTTATGCCGCGCTGGCGCTGCTCAACGATGGCAGCCGCAATATTTTGACCATCGAAGACCCGATTGAATATGCGATTGATGGTATCGGCCAGACACAGGTGAACCCGCGCGTCGGCCTCGATTTTGCGGGCGGGTTGCGCGCAATTTTGCGCCAGGACCCCGATGTCGTGCTGGTCGGGGAAATCCGCGACCGTGAAACCGCCGAAGTCGCGGTACAGGCATCGCTGACCGGCCATCTGGTGTTGGCGAGCGTCCATACCAATGATGCGGTGGGGGCGGTAACCCGCCTGATCGACCTTGGCGTCGAACCTTTTCTTATCGCCGCATCGCTGCGTGCCGTGGTGGCGCAGCGATTGGTGCGGCGGCTTTGCCCCCAATGCCGCCAGAGCGTGCCCGCCGCCGCCGAAATGGGGGCGGCGCTGGGCATCGCGCCCGATACGCCGATTTGGCGCGCTGTTGGTTGCAGCCATTGCGGCGATAGCGGTTTTGCGGGGCGGATCGGCGTTTTTGAGGCGGTGCGGGTCGATGATGCGTTGCGCGCGATGATCCATAAGGGTGCAGATGAAGCGGCGATGGCGGCGCATGCCTTTGCCGGCGGCCGGGGGATGACATTGTCCGCGGCCGCGCGTGCGCTTGTCCTTGACGGGACGACCAATGTTCCAGAGGCGGTGCGGATTACGCGCGGCGGGGGCAGCGATGGCTGACTTTGCCTATCGCGCCATCGATACCGACGGGCGCGAACGGTGCGGGCGGATGCGCGCCACAGATGCCGCAGCGGCAACAGCGCGGCTGCGCGCGCGCGGACTGGCGGTGATCGCATGCGACACAGCGCCGCCGCGCGCTCCCTATGCCCGTGCGCCATGGGCCGCGCGGCGATTGTCGCTCCCCCAACTTAGTCTTTTCACCCGGCAATTGGCGACATTGGCGCGCGTTTCCCCACTCGAAGAAGCGCTGCGAATTTGTGCCGCACAGGCGGGCAGCGCGCGCGCACAGGCCGCCATTGCGCGAGTGCATGGCGCGGTGGTGGAGGGGCAGTCGCTTGCCCGCGCGCTCGGCACGGGGGAAAATGGTGGCGATGGCGGGGATTTTCCGCCGCTCTATCGCGCGATGGTCGCGGCGGGCGAAGGGGCGGGGCAATTGCCCACGATTCTCGACAGGCTGGCCGCATCGCTCGAACGGCAGGCAGCGGTGCGCAGCAAATTGCTCGCAACGCTGGCCTACCCCGTCATATTGGCCATTGTTGCCCTGTTGGTTGTTGCCGCGCTGATGCTGTTTGTTGTGCCCACCATCGTTGACCAGTTTGACAGCATCGGCCAGCAATTGCCGCTGCTCACCCGTGTCATCATGGGGATTTCGGCCTTTGCGACCCAATTTTGGTGGCTGATTTTGGCGGCCATGCTTGCCGCCGCCATCGCGCTGCGCGTGGCGCTGCGCCGCGAAAAAAGCCGCCTTGCCATTGATGGCGCGCTGTTGCGCCTGCCGCTCATCGGACGGTTGATCCGTGATTGGAATGCCGCGCGTTTTGCCCGCACGCTCGCCACTATGGTTGAAAGCCGCTTGCCGCTGGTCGATGGTCTGGCGCTATCCGTCCCCGGTATTGCCAACCATGCCCTGCGCCGCGCCAGCCGCAGCTTGGCAGAGGATGTACGATCGGGCAGCAGCCTTTCGGCCGCGATGGCGCGGGCGGGGATTTTTCCCCCCATCCTCCTCCACCTTGTCAGCAGCGGGGAAAATGCCGGCGCGCTCGACACAATGTTGGCGGCAGCGGCAAACCATCTGGAACAGGATTATGACCGTTTCGTCACCAGCGCGATGGCATTGGTGGAACCGGCAATCATATTGATAATGGGGGCGATTGTTGCCACCATCATCCTATCCATTCTGCTGCCGATCCTGCAGTTGCAGCAATTGAGCGGGGTGTAGTGCGATGACAGGCAAGCGGGAAAATGCGGCGGGCTTTACGCTGACCGAATTATTGGTGGTGTTATTCATCATCGGCCTTTTGTCCGCCATCGTCCTCGTCAATGTATTGCCGAGCCGCGATGCCGCGATGGTGGTAAAGGCGCGCGCCGACATCGCAACGCTCGAAAGCGCGATGGAACAATATCAGCTCGATAATTTGCGCTACCCCGCCCAGTTGCGCGCGCTGCGTGAAAGGCCTGCTGATTTGACCGATGCCAGCCGATACCGCCCCGGCGGTTATATCCGCCGTCTGCCCAAAGACCCGTGGGGACATGATTATCAGATGGCGGTTCCCGCGCGTGATGGCGGCCCCTTTGCCATATATTCGCTGGGGGCGGACGGCGCGCCGGGGGGCAGTGGGCAAAATGCCGATATCTATGCCGCCGACGAATAAGGCGCGCGGCTTTACGCTCAGCGAAATGCTGGTGGTGCTGGCAATTTTGGCGCTGATGGCGAGTGTGGCGATATGGACCATACGCCCCGGCGCGGATGGCGCGCGCGTGGCGGCGGAAGGGCTGGCGGCGCGCGCTGACGCTGCCCGCAATCTGGCGATTGTCGATGGCGGGGCGGTGGCGCTGACCATCGATAGCCAGGGATATTTTTTTGAACGCGCGCGCGAAAATGGCTGGGAACGAATGGCGGATCGGCGGCTGCGCCCGCGCCGCTGGGCTTCGGGCGTCGCCCCCGAAGGAACGGTGCGACTTGTTTTTGACCGTTTCGGACTGGCGACACCAGCACTGGTGGTCGCCTTGCGCCAGAGCGGCGGGGGCACGGCGCGTGTGCGCATAAATGCCGATGGCCGGGTGCGGGTCGAATGAGGGGGGCACGCCAGCGGCGCAAGGCCTGCGCGGCAGGTTTCACCCTGCTCGAAACATTGGTGGCGCTGGCCATTTTTGCGCTGGCTGCGCTCGCCCTCGTGCGGTTGCAGGGTTTTTCACTGCAGAGTGCCGACCAATTGGCGCGCAGCAATGCTGCCTATATCGTCGCCGAAAACGCGATAAATCTGGCGTTGAGCGACCCTGTACGCGTGGTCGGCACATCTTCGGCCAATGTCACCAACATGGGCCGCGTCTGGCGTGTGGAGCAGAATATTTCGCGCATCGCTGGCGCCGATGCCTTGCGCATCGATGTGACGGTCAGCGATGATGCAGCCGTGCGCGCGCGGTTGGAGGCGCTGACCGCGCCATGACTAAACACCGCCATCCCTTGACAGCGCGCGGCTTTACCCTGGTCGAAATGCTGGTGGCGCTGGCGATTTTCGCCATACTCTCCCTCGGCGCGCTGGCGCTGCTGCGCACCAGCCTTGCCAGCCAGCACAGTGTTACGCGTGCGCTCGACGTTTCTGCGGCAACCATTCGTGCGCGCGCGATGATGGCCAATGCCCTCGCCGCCGCACAGCCGCAATTATATCAAAACGAAGCTGCGCTGATCGGCGGTGCCGATACAATGACGCTGTCGAGCGCGATGGATGGGCAATTGGTGCGCGCGCGCTTCATGCTGGCAGATGGCGCACTGGTGCGCAGCCGCGCCGATGGCAGTGGGACGGCGCGGTTGATCGATGGGGTGACGAGCCTGCGTTTTTCCTATCGCGCGGCGGATGGGCGCTGGGTCAGCCATTGGCCAGCCGGGGACATGGCGGCGCTGCCGCGCGCGGTGGCGATCCATGTCGAAGGGGCGGGCGGCAATGTCGATATGGTCTTTCTGGTTGCGCCGGGGCCGGTAGCATGAAGGGCGGCGCCATGAAGACCAACGGCATGCGGCCGCTTGTCGCCACCGCGCGGCCAAAGGAAGCGGGCGCCGCGCTGCTCACCATATTATTGCTCGTCGCGGTGATGGCGATTGCCGCCGCCGCCATGGCGGGACGCGTCGGCCTTGCCAGCCATTTGACCGCGAGCAGCAATGGCGCGGCGCGCGCGCGTCAGGCGTTGATGGCTGCAGAGGCGCTGGCGACAACGCGTGTTGCCGCCGATGGTGCACGCTTGCTGGCGCGCGGGACAGCGGCGCAGGATTATCGCATGGCAGACGGGACGCACCTGACGCTGCGCCTTGCGGATGGTGGCAATTGTTTCAATCTGAACGCGCTCGTCGCCGACCCCATGGTCAGCCCCAATTTGCAGCGTCCCATTGCCATAGCCCAATTTGTCGAGCTTGCCGCAGCAGCCGGGGTGGCGCGACCGCGCGCGCAGGCGCTGGCTTTTACGGCGGCGGATTGGATAGATGGGGATGGCATTGCCGCAGCGGGTGGCGCGGCAGAGGCGGCGGGAAAATCGGGCGAAACGCCGCCCAACCACGCATTGACCAGCGCCGATGCGCTGGCCGACCTGCCGATGCTGGATATGGGGGACTGGGCACGGTTGCGCCCCCAGCTATGCGCGCTGCCGACGCATGATATGCCCAGCATCAACCCCAATCATCTGACGGTGGATGATGCGCCCTTGCTCCATATGCTGCTGGCGGGCGGCGATGGCGTATCGGCGGATGCGGCGGTGCGTGCATTGCTGACGGGCGCGCGGCGTTATGGCCGGGTGGAGGATTTTTGGGCGGCGGCACAGGCGGCGGGGCTCCATGCGCGCGCCGGGGCAGCGGGTCAGATTCGCCTCGGCACCAGATATTATCGGCTGGATGCCAGCGCCAGCGTGCCCGGGGACAATGTGCCAACCCGCTGGCAAAGCCTGATCGACGCGGGGGATGGGCAAAGCCGTCCGCGCCCTATAGGGCGGAGCATCGGCATTTTTGTCGGGACGCAACGGGTTTTGCCAACTGGATCGGACGGGGGGGACGCATGGGTGAAGCGGTGACGTTCCTGTTGCTGCCCGATACACCGGGTGACGCGCTGCATTGGTGGCAGGTGGATGATGGTCGCCTGGTCGCCGATGGTGTCGCAGCAGAGGGGGCGGATTTTGCGGGCGACGCGCCGGTCGTCGCCATCGCCATTGGCCATATTTGGAGCGAACGACGCCATGTGGACGCGGCCAGTGCGCGGCAAGCCGCCGCCATCGCCCGCCACCAAATAGCCGAAGCCTATCCCGGTGGTGCGGCGGCGCTCCATATCATCTCTGGCGCAGATGGGGCGGCGTTGGCGCTGCCAATGGGCGAAATGCGCGACTGGCAGCAATGGCTGGCAGCGGCGGGGATAAGGCCGGTCAAAATCATCCCCGCCGTGGCGTTGCACCCGCAGGGTGGTGGCTGGCATCGTATCGACTGGGGCCGCGCGGCGACACTTGCCAACGACGTCCATGGCTTTGGCGATGGCATGATGTTGCGCGCCGCGATGGTCGGCGACGCAGCGGTCGCTGATATGGATGCAGCGGCGGTGCTGACCGCAATCGACCCGGCCATAGCACCCGACCTTTGTCAGGGCGAATTTGCACCGAGGCGCAATTGGGGCGCGGGTGCGCTGGGGCAGATATGGGCTGCCGATATTGGTCTCAGGCGCTGGATCGTCAGGCTCGCCGCGCTGTTCCTGTTGCTCAGCATCGCGCTGCCGCTCCTCCAATGGGGTTGGGCGGTGCGGACACGGGCAGCGGCGGATGCGGCGGCGGTGGCTGCCGCGAACGGGTTGGTGCCAGCGGATAGCGCCATTGCCGAAATTGCCCCGGCACTGGCCGAGCGCGCGGCATCGCTCGCCCTCGAACCCAGTCGTTTGGCGCGCCCCTATGGCGCGCTGGCGCGGGCGATGCGCGGCGCAGGTGGCAATGCGCATATCACCCGATTATCGTGGCGCGCGGCGGGCGCGCTGGATGTCCAGATATCCGCTGATGATGCGCGCGCTCTGCCCGTCATTGCCGGTGCGCTGCAAAGCCACGGCTGGCGCGTGCAATTGGTGCCGGTGCCGGGCGAACGGGCAAGCCGCCTGTTGGTGGAGGATGGGCAATGACCGCTGCTTTCGCCAGATATTGGGCGCTTCGCAGCGCGCGTGAGCGCATATTGCTCTCTATCGCAGCGGTGCTCAGCCTCATCGCACTCCTCTGGCTGCTCTATTGGGGGCCGGTGGCAGAGGCGATTGGGGACAGCCGCACGGCGGCGCGCGACGCATCCGCGCGCGCGGCGCGCGTCACCGCAATGGCCGCAATGGTGCGGGAGGGGGAGCCGCGCGCGCGGGCGCAAGGACAGGCCGTGACAGCTGTCGGGCAATTTATTGCATCGAGCGCCGCAGGGGTAGGGTTGGATTTGACGCGCAATGATGCGGTGGGGGCGGAGGCCAGTGACATTGCGCTGCGTGGGGATGGCCGCGCGGTGATGCGCTGGCTGCTGCAGTTGGAAGCACAGGGGCTGGTGCTGCGCACGCTCACCATTGATGCCGACATGGACGGCAGCGTTGCGGCGCGCGCGCATGTCGTTCGGGCGGGAAGCCGTGTGCCATGAGCCGGAATCCGTGAGCCAGAAATTATGAGTCGGCACCCATGAACATGCGCCGTTTTTTGGGGGCGGTGTTGGCGCTGCTGTTACTGGCTGCCGTCGCACTGGCGGTGATGCCGCTTCGCCTCGCCTTTGCGTGGTGGGCGCCCGCTGGGTTGGCGGCGAACGATGTGTCGGGCAGCATCTGGGCGGGGCACGCCCGTAACCTTAGCTATCGTGCGGCGATGCTCGGCGATGTCGATGTTGCGTTGCAGCCGATGGCGTTGTTGCGGGGGGAGGCGGCGTGGCGGTTGACGCGCGGCGGGGACGCACCGCTGCATATGACGCTCGCCAACGCGATGGGCGGCGATACCGTCCGTATCGAGCGGCTGGATGGGCGCATCACCCTGTCGGAGGATGCGGCGCGCGCGCTCCCCATCGGTGTCAGCGTCGATGCGCTCAACTTTCGGGGTTTTTCGCTGACCTATGGCGGCAATGGTTGCACGACAGCGTCGGGGCGGGTGCAGTTGGTGCCGCAATTGCCGATCGCTGCCTTTAACCTCAGCTATGGTCTCACGGGGGAGATTGCCTGCCACGACGGCACGATCATCCTGCCGCTGCGCGGGCAATCGGGGATGGAAAGGGTCGATGTGCGCATCGCGCCCGATGGCCACTATGTTGCGCGGCTCAGCCTTGCGGCCGATACGCCCGATATGGCGCGCGCGCTCCGCGCATTGGGACTGGCCGATGGTGCAGACGGTTTCGGTGTGACCTATCGTGGCCGTTTTTGAGAATATGCCTTCCATGATGCTGCCACCCCTGTGGGGGGCGGTAATGGGCGCAATTTTGGGGGTAATATCCGCAAGCTATGTCGCGACCGTGCTGCGCCGTTGGCCGCGCGGCCAATCGGCCAGCCATGGCCGTTCGGCGTGTGAGGGGTGCGGCGCGCGTTTGCGCTGGTTTGAACTTCTGCCCATAATATCCTTCATCCTGCAGCGCGGGCGGTGCCGCCGCTGCGCGCAGCCAATCGCCGCTGATCATTTTTGGGTGGAATGGACGGGACTGGCGCTTGGTGCAGCCATCGGTTGGTTCTGGCCGATGACACAGGGGCTGGCGCTGCTGGCAGGGGTGATGCTCGCCACCCTCCTCTTTGCGCTCGACGCGCGGCACCAATGGTTGCCGCATCACCTGTCGTGGGCGCTCGCCATCTGGGGCCTTGCGCTGGGCGGCTGGGTGCTGGCGGGCGTATCGGCGGCGAATTTCACCGACCGGTTGGTGGGGATGGCGGCGGGCTATGCCACCCTCTCCCTCATCGCCATCATCTATCGCTGGTGGAGCGGGCGCGATGGGTTGGGCGGGGGTGATCCGCCGCTCTTTGCCGCCATTGGCGCCATCGGCGGCTGGCAGATTTTACCCTCTACCTTGTTTTTGGCCAGTTTGGGCGGGCTGGCGGTGGCGGTGCTGCGGTTGGCCATTGCCCGTCAAGCGGGCCAAGATTGGCGACAGATGCGGCTGCCGCTCGGCAGCCTCCTCCTCCTCGCGCTACCCTTTGCCATCGCGCTTTCACCATGATATTGACACAGATAATGCAATAATCTTTGGGGAGAGGGGTTATGGCGCGGAAAATGGCGCTGTCGCACGCAATGTTGCTGGCCTTTGCCAGCATGCTCACCGCCTGTTCGGCGGGAAAATCAGACCCCGATGGCACAGGCGAAAATGTCGTTGCCAATAGCGCGCACCCCGAACGTGTTTATTGGGGGGACACCCACCTCCACACCGCCAACAGCGTCGATGCCTTTGGCTTTGGCAATCGGCTGGGGCCGGAAATGGCGCTGCGTTTCGCGCGTGGCGAAATCGTCACCTCCTCCACCGGGGTGCGCGCGCAATTGGCCCGACCGCTCGATTTTCTGGTCATCGCCGACCATAGCGACGGGCTGGGCGTCACCCGCCGCCTGTTCGACGCGCCCGAATTCATGGTCACCGACCCGACGTTGCGCCGCTGGCGGGCGATGATGCATGAAAGCCCCGCGCAATCGCAGCGCGCGATTGGTGAGCTTATCACCGCCGCAGCAACCAACAGCCTGCCCGCCCAGTTTCGTGACCCCCGCGTCAACGCCGAAAATAGCCGCCGGATCTGGGGCAATCACCTCGAAATCGTCGAACGCTATAACCAGCCGGGGCGCTTTACCGCCTTTGGCGGCTTTGAATTTTCGCTGATGCCCAATGGCAATAATTTGCACCGGGTGGTGATGTTCCGCGACGGCATAAGGCGAACCAGCCGCGTAATCCCCTTTGGTTCGATTGGCGATGTGCCGGTGGAACGATTGTGGGACTATATGGACAATTATGAACGCACGACCGGGGGGCGGGTGCTCGCCATCCCGCATAATGGCAATTTGTCGAACGGGCTGATGTTTGAATTAACCGGGCCGGATGGCGGGCCGATGCGCGCCGATTATGCGCGCCGCCGCATGGCGCATGAACCGGTGGTCGAAGCGACGCAGAATAAGGGCGACAGCGAATCGCACCCCTTTTTATCGCCCAATGATGAATTTGCCGGTTTTGGCGATGCCGGGTGGGATTTGGGCAATCTGCCGCTCAATGAACGCAAGACGCCCGATATGTTTGCCGGTGAATATTTGCGCGAAGCGTTGAAGCGCGGATTGACGCTGGAGGCGCAAATGGGGGTCAACCCTTATCGTTTCGGTCTGGTCGGTGGCACCGACATGCACACATCGCTGTCGACGTCGGATGAGGATAATTTTCTGGGCGATCATAGCGGTAATGAACCATCGCCCGGCCGGGTGATGGCACCGCAGAGCATCGGGTCGCAGGAAGGGCGCTTTGGCTGGAACTTCCTCGCGGGGGGATATACCGGCGTCTGGGCAACCAGCAACACGCGCGCCGCCATTTTTGATGCGATTGCCCGGCGCGAAGTCTATGCCTCCACCGGCCCGCGGATGGTCGTGCGCATGTTCGGCGGCTTTGACTTTACGCCAGCGGATTTCAGTGGCGATTGGGTCAGTGCGGGCTATCGGCGCGGGGTGCCGATGGGCGGCGAATTGACCGGCAATGGGCGCAATAGCGCCCCGACCTTCCTGATTTCGGCGCTGCGCGATCCGATCGGGGCCAACCTCGACCGGGTGCAGATGGTCAAGGGATGGATTGATGACCAAGGTGCCACGCATGAACAAATTTATGATGTGGCATGGAGCAGCCCGGAAACCCGCCATAAGATTGAGGGGCGGTTGACGCCGGTCGGCAACACCGTCGATCTGGCGCATGCCAGCTATACCAACGCCATTGGCGCGCCGGAATTGCGCACCGTCTGGCGCGACCCTGATTTTCAGCCCGGCCAGCGCGCCTTTTATTATCTGCGCGTGCTCGAAATCCCGACCCCGCGCTGGGTGGTCTATGATGCGGTGCGCTTTGGCTATCGCCTGCCAGCCGGGGTTGACCCGATCGATCAGGAACGGGCCTATAGCTCGCCCATATGGTATAACCCAGCGCCGGTTGCGCCACGTACCGCGGCGGTGCGCCACCTTAGCTATCGCCCCGCCTGATGCGGGGCATTTTGACGCGCTGGTTGCGCGAACCCTTGGTCCATTTCCTGCTGGGCGGGATGCTGGTTTTTGTCTGGTTCGCGTGGCGCGGCACCCCTGTTGATGCGGAGAGCCGGACAATCACCATCACCCGCGCCGAAGTGGCGGCGCTGGCATCGGGATTTGCCGCGCAGGCGGCGCGCGCGCCGACCAGCGCCGAACTCGACCAGATGGTCGATGATCGGGTGCGGGAGGAGATTTATTATCGCGAGGCGCTGCGCCTTGGTCTCGATGTTGATGACCCGGTCATCCGCCGCCGTCTGCGATCCAAGATGGAGTTTCTGGCCGCCAGCGCTGATGAAGGCATGCCCCCGCCCGCAGGTGCGATTGAAGCCTATTTTAACGCCCACCGCGCCCAATATGCCCGTGACGCGCGGCTCAGCTTTGATCAGATTTTTGTGTCGAGCGCGGCTATCGCGCCCGATACGGCACGCAGCACAGCGATTGTCGAACGACTGAATCAAATGGGGGACAATTGGGCCGCTCTGGGCGAACCCATATCGCTGCCTGCGCATATGGATGGCGCGATGGCGGGGGATTTGGACGCACGGTTCGGTCCCGGCTTTGCGAGCGCACTCGCCCGTGCGCCGCCGCATCAATGGTCGGGGCCGGTGCGGTCGGGCTATGGCTGGCATATGGTGCGGCTGATCGCGCGGGGCGGCGGTGACATCCCCCCACTGGCAGAGGTGCGCCAGCGCGTCGAAAATGACTGGCGTGCCGAAACCGGGGATGCACGCCAACGCGCGGCATGGCGATTGCTGCGCAATGCCTATCGGGTGACGGTCGAACGATAAATGGTTTTGCTGCGCGGCCTTATCTGTCTTTTCCTGTTGCTGGGGGTCGGGACGGCGGCACAGGCCGACACATTGCGCCCCGGCTATCTGGCGCTCACCCAGACGCGCGTCGGCCATTGGCAAATGGTTTGGCGGGTGCCGATACGCGGCGGCATCGGCCCCCATGCGCGGCCGATTTTGCCCGATAATTGCGCCATATCAGGGCCGGTGCACCGCATGCGGGAGGCGGAGGCTGTGGTGGTACGCGCCGATGTGACCTGTCGCGGGTCTATCGCGGGTGGGCGGATCGGTATTGCCGATTTGGGCAGCAACAGTGCCGACATTTTGGTGCGTGTCGCGCCGCTCGGGCAAGCGACAGAGGCGCTGCGTATCACCCCCGCCCACCCCGTCACCCATTTGCCCAATGCAGCCGAAAATCCCGGTCGTCTGGCGGTCGCCGCCACCTATTTCCGCATCGGCATCGACCATATTTTGGAAGGCTATGACCATCTGCTTTTTGTTATTTCCCTGGTGCTACTGGTGGCAAATGGCTGGGCGGTGGTGCGCGCGGTCACCGCCTTTACCATCGCCCATTCGCTGACGCTGGCAGGGGTTACCATGGGGCTTTTTGGCTTGCCGCAAGCGCCGGTGGAGGCGGTCATCGCGCTTTCCATCCTCTTTCTCGCGGTCGAGATTATCAAGAATGATCCGTTGGCCCCGCGCCTCTCGCAACGATTGCCTTGGCTGGTCGCCTTTGCCTTTGGACTGCTGCATGGCTTTGGTTTTGCCGGCGCGCTGCGGGAGGTTGGGTTGCCGCAAGGGGATGTGCCCTTGGCGCTTGTTGCCTTTAATCTGGGGGTGGAGGCAGGGCAGATTGCGGTGGTTGCGGTGACGCTCACCCTCCTCCGGTTGCTGGCGCACCTGCGCCCCCATGTTGTGACGCTGACTATCCGCGCCGCAACCTATGCTATTGGGGTTACGGCTGCATATTGGCTGATCGAACGTATGCTGCTGGCCTGACCGGGCCGGCCTGTGCCCATATCCTCCACCCTTTCCTCCCGCCCGCTTTGGCGATAGGGGCCGGGGATGGACGATGCCACATCCCCCAATGCCCTGCCCAGCGATGCCTGGCTGATTGACCGCGCGCATGCGGCGGTAAAGGCGGCGCGGGCCGTGGGGGCAGAGGCGGCAGAGGCGGTGGTGCGCGCGGGCCATTCGACCAGCGTTTCGGTGCGGCTTGGCGAGTTGGAGGATGTCGATAGCGCGGCGGATGTCGGCCTGTCGCTGCGGCTTTTTGTCGGGCAGCGCGCGGCATCGATCAGCGTGACCGACCTTGCTGACCATGTGTTGGCCGATGCAGCGGCGCGCGCGATGGCGATGGCGCGCCACGCCCCCGACGACCCATGGGCAGGCCTGCTCGACCCGCAATATTTGGGCGGCGGGTCGCCTATGGAGCTTGATTTGGTCGACCCCGCATCCCCGCCCGATGCCGCCATGTTGCGCGCCGCTGCGACCCGCGCGGAAGGTGCGGCGCGCGCGGTCGCGGGCGTCAGCAACAGCGATGGCGGGCATGCAGTTTTTTCCATCGCCGCCGAAGCGCATGTGACGAGCCACGGTTTTGCCGATGCCGCGCGTTCGACCAGCCACAGCATTTCGGCCAGCGTCATCGCGGGCAGTGGGGACACGATGCAGCGCGATTATGACTGGACGAGCGCGCGCCACCATGTGGATATATTGTCGCCCGAAGAAATCGGCACCCGCGCGGGACAGCGCACTGTCGCGCGGCTCCACCCCCAAATGCCCGATGGTGGGGCGATGCCGATCGTCTTTGATCCGCGCGTCGGGGCCAGCCTGATCGGCCATTTGCTCGGCGCGATGAGCGGGCCTGCCATTGCGCGCGACCGCAGCTTCCTTATCGGGCACGAGGGTGCGGCGATTTTCCCCGCCGCCATTTCGATCATCGATGATCCGCACGTCGTGCGTGGCCAGCGTAGCTATATTTTCGATGGGGAGGGGATGGCGAGCGCACCCAGCCGCATCGTCGACCATGGCGTCATCGGCCCATGGCGCTGCGATATGGCATCGGCCCGCCAATTGGGGCGTGCGCCGAGCGGCCATGGCGGGTCGGGCGGCGGCACGACCAGCGGCAACATCACCCTATTGCCCGGTGACCAAAGCTTTGCGGCGCTTATCGCCGACATTGACCGGGGTATTTTGGTGACCGAATTGGTCGGCCAAGGTGTTGACCCGATTACCGGCGATTATTCGCGCGGCGCTTCGGGCTTTGCGATTGTCGGGGGCGAAGTTGCGCACCCGGTCAGCGGCTTTACTATTGCGGGCAATCTGCTGGAAATTTTTGCCAGTCTGACCGCAGCCAACGACCTTTGTACCCACTATGCCACCCATGTGCCGAGCCTGCGCAGCGATGCCCTGTTCGTTGCTGGCGGGATGAGCGATGACGGGTGATCTGCCCATCGAAGCCGCAATTTCCGCTGCGCGCGAAGTGGGGGACAATGCGCTGACCCACTGGCGCGACCTGCGCAGCGGCGGGGCAATCGACCAATGGAAAAAGCCGGACCAAAGTCTGGTCAGCGTGGTTGATTTGGAAACAGACCGGCGGCTCAAGGCGATTTTACAGGCCATCGACCCCGAAGCGGGCTGGCTGAGTGAAGAAAGCGTCGATAACCCGGCCCGACTTGATACCCGGCGCATCTGGTGCGTCGACCCCATCGATGGCACGCGCGATTTTCTGTCGGGGCGCGACGGTTGGGCAGTTTCCATCGCGCTGGTGGAGGATGGCTTGCCGCACCTCGGCATATTATATGCCCCCGCGCGCGACCAGGTCTGGGTGGCGGCGCGCGGGCAAGGTGCGAGCGTGAATGGACGTGCCATCCACTGCGGCCACCGCACCATGTTGGCAGGTGCGCGCGTCCCCGCCACCAGCCTGCCGCGCGTCGATGCCGACCTGACGATGGTGGAGCGCCCCAATAGTATTGCGCTGCGCATGGCAATGGTCGCCGATGATTGCGCCGATTTGGTCGCGACGCTGATCTGGGGTTTTGAATGGGACATTGCGGCGGCGAGCCTGATCGTCGCTGAGGCGGGCGGGCGGGTGAGCGATGCTTTTGGCGCGCCGCTGCGTTTCAACAAGCAGCGTGCCGATGCCTTTGGGCTGATCGCCTGCGTCCCCCAAATTCATGATGCGGTGGTCACACGTCTGGCAGACCGCGCCGCCGCTTTGTCACCCCGCGCGGATTGAGGGTGCCGAATGGCGCGCCGCCCCTTGACTTATAGGGGCGAATCCCCCTAAGCGCGGCGCATCGCGGAACCGAAATACGGTTGACGACCCCCGTATGGGCCGGTCGCCAGCCGTGCTTTGTGTTTCAAGATAGCGCGTTTTTCGCGCTTTTTCAAAGCTTTGAGATGGCGTGGTCAGCCAGCCGCGCCGTGGAGCAGGAGAAGAATCACCTATGGCACGTATTGCGGGCGTCAATCTGCCCACCAACAAGCGCGTTGTGATCGCGCTTCAATATATCCACGGCATCGGGCCGAAATTCGCATCGGACATCGTCACCAAGGTTGGCATCGCGGCAAACCGCCGCGTGCAGGATCTGTCGGACGCCGAAGTGCTGCAAATCCGCGAAACCATCGACGCTGGTTACAGCGTGGAGGGCGATTTGCGCCGCGAAACCGCGATGAACATCAAGCGTTTGATGGATTTGGGCTGCTATCGCGGTCTGCGCCATCGCAAGGGCTTGCCGGTTCGCGGTCAGCGCACCCACACCAACGCCCGCACCCGCAAGGGCAAGGCAAAGCCGATCGCCGGTAAAAAGAAATAAGCATTTCGCCGCCTCCCTTATGGGGCGGCGCGCTTGTTTCTCCGCCCAAGGCTGCACCCAAAGGAAGCGCCAAGGGTATTTCAGGATTTAGGTTAGGATATAGCAATGGCCCGCGAACCACAGCGCCTGCGTCGGCGCGAACGCAAAAATATTTCTTCCGGTGTTGCCCACGTCAACGCCACTTTCAACAACACGATGGTCACCATCACCGATGCGCAGGGCAATGCCATCAGCTGGTCGTCGGCCGGCATGATGGGCTTTAAGGGTTCGCGTAAATCGACCCCTTATGCCGCACAGGTTGCCGCCGAGGATGCTGGCCGCAAGGCTGCGGAACATGGTGTGCGCACGCTGGAAGTGGAAGTGAAAGGCCCCGGTGCGGGTCGCGAATCCGCGCTGCGTGCCCTGCAGGCTGCCGGTTTCCAGATCACTTCGATCCGCGATGTGACGGCGATCCCCCATAATGGGGTGCGTCCAGCCAAGCGTCGTCGCGTCTGATGTAGATTGCGGTCCCTTGCGTGGCTGGCGGGCCGCGCAAACAGGGGCCGGTGTGGTGACAGCGCCGTGAGGAGCGCCGCCGTTACCTTCGCCAAATGTCCGCCCTTTTGACCCATGGGGAATTTGATGACTGTCAACAGCAAGAACTGGCAGGAACTCAAGAAGCCGACCGGCCTTGAAGTCAAAGCAAGCAGCGATGCGCGCCGCAAGGCGACCTTTGTCGCCGAACCTTTGGAGCGTGGCTTTGGCCTGACGCTCGGCAACGCGCTGCGTCGCGTGCTCCTGTCCTCGCTTCAGGGCGCGGCGATCACGTCGATCAAGATCGAAAATGTCCTGCACGAATTTTCGTCGCTGGCGGGCGTGCGTGAAGATGTCACCGACATCGTGCTCAACGTCAAGCAGATCGCGCTCAAGATGGAAGGCGAAGGGTCGAAGCGTTTGCAGCTTTCGGCAACCGGGCCAAAGACCGTGACGGCGGGGGATATATTGGTGTCGGGTGACATCAAGGTGATGAACCCGGACCATGTCATCTGCCATCTGGACGAAGGCGCGACGCTCAACATGGAACTGACCGCAGACAGCGGCAAGGGCTATGTCGCTGCCGCCGCCAACCGTCCGGCCGAAGCGCCGATCGGCCTCATCCCGGTTGACTCGCTCTATTCGCCGGTGCGTCAGGTTGCCTATAAGGTCGACAATGCGCGCATCGGGCAGGAGCTCGACTTCGACAAATTGTCGCTGTCGGTGGAAACCGATGGCACGGTGACGCCAGAGGATGCCGTCGCTTATGCGGCGCGCATCTTGCAGGACCAATTGTCGGTGTTCGTCCACTTCACCGATGCGGTGGCCGACAGCCCGCGCATCGGCCTTGCCGCCACCCCGGCGGCCAGCGAAGAAGGCGACACCAACCAGCTCAACCGCTTCTTGCTCAAGAAGGTCGATGAACTGGAATTGTCGGTGCGCAGCGCCAACTGCCTCAAGAACGACAATATCATCTATATCGGCGATCTGGTGCAAAAGACCGAAGCCGAAATGCTGCGCACCCCCAATTTTGGTCGCAAATCCTTGAACGAAATCAAGGAAGTATTGTCGTCCATGGGTCTGCGCCTTGGCATGGACATCCCCGGCTGGCCGCCCGAAAATATCGAAGAAATGGCCAAGAAGCTGGAACAGGAACTGCTGGGCTAAGCCCGGCAGGGGCTTTGGGCGGTGGCCCCTTTGTTGCACCGCCTTTCCCGGGGAACCTGATCCGGCCCCGACGATAAACGAAGGAAGAAAAAATGCGTCACAAGGTTGGCGGCCGCAAGCTGCAACGCACCTCTGCCCACCGTATCGCGATGTTCCGCAACATGTCGGCATCGCTCATCAAGCATGAACAAATCACCACCACGCTCGCCAAGGCCAAGGAATTGCGCCCCTATGTCGAAAAGCTGGTGACGCTGGCCAAGCATGGCGGGCTGGCCAATCGCCGTCTGGCGATGAGCCGCCTGATGGATGAGGCGCAGCTCAAGAAATTGTTCGACGTGCTCGCCGCGCGCTATGCCGACCGTCCGGGCGGCTACACCCGCGTTATCAAGGCGGGTTTCCGCGCATCGGACGCCGCCGCCATGGCGGTGATCGAATTTGTTGATCGCGACGAAAGCGCCAAGGGGCAGGATTCCGGCCCGGTGCTGGTCGATGCGGATGCCGAAATCGCGGCATAATTGCACGCGACCGATGAAGGTTGAAGGGGGCTGGGCGAGCGATCGTCCGGCCCCTTTTCATTTGACGATGCGGCGGGGCAGCGGCAATTTCGCCCGCAAAATTTGGGTGAAAGGGTGATGGTGATGGCAGGGATGCCCCCGTGCAGCAAATGTCAGGCGGATTTGCCGGTCGATGCGCGCTTTTGCCCGGCGTGTGGTAGCGCGGTCGAGGTGGCCGGAGCGGCGGCGGGCGTGGCGGGGGATGGCGACCATGCCGATGACTGGACACGACTGGTCGATGCCCCGCACCCCATGGCGCCACCAGTTCCAGAGCCGGAGCCAGAGCAGGCGCTAGAGCCGGAACCGTCTGACGCATATGAACCGGCGTTTGTGCCCTTGCGGGCGGAGGATTTGACCGGTCCGCGGCGCAGCACCCCTTTGTGGCCGCTGGCGATCGTCGCACTGGTCATTGCCATATTGGCGGGCGGTTGGTTTGGCTGGAGCTTGATTGCGGGGTTACATGGCGATGGGGTGCAGGTCGCGGCGGCAGGAGACGACGGGCCACCAGCCGATCCGCGTCCGCAATGGCAGCAAAATTATGTCGACAATTATCTGAGCGATGCGCCGGTGGAACTGGTGACGGCGAGCAATGCCAATGTCCGCGATTATCCGGCGACCGAGGGAACGCAGGTGCTGCGCCTGTTGCCGCTCGGCACCAATGTCACGGGACGCTGGGTGAGCGGTGCAGAGGGCACATTGCGCTGGCTCAAGCTCAACGACGGGGGTTATTTGCGCGAAGATGTGGTGGCGGTGGTGGGCGGTGAAGGATCGCCGATCACCATCCCCTTCAACCGCGATAGTGACAATTTCGGACCAGAGGTGAACGCGATGATCACACGTCTGGGCACCGGGGACACCGGGGATAGTGGGACGCAGGGCGCATCGTCCGAGGATATGGAAAATTATGGCGCGGTGCCGCCACGGCGCTGGCGCGGCCTAACCCTGACCGGCGTCGCCAGTTTTTATGAAGCAAGCGGCATTATTTTTGCGGACGATGTCGCCGCCTTGCGACGTGCGCTCGTCGCAGGCGGCATGGCCGTCGCGGCGGATGGCAGCATCACCATGGCGCCAGACGTGTCGGTCAGCTGTTCGATTGCCGCGACGGAGGGGGCGGCGCGGCGCTATGGTCGCAGCATCCTTAGCTGCGGGGTATAGTCGTTGCGGCATAGGCTGCGGCCGTTTTTTCGGCCATGGGGCGCTTGCCCTTTGCATCGCGGGCCATGCTGTGCTTTAGGCCGCCTGATTCCATTTTTCGCGATCAAGAAGGGTCAGGCACATGAATATCCACGAATATCAGGCAAAAGAGCTGTTGGCGGCGCACGGGGTTGCGGTGCCCAAGGGCTTTGCCGCGCTGAGCGTGGAAGAAGCGGTGGCGGCGGCCAAACAGCTTCCCGGCCCGCTATGGGTGGTAAAGGCGCAAATCCACGCCGGTGGGCGCGGCAAGGGCAAATTTGCCGAACTGCCCGCTGATGCCAAGGGTGGGGTGCGGCTCGCCCGCTCGATTGAGGAGGTGGAGGCGAATGCCCGCGAAATGCTGGGCAATACTCTGGTCACCATCCAGACCGGCCCACAGGGCAAGCAAGTGAACCGCCTCTACATCACCGATGGGGCGGACATCGCCCGCGAATATTATCTCTCCCTCCTCGTCGATCGTAAGTCGAGCCGCATCGCGATGGTCGTTTCGACCGAAGGGGGCATGGATATCGAAGCCGTGGCGCACGATACGCCCGAAAAAATCACCACTTTGACCATCGACCCGGCGACCGGCATTACCGATGCAGACGCGGCGGCGGCGGCCAATGCGCTCCGGCTGACCGGCGATACCGCCGAACAGGCGAAGACAGTGGTCAAGCAGCTTTATGCCGCCTTTGTCGCCACCGATATGTCGATGCTGGAAATTAACCCGCTCGTCGAAACGCCGGACGGTGACATATTGGTGCTCGACGCCAAGGTCAGCTTCGACAGCAATGCATTGTTCCGCCACAAGGATATTGCGGCGCTGCGCGATGAAACCGAGGAAGATCCGGCCGAGGTGGAGGCGTCGCAATATGACCTCGCCTATATCAAGCTCGACGGCAATATCGGCTGCATGGTGAATGGTGCGGGCCTTGCCATGGCGACGATGGACATCATCAAGCTCAATGGCGAATTCCCGGCCAACTTCCTCGACGTCGGGGGCGGCGCGAGCAAGGAAAAGGTCACCGCCGCTTTCAAAATCATCCTCAAAGACCCGGCGGTGAAGGGGATTTTGGTCAATATCTTCGGCGGGATTATGAAATGCGACATCATCGCCGATGGTATTGTCGCGGCAGCCAAGGAAGTGAATTTGTCGGTGCCGCTCGTCGTCCGGCTCGAAGGGACCAATGTCGAAGCGGGCAAGGCTATTTTGGCCAATTCGGGGCTGGCGATCGTGCCGGCCAATGATTTGGGCGATGCAGCGCAGAAAATCGTCGCCGAAGTGCGCAAGGTTGCCTGAGGCAAAGGGATGCAGTTTATGTTGCACTGCAACACTTGACGTTGACGTGAACGTAAACTAAAACGGCATCCGCTATTTTTGAGGGAGCAGACCCATGAAAATCCTCGTCCCCGTCAAGCGGGTGCTCGATTACAATGTCAAACCGCGCGTCAAATCGGACGGCAGCGGGGTCGATCTGGCCAATGTCAAAATGAGCATGAACCCGTTCGACGAAATCGCGGTGGAGGAGGCGATCCGCCTCAAGGAAAAGGGTGTGGCGAGCGAAATCGTCGCCGTTTCCATCGGCCCGGCCAAGGCGCAGGAAACGCTGCGCACCGCGCTCGCCATGGGGGCCGACCGCGCCATATTGGTCGAGGCGGAGGATGTCGAACCGCTCGGCGTTGCCAAACTGCTGAAAGCGATTGCGCAGGAGGAAGCCCCGGGCCTCATCATCCTCGGCAAACAGGCGATTGACGATGACAGCAACCAGACCGGGCAGATGCTCGCCGCCTTGCTCAACTGGGGTCAGGCGACCTTTGCCAACAAGGTCGAGATTGCCGACGGGACGGCGAGCGTCGTGCGCGAAATCGACGGCGGCTTGCAGACGGTGTCGGTCAAACTACCCGCGATCATCACCACTGATTTGCGGCTCAACGAACCGCGCTATGCCTCCCTCCCCAACATCATGAAGGCGAAATCCAAGCCGCTGGCAACCAAGAGCCCGGCCGATTTGGGGGTCGATGTGACCCCGCGTCTTACCACCCGGCACGTCGGTGAACCGGCGGTGCGTCAGGCGGGGATCAAGGTCGGCAGCGTCGATGAACTGGTGGCGAAGCTCAAAGATATGGGAGTGGCGTGATGCAAACGCTCGTCTGGGTTGAACATGATGGCAGCAGCGTCAAGGACGCGACGCTGAGCGCGGTCACCGCCGCAGCACAATTGGGTGGCGTTGATCTGATCGTCGCTGGCCAGAATATTGGCGATGTTGCGGCTGCGGCAGCGCAAATCGCGGGTGTCGGCACGGTCCATGCCGCTGATGATGCGGCATTGGCGCATGGCTTGGCGGAAAATGTTGCGCCGCTGATTGTTGGGTTGATGGCCGGCTATGACGCCTTTGTTGCGCCGGCGACCAGCAGCGCCAAGAATATCGCGCCACGGGTTGCCGCTTTGCTCGACGTCATGCAGATCAGCGACATCCTGTCGGTCGAAGGGCCCAAGAGCTTCACCCGCCCCATTTATGCGGGCAATGCGATTGCGACGGTCGAATCGTCGGATGCCAAGCTGGTCATCACCGTGCGCACCACCGCCTTTGACAAGGCGGCACGCAGCGGCGGCAGCGGCACGGTCAGCGCTGCTGGCGGTGCGGCAGATGCCGGGCTGTCGAGCTTTGTCGGCGAAGAAATTGCCAAGGCCGAACGTCCCGAACTGACCAGTGCCAAGATCATCGTTTCGGGTGGCCGGGCGCTGGGGTCGGCGGAGAAATTTGCCGAAGTCATCTTCCCGCTGGCCGATAAATTGGGCGCGGGCGTCGGTGCCAGCCGTGCGGCGGTGGATGCGGGCTATGTCCCCAATGATTTCCAGGTCGGCCAGACCGGCAAGATTGTCGCCCCCGAAGTCTATATGGCGATCGGCATTTCGGGTGCGATCCAGCACCTTGCTGGTATGAAGGACAGCAAGACGATCATCGCCATCAACAAGGATGAAGATGCGCCGATTTTCCAGATTGCCGACATCGGGCTGGTCGCCGACCTGTTCAATGTTGTGCCGGAATTGACCGCCAAACTCTGAACGCGGCGTATCTATAGGGTAATGGGGGGGCAGGCATCGGCCGCGCCCCCCTTTTTTTGGCCCCGCGTCCTTGGGTCGATAGTCGGTGGCCTAATGCGCGGCGGCTGATTCCATGGCGAGCAGATCGGCGGGGAAGGTTGGCTCGGACAGGATGCGCAGCATCCGCGCCCAGCGGGTGGCGGCATCGGCATTCCCCGCTTCCACTGCGCGGTGGACAAGGTCGCGTCCCCAACCATAGTTCAGCACATAGGACCGATAATGGTCGGTAAAGGCGAGCGATTGTTCCGCCCGCTCTGGGCTGAGCAACAGATAATGCTGGCTAAGTTCAATCGCGCGTTGGCGGCTGATGTCGCCGTCCAGATACATTTTGGCGATGGTGAGCCGCGCGCCACCCAGCGCATCGGTTGCTGCGGATACGCGGGCAAAATCCTCCGCACTCGCCGGGTCCAGCCCAGCCAGCGGATAGAGGACATCGCGTTCAAAGGCGAGCTTTTCCTCCCCCGGAAAGGCGAGGTCGATGCCGTAATTGGCGCTCCCCTCCGCAATAACCGATTGCGGACTGTAGAGCGGGTTGACCGCAAACTCCTGCCAATGGCGGCCGCGCACGAGATTTTGTTCGATCATCATGTTGAGCACATGGTGGCCGGGGTATCCTTCATGACAGCCGAGGTCGACCGCACGGCTGATGCGGATGGGCAGGTCGGTATTCACCTGTATCAGGCTATGAAAATTGCCCTGATAATAATTATAGCCTGACCATGGCTTGTCGGTCACCAGTTCGAGCGTGAAGCTTTCACCCGGCGGCAGCGTCATATGCGCCATGGTGCGGCGGCGGCATTCACCAATCGCCGTTTCGAGCACCCGGCGCACCTTGTCAGGCGGGATGACATAGCGATCATAAAAGGCGTCGATCCGCGCCGCGAGCGGACCATCGCCGGGCACCAGATGATTGAGTCCGGCGAGCACCCGGTCATAATGGGCGAGCGATTCGAGCGTCGGGTTGGTGGCGAACAGGCCGCTTGCCTCATCCGCGAAGCGAAAGCGCCGTCCCCCCAGCATCTGCAGGCGGGTGTCGGCGGCATGGAGCATGCCGCGCAGCGCAATCAGCCGCGCACGTTGGCTGCCCAGATTAGCCGGGCCAGCAAAGGCGCGGCTGTTCAGCGCGGCGTCAATCTCTGCCACTAGTGCGCGCGCTGCGGCGGCGAGGTCGGCAGTGCTGCGCGGGTTGGCGGTGGCAGAGGTGCGCAGCGCAGCGGGGCCATAATAGGCATCGACATAATCCGCCTCGTGACTGCCAGCCTCCAGCGTCAGGCGGATATAGGCGTCGGCGATGCGATTGGCCAAAGCTTCGGGGCTTTCGACCACGCTGGCGTCGGGCGCGGCAACAGGTGCCATGCCGCCCGCAGCCATGGCACATCCACCAAGCATCAATGCCCCCAGCGCGCTCAGCCAGTATTTTCGGTCCATGCGACCTCCCCCTCCTCAATCGCATCCACATCCACCGCTGCTGCCACCGGCGCACAGCGCAGCACGGCATAGCCCAGCAGCGCAGAAGCAAGCGAACCGACAAAGGTGCCTATTTTGGCGGCTTCGTTCAATTCGCCCAGACTATAGGCGAGACCGCCGATAAACAGGCTCATCGTAAAGCCTATGCCGCACAGGAGCGCGGTGCCGTAAATATGCACCCAGCGACTGCCCATGGGCATGGCGGCGAATTTGCAGCGCACGGCGATGAACACCGCCCCGAAAATCCCCAATTGCTTGCCGAGGAACAGGCCAAGCGCCACCGCGAGCGGCAGGGGGGAGAGGATGGGCACGGCGTCCGGCCCACCCAGAACTACCCCGGCATTGGCAAAGCCGAACAAGGGCACGATGCACAAGGACACCGGTTTGGCGAGCAGATGTTCCATCTGGTGCAGCGTTGAATCGCTGGCGTCGGGCGTTCCGGGGGTGGGGATGATCGGCACGGTCAGCGCGGCCAGTACCCCGGCGATCGTCGCATGGACACCTGAACATAGCACCGCATACCAGAGGAGGATGAACCCGACCAAATAGGGGGTCAGTGTCTTCACCCCTTGGTGGTTCATCAGCCACATCGCGGCAAAAATCATCGCCGCGGCGAACAGCGCCAGAAAATTGAGCCCGCCCGAATAAAATAAAGCGATAATCGCCACCGCACCCATGTCATCGACAATCGCGACGGTCACCAGAAACAGTTTGAGCGATGCGGGCACCCTGTTGCCGAGCAGCGCCATCACCCCCATGGCAAAGGCGATGTCGGTGGCAGACGGGATGGCCCAGCCGTGGAGCAGGTCGGCGCGCCAGCCGATAGTGATAGCAAATATCAATGCCGGCACCGCCATCCCCGATGCAGCAGCCAGCACCGGCAAGCGGCGCTGCGGCCATGTTGCCAGCCGCCCGTCGATCAACTCGCGCTTTATCTCGAGGCCGACGAACAGAAAAAACAGCGCCATCAGCCCATCGTTGATCCACAGATGGACGGTCATCGGCCCGATTGCGTTGGAAAGCTGGGGGCCGGTGACAATATGCAGTGCATGGAAATATTCGGCGCCAAAGGGTGAATTGGCGATGACCATCGCCGCCGCCGCTGCGACCATCAATAAAATGCCGCCCGCCGCCTCGCTATCCAGAAAGTCGCGCAATGCCGATGCGGGCCGGGGGGGAGCGGTCATGGCCGCTGTCTAATCCCGATTGGGATGAAAGCAAATATGCTCATGGGGTCAATTCGTCGCTTTTGCGCGCCATATTGCCGCCCCTTGCAATTTTGTTGCGCTTGCCGGATGAAGGCGCCGTTCAGTCACCAAGCCAGCGGGGCCGGGGATGGCGGTTGACTCCATTGCTATTTGGGGAAGCGCCGGGGGATGGGCGGCGTTTGCGCCCATTTTCGCGCTGGCTTTGGCCCGCGAACTGGCCTTGTTCGCAGGGGTGGTTTTCCTGATTTTCGCGATGGGCGACATCTTGCTCGACATTGCTTGGCTGGTTTTTCGGCCATCCCGCGCCACTGCGTCGGTTGCCGCTGATACCAAGGTGGCGGGACTGGCGCTGTTCATTCCGGCTTGGCACGAAGGCGCGGTGATCGGCGATATGCTGCGCCACGCATGCAGCATGTGGCACCAACAGACGGTGCGTTTTTATGTCGGCGTCTATCCCAATGATGTGCTGACCCATGTTGCGGCGATTGGCGCGGCGGCGGGGGATGGGCGGGTGCGCATCATATGCCTTGCCGCCCCCGGCCCGACGAGCAAGGGTGATTGTTTAAATGGACTGTGGCGCGCGCTCAAATCAGATGTGGCGCGCGGCGATTTTGTCTGTCCTATGGTCGCCTTTCATGATGCAGAGGATATGGTCGATCCGCTGGAACCGCAGCTTTATGCGGCGGAACTGACGCGCGCAGATGCGGTGCAAATCCCCGTCCTGCCGTTGCCGCGCCGGGGTGCACGCTTTATTTCGGGCCATTATCTCGACGAATTTGCGCTGTCCCACCGGCGCGACATGCCGCTGCGCGCGCGGCTTGGTGCGCCGATGCCCTTTGCCGGGGTTGGCTTTGCGGTGCGGTATAGCCTGCTTGAACTTCTGGCCCTGCGACAGGGCGGCACCCCTTTTGCCGCCGATAGCCTGACCGAGGATTATGAACTGGGCATGGCATTTGCGGCGATGGGCGCGCGCACCAAATTTGTCGAACGCCATGGTGACGATGGCCGACTGATCGCCAGTCGCGCCTATTTCCCCGATAAAATTGACCAAGCTGTGCGCCAGAAAACCCGCTGGATGCGGGGGATTGCGCTCGACGGTTGGGACAGGCTCGGCTGGGCGGCGTCAATGGGCAAACGCCCACCCGCCAATATTATGGGTGGGTTGTGGATGCTCTGGCGTGACCGGCGCGCACCGCTCGCCGCAGCGGCGATTTTTGCGGCCTATCTGGCATTGCTGCTCACCCTTTTGGCATGGGGTTGGTCGGCATGGCTGGGCACCCATATCGCCCTGCCGGTGGGGGATGATATGCGCCTGCTGGTGGCGCTCAACTTCCTTCTCCTCCTCTGGCGGGGGGTGTTTCGGGCATGGCATAGCGGTGCGCGCTATGGCTGGGCGGAAGGGGCGCTGGCGCTCGCACGCATCCCCATTGCCAATATCATTCTCATCATGTCGGCGTGGCGTGCGCTGTTGGGCTATGCCCGCGCGCGGCGCGGGCGCACCCATGTTTGGGACAAGACGACGCATATATTTCCGATGGCAGAGGCGGGCCTTTGCTGATGCCCCGTGTGCGTTCGGGGCCCTTTACGATGATTGCGCTGGTCATCATCGGTTGGGCAATGCTGCGCAGCCTGTGGGTGGCAACACATTGGCTGGCGATGGCACCCTTGCCCCATGACCCACCCAAGCCAGCCACCTATGCGGCGCAGGCCATGCCACCAGTGCCGATAGGTGCAGCGCAGCCGTCCGCCCCGCGTGCACAGGCTGGGTCGGTCATGATGGCCCGTGCCGCGCGCACCGCTGTGGCGGCAGTGACCGTCGGCGCCCCGGCAATGCCGACGCCGGTCATATCATCGGGCGGCTTTGGCGCCCTGCAGCGCGCCTTGCTACGCAGCGGGCCGGCGGGCTTTAGTCGGCGCTTTGCTATCGCCGATGCGCCGAGCGCCTTTCAAAGCCCGCTGGCGAACATTGCTGCCCATACCCAGCCGACCCGCCAACGCTGGACCCTCTCGGCATGGGCGTTTTACCGGCCGCATGCCCGCGTGCAACAGGGCAGCGGCCTTTATGGCGGCAGTCAGGCTGGTGTCCGCGCCGCCTATGCCCTGGCGGATGGCTGGCAGGTCTATGGACGCCTGTCCGCCACGCCCGTTACGCGCGACAGTGCAGAGGGGGCGGTGGGGTTGGCGCTCCGTCCCGTTGCGCGCGTGCCATTGACGTTGGCGATCGAACGGCGTGCGCGCATTGCAGGCGATGGGGATAGCGCCTTTGCCGCCTATGTCAGCGGCGGGGTCAGCCACCTCGCCGCCCCGGCGCAATTTCGGATCGATGCTTATGGCGCAGCGGGCCTTGTCGGTGCATCGCGGCGCGATGGCTTTGCCGAGGGGGCGGCGACCGCACGGCGACAGGTTGCCCGCTTGGCGCGCGCGCAACTCAGCGCGGGGGCGGGCGTATGGGGCGGAACACAGACGGGGACAAGCCGGCTTGATATAGGGCCGAGCGTCGCGCTGCGCTGGGATGGCGCGCCGCTCAACCTCTCGTTCGATTGGCGGCAGCGTATGGCGGGCAATGCCGCGCCGCGTTCGGGGCCAGCCATTACGCTTTCTGCGGATTTCTGACTATTTACTGCCGTCGAATTGCAGCGCGGCGAGCCGCGCGTAGAGCCCGCCCTTGGCGACCAGATCATCATGGCGACCCTGTTCGACGATCCGCCCGCCATCCATAACGATAATACGGTCGGCGGCGCGTACGGTCGCCAATCGGTGGGCGATGACGATGGTGGTGCGCTGGTGCATCAATGCATCGAGCGCATCCTGCACCAATCGTTCGCTTTCGGCATCAAGCGCGCTCGTCGCTTCGTCGAGCAGCAATATCGGCGCGCGGCGTAACAATGCCCGCGCAATGGCGATGCGTTGGCGTTGGCCACCCGACAGGCGGGTGCCCGCTTCGCCCAGAAATGTATCGAGCCCCTGCGGCAGTTCGCGCAGAAAGCTGCTGGCATTGGCAGCATCAGCGGCGGCCCAAATCTCCTCGTCGCTCGCCTCCCATTGGCCATAACGCAGATTATCGCGCGCCGATGCCGCGAAAACCACGGTTTCCTGCGGCACCACCGCCATGCGCGCACGCACATCGGCGGGGTCAGCGTCGCGAACATCCACCCCGTCGATCAATATGCGGCCGGCCTGCGGATCATAAAAACGCTGGGCAAGCTGGAATAATGTCGTCTTGCCCGCGCCCGACGGACCAACAATCGCGCAGGTTTCATTGGCGGCGATGTCGAGCGTGAAGTCATGCAGTGCCGATGTGTCGGGGCGGGAGGGATAGCGAAACTCAACCGCCTCAAAGCATAGCCGTCCCGCTGCTGCCGGGAGGGTGACGGGGTTGGCAGGCGGCGCTATGCTCGGCTGTGCATGGAGCAGTTCGGCAAGCCTGCCCGCCGCACCCGCCCCGCGGATGAGGTCGCCATATACTTCGGTCAGCGCGCCAAATGCCCCGGCGACAAAGCCGCCGGTCAACACGAAGGCGGCGAGTGTCCCGACGCTGATCCGCCCCGCCGCGACCTGCCATGCGCCATACCAGAGCAGACAGACGATACCGCCGAAAATCAGCGCGATGACCGCCGTCGTCATCAGCGCGCGGATCGAAATACGCCGCTTGGCCGCCGCGAATGTGCGTTCAGCCGCTGCGGCAAATCGTTCGCCTTCGCGCACTTCCTGCCCAAAGCCCTGGACGATTTTCATCGCGCCCAAAACCTCGGTCGTCATGGCGCCGACATCGGCCACCCTGTCCTGACTGGCGCGCGAGAGCGCCTGCAAACGCCGCCCGACCAAAATCACCGGCAATATGCACAAGGGGATGCCGATTAATATGAATGTCGCCATTTTTGGGGAGAGGTAAAAGAGATAGGCGATGCCACCGATGCCGGTGACCAGATTGCGCAGCGCGACCGAAATAGTGGTGCCGACGACGACTTCGATGATCGCGGTATCGGCGGTCATCCGGCTGGCGATTTCGCTCGGCCGGTTATCTTCAAAAAAAGCAGGTGCTTGGCGCAGCAAATTGCGTTGCACCGCGCGGCGCACATCAGCCACCACCCGTTCGCCGAGCCAAGACACAAAGTAGAACCTTACGCTGGTCGCCAACGCGAGGAGCAGGACAATGCCCAGCAAAATGTGGAAATAATGGTCGATTGCCGACAAATTGCCGGTGGCAAACCCCCGGTCGATGACCAGCCGAAAACCGGCCGGAATCGACAAGGTAGCGGTCGACGAGCCGATCAACCCTAATATCGCCAACCCAATCTGCAGCGGGTATCGCCGGGCCGCATCCCAAACCATGCGGAGGGAGGCTAGCTTGCGTTGGTTGGGTGCAGCGGGCGGGTTGGGCGCGGGATCGGGCATCGGCTGCAGCGCTAGCAGCAAGCGGGCATTACCGGCAAGGGGGCGTTACCTTCACGCCCTATGAAGCGGCACGCTGCCTTTCCCGCCGGTAAACCGGCGCGGCTATTGCATGTTGCGCTGCAACATGGCAGCAGGGTGCAAAGCCACAGCAAAAGGTGGTGCAGGGGAATGACCTATATGCTCTATTTCGCGCACGATATGCAGCGCGCCATGCTTGCCGGGGCGAGCCGGTGGGCCGATGCCACCGCCAATTTCATCGGCACCATCCCCGCCCCGTTCAACTATGCCTTTGGCGGGCCAACGGCGGCGAGCGCGCTTGACGTTTTTGCCCATGCCAGTGCGCCGCGTGGCAAGCCAAAATTTGGCCTTGATAGCGTCGAAGTGGGCGGGAAAACTTTGCCGGTGACCGAAAGCGTCGAGGCGCGCAAACCCTTTGGCCAGCTTAAACATTTCACCCATGCCGCCAATGCCGATGCGCCGAAACTATTGATTGTCGCGCCGATGTCCGGCCATTTTGCGACCTTACTGCGCGGCACGGTCGAACGGATGTTGCCGGGGCATGATGTCTGGATCACCGACTGGCGTGACGCGCGCGACGTGCCGTTGACCGGCGGCGGCTTCGACCTTGAATCCTACATTGATTATATCATCGAATGGCTCGAACATATTGGGCCGGGCGCGCATATGCTGGCGGTCTGCCAGCCTTCGGTCCCGGCCTATGCCGCAGCGGCGATCATGGGCGCGGCGAACCACCCGTGCCGCCCCAAGAGCCTGACGATGATGGGCGGGCCCATTGACACACGCGAAGCACCGACCGCGGTCAACGACCATGCGACGGGCAAGCCGCACGACTGGTTCATTCACAATGTCATTGCGACCGTGCCGCCCTATTATCGCGGGGCGGGGCGGCGGGTTTACCCCGGCTTCCTGCAGCTATCTGGTTTTATGTCGATGAACCTTGGCAACCATATGGTCAGCCATTGGCATATGTTTTCCGATCTGGTCGCCGGTGACGGCGAAAGCGCCGAAAAACATATGGAATTTTACGACGAATATCGTTCGGTGTGCGACATGACCGCCGAATTTTACCTGCAAACCGTCGATGTGGTCTTCCAGCGCCATTTGCTGCCGCGCGGGCTGTTCAACTATCGCGGGCGGTTGGTTGACCCGGCGGCGATCAAGGATACCGCGCTGCTCGCCATAGAGGGTGAACGCGACGATATTTCAGGCATCGGCCAAACGCGCGCTGCGCTGACGCTGGCCAGCCGATTGGCTGATGATAAAAAGCAATATTTTCTCGCCGAAGGGGTCGGCCATTATGGCATTTTCAACGGCAGCAAATGGCGTGATGTCATCGCGCCTGTCGTTGAAAAGCTGATCCGCGACAATGATTAGGCGTAAAGCTCCTCCACCTGCCCGACTTGCGGACGGGCGGAGGCGCGCGCTGCGATGATGCAGCCTGTTATGATGAGCGCGGTGCCGATCAACAATGGTGGGTGCAGCGCCTCGGCAAAAAATATCCAACCGCACAGCGCCGCCCAGACAAAGGCACTATATTCAACCGGGATAAGGATTTGCGCCTCCGCCCGCGCATAGGCCCAGCTCATGATGAAGAGGGAGGTGACGGCGAGCAGCGCGGCAAGCCCCAGCATCGGCCATAGCGCGGCTGGTGCGGCAACCAGCCACCATGGCGCAAAGAGGCCGAGGCAGAATATCACCGTCAACGTCTGGAAAAAGGCGATTTCTGCCGGAGCGGCCGCCTGCGCCTGTTGCCGCGCGAGGATGAGGTTATAGGCAAAGAGCATCGCCGAACCAAAGGCTGCCGCCACCCCCCAAATCGCCCTATCGCCATGGTGCGGCAAGCCATCGGCAAAGCGGCCCCACAGGATGACCGCCACACCCGCTAGGCCGAGGAGGGAGGCAAAAATCGCTGCCCGCCCGACCCGTTCGCCGAGCAATAATGCGGCAAGGTAGAGCGCGATCAGCGGCGCGATAAAGGTCAGCGCAATGGCTTCGGCGAGCGGCAGGACGGTGATCGACCAGAAAAATAGCCAGCCCATCGCGCTCACCACCACCCCGCGCCAGATGTGGAGCCGCAGCACCGCCCCCTTTGGCCAGACGCCGCCTGACCCAAACCATAGCGCCCCGCTCAGCACCGCGCCGATCAGATTGCGCCATAGCATCGCGCTATAGGCGCCGAGCGCCAGCGCCAGATGCTTCATCGCCGCATCCATCAGCGAAAATAGCGCAACGCCGATACAGGCAGCGATGAAGGCGGCAAGGCTTGTCGAACGCACGGGCATATCGCGGTCATAGGATGCGGCGCGGCGGCTGACCAGCTTTGGTGCAGGCGGTTGGCCGCTTGACGCAGGCGGCAACTTGCGGGGGCAGTGCGGCGTGATATTCCCGGCACCAAATGCCAAGGGGGGTGGGACGGGATGCAGCGCAAATATTGGTTGGTCGTGGCCATGTTATTTTCCACCGCTGCGCCGGTCGTGGCGCAGCAGGCAGCGGCACCCCCCGCCGAACCGGTGGCGCTGCCGCCATGGGCCGACCCGGCGCTCGACCCGCTCACCGCGACGCGGCTCGAGCGTTTCGACAGCGAAGCGGCGTTTCAACAATGGGCGGACGCATTGGGCGACGCGCGGGAGCTATGGGAGCGACGGCGATTCCCCGGGGCCGCGCCGCTCGATGGGCAATTGGCGCAGGATGCGACGGCGGCAGCGGAACCGCCCGCCTGTCCCCCTGAAGCGCCCGCCTGTGATGTGGCAGTGGTGGAAGAGTCGGAGCATGATATTGTTCTGACCCCTACCGTCGCCGTCACCGCCGTCACCGCCGACGCCGCCGTCACCAGCGCGCCCAATATCACCAATGTCCAGAATGTCGGCGTCGATGAAGGCGATGTCGTCAAACAGATTGGCGATTTTCTGGTAGTGTTGCAGGATGGACGGCTATTTTCGGTCGACACGCGGGGTGGCAGCCTGTCGCTCGCCGACCGGATCGACGTCTACCGCGATGCCGACGACGATGGCTGGTATGATGAGATGCTGGTGCAGGGCAATCGCCTCATCATCACATCCTACAGCTATGATGAACGCGCGACCGAATTTTCGGTGTTCGAACTCAATGAACAAACCGGGCGTATGGCGCGCCTCGGCAGTTTCCTGATCAGCTCCGGCGATTATTACAGCGGTGACAATTATGCGTCGCGCATCATCGGCGACACTTTGGTCATCTACACCCCCTATGACGTCGACGCCCTCACAGATGATGCAGGTCGACCGCGCATCCGCCGCTGGATGCGCGAGGAGGCGCGTAATCATTATGTGCGGCGGCGCGGTGACAGTCCGGAAGATGGCGGTCGGCCGATGTTCGACGCAAGCGGCATTTACCGCCCGTTGCTGCGTACGATCAATCCGGTGGTCCATTCGGTCACCATATGTCCGCTTGCCAGCTATAGCGGGCAGAGCGACGTGCCCGATTGCCGCACCACCGGCTTTGTCGCGCCGGAAGCGCGCGAAACAATGGTCACCAGCGATGCCATCTATCTATGGACCGGCGCGGACTGGTATGACCGCCAGGCACCGGTACCCATTGGGCCCGGTGGTGACACTTGCCCCGGACGGGCGGTCACCTATGACGATATGCCGCCTGCTGTCATTTACCGCATTCCCGTGAATGGCGGCCAGCCTAGCGTTGTCGGGGTGCGCGGATACACGTTCAACCAATTTTCGATGGATGCCAGCGACCAGCGCTTCCGCGCCATTCTCGACTGGCGGTTCACCGACTGTAATGATGCGGGCCGGGCGCATGAACCGGTGTTTGTGGACATTGGGCTTGACGAATTTTCATCCCGTCCGGTCGACATCGGTGCGGCACGCCATATCCCCCTGCCGCGCGTGGAAGCTGATAGCGTCGAAAACCGCTTTGCCGGCCATTGGCTGGTCTATGGCGGGCGGGCCCATGGCTATGGCGCAGTACCCGACCCTGCGGAGCATGACGGCGACGAAGTTTTTGAGGCGCACCCGACGCGCCCGGTATTTGTCATTCCGGTCGATAATCCCACCCACCCGCAGCGGATCGACCTGCCGCATAATGTCATCCGCATCGACCGCGTTGGTGCCGACCGGATGATCGTCAACGGCTATAGGGACAAGGATGCGCTCAGCATCTCGTTGCTCCAGCTTGGTGATGCGCCCAACCGGCTCGACACGGTGCGGCTGGTCGGACGTTACGAGAGTGAGGGGCGCAGCCATGCCTTTAACAGCCTGATCGCTGAAGACCGGTCGGGCCTCATGGGCATACCGACCGTCCAGCGACGCGCGGATGCTGAGCGTTATGAGTGGTGGAGTGAAGGTTCCGACGTCAGCTTCCTTTCCGTCGCCAGCGATGGGCGCATCGGCGATGCAGGGCCGTTGCAGCGCGGGGATGATACACCGGCGGCGGGCTATAGATGTGAAGTATCGTGCGTCGACTGGTACGGCAATTCGCGCCCCATTTTTACCGGTGGGCGCATCTTTGCCTTGCTCGAAACCGAAATTGCGGAGGGCCGGATGGAGGGCGGACAAATTCGGGAAATCGGGCGCGTCGATTTGACGGCCCGGCCGCCGCGCCACCCCCGCGACCGCAGTCGGGACGATTAGGCGCGCCGCGCCTCCGCCCGTACCGTCATCGCGCCATCGGGGGCAAAGGCGGCAAGCATAATGGCATCCCCGGCATCTTTGGCGGCGAGGGTCAATTTTTCGTCGCAAAAGGCGGGGGATTGGGCGCGAAAGGCAAAATGGCTGACCGGGCCGAAACACTCGGTAACGAAATGGAGCAGCAAGCTCGCCATCAGCGGGCCGTGGACGACCAGCCCGGCGTAACCTTCGGCATCGCGGGCATAGGGCAGGTCATAATGGATGCGGTGGCTGTTAAAGCTGAGCGCCGAATAACGGAATAGCTGCGCCGCACCCGGCACGACCAATATTTGGTGGGGCCAATCGGCATCGGACAGGCTGGCCACTCCGGCGCGCGGGGCGAGAAAGGGCGGTGCAGCCTGATTGGCGGCGCGATAGACCAAGGTCTGCACTTCGCGCACCGCCAGCACATCATCGGCATAGCTGTCGTGCGCGACGTCGACAAAGGCGAGCGGCCCGGTTGCGCCATTTTTCTCGCTGATCGACATTATCGTCGACGTCCGGCGGATCTGCGCCCCGGCAGTCATGGGGGCCAATATGTCGAGCTTGCTCGCCGCCCACATGCGGCGCGGCAGCGCGATGGGCGGCAGAAAGCTGCCATCGAGGTCGCGGCGCGGGTGCCCATCCGCACCCAAATCACCCATTTGGGCATCGGGCGTGCACAGACACCAATGGATGGAGGGGAGCGGGTGTTCGCCACCGCCCGCGTCAAATGTCGCGCGGTGGCGGGCAATCAGCGAGGGGGTCAATATGTCGTGCCGTTCCTCAACCCGCCCGACCCAATGCTGCCAATCGTCCATCAATAACTCCTCGGCAGGCCCAGCACATGTTCGGCGACGAACGACAGGATCATATTGGTGCTGATCGGCGCCACTTGATAGAGCCGGGTTTCGCGGAACTTGCGTTCAATGTCATATTCGGCGGCAAAGCCAAAGCCGCCAAAGGTCTGCACCGCCGCTTCGCCCGCTGCCCAGCTGGCTTCGGCGGCGAGCATTTTGGCCATATTGGCTTCCTCCCCGCAATTTTCGCCCGCGCTATATTTGGCGATGCCGTCGGCCACCAATAATTCAGCGGCGCGCATTTGCGCATAGGCGCGGGCAATGGGGAATTGCACCCCCTGATTCTGGCCGATCGGCCGGCCAAACAGCACCCGTTCCTTGGCATATTGGCTCGCCCGGTCGATGAAAAATTTGGCATCGCCAATACATTCGGCTGCGATCAGCAGCCGTTCGGCGTTCATCCCCGACAAAATATAGCGGAAACCCTGCCCCTCCTCCCCAATTAAATTTTCGGCAGGGACGCGCATATTGTCGAAAAAGACGGCGGTCGTCGCATGGTTCATCATCGTGTCGATCGGGTGGATGGTAATCGTCCCCGCCGCGCGTGCGGCAGCCATATCGACGATGAAGACCGACAGGCCATGGGTGCGGCTCGCCGCCTGATCGCGCGGGGTGGTGCGCGCCAAAAGGATCATCAGGTCGCTATGTTCGGCCCGGCTCGTCCAGATTTTCTGCCCATTGATCACATAATCATCGCCGTCGCGCTTGGCGGTGGTTTTGAGCGATAAGGTGTCGGTGCCGCTGGTCGGTTCGGTGACGCCAAAGGCCTGCAGCCGCAATTTGCCGCTGGCGATGTCGGGCAGATATTGGCGTTTCTGCGCGTCATTACCGTGGCGTAGCAAGGTTCCCATGACGTACATTTGCGCGTGGCAGGCCCCGCCATTGCCGCCTTGGAGCTGAATCTCCTCCAAGATGGCGGCTGCCGCGCCGAGGGGCAGCCCCGCCCCGCCATATTCTTCGGGGATTAATGCGGCGAGATAGCCGCCTTCCGCCAAAGCGGTGACAAATTCGGATGGATAGGCACGTGCCTTGTCCTTTTCCTGCCAATAGCTGCCGGGAAAGGCCGCGCACAGCTTGGCCACTTCGGCGCGAATTTCGGCAAAGGGGCCGCTCGGTGGAAAGAGTGTCATGCTGCACGCTCAAAAATTGCGGCAATCCCCTGTCCGCCGCCAATGCACATGGTTTCGAGCGCATAGCGCCCCTGCCGCCGGTGCAGTTCATAGGCCATATCGGCCAAAATGCGCCCGCCGGTCGCGCCGATGGGATGGCCGAGCGAAATGCCCGACCCATGGACGTTGAGCATATCCATCCGCCCATCATCCTCCGCCCAGCCCCAACCCTTGAGCACGGCGAGCACTTGCGGCGCAAAGGCTTCGTTGAGCTCGACAAGGTCGACATCCCCCCAGCCAAGCCCGCTGCGGGCGAACAGGCGTTCAACCGCCGGAACCGGGCCGATCCCCATGCGCGACGGTTCGCAGCCCGCCGCCGCCCATGCGGTGAACCACAGCATGGGGGTGAGGCCGAGCGGTTCGACCATATCCTCCGCCACCACAAGGCAGGCCGCCGCCGCGTCATTCTGCTGGCTGGCGTTGCCCGCCGTCACCACCCCGCCTTCGAGCGGTTTGAGCGCGCCAAGACTGTCCATCGTCGCGTCGGCGCGTATCCCCTCATCACGCGCAAAAACCATGGGGTCGCCGCGTTTTTGCGGCACCGCAATCGGCACCAATTGCGCATCGAAATAGCCCGCTTCCCATGCCGCTGCGGCGCGTTGGTGGCTGCGAAGGGCATAAGCATCTGCCGCGCTGCGGCTGATTGCATAATCGCGGGCCAGATTGTCGGCGGTTTCGATCATCCCTGAAATGACGCCAAAGCGTTCGACCGGCTGGCTCATCACCCGGCCACGGGTCAAGCGGTCGTGCAATGTCACATTGCCCGCGCGCACCCCGCGCCGCAAATCGACCGTATAATGTTCGACGTTGGACATGGATTCGCACCCGCCCGCGACCACCACATCGGCTGCGCCCGACTGGATCATCATCGCCGCATTGACCACCGCTTGCAGCCCCGAACCACAGCGCCGGTCGAGCTGATACCCCGGCACGTCGAGCGGCAGGTCGGCGGCGAGCCATGACCAATGGCCGATGGCCGGTGCCTCTGCATTGCCGTAACCTTGCGCGAAAATCACATCATCGACCCGCGCCGGGTCAATGCCGCTACGGCTGATTAGGGCGCGCAAAATCTCTGCCCCCAATTGACCGGGGGACAGGGTGGATAGGCCGCCGCCAAATTTGCCGACGGCGGTGCGGATGGGCGTGCAAATGGCGGCACGGCGCAACTTAGTCATCGTCAATGTCCTTCAGGGTCGGCTATCAAGACCAGACATGGCCGTCGCGCGCGAAATCGCGCAGCATATGTTTGGCGATCTGCAACTGCATGATCTGGCTCGTCCCTTCGTAAATGCGCAAGATGCGGGCATCGCGAAAGAAACGTTCGGCGGCATATTCGGCCAGATAGCCCGCCCCGCCATGGACCTGCACGCAGCGGTCGGCGACCCGCCCGCAGCTTTCGGAGGCAAAATATTTGGCCGCCGCTGCCTTGCGGACGATATTTTCGCCACGGTCGGCGCGCGATGCGGCGTCGGCAATCATGCATTCGGCGGCATATAATTCGGCATCGCTGTCGGCCAGCATCGCCTGAATCAGCTGAAAATTGGCGATAGGTTCGCCAAATGCCTTGCGTTCATTGGCATAACGGGTGGCAGTATCGAGGATACGGCGACCCATCCCGACGCTCATCCCCGCAACCGACAATCGCCCATTGTCGAGGCTCTGCATCGCGATGGAAAAGCCGCGCCCTTCGACCCCGCCAACCAGCGCGTCGCCCGGTATATGGACATCCTCCATAATCACATCGGCGATATGCGCGCCGACTTGCCCCATTTTCTTGTCCGGGCTGCCAATGCTGATCCCCGGCGTCGTCATATCGACGATGAACGCCGAAACATGCGCATTTTTGGGCAGCGCGTCCTTGTTGGTGCGCGCCATGATCAGCCCGATTTTGGCGTGCGGGGCGTTGGTAATATAGCGTTTGGTGCCGTTCAATACATAGCCATTGCCCGACGGCTTGGCGGTGGTCGCCATCGCCGCACTGTCCGAACCGCTGCCCGGTTCGGTCAGGCCAAAGCAGGCAATTTCCCCCGCCGCGATGCGCGGCAGCCAAGCCGATTTTTGTTCGTCGGTGCCGAAATTCTTGATCGCGCTCCCCGTCATGCCGACATTGATCGACATGGTCGAACGATAAGCGGGCGCAGCATAGCTTAGCTGTTTCACCGTTTCGATATATTGGCTGATGTTCATCCCCGCCCCGCCATATTCGACAGGGATGGTGATGCCGAATAATCCCATGTCGCGCATTTCATTCAAAATCGCGTCGGGGATGCGGTCATTGGCCAACACATCCTCCTCCGCCGGGATCAGCCGTTCGCGGATATAGCGTTTGAGTTGGTCGATGAAGGCGTCGAAATCGCTGGCATCCATGCCGGGGTTTTGCATCACGCTATCCTTGTTCAAATCGGGTCATAGGGGAAAATATCGCCCGAACGTTCATCCGCGCGGGCAAAATATGGGGCAAATGCGGGCAGCAGTTCATCGGCAATGCTCTTTGCATCCCAACCATCGCCTTTGTGCATCGAACGTACGGGGCGTGGCTTGGAAAACAGAAAAATCTCATTCTTGCGGACAGCGAAAATCTGATTGGTGACATGGGCTGCCGCATCGCTCGCCAAAAAGGCGACGAGCGGGGCAATCTTGTCGGCGCTCATCGCCTGCATCCGTTCGACGCGGGCGCGTTCTTCGGCGCTGTCGGCGGGGATGGATGCGGTCATCCGGCTCCACGCAAAGGGGGCGATGCAATTGGACCGCACGCCAAAGCGCGCCATATCGAGCGCGATCGACTGCGAGAGGCCGACGATACCCAATTTGGCGGCGCTATAATTGGCCTGACCAAAATTGCCGATAAGGCCGCTGGTGGAGGTGAAGTGGATGAAGCTGCCCGACCCCTGTTCCTTGAAATAGGGGGTGGCCGCCTTGGCGGTGTTGAAACAGCCGTTGAGGTGGACGTCGATCACCGCCTGCCAGTCGGCATGGCTCATCTTGTGCCAGATGCGGTCGCGCAAAATGCCAGCATTATTGACCAAGGCATCGATACGGCCAAATTGTTGCACCGCATCCTCGATGATGCTCGTCGCGCCCGCCGGGTCGGCGACGCTGGCAAAATTGGCATGGGCCTGCCCGCCTGCCGCGCGAATTTCGGCAACGACCCCTGCCGCCGGGGCATCGTCCACCCCATCGCCTTCGCCAGAGGTGCCCAGATCATTGACGATGACGGCCGCCCCTTCGGCAGCGCAGCCTAGCGCCAGTGCGCGCCCGACGCCGCGCCCTGCACCGGTGATTGCGACAACCTTCCCCGCCAATATGCCCATAGACCCCATGCTCCCACAGCCATTTGACGTTTACGCAAACGTCAATCTGGAGTCGAGGGGGCAGCGCGGCTTTGCGCATATATTTCGTTTAGCCCGGACACATATGTCGGGTGACGCGGTTGCCAGCCGAGCAACCGCTTGGCCCGCCCATTGGCGATACGGCGGCTTTCGCGGTAAAATGCCTGTGCTGCGGGCGATAGGTGGGCGATCGGCGCGATTGGCGGCGGTGACTGGCCCAGCAGCCGTGCCGCATGGCCTATCGGCGCGTCGGGGTGGCTCGGGCAATCATCGGCGATGTTGAAGGGGCCGGTTTCAGGGCTGTGTAGGCTGGCGATCAGTGCGCCCGCGACATCGGCGACATGGATGCGGCTGAAAATATGGTGGCTCGGCCCGATACGATGGGCAGTCCCCGCCGCCAGACGGTCAAATACGCTGCGCCCCGGCCCATAAATGCCGGGCAGACGGAAAATACGGGCGGCGGGGTGGATCTGTTGCCATGCGGCATCGGCCGCATTACGCGCGCCGCGCCGGCCGGCTATGGCCGCGCTTTCATCCACCCAGGCGCCCGCCGCATCGCCATAAACCCCGGTCGAGGATAAATAGCCGACCCAGTCAAAGCTGCCGAGCGCCAATGCCGCACCATAGAGGCGAAGCACCGGGTCATCGCCCGTTGCGGTATCGGGCGGCACGCTCGAGAGGATGTGGGTTGCCCCGCGCATCGCCGTGGTAACAGCGGCGCAGTCTGCAAAATCGACGTCGCCGCCGCTGCGCGCGATGCGCGTCACCTGCCAGCCGCGCGCTTCCAGTCGCTGCGCAAAATGGCTGGCGCAATAGCCCGGCCCAAAGAGGAGGAGGTGCGACATGGTTCAGCGCATAAAGCGCACTGGCCCAAAGCAAAAGCGGCACGCGCGCAAAAAATTGGTCTGCATTGCGCTCTTAGCCATGCTCGCTTAAGCCACCGCCATGGTTGATATGCACCCCCAAGATATGCCCGCCAACCCAACTATCCATCGCGGCGATTATGCCCCCGCCGACTGGCTGGTGACAGAGGTTGCGCTTCATTTTGACCTTGGTCTTGATGCCACAAAGGTGACGGGCGACCTCCACTGTCGCCGTAATGGCGCGCATGACAGGCCCATCCGCCTCGATATCGATGGTGCGCTGCCGACCGGACTGTGGCTCGACGGGGTGGAATGCGCGTGGCGCGACCTTGGTGACCAGATTGAGATTATGCTGCCCGCAGCTTGTGACGAAGCCGTGCTGCGCGTTGAAACCAATATCCACCCCGATCAGAATAGCCAATTGATGGGGCTATATGCTTCGGGCGGGATGCTGGCCACCCAATGCGAGGCACAGGGGTTCCGCCGCATCATCCCCTTCATCGACCGCCCCGATAATATGAGCATATATCGCGTCCATATGGCGGGCAGTCGGGCCGATTTCCCGATTTTGCTGTCCAATGGCGAATTGGTGGCGTCGGGGGATTTGGGCGATGGCCGCCATTTTGCCGAATGGCACGACCCATGGCCCAAGCCATGCTATTTATTCGCGCTGGTTGCGGGCCAATTGGTGGCGCGGCGCGACCATTTCACCACCATGTCGGGCAAGCCTGTCGAGCTCGCCATCTGGGTGCGCACGGGGGATGAGGGGCGCACCGGCCATGCGATGCGCGCGCTCAAGAACGCGATGGCGTGGGATGAACGCGTCTATGGCCGCGAATATGACCTTTCCTGTTTCAACATCGTCGCGGTCAGCGATTTCAACATGGGGGCGATGGAGAATAAGGGGCTCAACATCTTCAACACCCGCTATATTCTGGCGGATGCCGACACCGCGACCGACATGGATTTCGACGGGGTGGAGGGGGTGGTTGCCCATGAATATTTCCACAATTGGTCGGGCAACCGTGTCACCTGCCGCGACTGGTTTCAATTGAGCCTGAAAGAAGGCTTCACCGTCTTTCGCGATCAGAGTTTTTCGGCCGATATGGGCAGTCCGGCGGTCAAACGGATAGAGGATGTGCGCGTGCTGCGTGCGGCGCAATTTCCCGAAGATTCGGGGCCATTGGCGCACCCGATCCGCCCCGACAGCTATCAGGAAATATCCAATTTCTATACCGCCACCGTCTATAACAAGGGGGCAGAGGTTATCCGCATGATGGCGCGGATGGCGGGGCCGCAGCGGTTTCGCGCCGCCACCGACCTTTATTTCGACCGCCATGATGGGGAGGCGGCGACCTGCGATGATTTCATTGCTGCGGTGGAGGATGGGGCCGCACTCAACCTCGATCAATTTCGGCTATGGTATAGCCAGTCGGGAACGCCGCATGTCGATGCGCAGCTCCATTATGATTCAGCGAGCGGGGAAGCGGTTTTGTCGCTTCACCAAAATATCGCACCGACCCCGGGGCAGGATGTCAAACAGCCGATGCAAATCCCGATTGCCGTCGCGCTCCATGATGCGACGCGCAATGCGATGGGGGAGGAGCAGTTGATTCTGCTCAGCGCTGCAGAGCAAAATGTGCCGCTCGGCCAATTTGCCACCCGCCCGATGCTCAGCTTCAATCGCGGTTTTACCGCACCGATTATCGCCAATGTCACGCGGGCCGATGGGGAGTTGGCGTGGCTCGCCGCGCATGATGATGACCCCTTCGCCCGATATGAGGCGTTGCAGGCGCTGATGCAGGACATGGTTTTGCGCCGCATTGGCGGTGATACGATCAGTCATGATGCGGTGGTCGGCGCGATCGGCAGCCTCATCAAAAATTGGCAGAACGATGCCGCCTTTGTTGCAGAGGCGGCGATGTTGCCATTGGAAGCGATGTTGGGTGAAGCGATGCCAATCATCGACCCCGATAAGATCCGAAGCGAACGTCGCGCGCTGCAAACCAGCATTGGGCGCGCGCACTGCGATGCGTGGCGCGCCATCCATGATGGCTGCGTCACCCGCGCAGATGACCTGTCACCTGCCGCCAAGGGGCGGCGCAAGCTGCGTGCGTTAGCGTTGATGATGCTGGCTGCGGCGGAGGATGACGGGTTGGCGGCGCGCGCATTGGCGCAATATCGGGCCGCCGATGGCATGAGCGACCGGATGGCCGCGCTCGCCACCCTGTGTCATTTGGAAGATGCGGCGGACGGCGACGGTGCACGACAGGCGGCGCTCGCTGATTTTTACGCACGCTATGGCGGTGATGCGCTGACCGCCGACAAATGGTTCAGCGTGCAGGCAACCAGCCTGCGCACCGACACGGTGGAACAGGTCGCTATGCTTGCAAACCATGCGGATTTTACGCTCGCCAATCCCAATCGGGTGCGCGCGCTATATGGCGGATTGCTTGCCAATCAGGCGGCGTTTCACCGGCGCGATGGCGCGGGCTATGCGCTGGTACGCGACATGATTTTGGCGCTCGACCCCAAGAACCCGCAAACCGCCGCGCGCTTTGTCGCGCCCTTTGGCCGTTGGAAGCGTTTTGATGGTGAGCGGGCAAATTTGATGCGCAGCGCGCTCGAAGCAATTTTGGCCGCCGAAAACCTGTCGCGCGATACGCGCGAACAGGCGTCGAAAAGCTTGATGGCGTAGAAAGGGACAAGGGGCGCAGATGGCAAAAACAGGGGCAAATGGCGGGGTGGCGGGCGGCGCGCCGTGGGTGGCGGACCGGCTCATCCTGTTTGGCGCGACGGGCGATCTGGCACGGCGCATGTTGCTCCCCAGCCTTGCCGCGCTGTCGGCCGATGGTTTGATTGACAAGAATCTGCGCATCATTGGCACCGCGCGTTCGCCGCATGACGATGCTGCCTATCGTCAATTTGCTGCCGATGCGCTCGATGCTTTTCCGCGTCATCCCCCGCTCGACCGGACGGCGCGCGATGCCTTTTTGGCGCGGCTTAGCTATCAGCCGCTTGATGCGTCTGCACCGGACGGCTTTGCTGCGCTGGCGGCCAAGGTCGCGCCGGACAGGGGGACGGCAATCTTCCTTTCCACCGCACCCAGCCTGTTCGCGCCGACCATAGCGGGGTTGGCAGGGGCGGGCCTGACCGGGGACAATGTGCGCATCGGCCTCGAAAAACCTTTGGGCAGCGATTTTGCGAGCAGCTGCGCGATCAATGATGCGGTGGGCAGCGCCTTTGCCGAGGACCGGATTTTCCGCATCGACCATTATCTGGGTAAGGAAACGGTACAAAATCTCCTCGCTTTGCGCTTTGCCAATGTGCTCTTCGCACCGTTGTGGAACGCCCACTATATCGACCATGTGCAGATCAGCGTCGCCGAGGCGGTGGGGCTGGAAGGACGGGTTGATTTTTATGATGGCGCGGGCGCGCTGCGCGACATGGTGCAAAACCATATGCTGCAATTGCTGGCGCTGGTCGCGATGGAACCGCCCGCCCAGTTCAACGCGACTGCCATTCGCGATGAAAAGGTAAAGGTGCTGCGGTCGTTGCGCGCGCTCGACGGCAAAGATTGTGTGCGCGGCCAATATCGGGGCAATGGGGAAGCACGCGGCTATGCCGATGAATTGGGCCGCGCCAGCGACACCGAAACCTTTGTCGCCTTGCGCGTCCACATCGACAATATGCGGTGGAAGGGTGTGCCCTTTTTCTTACGCACGGGTAAGAAAATGCCCCAGCGCAAGACCGAAATCATTATCCAGTTCAAACCGATCGCGCATGATATTTTTGCCAATCAGGGCGCGCAGAGCCTGCCCAACCGTTTGATCTTGTCGATCCAGCCGCAGGAAAATATCCGCCTGTCGGTAATGGCCAAAGTCCCGGGGCTTGACCGGGGCGGGGTCGAATTGCGTGAAGTGCCGCTCGACATTTCGATGCCCGATGCCTTTGCCGGCCCCAAGAAACGCATCGCCTATGAGCGGTTGTTGCTCGACCTGATCGAAGGGGCGCAGACATTGTTCGTCCGGCGTGATGAGGTGGAGGCGCAGTGGCGCTGGATCGATGCCATCCGTGCCGGTTGGACGGGCGATGCCGCCAGCCCGCTGCCTTATGCGTCGGGCAGTTGGGGGCCGGATGCGGCGGGGAAATTGGCATCGCGCCACGGCGTGGTCTGGCATGATTCAGCGGGTTGAGGGGCGGATGATGCAACAATCGATTGGCAATATTATGCGCAAGGCACCGGTCATCCCGGTGCTGACGATTGCCGATGTGGCGCATGCCCGTCCGATTGCCGAGGCACTGGTGGCGGGCGGCTTGCCGGTGCTGGAGGTGACGTTGCGCACGCCCGCCGCGCTCGACGTCATTGCCGCGATGCGTCAGGTTGAGGGGGCGATCGTCGGCGCAGGCACGGTGTGCAATGTTGCGGACTTGCGCGCGGCGATTGGCGCGGGGGCGGAGTTTATCGTCGCCCCCGGTCTCACCGAAAATTTGGGGCAAGCCGCTTGTCAATCGACCATCCCCTTTTTGCCTGGCGTTGCCAATGCCGGGGATATTATGCGCGGAATGGATATGGGCCTGTCGCATTTCAAATTTTTCCCGGCAGAGGCAAACGGCGGTATCAAGGCGCTCAAGGCGCTTTGCGGCCCCTTTGGCGGGGTGCATTTCTGCCCGACCGGTGGGGTGAGTCAGCATAGCGCGGCCGATTGGCTGGCGATGGAGCAGGTGCTTTGCGTCGGCGGCAGTTGGCTTGTGCCACCGGGGGCGCCCGACATTGCGGCCATCAATGCCGCCGCACGTGCGGCAAAGGGACTTGGTTGATGCCTGATTTTGCTGGCCCGACTTCACGCTGGTTCACCTCGCAGCGTCTGCGCCTCCACTATGTTGATTGGGGGAATGAGGGGGCGCCGCCGCTCATCCTCCAGCATGGTGGGCGCGACCATTGTCGGTCATGGGACTGGGTGGCCGCCGAATTGTCGCGCGACTGGCACGTGCTGTGCCCCGACATGCGCGGCCATGGCGACAGCGCTTGGGCGGCAGATGGCAATTATGACATGGGCGCGCTGGTTTATGATTTTGCGCAATTCGTCCACCAACTCGACACCGCGCCGGTGACGATTATTGCGCATAGTCTGGGCGGCTTTGTCACCACCCGCTATTGCGGGCTTTACCCCGATATGGTCGCCAAATTTATCTGTATCGAGGGGATTGGCCCCAACCCGATGAAGCGGGCCGAGCGCGAAGCAGTCGGAACAGCGGCCCGGCTGCGCAAATGGATAGAGGCAAAGCGGGCGGCGGCCGGGCGACAGGTCAAACGCTATCCCAGTATCGGGGCGGCGCTGGCCCGGATGCAGGAGGAAAATGGTTACCTGACCGACGAACAGGCCCGCCACCTTACCATCCATGGGGTCAGCCGTAATGAGGATGGCAGCTATAGCTGGAAGTTCGACAATTATCTGAACGTCTGGCCCGAATTTGATTTGTCGGAAGATCAATTGGCCGAATTATGGGCGGCGATTTCCTGCCCCAGCCTGCTGCTCTATGGTGCCAATAGCTGGTTTGCCAACCCGGCCAAGGATGGTCGTATCGACCATTTTCAAAACGCTACCGTCGTCGAATTTGCCGATGCGGGTCACTGGCTCCACCATGACCAGTTTGACCGCTTTATGGCCGAAGTGCGCGGATTTTTGTAACGCGGTTATTCCTGTTCATCGTCCTGATACCGCAATTCCAGATAGCGTTTTTGACTCGACAATTTATCCATTTCGACCGCGCCCAGTCCGCGCGACAAATTGTCAATCTGCTGGTCGATCAGCCCCAGCCCATCGACCAGATCCTGTTCGGGCACCCGACCATTGCGGTCGGTGCGGCGCAGATTGGCGGGCACCGCCTGATAGCGACCGACCAGATCGGGCAATTCATCGCCCAAGATGCGCTTTAATTCGCGCGCTTCGTGCGTATCGTCGCTGATATTGGCGAGCATGGGTTGGAGAGCGGCGATACGCGCACCAATCTGATCACCGAGTGTGCGCGCTGGCGGCGGGAGAAGGCGGCGCTGCTGCATCAGCCAGCGTTCGCTATTGTCCGTAATGGCGGCGAGCGTACCGCTTTGCATTTGTGGCAAGGTGATCGGGCGACCGCGCGCCAAAATCCCCGATCCGAAAAAGACGGCAGCTGCGGCGATGAGCAATAACAATATGCCCATCGCCTTTACCGGGCCGATCACCATGCTCCAGAAAATAACGAGGCCGATGATCGCCGCAAACCCCGCGCCGAGCAGCAGGATGAAGCGTTTGGCGCGCTCTGCCTCTGCCCGGCTGGTCGTGCGGCGCAACATTGGCCCTGCATCACGCGTGCGCGACCGTTCGATGGCGGCGCGCGCGCGGGCAATGGTTTCGTCAACCTCGCTCAATGCAGCCTATCCTTCGAGCGCGGCAAGCGGGCTGGGACCGCTGGTCAGTTGCGCGGCCGCGTTGGATTGCCCCTCCGCCCGCGCGATATAGCCGCGCGACTTTTCCACCTCGCTCGACAGGGTGGTGATCGTCACCTTCATGCTTTCGAGCGCCTTGGCCTTATAATTATCGACCGCATCCATCGTATCATAAATATTCTGGAAGGCGCGTTGCAGCGTTTCGAGCGGGATGGTCGAACCCGCCGCCTGTTCATGGATGCGCGCGGTATTTTCCTTGAGCATCGCGCCGGTTGAATCGATAATATTGGCGGTAGTGGTGTTAAGCGCGTCAATTTGGCCCAAAACCAATTTCTGATTGGCCATGGCGAGCGCGACGGTAACGGCGGTGCGCAGCGCGCTGACCGTTGTCGTACTGGCACGATCGACGCCCTTTACCAGTTCGACATTATTTTTCTTGACCAGATCGAGCGCCAGATAACCCTGTGCGCTGACCGCCAATTGCGTCAAAATATCCTGATGGCGTTGGCGCACGTAAAATAGCGCGCTGTCACGGATTGCCTTGGCCTTGGCGGGGTCGGTGGCGTCCAGTTCAAATGCCTTTGCCTCCAGCCGGGCGTCCAGTGTCTTGGCGATATGTGCCATTTGTTCGAGCTTGCCCATCGCCGCCCACAGATTCTGCCGTTCGACGTCGATGTCGGCATTATCCTTGATCAGTTCGGTTTTGCCACTCGCCAGCCGATCCAAAATCGTCGAAATATGGCCCTGCGCGCTTTCATATTTGTTGAAATAGCTGCGCATATTGCCGCCATAGGGGATGATGCCGAATAATTTTTTGCGGTTGGTAATGCCCTGGTTGCCGGGGTCCAAATCCTCCACCGTTTGGCGCAGCGCGACGAGATTTACGCCGACGGTTGAATCGGCGTTGAGCGCGCGGGTCGGCCGGTCGAGAAAGCGGTTCGACTGGCTGGACGCGGCCATGATTTCGGCACGCCCCATATTGGTGATCTGGTCGACCTTTTGCCCGAATTCGGGGCTATTGGCGTCGATGGCAATCAGTTCATCGACAAAGCCGTCGACCCGCGTTTCGAGCTTGCCCTTTTGATCATCGGACAGGCTGACAAGACCCGCCGCCTTTTCAGGGGCAATCACCGGCACGGGCGCGGGTGGCTCCAACGTAATCGTCGGTGCAGCCGTTGCGGTGGTGGTTTCGCCTTCGCTCATAAACTTTGCCTCTCAATCCAGCCCAGCCCCTATCATGGGGATGGAGCGGGCGGCCTGCAAGCCCCCGCTGTTATATAAATATAATACAGTCAGATAGGGCAGTCTAGTGCGCGCCATCCCCTGCCTGTTGCCGCGCGAAATGGGTCGCCAGCCACGCCGACAGCATCAACTGCAACAAATGATAGAAAAGGACGGGCAGCAGGATCATCCCAGCCGCGGAGGGTGCGAACAACAGGGCGGCGAGCGGCGCGCCGACCGCGACACTTTTCTGTGCCCCGCAAAATAATATGGCGATCCGCGTCGGTCGGTCGGTGTGCAGCAGGCCGCCTGCCAGCCATGCCCCGCCAAAGGCGAGCAGGAGGTTGAGTATCAAGAGCAGGCTCAGAAAGGGCACGTCGCTACCCGCCATGCTCTGCCACAGGCCGGCAACCACTGCGGCGGAAAAGGCGACATAGACCGCGATGGCAATCGCGCTCTGGTCAATATTGCGCACCCATGCGGCGCGCGCCAGCACCCACGGGCGCGTCCAACGCTGTAAAGCCTGCCCCAGCGCAAAGGGTAGCAGCAAAATCGTCGCAATTTTGACCAGCAACCCGCCCGACAGGCCAACCCCACCGCCATGCCCAGCGAGCAGGGCAAATAAGAGCGGCGTCAGCGCGATGGCGACGAGGTTGTTGATCGCACTCGCCACCACCGAAATCGCGGCATTGCCGCGCGCGAGCGAGGTGTAGGTGGTTGCCGATTGCACCGTGGTCGGCAATACGCCGCAGAATAAAAAGCCGAGCGCGACCATCGGCGGTAATCCAAATGCCTGCGCCAGCCGTTCCAGCAATATGCCGATGATGGGCATGGCAATGAAGATGAAGGCGGCAATCGCCCCGTGGACACGGGCGTTGGTGATGGCGCTCCACACCTCGTCACGCGACAGCCGGATGCCGTGCAACAGGAAGATGACAAATACGGCTGCCCCGCCTGCCAGATTGGCGGCATCGACCATCGTGCCGCGCACCGGCAGAAAGCTGGCAAGCGCGATGGTCGCCAGCAAAATCCAGATGAAGCGGTCGGGAATTATACGTTGCAGCATGGTATCTGCATGACGCGACGGCTCGCACCTTGCAAGCGCGCGCAAAATCGGCGACGGGACGTGGATGGCTAGCATCCTCCTCCTCGCCGCGCTCGAAGATGAAACCAGCGCCTGCTTTCCCGAAATCACCGATACCCGCCACATCGGCCCCTATTGGCTGCGACGCGGTCGGGTCGGCGCGCATGATGTTTCGATCGCCACCACCGGTATTGGCATGGTCAATTGCGCAGCGGCGAGCGCGACATTCATCCACATGCTTGCCCCCCAGATGTTGCTGCTCGCGGGCACTTGCGGGCGGCTCAGCAATATCAAGGGCGATATATTCTGGGTCGAAAGCGCGGTGCACCATGGATATGGCACCCGCCACACCGGGGGTTTCGCCCATTATCGCAGCGGCACTATGCCCTTTGGCGCTGGCGAACCGATATTTTTTACCGCGATGGATGATCCGGGCTGTGGCCTGACCCATGCGCGAATGGCGAGCGGGGATAATTTCGTCGGCTGTGCGGATGCAGCGGCACAAATTGTCGCGGCAACTGGCGCGGATATCGTCGATATGGAAACGGCGGCGATGGCCCAAGTGGCGGAACGCGCGCAGATTCCATGGGGGGCGATCAAAGCCCCAACCGATGATGCCGACGCGACAGGCGGGGCCGATTTTTCGGCCAACCTTCACCGCGCGGCGGCGTTGTCGGCGGATGCGATCGCGAAGCTGGTGGCCGCATTACCATAAGCCGCTTGCCGCAATGCAGCAATTGGGCTAGGGGCGCGCGACATTTTCCCCGCCCTCCATCTGTAAAGTTTTTAACGCATGGCATTGCGCAACATCGCCATTATCGCCCACGTCGATCATGGCAAAACGACACTGGTTGACCAGTTGTTCCGTCAGTCGGGCACATTCCGCGACAATCAGCGCGTCGAAGAACGCGCGATGGATTCGAACGACCTCGAAAAAGAACGCGGCATCACGATTCTGGCCAAATGCACCAGCGTCGAATGGCAGGAAACGCGGATCAACATCGTCGACACCCCCGGCCACGCCGATTTTGGTGGTGAGGTGGAGCGTATCTTGTCGATGGTCGATGGGGTCATATTGCTCGTCGATGCCGCCGAAGGGCCGATGCCGCAAACCAAATTCGTCACCGGCAAGGCGCTGGCACTGGGACTGCGCCCGATTGTCGTCGTCAACAAGGTGGACCGGTCAGACGCACGCGCAGCCGAAGTCTTGGATGAGGTATTTGACCTGTTCCTCGCGCTCGGCGCCAGCGATGAACAATTGGATTTTCCGATCCTTTATGCCTCCGGTCGGGCGGGCTATGCCAGCCATGATGCCGATGCCCGTTCGGGCGATTTGACCCCCTTGTTTGAAACCATCGTCGGACATGTGCCCGCGCCAAAGGTGGCGGCGGACGCCCCCTTTGCGATGCTGGTCACCTTGCTCGACCGCGATAATTTCTTGGGCCGTATTTTGACCGGGCGGATCGAAGCGGGCACGCTGCGTATCAATCAACCGATCCATGCGCTCGGTGCCGATGGTAAGGTGATAGAGGCTGGCCGCGCGTCCAAGCTGTTCGCCTTTCGCGGGTTGGAACGTGTGCCGGTCGATCAGGCGCAAGCGGGCGATATCGTCAGCCTTGCGGGGCTGACCGTTGCGACGGTTGCCAACACCATTGCCGATATCAGTGTCAGCGAACCCCTGGCCGCACAACCAATCGACCCGCCGACGCTCGCCATGCGTTTCGCGGTCAACGACAGCCCCTTTGCCGGGCGTGAGGGCGACAAGGTCACCAGCCGGATGATCCGCGACCGGTTGATGCGCGAAGCCGAATCCAATGTTGCCATCCGCATCACTGAATCCGCCGACAAGGATAGTTTCGAGGTTGCAGGGCGCGGCGAATTGCAACTGGGCGTGCTTATCGAAACCATGCGGCGGGAGGGGTTTGAGCTGGGCATTTCGCGCCCGCGCGTCCTGTTTCGTGAAGAGGGCGGGCAGCGCACCGAACCCTATGAAAGCGTCGTCATCGACGTTGATGATGAGTTTAGCGGTACCGTCATCGACAAGATGCAGCAGCGTAAGGCCGAACTCACCGATATGCGCCCGTCGGGCGGTGGCAAGACGCGCATCGCCTTTTCCGCGCCGTCGCGCGGGTTGATTGGCTATCACGGTGAATTTCTGTCGGATACGCGCGGTACCGGCATCATGAACCGATTGTTCGAAAAATATGGTCCGCACAAAGGGCCGATTTCGGGCCGTGCCAACGGCGTACTGATTTCGATGGGTACCGGCGATGCGGTTTCCTATGCGCTTGGCGCGCTCGAAGAACGCGGCGTCCTGTTCATTTCGCCGGGTGAAGCCGTCTATGAGGGGATGGTGATTGGCGAAAATGCGAAGCCCGACGACTTGGAGGTCAACCCGCTCAAGGCCAAGCAACTCACCAATTTCCGCGCATCGGGCAAGGATGACGCCATTCGCTTGACCCCACCGCGTCGCGCAACGTTGGAACAGGCGATTGCGTGGATTGACGATGATGAGATGGTCGAAGTGACCCCCAAAAACGTCCGCATCCGCAAAATCCACCTCGACCCGCACGAGCGGAAAAAGGCCAAGCGCAAGGCGGATTGATTTTCGCGACACATCGCGTAGCACATGCAAAGGGTCAGCCATCGACGCATGCACGTGATGGCGACGGCGGGCGCATCGGATTGAGGGGGAAAATCATGGAATGGATGTTGTTGCCGTTTAAGCGTTATGCCGATTTTTCGGGCCGTTCGCGGCGCATGGAATATTGGATGTGGACGCTGCTGCAGATGATCGTGATGATGGTGCTTTACGCCATGATCATGCTTGGCATACCGTGGACTGAAATTGCCGCACGCGCGCAGGCTGACCAGATGGGCGTCGTCTATAACGGGGCAGAGCCGGTGCCGGGCATGACCTTCTGGGCTGGTATCATTGTGCTGGTGGTGTGGGTTTTAGCGACCTTTATCCCCAGCCTGGCAGTGGCGGTGCGGCGGCTCCATGACCAAGATAAATCGGGCTGGTTTTACCTGCTGAGCTTTGTGCCCTTTGGTGGGCTGGTTCTGCTGGTTTTCTTTTGCCTCGAAGGGACCAAGGGCCCCAATCAATATGGGCCAGACCCCTTAGCGGACGACCGCGCCACCTTTGCCTGACGGCATGCGCGCATGGAATGGATGATCCTGCCGATACGGCGCTATGCCGATTTTTCGGGTCGTTCGCGGCGGCTGGAATATTGGATGTTTCAGCTGTTTCAATGGATTGTGATTTTAGCCATCGTCTCGATGATGCTTATGTTCACTTCGATTAGCGGCGGTGAGGATTCGGCCATATACATCGTCCTGATCGGCGTGGCGGTGATCGTTATTTTCTATCTGGCGATGCTTATTCCCAATCTGGCGGTCACGTGGCGGCGCATGCAGGATCAGGATATCGACGGGTGGGTTGGCCTGTTGCTATTTTTCGGGACGGTCTTTTTTTCACCCGTCGGCATCGCTCTGCTCGTTTTCATGTGCATGGACGGCAAACCGCACAACAACCGCTTTGGGCCCGACCCCAAGGGGCGCGGCGATAGCGACGTGCGGGATATTTTTGCCTGAGATTGGGCGTCACATGTCGCGGTTGGTGATGAGCGTAAAGGGCGCCCATGCCGCCGGGTGCGCCCAGCTCGGCTGATATTGGGGGATGGGCGTGCCGCCCGCACCCCGCCCGGTGCGCACCGCGCGCATCGCCGCCTGCAATGCGCGTGCCGGGGTCAACGTCGCTGCGGCCTGCATGTTGATGGTAAGCGCGGCGGTCGCTTCATCTGAAACGCGCCAATGGCTGGCAACCAAGGCATCGGCCCCCGCGTAGAGAAAGGATCGGGCGAGCGCCGACAGGCTTTCGCTGCCCGTGCCGCTTGCGCTGTTGCAGGCCGACAGAAAGACATAGCGGGCATGAAGGTCAAGGTTCGCGACTTCCGCAGCAGTCAACAGGCCATCATCCTCGGCGCTCGCGACCGCTGGCGGGGTGAGCACCAGCCCCGGCTCGCTGCCCGCGCCCATTTCGCCGGGTAACAGGCCGTGCGTCGCAAAGACGATGGTGCGTGCGGTGGCAAGGGCACTGTCCCCCTTTACCCGCGTTTCTGTGGCATCATTGCCTGTGTGGATGCGCGCCGCGCCCGCCGCGCCATCGGCAAGCCCGGCCAATTCGGTAACGGTGCCGGGCAGCGCCGCCAATTGCCGCAACCAATCGGGATTGGCGAGCGTTGGGACATCGCCATCCGCTGATGTGTTTGCGTCGTCATCGTCCGGGCTGCGGCCAATTGCTGGTAGCGCCGCTGGCAATATCGCACGCACACCGCCCCGCGAGCGGCCACCGCGCGCATTGGCCGCATCGCTGCTCTGACCGCTCAGCGTCGGTGCGCCATAGCCGACTAGCGCTGCTGGACGCCGCCCCTCTGGCATTGGCAGATCAAAGCTCATCGCGCCGCCCGCACCGCCGGGGCCGCCACCGACCCGGCCGCCTGCACCCCCGCCACCGCGTGGCCCGCCGCCGCGGCCATTTGCGCCGCGCCCATTTGCGCCGGGCAGATTGCGGGGTTCCGCCTGCCGACCCGGCGCACCTGCGCCATTGGTTTGGCGCATGGCCATGGGGCCGGGTGCGTTGCGCCGCATCACCCTGTCCCCTTGCAACAAGGCAGATGCGCTGGCCAGCGTGACAAAGGCATAGCGATCACCCAGCCATGGCGTGGCGAGCAGGCTGGCCGCATCCCCCGCCTCGGCAGCCGAACCGGGGTCCTGGGTGACCAGCACCGCCAGCGGCAGCGATGCTATCGCCCCGCTGTTGATAACGAAAATGCGTCCACCGCGTGGCAAAACATCCTCCACTGGTTGGATGATGTCGCGGTATAATTGCCATGCCGTTCCCCGGTCATAGCGGGGATAGACGGTGTCGATGGCGCTCGGCGTTCCGGCCTGTTCGGCCGCGATTGCCGCATCATAATCGGCAATGGAACAGGTCGCCTCATCAATCCGGCAACGCAATCGCGCCACCGCGGCTGCAACCGCTGCGGCTCCGCCATCGATGCGCTGCCAGCGCGCGGCCGTTTTGCCGATCGCGAAGATATATTGATGCCCCTCACTCGCCATCAGCATCAGCACCGCTTGGTCGTTCTCTAGGCTCCGCTGAATATCGGCAATGCCGACAGAGGCCGGGCTGACCAGTGCGGCATAGCCCGGAAATTGCGCCATAACATCGGCATCAAATTGGGCCAGTCGTGCCGCCGTTTCGTCGCGCGTTGTGCGCAGCGCGACGATATTGCTGGCGTTGCGCTGTTGCACCGCCTGGCGCAGGGCACGGTCGGCAGCGATGGCGGTTTGGGCGGCTTGTTGTCGTTGGCGAATTAGCAGACCTAGCGTCCCGCCGCCTGCCAATTGGCGCGCGGCCGCTTGGTTGATGGCGTCCCCCGCATCGCTCAGTGTCAAATCCTGCGCCGCCCGGAATGCGCGGTCAATCGCGGTTGCATCGCGCGTGTGCAGCGCCCAAGCGGTGAGCATCGCGACATCGAATGCCGGGGAAAGCGGGTCATTCCGCTCGCTCCCCGCCACGGCGCGCGACAAAGCAGCAAGCACCAAATCCTGCCGTTCGCGCCCGCCGCCCGTCAATCGCCGCTCGCGTGCCTGACGTGCCAGCGCCAGTGCGCCATCAATTTGTGCCTGCGCCGTATCGGGCTCGCCGATCAACAAATATGCGCGCGCCAAGGTGGTTCTGAGGATGATGGTATCGCGGTCGCTGGCAAATGGGTCGGCCATTTGGGCGGTGAGCGCGCCTTCAAACAATGGTAGCGCTTCGGCCGCGCGCCCCTGTTCCATGATCGCCACGCCATAGTTGAACCGCGCCTTGTGCGTATTGATGTCGTCCGGCCCCGATGTTGTTTCGCGCCGTCGCACGGCTTCACGCGCAAAGGGTTCAGCCTCGGCAAATCGGCGCTGCATGTTAAGGTAGTAAGCGCGCTGGTTATTATAACTGGCGCGCAAGGGTTCAGCCGTCGCCCCCGCATGGTCCAAAATGGCAGCGGCTGCCACCCAATCGGCATCGGATGCCGGGGCGTTGCCCAACTTGGCGAGAGCCTCTGCCCGGCGCAGCAGCAAGTCATAGCGCGTGCCCAGCCCCGGCCCATCCACACCGATGTTGGGTGCACTGTCGAGATCGGTGATGAGGGCACTCATCACCGCGTCGGCGTCAGCGCTAGCACCGCTTTGGTTGAGGTCGCGGGCCCATTCGGCGGCCTTGCTGCGGATCAGCCCGGCCTGACGGCTGGCGAGCAAACCATGGGCGCGCGCCATGCCGTGCGCATGGGCGAGTGCGGCAACTGCTGCACTGGCATCGGGCTGAATATCGGCAGCGAGCGTTGCCAACCATAACGCATTTTCGTTGGCCCCGCGCGCGAGGGATGCCGCCTCCGCTGCATCGATAGCGTCGGTGATGGTGCTACGGGCGTTACGACTCCGTTCGGTTCGGAGGGCGAGACGCAATGCTTGGGAAAAACGCATGGTGGCAATGGGGGATGCTTGTTCACCCTGTTCGCCGAGTAGGCGGATGATCGCTATCGCATCTTGCTCCACCCAATTTTGCGGCGGGTTGCCCTGTCGCAAATGGTCACGCGCTATGTTGATTCGGCCATCAATCGCCGCCGCTTCGGGTGCCGTACTGACCGGCGTGGGCGGACTCTGCATAGCCGTTAGCAGCAAAAGTGCAGACCACATTGCAACCTCCTATCCCTGTGGGGCATAGCATGGCAAAAAGCGCGCGCTGTGATGTAAAGCATCTGGTGCTGTGGTGGCAATTGTCGGACCCTAGACGCCGCCGACCGCTTGGCCTATGGGCGCGCCATGACTGAAACCAACGACAATCCGCCCGACCGGCTCGCCATCCATCCCGACAGCCCCTTTTTTGATGGCGACGCCTTGCAGCGCGGCATCGGCATCCGCTTCAAGGGTAAGGAACGGACCGATGTCGAGGAATATTGCCTGTCCGAAGGGTGGATACGTATTGCCGCTGGCCGTTCGCTCGACCGGCGTGGTCGGCCAATGACGATCAAATTATCCGGCCCGGTAGAAGCCTGGTTTGAAAATAGCGCGCCCAGCGAAGATTAAGGTCATGACCCTTAGGGCGTAACACTCGCGGCAATGGCGGCGAGAACCCCGTTGGCGTCGGGCGTAAAGTCGCGCGGCGCAGCCTGATCGGCATTGGGGTAGATGAAACCTTCGATCGGGTTGACGCGCTGCCCCAAATCACCAATCGGCGCATACCAAACGCGCACTTCGCTCCAGTCACCGGCGGGCGAAACGTCGACGGCGCGCACATTGCGTTCAATCTGGCCGCGCCGTCCGTTAATTGGCGACCAATTGGCATGGGTCAGCAATATTTCCCGATCCGAAACCAGCGCGCTTACCACCGCTACGTGGCCGATGGGCATGGCGCGCGTTGGGGCAAAGGCCATCACCGAACCGATGCGCGGTTCATGGCCGCGCGCATATTGGCCAGCCGCCATGTCCCACCAATCGCGGGCATTGCCGAACAATTGGATGCCCGATTCCATCCGGGCAAAGGGGGCGCATTGCAAATAGCTGGAACCCATCGCCGGAACCGTCATCACCAGCGCGGCAATGGCGGCGAGCGAGGCAGCAAAATGTTGCAAAATGCGTGACATATTCGGCGGCGACCCTGTGACAGCGCCGATGTTTCGGCGTGCAGCATCGCTGAGACATTGTGACGGTGCGCACAATCTTTGCGCGGCGAATGGGGGGCAGGGGGCGGTGAATTGCAGCGGCCATTTGGCCGGTTGCGATGGGCCGTTTGCCAGCGTCGATGAATGGTTGGCCCCTGATATTCAGGGCGAATCAGCGCAAGGTTCAGCCCACCGCGCGGTTGAGGTTATAGGCACCGAATATGGCGCGTGCATCCTCCGCCGGCATTGGACGGCCAAAATGATAGCCTTGCAGCTTTTTGCAGCCCAGCGCGACGATGGCGTCGGCTTCGTCCTGCGTTTCGACACCCTCTGCTGTGGTCGACATGTCGAGGCTGTCAGCCAGCGCCACCACCGCGCGAATAATCGCAATGGATTCGCGATTGCCGGTCAGCGCGCCCTTCACAAAGCTGCGGTCGACCTTGATCGTCGTAAATTGCCCCATACGCAGATAGCCGAGCGAGCTATACCCCGTACCAAAATCGTCGAGCACCAATTTAACGCCCAGCCCGCGCACTTGGTCGAGTGTCGCCATTGCGCCCGAAACTTCACGCAAAAATACACTTTCGGTGACTTCCAATTCCAGCCGACCGGGGCGGATGCCGCTGTGCGACAAGGCGCTGATCACTGAGGATACAAAGCCGGGGGAACTGAGTTGTTCGGCCGAAACATTCACCGCCACCTTGGTCGAATCGGGCCAGTTTGCGGCTTCGCGGCACGCCGTTTGCAGCACCCATTCACCGATCGGGCCGATCAGGCGGCTGTCCTCCGCCACCGGGACGAACTTGACCGGCGATACCGGGCCGAGCTTGCGGTTGTTCCAGCGCAACAATGCCTCAAACCCATCAACATGGCCGTCCGAATGAACCACCGGCTGAAAGTTGAGCAAAAATTCATTGCGCTCCAGCGCTGATCGCAACTCAATCTCAATTTCGCGCCGTTCGCGGGCCTGATCATGCAGGCTCGGCTCATAATTATTGCACAGCCCGCCGCCACGATCCTTGGATCTGTACATGGCAAGGTCGGCGTTGCGTGTCAGCTTTTCGACGCTCGCCCCGTCGCGCGGGCCGATGGCATAGCCGATGGACGCACCGACATAGAGCGTGTGCTGGTCAATCTCATAGGGGCGGGAAATAACCTCGATGATGCGGGTGCCCAGCCGGTCCACCGCTTCCACCGAATCAACCTCGCGGATGACGACGGCAAATTCGTCGCCGCCCAAGCGTCCGGCAATGATATTTTCGCCGCACAAAGCCTTTAGCCGCGATGCAACCTGCGCCAACATGCGGTCACCAATCGGGTGGCCCAGCGTATCATTGACCGCTTTGAACCGGTCGAGATCGATCATCAAAAAGGCGCAGCGCCGCCGCCATGTTGCCGCTTGTTCCAGCGCACCGGCCAGCGTTTCGTTGAGCATCAATCGGTTGGGAAGGCCGGTCAGCCCGTCAAAGCGTGCCAGATGGGCAATGCGTTCGGCAGAGGCGCGCTGTTCGGTGACGTCCGAGCCGACGCCGCGAAAGCCGATGAAGCTGCCCGACGCGTCGACGAGCGGGGATGCGGATATTTCCCACCAGCGTACGGCATCGCCACGCATATAGGGGATGGTAAGGCCCGAAAAAGCCTCCCGATGGCTCAATTTATTGGCAAGGTCGCGGATGGCAGGATCAGGATCGCTCTTTTCCCAGCTTTCCCCGGCAAGCAGTTTGATAAAGCCTGAACCTTCCAGCACCTCTGCCTCCACACCGGCGGCATGGGCAAAGCGCGGCGATGCATGGATGATGCGACGATTGGCGTCGATCTGCCACAGCCAGTCGGCGGTCGTATCCTCAAACTCGCGCAGCAGCATGGATACGGTTTCGCCACGTTCGGCGGCTTGCCGTGTCGTCATTTCAAAATGGATATAATCGCGCCCGGCACGCAAGATATTGGCGGTCGTAATGGCGATGAAGATGGTCGATGCGACCGCGCCGATCAAATTGCCGGTTAGCAAAAAGGCGACGGCCGACAAGGCGCCCGTCAGCGGCATAACCGCGACAAACAGCATGGGCACGGACGAACTGGCGAAGCCATAAAGCGCAATGGCCGCGCACAATATCAACCAATTGCTCGATACCAATTGCCATTGGCCTTGTGACCCGGCCCATAGCAATGGCGCGGTCAACGACAGGGCGAGCGCGCTGCCGGTCACCAATTCGCGCGTCGCCAAACCGCGCGCTCCGGCAATCCAATCCTCACCACGTTGATGCCGGTTGGAAAAGCGCAGAGCATTCAGCAAAAGGATTGCGGTCATTACCAGCGCCATCCCCCACAGCGGCATGGCGCCATAGCTGTTGGCCAAAATGGCAAAACCGGCGGCAACAAAGGTCCCAATCTGTACCCAGCCCAGCCGGACGACAGCCAGCACCTGCGCGCGACGCAGCGCGGAAATATCGACCTGTGGCAAGTCGCCGCCAAAAATGACGGCGCGCCAAGGAACGTGAATTTGGTCGATTTGCTTGGTCTGGTTGGATGACATGGCCGTTCATCTAGCAGCCAAGCGGTTAGCGTTTGGTTATTGCGCTGGCAATTTTTGACATATTTTGAAGGGTGTAGAGCGCAATTATGTTACGTGGGCCATCGCCCTTATGTGGGCCAGCGTACATCAGGCTGCATCAGCGAAGGGTTTGATTTCGCCTGATAAATAGAGTGATCTGGCCTTGGATCGGCTAAGCTTGCCCGATGATGTGCGCGGCAGCGTGCGTGGCGGCACCAATTCGACGATGCATTGCATGCCGGTGATTGAACGCACCCGTTCCTTTATTTCGGCGCGCAAACGCTGGCGTTCACCCACGTCGCTGGTGCGGCAATGGACGAGCACGGCAGGTGATTCTTCGCCATTGTCGGTGGTAATGGCAAAGGCGGCGATGTCGCCCGGTTTGAAGCCCGGCAATTGTTCGACCGCCCATTCAATATCCTGCGGCCAATGATTTTTGCCGTTGATGATGATCATGTCCTTTGCCCGACCAACGACATAGATGTAACCGTCGGATAAATAACCCATATCCCCGGTGTCGAGCCAACCGTCAGCCATGCAGGCGCGGGTGGCCGCATCATCCTTATAGTAACCAACCATCAATGATGGGCCGGCACACCAGATTTTGCCAATCTGTCCATCGGGCAGCGGCGTGCCATCCTCTGCCCGCACTTCGATTGCCATATCGCGCGCTGCCTTGCCGCAATTGACGATGGCGCGGTAACGCTGTGGACGGTGTTCGGCATTGGCGCCGCCCGATAGTTCACTTTCTTCAACCAGTTCAACGACAATGCCTTCACCCGGCGGCATGATGCTGACCGCCAGCGTCGCTTCTGCCAAACCATAGCTCGGCAAAAAGGCGCTGGCGTTAAAGCCGCTTTGCGCAAACACATCGACAAAACGCTGCATCACATCGGGGCGGATCATATCCGCCCCATTGCCCGCCACGCGCCAGCGCGACAGATCAAATCGCTCAGCGGCGTGTGTCTGGCTCGACACGCGGCGCGCGCAAATTTCATAGCCAAAGGTTGGCGAGTAAGAGAGGGTGTTTTCCTTGTTCCGGCTGATGAGGTCGAGCCAAGCCAGCGGACGACGGGCAAAATCCTCCGTCTTCAGATAATCGACCGACACCTGATTGGCGACGGGGGAGAGGAGGCATCCGACCAGCCCCATGTCATGATACCATGGCAGCCACGATACGCAGCGGTCACCATCGGCGATGTGCATGCCATGGCTATGCGCGGCTAGGTTATTGAGGAGGGCATGGTGCGTCACCGCAACGCCGTGCGGAAAACGGGTCGAGCCGCTGGAATATTGGAGGTAGGCTATATCATCACCCTTGGCGGCGGGCAGTGCAATCTCCGGCGCGTCCAATTGCAGGAAATCTTCCCAAATCAGTCCCTTGACCCCTTGCGCTGCCGCCGCAGCATCCCCCATCGCGCTGATGATGGCGGGGTAAAACAACATCGATGGGTCACAGCTGCGCAACTGGACGATGATCTGATCGACATAGGCATCTTTGCCGCCAAAGCTGGTCGGTAGCGGTAGTGGCACCGGCCACGCACCGGCATAAATTGCTCCAAAGAACAGCTGGGCAAATTCGGCGCTGGTTTCGGCCACCAACGCGATGCGATCCCCCGGCTTTACCCCGGCGGCAATCAGGCGATGGGCGCTGGCCAACGCATCGGCGCGCAATTCAGCATAGGGATAGGGGCGGGCCAATGTGCCGCGATGGTCATGAAAATTGAGCCCGCGCGCGCCCCGCGCTGCATAGTCGAGCGCGTCGCCCACTGTCGCAAAATCGGCATAGCGACGGGTGGTGCCGTCGTCGGTGGGGGTGGGGTGGAGGGTCGTTGCACCTGCCCCATCGCTAAATGCTGCCAATTTGGCGCTCCTCATCCTAGGTCGGGTGTCCGCCCCGCCAATATACGCGGTTCGGCCCCATTATCGATGCGCTTTGCTTCGCGCCATATCGCCGCAAATATTGCACATTCCATAGGGATATAAAATCGGCCCTGACTATGGCATGAGTGAGGCAGTGCGGCGAAAACCATCATCTTTGCGACCATTGGATGCAACGCGCCTGTCCGAAATGGCGTTGGCTTATGTTGCGCGCTTTGCGACCAGTCGCGCCAAATTGCTGGCCTATCTTGAACGCAAGTTGCGCGAGCGCGGTTTGGCAGAGGGGGTGGAGGTGGATATTGTCGGCATCGCCGACCGGCTGGTGGCGTTGGGCTATGTCGATGACACCGCCTTTGCGGGGATGAAGGCCCGTTCATTGCTGAGTCGGGGCTATGGCAACCGGCGGGTCGATGCGGCTTTGCGTGCGGCGGGGATTGATGAACCAACGCGTGCGGATGCGCGCGCCGATGCCGATGCCGCATGGGCAGCGGCCATCGCCTATGCCCGGCGGCGGCGCTTTGGACCCTTTGCGGATGCGCAGTTGACCGACCGAAGACTGCAGGAGCGGCAGTTTGCCGCGATGTTACGTGCGGGGCATGATGCGCGTTGGGCGCGTTGCCTGCTCCAGCTTGCGCCGGGTGCCGAAATCAGCGAGACAGCGCCCGAATAGACGAAGGGGATGTGCAATGGTTGGACGGGCGCTGCGCGGGGCGGTTTTTGGGCTGATGTTGGTGCTGGGCGCCTGTTCCAGTTCGAACAGCGGCGCGGCAATGACCGCCGGCGCGGAAAGCCCGCAAACCGGGTTGGAACGGGTGCCGTTGACCATCACCATGGGGCAAAATGTCCACCGCTTTACGGTGGATGTGGCCGCCAGCAGTGAACAGCAGGAATATGGATTGATGTTTCGGGATCATCTGGCCGCCGATGCGGGGATGATTTTCCCCTTTGATCAGGCCAAAATCGCGTCCTTCTGGATGAAGAACACGCTGATCCCGCTGGATATGCTGTTTGTAAAGGCGGACGGCACGATTGACCGTATCGCCGAAAACACCATCCCCCAATCGCTCGAACCGGTAGCTAGCGGGGGGGAAGTGATCGCCGTGCTGGAACTGGCTGGCGGCACGGCGGCGCGGCTCGGCATTGATGAAAGCGCGGTGGTGCGCTGGCAGGGTGACCATGTTCGGCGATAATCGCACGCTTGCCCCCAGCCACCTATCTGGCTAAGCGGCGGCGCATGGGCTTTTTTGGCAAAATATTCACATGGTGGGACGGTGCGACCATTGGCACCGCGCTCCACACCGCGCTCAAAGGGCGCAAAGTCGGCGAGGATGCGGACGGCAACCGCTATTTTGAAGCGCGCGACGGCCGCCGCTGGGTGATTTACGCCGGGTCGAACGATGCGAGCAACGTCCCCGCCGAATGGCATGGCTGGCTGCACCGCACCCATGACGCGCTGCCTGCCGACAGCCTGCCGCCTATCCGCCCGTGGCAGATGCCCGCCAGCCCCAATTTGACGGGCAGCACCAATGCATATCGTCCGGCAGGTGCGCTCGAACGCGGGGGGCGGCGTTCGGCTGCAACCGGCGATTATCAGGCCTGGACGCCAGAGGGTTGATGCCCCGCCGCCGACCGTCCATTCGCCTGTTGGGCACGGCGATGATCTGCGCGACGCTGCTTGGTGGTTGTAATCGCCAGCGCGCCAATGCGGATGCGGAGGCGAATGCCAACCGTCCCTTACCCGCGTCGCGCAATGTCGATGCCGGCATGGCGGGGGTGACCCCGATGGCTCAGCGGGTCGTGGTGCTCGGCCTTCTCAACAAACGCAATGGCCTGGTACGCGATGTGACGTTGAAACCGGGCGAATCGCTGCGCATCGGGCGCGCGGTGGTGCGGTTGCGCGCGTGTGAACGGACCGCGCAATGGGAATGGCCACAGGAAGTGGGGGCCTTTGTCCAGCTCGATGTCCTTAACCTTTCCAACAACCGCTGGCAGCGCAATTTTTCCGGCTGGCTGTTCAAGAACCGGCCCGAACGCAACATCATTCAACACCCGATTTATGACGTGTTTGTGAGGAGTTGTACGATGAGCTGGCCGGGCGAACGCCCGGTGCCGAGCGGCGATGCACCTGCACCGGCAGCACGCGCTGCTGCCCCCGCGCCTGCCGCTGCGGATGCCAATGCCGCATCTAGCGCCCCCCAATCCCCCGATGCGGCGACGCCTGCTGTACCCACCGCCGCACCTGACGCTGATTCCTCGCCAAAAACGGCGGACTGAAGCAGGTTGAGGTAGGCGGATTGCGGCATTTCAATCGCACCCATGCTCTGCAAATGGTCGGTCATGAACTGGCAATCGAGCAGGGTAAATCCACCGAAGCGTAGCCGCGCCACCAAATGCGCCAGCGCGACCTTTGACGCATTGTTGGCGCGGCTGACCATCGATTCGCCAAAAAAGGCCCGCCCCAGCGACACGCCGTACAGCCCACCGACCAATGTGTCGCCCTGCCATACCTCCACACTATGCGCATGGCCCATGGCATGGAGCACGCGATAGGATGCGTGGATGACAGGGTTGATCCATGTCGTCGGCCGGTCGGTTGCGCTTTCGGCGCATAAATCCATGATCGCGCCGAATGCGCGGTTGCTGGTGACCGAAAAATGGTCAGATGCGATTTTGCGGCGCATTTTGCGTGAGAGGTGGAGCGCGTCCAGCGGCAAAATCGCGCGCATTTTCGGCTCCACCCAATAGACGGCGGCATCATCCTCGTCATCAGCCATCGGGAAAATCCCCTGCGCATAGGCTGACAGCAACAGCGCGGGCGGGATGGTTTCGGGGGGGGAGAGTGGGGGATGCTGCGTCATTTCCGGCAGCATAGCGTCATGCAGCGAACAATGAAATTCGCCCGCCACATTGCTGTGACGGGCGAACCTTTCCTCCCCAGGAAATCCTTATGGCGCGTCGGGTTTAACGCCCCATCGCACTGCCAAGGCGATGGTAAAGTTGGGAAAATTTGATCGATTCGGGCTGATCCTTGATCACCGTCAGATAATGGAGCACCGCTTCGCGCAGCAGTTCAAAATCAGCGGTCGACAAGACGGCTCTGGAACGGGCGGGTTCGGACATTTTCGTCTCCTTTCAATTGTTTCTTGCGTCGGTCAGGCGGCAAACTGGTTCATAGTATTGTCTTTGCCTGCGGCCTTAAGCGCGGCTTCACCGGCAAAATATTCCTTATGGTCGTCACCAATGTCGCTGCCCGACATATTCTGATGCTTGACGCATGCGATGCCTTGACGGATTTCCTTGCGCTGGACCCCCGCGACATAGCCGAGCATCCCCGCATCGCCGAAATATTCGGCTGCTAGATTGTCGGTTGAGAGTGCCGCGGTGTGGTATGTCGGCAGGGTGATGAGGTGGTGGAAAATCCCCGCCCGCGCCGCGGCATCACGTTGAAAACTCTGGATGCGCGCGTCAGCTTCGACCCCCAGCGGGGTTTCGTCATATTGCGCACCCATCAGCTTGGCGCGGTCATAGGCGGTCATATCGCGTCCTTCGGCCGTCCACGCGTCGAACACTTGCTGGCGGAAATTGAGCGTCCAGTTGAAGCTGGGTGAATTATTATAGGCGAGTTTGGCGTTGGGTATGACCTGACGGATGCGGTCGACCATGCCGGCGATTTGTTCAATGTGCGGCTTTTCGGTTTCAATCCAGATGAGGTCGGCACCATTTTGCAAGCTGGTGATGCAGTCGAGCACGCACCTATCCTCCCCCGTGCCGGGGCGGAATTGATAGAGGTTGGACGGCAAGCGCTTGGGTCGCAGCAACTGGCCATCGCGGTTGATCAGGACATCGCCGGGGTTGCCCGCGCCCTCGACCGGTTCACAATCGAGGAAGCTGTTATATTGGTCGCCCAAATCGCCCGGCTCACGGGTGAAAGCGATCTGCTTGGTCAAGCCAGCGCCCAGGCTGTCGGTGCGCGCAACGATAATCCCGTCGGGGACGCCCAATTCCATGAAGGCATAGCGGATGGCGCGGATTTTCTGCAGGAAATCCTCATGCGGGACGGTGACCTTGCCATCCTGATGCCCGCATTGTTTTTCGTCGGACACCTGATTTTCAATCTGCAGCGCGCAGGCGCCTGCTTCGATCATTTTCTTGGCGAGCAGATAGGTCGCCTCGGCATTGCCAAATCCGGCATCAATATCGGCAATGATGGGGACGACATGGCTTTCATGCGCGTCGATGGCATGCAAAATCTGCTGCGCCTTAACCTCATCCCCCGCTGCGCGCGCAGCGTCGAGTTCGCGGAACAAGCCGCCCAATTCGCGGGCATCGGCCTGACGCAAAAATGTGTAAATTTCCTCGATCAGCGCGGGAACGCTGGTCTTTTCATGCATCGACTGGTCGGGCAGCGGGCCAAATTCGCTGCGCAATGCCGCAATCATCCAGCCCGACAAATAGATGTAGCGACCCTTGACGCTGCCGAAATGCTTTTTGACCGCAATCATCTTTTGCTGCGCGATGAAACCATGCCAGCAGCCGAGGCTCTGCGTATATTGGGCGGGGTCCGCGTCATAGGCGGCCATGTCGGCGCGCATGATCGCCGCTGTGTGGCGGGCGATATCGAGCCCGGTTTGAAAGCGGTTTTGCGCGCGCATGCGGGTGACGCTTTCGCCGTCGATCGCTTGCCACGGCGCCCCTTGTGCCGCGATGAAATCACGCGATTGGCTGGAGGCATCCTTGTACAACATGGTTTTTCCCTTTTGGCTTTTCGCATCACACCCCGACCTTGGGGTGCGCCTTGGCCCAAGGGTTAGGCTGCGATGGGGTGACAGGGACAGAATTTTGTCAATTTTTCTCGTCAATCCTTGCCAGAATCGGCAATTGATTTTGCAATGTTGTAAATATATTTACAGATCCATGGCAGAGCATAAAATCTATGCGGGTGGTGCGTTGCGCCAGTTACGCCGCGTCAGCGGCCTGACGCAGGCGGCGATGGCCAGCGCGCTCGACATCTCCCCCTCCTACCTCAACCTGATTGAAAATGGTCAAAGGCCGCTCAGCGCCGCGCTGATCGTCCGCTTGGCCGAACGCTTTGGTTTTGACCCCGCGCGCCTCAGCGATGATCATGGTGTTGGTGGCGCAGCGGCGCTCCGGCGGCGGTTGGGTGATCCGATGTTTGCCGATCTGGGCATTGGTGCAGATGATGTGGAGGGTTGGTTGCAGCACGCGCCGATGTTCGCCGCGGCCTTTGCGCGCATTTATGACCGTGCGCAGATGGTGGGCGATGCGGCGGGTGTCGGCGGCAAGGCTGAGGTTGAAACGGTCAAGCTGGTGCGGCTCGAAATCGAGCGCTGGTCGAACCATTTTGCCGATATAGATGCCGCGGCAGAAACTTTGGCGGACGAACTGCGCCTCACCAACCCGGATCTCTATGGCGCGATTGCCGAACGCTTGCGCGCGCGCCACCAAATTGCGCTGCGCATCCTGCCGGCGGATGTCATGCCTGACAGTCTGCGGCGGCTCGACCTCCATGCGCGGCAATTGCAATTGTCCGAACTTCTTTCCCCATCCTCACGCTGTTTTCAGGCGGCGGTTATGTTGGGGCAGTTGGAAGCACGCGACCAGTTGGAGGCGTTGGCGGCGGGTGCAAAGCTGCCCGACCGCGCGGCGCTGCGCCTCTTCAAACGGCATTTGGCGCATTATTTCGCCGCCGCATTGATGATGCCCTATGGTCGGATTTTGCGCGGCGCAGAGGGGAGTGGCTATGACCTACCCCTCCTCGAACGGCGATTTGGCGTCAGTTTTGAACAATTGGCGCATCGGTTGACGACATTGCAACGCGTCGGCGCACGTGGTCTGCCCTTTTTCATGTTGCGCATCGACCGTGCGGGACAGGTCAGTAAACGTTATGCCGGGGCAAGCGGATCACCAATGGTGGATGGTGCAATTGGCTGCGCGCGCTGGCGGATTTTTGAAGCCTTTGAACGGCCGCATATGCTGGTGCATGACCATGTGGTGCTGGAGGATGGTTCGCGCTGGTTGAGCTGGGCGCGCAATATAGAGGGGCAGGCGCGCGACGCGGCGGCAAGCCCCGCGCGCTTTGCAGTGGTGCTGGGGCTGGAGGAACGCTTTGCCGCGCCAATCAGCGCACCCGCGATGCAAGGGGATGGCGGAAATTGGGGCGATGGCGCCCGACAAGCCAACCCCATTGGTCTTGGCTGCGGCCGTTGCCAGCGCGCCGATTGCATCCAGCGCGCCCGCCCGCCGATCGGCCGTCCGCTGATCGTCGATGAGCGTGCGCGCCCGTCGGCGGCGTTCAGCTTTGGCTGAGGGCTTGGCGATGCTACCGCTTAGTAAAGGACGACAGAGCGTATGCTTTGTCCGGCGTGCATCAGGTCAAAGCCCTTGTTGATTTCCGCCAGTGTCAGCACATGGGTGATCATCGGGTCAATGGCGATTTCGCCGTCCATATACAGGTCGACGATTTTGGGCACATCGCTGCGCCCCTTGGCCCCGCCAAAGGCGGTCCCGCGCCAATTACGGCCGGTTACCAGTTGAAAGGGTCGGGTGGCGATTTCCTTGCCCGCTTCGGCAACGCCGATGATGATGCTGGTGCCCCACCCGCGATGGCAGGATTCGAGCGCGGTGCGCATGACATCGACATTGCCCGTCGCATCAAAGCTGAAATCCGCGCCGCCATCGGTTAGTGCGGCAATCTCCGCCACCATTGCTTCACGCGATTTGCCGCGCGCATCGATGAAGTGGGTCATGCCGAATTGTTCGCCCCATTTGGCGCGTTCGGGGTTGAGGTCGATGCCGATAATCGGCTTTGCACCGACCATTTTTGCACCCTGAATGACATTGAGGCCGATACCACCCAAACCGAAAACGACGACGCTTTCCCCCGCCTTTACCCCTGCGGTCTTGGTCACCGCGCCGACGCCGGTGGTGACCCCGCAACCGATGTAACAGCTGGTTTGAAAGGGGGCGTCCTTACGGATTTTGGCGACCGCAATTTCGGGCAACACGGTGAAGTTGGAGAATGTCGAACAGCCCATATAATGGTAAATCGCCTGTCCCTTGTAGGAAAAGCGGCTGGTGCCGTCGGGCATTACCCCCTTGCCCTGTGTCGCGCGGATCGCGGTGCATAAATTGGTCTTGCCCGACAGGCAGCTTTTGCACTGACCGCATTCGGGCGTGTAGAGCGGGATGACATGGTCGCCGGGGGTAACGCTGGTGACGCCGGCCCCCACTTCGCGCACTATGCCCGCCCCCTCATGCCCCAAGATGCATGGGAAAAGCCCCTCACTATCCAGTCCATCGAGCGTATAGGCATCGGTATGGCAGATGCCGGTTGCCATGATTTCGACCAGCACCTCACCCGCGCGCGGGCCAGCCACATCCACTTCGACAATTTCAAGCGGCTGATTGGGTGCAAAGGCAACGGCGGCGCGGCTTTTCATCAGATATTCCCTTTGGGTTGGATGTGTAAAATTAACCGACAGGCAAGATGGTCATGCTAAACAGGGTCATTCACTGCCGTTATGAGCGCTTTTTGCAACGATGATCCGCCTGTTCAAACATTATATTTCACGCGCGGTGCTCGCGCTCGCGCTCGCGGATTTTCTGGTGCTGCTGCTCGCTGCCGAATTCGCTTGGGTGATCCGCGCGTGGCAGATTGATATGGCGATTACACCGGCGGCTGAACGGTTCGCCGCGCTGCTGAGTTTTGCGATTGTCGTGCAACTGGGTATGTCGGCGGTCGGCGTATACGGCACGCAGGCTCTGCAGTCGTTGCACTATATGCTGATGCGGCAATTGGCGGCGGTCAGTGTCGCGGTTATTTTGCTCGCCACGCTATATTTTATCTTGCCGCAGGTGGCGCTGTGGCGATCCAACCTCGCCTATGCGATGCCGCTGGCAATCTTGCTACCGGCGTTGCTCCGCCTCCTCATCGTCAAACAGATCGACCCCAAAAATTTCCAACGTCGCATCCTGCTGCTCGGCGCAGGTGATCGGGCTGCGCGGATAGAGGCACTGGCCAAGCGCCCTGGCAGCGGCTTTGTTGTGGTCGGCTTTGTGTCGATGACTGACAAAGCGCCGGTGGTCGCCGGGGCGATTCACCGCAATGATATCGTCAATTTGTCCGACCATGTGCTGCAATTGGGCGCCAATGAAGTGGTGCTGGCGCTGGAGGAACGGCGCAACGCCCTCCCCCTTGATGATTTGTTGCGGGTCAAGACAACCGGCGTTTACGTCAACGAAATATCGAGCTTCTTGGAGCGGGAGACGGGGCGTGTTGACCTCGCCACCGTCAACCCCAGTTGGTTTATTTTCTCCGACGGTTTTACCGCCGGCCAGCGCCTGTCGAAACTTGCCAAACGTGCCTTTGACATCGTTGCCAGTATATCGGTGCTGTTGCTGACCCTGCCGATGACCATTGGCGCTGCCATCGCCGTGCGGCTCGACAGCAAGGGGCCGATTTTCTACCGCCAGACGCGCGTCGGCCTCTATGGCGAACCCTATCAGATCATCAAATTCCGTTCGATGCGATCGGATGCGGAGGCGGGCGGCAAGGCGATATGGGCAGCCGAAAATGACCCCCGCATTACGCGGATCGGCAAATTTTTGCGCCAAACGCGTATTGATGAAATCCCGCAGGCGTGGAACGTCTTGAAGGGGGAGATGAGCTTTGTCGGCCCGCGCCCCGAACGACCTGAATTTGTCGCCGACCTCGAAAAACATATCCCTTATTATGCTGAACGGCATATGGTGAAGCCGGGGCTGACCGGCTGGGCGCAGATTAATTACCCCTATGGCGCATCGGTGGAGGATGCGCGCGCCAAGCTGGAATATGACCTCTATTATGCCAAAAATTACACGCCCTTTTTTGACTTGCTAATCCTGCTCCAAACCGTGCGCGTCGTCATTTGGCCCGAAGGGGCACGTTGATGCTGACCGCAGGACTGGTCGCGTGGCTCAACACGATTTGCCTGATATTGTCGGGGCTGTTTCTGCTGTTGGCTGCGGCAACGATGCTTGCGCGGCGGGCGATGCCGCTGGCGCTCGTCGCGGCACTGGCGATGACCGGCGTGTGGCTCGGCTTTATTGCCCTTTTTGGGCAGTTCAGTTTTGCCGCGCTGGTGATGGAATCGGGGCGCAACCTTGGCTGGCTGTGGTTTCTGGCACATGTCGCGGGGGCTGGCGCACCGACACGCCGCCTGTCCCCCATTGGCTGGATCTATGTCGGTTTAACCAGCGTGCAGGCCTTGTTGCTGGTTTTGCTCGCGCTGCCGGCACTCATGGGATTCAAACCGGTTATCCTGTGGGTGCAGGTTGAATCGATCATGATGTTGGTGCTGGCAGGCGGGCTGGTGCTCCTCCACAATGTCCATGCTGCCGGGCATCGCGACCGCACACAGGACATTGGCCTGCCGGTCATCGCGCTCGGCCTGATCTGGGGCTATGACCTCAACCTCTATGCCATCAGCTATTTCGGCAATGCGCCCGCAATGTTGTTGGCGGTGTTGCGCCCATTGCCGGTGGCGCTGGCGCTCGGTGCCCTGACGCTCGCGCTGTTGCGCCCAGCCGCTCAGCCGGTGCGGCTGTCTCGTCCGGCGGCGCTGCGCTCAATTGGCGCGACCGTGGTTGCCGCGTGGCTGGCATTGCTCGCGCTCTTGTCAATATTATTGCCGGGCAGCGGTCATATATACACCGCAGCGGCGCAGGGCGGCTTGCTCCTTACCGGGGCCGGGCTGGGTATATTGATCCTTCTGTCGCGCCGCTTTCGTTCCTATGCGCAAGTGTGGATAGCCAAGCATTTTTTTGCGCATCGATATGACTATCGTGCCGAATGGATGCGTTTTTCGGCGACCTTGCATACGCCAGTTGCCACGGATGCAGGTGTGCATGATATCGAAGGTCGGGTGGTGCGCGCGCTCAGCGATATTGTTGGCAGCCCCGCTGGCCATCTGATCCTGCGCAATGATGGCGGTTTCGCAGCATCGCTGAGCGCTGCCCCGGCGCTTGCCATGCTCGACTGGGCGATGCTCGGCCAATATCTCAGCCGCGAGGCACGCATCATCCAGATCGACGAAGCCCGCGCGGGCACCGCCCCGCCGCGCGAAATTGCCGCTATTCCCGATGGCTTGCTCGCCGCGCGGGAGCATTGGATCCTAGTGCCGCTGCTCCATGGGGAGCAATTGGACGCTATGTTGGTCATCGACCGCCCGCCACTCGACCGCACGCTGGATTGGGAGGATTTTGACCTGTTGCGCGCGGCTGCACGGCAGGCGGCGCTCCACCTCGCCGAAGCGCGCAGCAGTGCCGCGCTCGCCGAATCGGCGCGGTTTGAGGAGTTTCACCGTCGCTTCGCCTTTGTCATGCACGACGTCAAAAATCTGGCGAGTCAGATGGCGCTCCTTTCCCGCAATGCCGAGCGCCATGGCCAAAACCCCGCATTTCGGGAGGATATGGTCGCCACGCTGAAATATGGTGCCGAACGTCTTGGCCAATTGACCGACAAGTTGCGCGGGCAGGAACGGGTGCAGATTGATACGCTGCAGCCGGTTGAACTTGGTGCTTTGGTGGCGCGTGCCGCCCTAACGCTCCAGCTACGTCATGCGGTGGAAATCCATGGGGCAGGGGAATTTTGGGTGGACGGCCATGGCGCAACGATTGAACAATTGGTGGGGCTTATCGCGCAAAATGCCATGGATGCGAGCGATGATGACCAACCGGTACAGCTGGAATTGCGCCGGGCGGACGGCCAAATCTGTCTCGACATACGTGATCGGGGATGCGGGATGAGCGATGCCTATATCCAGCACGAATTATTCCGCCCCTTTAGCTCCACCAAGGCGGGGGGCTTTGGCATTGGTGCCTTTCAGGCCCGCCAATTGGCAGAGGCGATGGGCGGAACGCTTTCGGTCACATCGCGGGAGGGGGCGGGGACATGTTTTACCCTCTGCCTCAAGCCAGCAGCCGGGCCAGCGAGCGAAAGCGCAGCGGCATGACCAAGATGGAAAATATGCAAAATTTGGAGCCGTCGCCCAAAGCGCCGTCGAAACCATTGCCCAAATTATTGGTGGTGGAAGATGACCTTGGCCTGCAAACCCAGCTTAAATGGAGCTATGCCGATTATGATGTGCGCATCGCGGGCACGCGGACGGAGGCAATTGCCCTGTTGCGCGCAGAGGAACCGGCGGTTGTCACGCTCGATTTAGGGCTGCCGCCTGACCCCGACGGGATCAGTGAGGGGATGGCAACATTGGCAGAGATTTTGGCGCTTGCCCCGCATTGCAAAGTGGTGGTGGCATCGGGGCATAATGACCGCGACAGCGCGCGCCGCGCGATTGCGGCGGGAGCGTGGGATTTCTATCAAAAGCCGCTTGATTTCGACCAGTTGGGCGCAATTGTTGGGCGTGCGTTTCATGTTGCGGCGCTGGAGGCGGAAAACCGCCGCCTGCTCGCCGCCGTTCCGGGCGAAACCACGGCGCTGGGCGCGCTGGTTACTGCCGCGCCGGAAATGGTCAAAGTGGTACGGATGATCGAAAAATTGGCCCCGGCCAATTTGTCGGTCATGCTGTTGGGTGCCAGCGGCACGGGTAAGGAATTGCTGGCGCGTGCGCTGCATGATCTCAGCCCACGCAAGGCGCAAAAATGCATTGCCATCAATTGTGCCGCAATTCCTGAAAATCTGCTCGAATCCGAACTTTTTGGCCATGAAAAAGGGGCGTTTACCGGCGCGGTTCGGACGGTGGAGGGCAAGATTGAACTCGCTAATGGCGGGACATTATTCCTCGACGAAATCGGCGATGTGCCCCTGCCGTTGCAGGTCAAATTACTGCGCTTCCTGCAGGAACGGGTGATCGAACGCGTTGGGGGCCGCAGCCCGATTGCGGTGGATACGCGCGTCATCTGCGCCACCCACCGCGACCTAAAGGCCATGGTTGCAGAGGGGAGCTTTCGCGAGGACCTATATTATCGGCTGGCGGAGGTGAGTGTTGTCATCCCCGCGCTCGCGGAACGTCCCGGCGATGCGGTATTGCTCGCGCGCCATTTCCTCAACTTACATGGCGCAAAGATGTCGGGCGGCGTCAAATCCCTGTCCGCCGACGCGATTGCCGCAATCGATAATTGGGGCTGGCCGGGCAATGTGCGTGAGCTGGAAAACCGTATAAAGCGCGCGCTGATCATGGCGGAGGGGCGGGAGATTATGGCCAGCGACCTCGACCTTGACGGGGGCGATGGCCACGATAATTTCCTTAACCTGCGCGCCGCGCGGGAGGATGCGGAACGCCGCGCCATTGGCCGCGCGCTGGTTGCACAGGAAGGCAATGTTTCGGCGGCTGCCCGGCAATTGGGTATCAGTCGCCCGACACTTTATGATTTGATGAGGCAGCATGGTATCAGCGCCTAGCGTCCGCCGACAGCGCAAGGCCGAACGGCGCGCCGAACAAGTGCGGCGTTATGGTCACCGGCGCGCGCCCATCGTCCGGCTGGCGATATGGGGTACGGTTGCGCTCCTCATATTGATCGGCGCATATGCAATCCATGGCTTTTTGGTCGATCCGGCAGAGCGTGGGCGCGCGGCGCTGGCGTCGGGTGACGCGCGTTCGGCGCGGGTCGATTTTTTGAATGCCATTGCCGAACAACCCCGCGATGCGACGCTGCGCATCGACCTTGCCCGCGCGCTCAACAATCTCGGCCGGTCGACAGATGCGGAACGTCAATTGGCCAAGGCGGCCGAATTGGGGGCGCAGCCCATCAACCTCACCATCGAAAGCGCGCGCGCGCGGCTAGGTATGGGGGATGCGACGGGTGCGCTTGACGCATTGAACGGTCCGATCCCGGCAGCGCAGGCGGGGCTCGCCAACGCACTGGCGGGGGATGCCGCCTATCGAAACCGCGATTTCGCTGCGGCTGCACAATATTATGCCGGCGCGCTGCGGCTCGCGCCCAATGACGGCGACATCTGGACGCGTTACGCCCGATACCGCCTCGCCGAACAGGATATGCTGGGCGCAGACAATGCCGCCGACCGCGCGCGCGCGCTGGCGCCCACGTCGGGCGCGGCATGGTGGGTAAAGGCTGACGTCGTGCGTTATCGCGCTGGGCCTGTGGCATCGCTCGCTTGGTATCGCGCCGCGCTCGACCATGCGCCCAATGATGTGGGTATTTTGGCCGAATATGCGGCGGCCTTGGGGGAGGGGGGGCGCTATAGCGCGATGCTCGACCCGCTTTCGCGCGCGGCGGAGCTTGATGCCTATAATCCGCGCGTCTTGTTTCTGGAGGCGACGCTCGCCGCGCGGGGCGGCGAACCGGCACTGGCGCGCGCGCTGCTCCAACGCATCGACGGGGATGATGCCAACCAGCCGGCCATATTGACCTTGCGCAGTGCGGTGGAATTGTCGCTCGATACCCCGGTTGCTGCCGCTGATTATGCCGGACGCCTGCTGCAGTTGCAGCCCGACAATCGGGAGGCGCGTCGCCTCTATGCATTGGCGCTGGCGACCAGCGGCAATGCGCGCGGCGCCATTGCCGCGATTGATATGATTACAACGGCGAGCGATGCGGACAGCTGGTCGCTCCTCCTCCTATCGCGGGCATTTGCCGCCAACGGTTGGCAGGGTGATGCCGACCAGCCGGCGCTGCGTGCCAGCCTGCTGCAAACGGGGGCGGCGGGTGGCATCCACCCCATCGCCAATGATCAGTCGGTGGGGGTTGCTCCGGCGATTATGGCGATCCGTAGCGCGCTTGGCGTGCGGGATTTCGCGCGCGCGCGTGGCCTTGCCGATGCGCTCTTGGCGGCGAACCCGGGTGTGCCGCAGGCGGTGTTGATTGCAGGAGACGTCGCGCGCGAAGGCGGTGATTTGGCAGGAGCGCAAAATCTTTATCGCCGCGCGGCGGATTTGCGCTTCGATCGGCGTGCCATGCTCTCGCTCGTTGCGCTACAATTGCAAATGGGTGACCGGCAGAGCGCGGCAGCTACACTTGGCCAATATATGGCGCATTGGCCCGAAGATACGGCAGCGATGCGGATATCAGCGGGCATGGCGGCAGAAGACGGGCGCTGGCAAGCGGCAAAGGACGCACTTCTCGCCGCGCGCGACAGGGTGGGGGGGCGTGATGCGTTGCTCCTCGCGCAGTTGGCGCGCTGTGACCTGGAATTGGGCGGGGTCGGTGATGCGTTGGCATCTGCGCGTCAAGCTTATGCGCTGATGCCCAGCAACGCCAGCGTCAGCGCCATTTATGGCATCGCACTGCTGCGTAATGGCGGCAATGTGACCGATGCGCTCGACCTGTTGCGCAAGGCAGCGCAATTGGCACCGCAGGATCGGCAGATTGCCCAATGGTGGGCCGAAGCGGTGGAAAGCGCGCGCTAAACGCGAATATTCAGGCGCGTTCGCGGTCGAGCAGTTCGGCGACGTCGATGCCGAGGCGTTCAATCTGCTGCGCGACAGGGGGCCAGATTTCTTGCAAAAACTGGCTACGCAGCCGTTCGCGCAAACGGCCCGCAGCGCCGGTCGCAACGAACATGCCAACCCCGCGCTTGACCAATACCAGCCCCTCATCCTGAAAGCTTTGATATGCCTTGGCGACAGTCAGCGGGTTGGCGCCATGGTCAGCGGCCAGCGCACGAACCGATGGCAACATATCGCCATCGCGATACTGCCCATCGAGGATCGAAGCGGCAATATGGTCGCGCAGGCGCTGATAAACGGGCTTACTATTGTCGAGCATCGCTGCCTTATAACAGTGATACAGCGATTCGTCAAAGCCCCTCGCCCGGCCAAGTTTGGAAAATATCGGAAAATTGGGGACGTGGCCGTTCCTCCAGTGCTTTGCCGGGGCTGCCGATAAAAAAATATCCGATGATTTTATCGTCGGCCCCGCCGCCAAAGGCTGCCACTATTTCGCGATTTTCCGCCGCCCAACCGGTGAGCCAATTCGCAACAAAGCCATGTGCATGCGCGGCGTGGATCAGGTTCATCGCCGCTGCCCCTGCCGATAAATATTGTTCGTGACGGGCAATTTTTGCGTCGGTGACGGGTTTGGACAGGAGGATGATTAATTCGGGCGCTTGCCGCGCAAACTGGTCAAGTGGGGACAGATCCTGCCCGACTGCTCTGGGAAATTCGGCACCATAGGCGCGGCGGAGCAGGGCGGAGAGCGCGTCGCGTGCAGATTGCGGGACATGGATGAAACGCCACGGGGCAAGCTTGCCATGGTCGGGCGTGCGTGCCGCCAGTGCGACAATCTTTTCTATCGTGGCGCTATCAGGCCCCGGGGCGATCATGTCGCGCGCCTTCCCCGAACGGCGGGTGGCAAGCAGGGTAAGCGGTGAGGTGATGTCGTTGAACTGCGTCATCGCGGCGATGTGGCTTGTTCTTGCCATGATGACAAGTCGCATATGCCAACGGCTACGTCTGTCGATTTGCGCAATTATATTCTTTCCATCCGCAATTTTGCCGTTAGGTTGCCGCGCTAGAGGGAGGGGTTGGCATAGCTGCAAAATGCGGCATGCGCCCCTGCATATTTGCCGGGGAAGCACAGCATGACAGAGCCTGTTGATACCAACGCGTCACTGGAACCGGGCGCGCCGCCTGCGGATTTCACGCATGCCGGGACCGGCGATAGCGGCTGGTTTGGCCACCCGCGTCAGTTGAAGCGCCTGTTTACCACCGAAATGTGGGAACGGTTCGGCTATTACGGCATGCGTGCCATATTGACGCTCTATCTGGCGCAACATTTCCTATTCTCCGACACGACGACCGCTGGGGTCTATGGCGGTTTCACGGCGCTCGTTTATCTGACGCCGCTGATCGGCGGGCTGATCGCTGACCGTTATCTGGGCAGTAAAAGGTCGGTGAAATTCGGCGCGATTTTGATGGCGCTTGGCTATTTCACCCTATGTTTCGGGGGCGACAGCGCGCGCCCCTATGCGACGATCGACGCGCAGCGATATGATGTGACGATCAGCAAGGATGCGGCGGGCGAAGATGTCCGCACGCTGGTGATGAATGGCCAGTCGCTCGTCATCCGTGGTAATGAGGATAAGAGTGTTTCGCTGCTCGGCGCCAATGGGGCGGAGGTGCGGCGGATTGCCGAAGGCGGTTTCCAGTCCGATGCGGTTCGTTCCCCCTTGTTCGTTACCATTTTGCTGATCGGTTTGGGGTTGGTCACTGTCGGCAATGGTTTCTTCAAACCCAATATTTCGACGATTGTCGGTACGCTCTATGCCGACGGGGACAGACGGCGCGACGCTGGCTTCACCATGTTTTACATGGGCATCAACCTCGGCTCGCTCTTTTCGCAATTTTTCTGTCCGATTTTGGCGGTTGCGGTCGGCTGGTGGGCAGGTTTTGGCCTTGCCGCTATTGGCATGACCTGTTCTTGGCTGCTCTTCCAATTCGATGGCGGACGCCTTGCTGGCTATGGCGAACGGCCCGCTGGCGCGGATGCCGGCAAGGACTGGCTGATTTATGGCGCGGCGCTGTTGGCAGTGCCTTTGGTCTATTTCCTCTTTGCCAATCTCATGTCCTATGTCCCGCCACCGGCGGCGGAAGGGCTTGGCGGCTATCTGGCCAGCCTGCCGATCATGGGTAAATTGATGTTCGGCACCTTCATTCTGGCTATCCCCGGCATCCTGATCTGGGCTTGGGTCGCTGGCAACAAGACCGAGTTTCAGATGATGCTCGCTGCGATGGTGCTCATTGTTTTCAATGTCGTCTTTTGGACATTGTTCGAACAGGCCGGGTCTTCGCTCACCCTGTTCGCGGAGCGCAATACGGTGCTGGAAATTGGCTGGACAGGGCCGTTATTTGCGATGTTCCGTTCCGCCCCAATCAGCTATTACCTGTTTTTCGGGGCGGTTTTCGGCGGCGCAATCTATGGGGCGTGGCGGTTTTTCTCCAATGGGGAGGATGCGTCGGTCAAGCGGACGATGGGGATTGCCTGGGGCATAGTCTTTGCCATTGCCATGCTCGGCATGCATTATGCGCGTGTGCAGGGCTTTGGCAGTGCGCCGGTCTATGTCATGCCTGCTGGGCAGACACAGATATTCAACGCGCTGTTCATCGTTATTTTGGCCCCGATTTTCAGCGTGATGTGGAACAAACTTGCCGCGCGCGGTTTGGAGCCGCCGATCCCGGTGAAATTTGGTCTGGCACTGATGGGGGTTGGCGCGGGCTTTCTATTCCTTGTCTGGGGCGCACAATTTGCCGGGCCTAGCGCGCAGGTCGGTTTGGTCTGGTTGGCGGGCCTCTACCTCATCCATTCGATTGCCGAATTGTGCATTTCGCCGGTTGGCCTGTCGATGATCACCAAATTGTCAATCGCGCGTATCGTCGGGTTGATGATGGGGGTCTGGTTCCTGTCGATTGCGACGGCACAATATGTCGCCGGGGTGATCGCGCAGTTCGCCAGCGTCGAAACGGTTGGCGGGCAGGTGACCAATTTGCAGGTCAGCCTCAACACCTATGTCGGGGTGTTCAATACGATCGGCATGATTTCGATCGCCTTGGGCGCATTGTTGCTGCTGTTGGCATGGCCGCTCAAATATCTGATGCATGGGGTGAAATGACGCTGGATGGGCAGCGCCCCCGCACTGCCCGGATCGCTGATGCTAGGGAGAAATTGGGATGAGGTTTCGCAACGCATTGCTGCTGGGTGCAGCGATCAGCCTGCTCAGCGGATGCGCCATGGGCGGTGGAACTAACGCGCCGCCTGCCAGTGCCAGCAACAACAATGCGGCGAGCGCCACACCAGCTTCGGATCCGGTCAACCCCAACCCTTTCCCCTCCACCTATCGTGCATATCCCAGCCAACCGACCGCGATTGTCGGCGGGACGATCCTCGACGGGGAAGGTGCGCGGATCGACAATGGCACCGTGCTGCTGCGCGATGGACGGGTGGAGGCGGTGGGTGGTGCCGACCTGGCGATCCCGGCGGGCTATACGCGCATCGACGCGCGTGGCCGTTATGTGACGCCCGGCATTATCGATATTCATAGCCATTTGGGTGCCTATCCGTCGCCTGCGATTGCATCGACCAGCGATGGCAATGAAGCCACCAGTCCGACAACACCCGAAGTCTGGGTCGAACATAGCGTCTGGCCACAAGACCCCGGATTCGGCCGGGCCTTGGTCAATGGTGGGGTTACTAGCCTGCAAATATTGCCCGGTTCGGCCAATTTGATGGGCGGGCGCAGTGTCGTCCTCAAAAATGTGCCGGCGCGCACGGTGCAGGGGATGAAATTCCCCGGCGCACCCTATGGCCTGAAAATGGCATGCGGCGAAAATCCCAAGCGTGTGTATGGCAGCCGGGGGCGGATGCCATCGACCCGCATGGGCAATTTTGCGGTCAATCGGCAAACTTGGGCGCGCGCAGCCGAATATCGTCGCCGGGTCGATGCGGGTGAACGGGTTGCGCGTGATATCGGCATGGAAACATTGGCCGACGTCCTGCGTGGCAATATATTGGTGCAGAACCATTGCTATCGCGCCGATGAAATGGTGCAGGTTTTGGATATGGCGCGTGAATTTGGCTATCGCGTCTCTGCCTTTCACCATGCGGTCGAAGCATATAAAATTGCTGATATTTTGGCGGACAATCATGTCTGCGTTGCCATGTGGGCCGACTGGTGGGGTTTCAAGCTTGAGGCCTATGATTCCATCCCCGAAAATATCGCGCTCGTCGAACGGGCGGGCGGTTGCGCCATCGTCCACAGCGACGATGAAAACCAGATTCAGCGGCTCAATCAGGAAGCGGCCAAGGCGCTGGCCGCCGGTCGCCGTGCGGGGATTAACATCACCGACGAAGCGGCGATGCGCTGGCTGACGATCAATCCGGCCAATGCGCTGGGGATTGGCGAACGCACGGGCAGCCTGAAACCGGGCAAAATGGCCGATGTCGTGATGTGGAACGGCAATCCGTTCAGCGTTTATACGCGCCCCGAGCGTGTGTGGATCGACGGGGCGGTGATGTACGACATGTATGACCCAGCGATGCGCCCGGTGAGCGATTTTGAACTGGGCCAACCGGGTGAAGGAGACACGAAATGAGCGGCCGTCTTTTTGCCCGTGCCGCCGCGCTCGCCTTGCTTGCTGGGGCAGCCATCGGTGCCTTGCCCGCCGCTGCGCAGGATGTTGCGATTACCAATGCCACGCTGGTGATCGGCGATGGCAGCGCGCCGATTGCGCAAGGGACGGTCGTTATCCGTGCAGGGCGGATCGTTGCAGCGGGTGCCAATGTCACGGTGCCACAGGGCATGGAGGCCGTCGATGCGGCGGGGCGTTATGTCACGCCGGGCATCGTTGGCGGGTTCAGCCGGGTTGGCCTGATCGAAATCGATGCGGTCGATGGGTCGAATGATGCGGATGCCAGCGAATCCATCTATGGTCCGGCGATTGATATTGCCCCTGCGCTCAACCCCTTGGGGGTGCCGGTTGGCGTCAACCGGATGAACGGGGTCACCCGCGCACTGGTGTTCCCGGGTGCCTCGGCAGGGCTGTTCGATGGGCGTGGTGCGCTGGTCGATCTGGGCAGCGACCATAATATGGTGACGCGGGCAGGCTTGTTCCAATATGCCGAACTCGGTGAAACCGGGGCGGAGCGCGCGGGCGGCACACGCGCGGCGGCAATATTGACCTTTCGCACCCTGCTGGCCGAAGCGGCCGAATTTGCGCGCAACCCGGCGGCCTATGACGGGCGCAGCCGCGATGCCTTGCTGAACCGCGCGGATGCGGCGGCGCTTGGCCGGGTGCTCGATGGGCGCGACCGCCTGTTCATCAAGGTCAGCCGTGCGTCCGACATTTTGGCGGTCATCAACCTGCTGCGCGATTATCCGCGCATAAAGGCGACACTGGTCGGCGCACAGGAAGGCTGGATGGTTGCGGGGGAAATTGCGGCCGCACATCTGCCGGTCATCGCATCTGCGCTGACCGACCTGCCTGCTAATTTTGAACAATTGGCCGCGACGCAAAGCAATATCGGGCGGATGCGGGCGGCAGGCGTCACCGTTGGTATTGGTCTGGTCGATGACAATGAAACCCATCGTCTGGCCTATGCGCGCCAATATGCGGGCAATCTGGTCGCGCTACGCCATGTCGCGGGGGCAACAGGGCTCGACTGGGATCAGGCGTTTGCTACAATCACTTCTGGCCCGGCAGCGGCAGCGGGGGTCGATGATGTTGTCGGCACCTTGCGCCCGGGTCGGGTCGGCGATGTGGTGATTTGGGATGGTGACCCATTGGAGGTGACGAGCGCGCCGGCCATGGTGTGGATCGACGGGGTTGCGCAATCTTTGGTGTCGCGGCAGACCGAATTGCTGCGCCGCTATATGGAGCCGAGGGAGGGGAATTTACCCAACGCATATGACCCCCGTTAGCAGCTAGGCAAAGGTCGGGCTGCAGCGGGGGAGGGGAGGTCGCACCTTTATGTCCGCCATGTCCATGCTAATGGCCGCTTGCCTTGCCTTTGTTGGCAGCCATTTCATCCTGTCGCATCCGCTGCGTGCGCCCATGGTACGCGCGATGGGCGAAAAGGCATTTCTGGGCCTCTATTCGCTGATTGCCTTTGTGATGCTGGGCGCGATCATCTGGGCATGGCTGCGCATTCCCGCATCGCCGCCCGCCTATGTGTCCGGCCCGGTTGGCTGGAGTATTGCCAGCGCCATCATGTGGCTGGCGAGCGTGCTGCTAATCGGTTCCTTGCGCGGCAACCCGGCGCTCCCTGCACCGGGGGCTGCGGCCGCCGCCGCGCAGCAACCGCGTGGTGTATATGCCATCACCCGCCACCCGATGCTCTGGGGTTTTGCGCTCTGGGCCTTGGTCCACATGGCCTTGTGGCCGACACGGGAAAACCACGTCTTGACCGCCGCGATCCTGCTCCTCGCGCTCGGCGGCGCATGGGCGCAGGACAGAAAAAAGCTGCAATTGATGGGCAGCGGTTGGCGCGATTGGCAATCACGCACCAGCACCGTCCCATTCGCCGCATTGCTCAGCGGGCGGCTACCATGGGGCGCGGCGGTCCCATCGCTTTTTGCCTTGGTCGGCGGCACCGCATTCTGGTTGGTGATGTGCTGGGCGCACATCCCCATGGGCGGACGGATGCCTGCCGGCATCTTCCTCTGGCTATAGGCGGACCATCCGCATTCCCGCTTCGCCATAGCGCGGGCCATGCGCACTACCGACAGGCAGCGCCGCGTCCAGCGCCGCCAGATCGTCGGCGGACAATTTTAGCGATGCGGCCGCTGCGCTATCCTCCATCGTCATGCGCCGCTTGCTGCCGGGAATGGGGACGATGTCATCCCCTTGGGCGAGGAGCCATGCCAACGCCACCTGCGCCGGGCTGACACCATGCGCAGCGGCAACCGCCCTGACGCTGGCGATGCTAGCCAGATTGGCGGCAAAATTGTCCTCCGACCAGCGCGGGTCGCGTCGCCGCCAGTCGTCGGCTGGCAAATCGCCCAGACTGGCAAAATCGCCGGTCAGAAAGCCGCGCCCCAAGGGGGAATAAGGCACAAAGCCGATGCCCAATTCGCGGCAGGTCGGCAAAATATCCCCCTCCACATCGCGCTCCCACAGCGAATATTCGCTTTGCAGCGCGGCTATGGGGTGGACGGCGGCGGCGGCGCGCAGCCGGGCAGGCGCGGCTTCGCTGAGGCCGATATGCTTGATCTTTCCTTCTTGCACCAATTCGGCGAGCGCGCCGATGGTTTCCTCTATCGGCGTATTGGGGTCAGGGCGGTGCTGGTAAAATAGGTCGATGCAATCGATGCCGAGCCGTTGGAGCGACCCTTCGACGGCACGGCGGGCATTGGCGCGCCCGCCATCGATGCCGATGATGTTATCGCCATCAAAGCGCATGCCAAATTTGGTCGCGATGATGAGGCCGTCGCGCTTGCCCTTGATCGCGCGCCCCAGCAATGTTTCGTTGGTAAAGGGGCCATAGATTTCGGCGGTGTCAAAGAAATTGATCCCCATGTCGATGGCGCGGTGGATGGTCGCAATCGCTTCGCCTTCGTCAGCGCGCGCGCCGTAAGTGATATTGCCGTCGGCCACCATCGGCATGCAGCCGATACCAATCGCACTGACGACAAGGCCGTCACCCAAATTGCGTTGCTGCATCAACCCTCTCCCTCGATCAAATCACCGCCGCCCAAACGGTCGGCGCTGGCTGTCACCGCCACATCCATTGTCACATTGCCAAGCGTGCGCATCAGGTCGGGCAACTGCTCAACCGCGATAAGCAGCGCGAGCGGCTCAATCGGCACGCCCATGCCGATGGCGATGGGGCCGCAGGCCGAAATAAAGCTGATCGATCCCGGCAGGCTGACCGAACCCAGCGTGGTCGTGGCGGCAATCGCAACCCCGATCGCCAGTGTGACCGGTGTCAGCGGTGTATGCGTCAGATAGGCGGCATAGATACAGACGGCGAGGTTCATGGCCGGGCCAGTGGCGCGAAATAGCGCGACGGCGAGCGGCAATGTCACATCGGCATTATGTCCGCGTACGCCAAGCGCGGACGCGCTGCGCAGCATGGCGGGGAGCGAGGCGAGCGAGCTTTGCGTCGATAGCGCAACCGCTTGCGGCGGCAAAATCGCCTTGGCAAATTGGCCGAGTGGCAGTCCGCCGACCAGCATGGCAACGGGGTAAGCGGCAAGGAATACGACGCCACCCACCGCCGAAACGATGAGCACATAGTGGAGGAAGATGCCAATCGCCTCCACCCCCACATGCGCCGCCACGACAAAGGCGAGCGCGGCCACACCAATGGGTGCGAGGGCGAGCACCCAGCCGATGACCGTCAGCATCGCGCTGCCCACCGCGTCGAAAATCTGTGCGATAAGGTCGCGGCGCGCGGGTTCGAGCCGCGCGACAGCAAGCGCGAATATCGCGGTAAAAATCAGCAACGGCAAAATGGCATCCGTCGCTGCTGCCTGCACCGGGTTAGTCGGGATGATGCCGACCAAAAAATCGCTCATCGTCGGGACGGTGCCGACATTGCTGTTGCTGCCGAGAGAGGCGGTCAGCGTGCGCGCTGCCTCCGCCGAAATGGGAAAGACATTGAGCAGCGCGGGGGTGACAAAGGCGGCCATGGTCGCCCCGCCCCACAGGATGATGAGGAACAGGCCAATCGACCAGCCGGTGAGGCGGCCCGCGCGCGCCGCGCGAACCGCGCTCAATATGCCGGTGAATAGCAGCGCGACTACCAGCGGTATGATCGTCATCTGCAAGGCACGTAACCAGAGCTGCCCAATAGGGGCAATTGCATCGGCGACCCCAATCGCCCGGCCCGGTGCTGCCCGCGCAAAAACCGCCCCGATTATGAGCCCGCCGACCAACGCCGACAATATGCGCCAAGGGGAAATGCGTGGCCCGCCGGCAGTTTCGTTGCCCATTGTCCGATATTGTGGCGCGCGATCGGCCAAAGCACAAGGAAAAGCACGAACGCATCTTGCCAAGCTGCGCCCATATTGGCACCGATAGTGTCGAGAGAGATGGAGTGAGCTATGCATTTGGAACGCGGGGATGTTTTTGGGTCGGCGCTGAGATATTGGGCGACGCGTCAACCGGATGTCACCGCGACCAGCTTTGAAGGGCGGACGACCAGCTATGCCCAATTTGATGCGGCGGTTGACCGGGTGGCGAACGCCTTGGCAGCGGAGGGGCTGACCAAGGGGGACAGGGTCGCCTATCTGGGCAAGAATAGCGACCTTGTGGCGCAGATGACCTATGGCTGCGCGCGCGCTGGTGTCATCATCGTGCCGATCATCTGGCGTCTGGCGGGCGAAGAAATTGCCTATATCTTGGGCGACAGCGGGGCAAAATTGCTGTTCGTTGGTGACGGCTTGGCGGCGTCGGCGCGGGCAGCGATGGACGCCAATGGGCTCGACCTGCCGGTGATCGCGCTCGATGCGGCGGACAAGCAAGCCGACTGGCGCGATTTTGCCGCTTGGCGCGATGCCGCGTCTGCCGCGCCCTTTCCATCCGACGTCACGCGCGACGATATTGTCGTCCAGCTTTATACATCGGGGACGACGGGCAAGCCCAAGGGCGCGATGATGACCCATGGCAACGGCACCGGCCTTCGCCCGCTGTTCGATGTATCGGGGATTGAATGGCTGCAAAGCGAACCGGGCGACAGCAATTTGAACGCCATGCCCTATGCCCATATTGCCGGGGTCGGCACGGTTTTGGGGACGATTTTTGTCGGCCAACATCTGGTCATCACGCGCGAATTTGACCCCGGCCTCACCCTGTCGATTATCGAACAATATCGGCTGAAGCGCATGTTCTTGGTCCCTGCCGCGCTCAAAATATTGATCGAACATCCCAAGGCGGCGACCACCGATTTCTCCTCCCTCGTCACATTTTCCTATGGGGCAAGCCCCATCCCGCTCGACCTGCTGCGCGCGGGTGTCGCCATGCTCGGCTGCGATTTTGTCCAAATGTATGGGCTGACCGAAACTTGGGGGACAGTGGTGTCGCTGCCGCCCGAGGATCATCGGCCCGAACGTGCGGAAAAAATGCGCGCTGCGGGCAAGGCTTTGCCGGGGGTGGAGCTTGCCATATTGGATGAAGCGGGCGCGCACCTGCCGAGCGGCAGCGTGGGGGAGGTGGCGATCCGATCCCCCAGCGTCATGGCCGGATATTGGCAGCGGGAGGCAGATACCGCCAAAGCGCTCGGCGCCGATGGCTGGTTCCGTACCGGGGATGCGGGCTATTTGGACGATGAGGGCTATTTATTCATCCAAGACCGGATCAAAGACATGATCATCACCGGCGCGGAAAATGTCTATCCGGCGGAGGTGGAGAGCGTGCTTTACGGCCACCCCGACGTTGCGGATGTCGCGGTAATCGGCGTACCACACGACAAATGGGGCGAAACGGTCAAGGCGGTCGTCGTTGCCCGTCCCGGAGCAGACAAGGATGCAGCAGCGATCATCGCTTGGGCGCGCGGCAAGATGGCGGTTTATAAATGCCCGACGAGCATTGATTTTGTCGATGCGTTGCCGCGCAACCCGTCGGGCAAGATCTTGCGGCGGCAATTGCGTGAACCGCATTGGGCGGGGCGCGAACGGCGGGTCAATTAATCCAGATAGGGCGGGGCAACCGCTTTGCGTGGGTCGGTGACGCGAAAGGCCATCACCCACAGCGCTATGGCGGTGAGCAAGGCGGCACAGGCCAGCATTGCGCCCGCCCCTGCCCAGCCCAATATCAGTCCGCCCAAAATCGGCGCGGTGCCCGAAAGCCCGCCCTCCACCATCGTCGAAAGGGCGATGCGCATCGGCACATCCTCCCGCGCGCCGAATTCGAGCACCATGGTTTGCGTGCTCATCGAATAGCCCGCGCTCGATGCGCCAAAGGCGGCAAAGGCCGCGACCATGGCACCGCTGCTGCCATGCGATTGGAGCGCAGCCAGCCCACCGAGCATCAGCACGAGCGCTACAATGCTGGTCAATTTATAGCCATAGCGGTCACCGACATAGCCCCATAGCGGGTTGGATAATGTGTCCGCCCCCAGATAGGCGAGGCTGAGTATCCCGATCGTTTGCCCGTCGAGCCCCATATTTTGGGCGGCGATCAAGATATAGAAGGGCGCGGCAATCCGCCCCGCCATGGCGAATGCCTGCGCCCAGACGAAATGGCGATAGGATGGATCGGTGAGGAGGAGGGGAATGTCGCGGACCCGCGATGCAATGTCACTGCGCGGGCGTACAACCGGTGATGCTGGTTCAACCACCCCCCATTTCAGGGCGACCAACCCCATGCTGGTCAGGACAAAGGCGAGCGCAAAAGTGGTGGCAAAACCATTGCCCAGAATATTTTCGCCGATCAGCCAGCGCCCGGCAGCATAGGATAATATGGCCGCAATCCCCCCGCCAAGCAGGTTGCGCCACCCCTGTAACCGCCCGCGTCGGTCGATGGGGATCAGCTTGCCGATCAGCATTTGAAAGGCGACCCGCTGCATGCCGTTCGACAGGCCCAGCAGCAAGAGAAAGCCCATTGCCAGCACCACGCACAGCCACCCGCCGGTAAACCATGCGCTGAGCGCGAGGCCCAATACCGCGAGCCGCATGATCGTCCCATAACGCAGTGCAGCGGGCAAAATCTGGTGCCGATGCTCTAGCGCGGCCGCGCTGATGAGCGGGGTCACCAATATTCCCAATTGCAGCAGTGCCTGCCCCAAGCCGACGACGAAATGGCTGTCCGAAATCAGCAGCAGCCAGGCGGGCAGCAGGGTCGGCGCATAGATGACGCGAAACCCGGTCATGCCCAGCATGCCGTGGGTGAAATTGGCGACCATATTGCGGCGCAGATGTTGCTCCACCGCCGCCGCAAAGGCGGCTTCGCGCCCCGCTGTGTCGCCGTCTTCGTTCAATAGCTACCCAGACGGGCGAAACGGTCGCGCAGAAAGCTGCTATTGCCCCATGCTGCCTCGAGCGGACGGGCGCGTTTCAGGTAAAAGCCCGCGTCAAATTCATCGGTCATGCCGATGCCGCCGTGCAGTTGGATCATTTCTCGGCTCATACGGTGCAGACTGTCATTGGCGCGCGCCTTGGCGATGGCGGCGATCTGTCCCAGATCCCCATTGTCGCCCATGGAATCGAGCGCGCCAAGCCCCGCCTCGACCGCCGAACGGGTCATTTCGATATCGCCGAACAAATCGGCCATGCGGTGCTGCAATGCCTGAAACGACGCCAAAATCCGGTCGAACTGGACGCGTTGCTTCAGATATTCGAGCGTTTGATCAAAGGCTTGTTGGCTCATCCCCAGCATTTCGGCGGCAGTGAGGATGCGTGCATGGTCGAGGATGCGGTCGAGCAAAGCATCACCACCACCTGTCAATTTATCCGCCGCTGCGCCATCAAAACGCACTTCGGCATGGCTGCGATGGTCGACCATGTGACGGCGCGATTTGGTCACCCCCGCGCCGTCTTCGACAAGGTAGAGGCCATCTTTGGCCGCGACGACGAACAGGCCTGCGCTATCCCCCTCTGCCACAAAGGCTTTGGTGCCGGTCAATTTGCCGTCGGTAACGCTGGTGGCAATCTGCGTCGGGTCGTGCCGCGGCCCTTCATCAACGGCAAGCGTCGCCACCAATTCGCCCGATGCAATGGCGGGCAGATATTTTTGCTGTTGCTCCGCGCTGCCGCCTAGCGCGATGGCGCGGGCCGCGATGGCGCAGGCGATCAAGGGGCTGGCAGTCAGCGTTTTGGCGCATTCTTCGACAACCAGCCCCAGGCTCATCCAACCAAAATCGCTACCGCCATAGGATTCGGCGATGGTGATGCCGGTCCAACCCATGCTGGCCATTTCGGCATAGACCGCCTGATCATAACCCGCCGCCGTGTCAGCATCGCGCTGTTTGCGCCATGCGCCGACGGGGCTTTCGCCGCGCACCCAATTTTGCGCCATATCGCGCAGCATTTCCTGTTCGTCGCTCAGCTTTGCCATTTGTTGTTCCCCTCAGCCCATGTCGGGCATGCCAAGGATACGCTTGGCAACGATGTTGGTTTGAATTTCGGTCGACCCGCCATAGATGGTTGTCGCCTTGCCAAACAGCCAGACGCGCACCGCCTCTATCTGTTCGTCGGTAAAGCCCTCGCCTTCCCAGCCGAGCCCTTGCATACCCAAAATATCAATTAGCAATTCGCTGCGTTCCTGCATCAGCTTGGTGCCATTGATTTTGAGGATGGAGGAAGCAACCGATACCCCCCCTTCTTGGGCGACCCGCATCGCGGTCGCGGCAAAGGCCCGCCCGTCCATTTCCAGCCGTGCAACGCGTGCGCGCAATTCGCCATCGGCAATCCGCCCCTCTGCATCGGTGCCGACGCACGCCTTGGCCAATTCAGATAGCGAGACGCCGCCGCCCATACGGTTGCCGCCCGAAATATTGGTCCGTTCATGCTGCAACAGGCGCTTGCCGATCGTCCAACCCTGGCCTTCGTCGCCGACCCGGTCGGTCTTGGGCACCTGCACATTAGTGAAAAAAGTTTCGCAAAATGGGGACAGGCCCGAAATCATCTTGATCGGCTTTACCTCCACCCCCGGGGCATGCATGTCGATGAGGAGGAAGCTGATCCCGCCCTGCTTCTTGCTCTTGTCGGTACGCACCAGCGCGAAACATTTGTCAGCCCATTGTCCGCCGCTGGTCCATGTTTTTTGACCATTGACGATATAATGGTCGCCCTTATCCTCCGCAAAACATTGCAAATTTGCAAGGTCGCTGCCTGCATTAGGTTCCGAATAGCCCTGGCACCAACGCACTTCCGCCCGGCAGATGGCGGGGATATGTGCCATTTTTTGTTCTTCGCTGCCAAATTCGAGCAGGGTCGGGCCGAACATCATCACCCCCATGCCGCCGATGGGGTTGGAAGCGCCGGCGCGGGCCAATTCCTGTTGCAGCACGCGCGCTTCCTCTGCGCTAAGGCCGCCGCCGCCATAACGTGTGGGCCAAGTCGGGGTTCCCCACCCCTTGTCGCCCATCGCGATGCGCCATGCTTCGCGGTCGGGGCTTTTGTCGCTTGGCGCTTCGAGCGCCGAGCGTGACAGATCAACCCCCTTTAGCGACGGAGGGAAATTTGCAGCTATCCATTCGCGCGCTTCGAGGCGAAAGGCATCCAGCGCCTCTGCGCTGGGGGTGGTTTCGGCAAGGCTCGCCATATATTCTCTCCCATCGGACGGCCAATTAGCGGGCAAAGAATCAACCCAAGTTGACGTTCACGTCAACCATAACCATATTTCGAACCGCTGCAATCGCACCGCAAAATAATTGCAGGAACAAGGGGGGGGGACGCGATGCTGGCATTGCAAGTAACAGAAATTATGCCCGATTTTGCCGGTTGCGCCATGGTGGATTGCCCGATGCCGACCCCCGGTGCGGGACAGATGCGGATATATGTGCATGCGGCCGCGCTCAACTTTCCTGACCTGTTGATGACCCGCGGTGCCTATCAATTCCGCCCCGACGTGCCCTTTATACCCGGCATGGAATGCGCCGGTGTGGTCGATGCGCTAGGCGATGGCGTTGATAGCGCATGGCTGGGGCGCGCGGTGGTCGTCGGCATGCGCCATGGGGCAATGGCGCAATATGTCGTCGTTGATGCGACGATGGTGCGCCCCAAGCCCGATGGTATCGATTGGGCGGCGGCAGCAGGCTATCGCGTGGGTTATTTGACCGCATGGGTCGCGCTGCACCGGCGTGGGCAATTGCGCCCGGGCGAATGGCTTTTGGTCCATGGCGCGGCGGGGGGCATGGGGCTCGCTGCGGTGGAAATGGGACGGCATATGGGCGCGCGGGTGATTGCGGTCGCCAGTAGCGATGAAAAACGCGCGGCGATTACGCGGCTTTATGCGCCCGAGGCCGTGATTGCACCGGAGGGGCTGCGCGACACGGTCAAGGCGCTGACCGATGGTAAGGGGGCGGATGTGGTGTTCGACCCGGTGGGGGGCGATGCGCTGCGCCAATCGCTGCGCTGCATCCGTTTTGGCGGGCGAATTCTCATCATCGGTTTTGCATCGGGGGAGATTGCGGACATCCCAAGCAACCTTCCGTTGATAAAGGGGTGCGCCATCATCGGTGTGCGGGCGGGCGAATATGGCCGCTATTTCCCCGACGAACAACGCGCCGACATTGCGATGATCGATGATTTGGTGGCGCAGGGCGCGCTCACCCCGCATGTCAGCGCAACCTACCCGCTCAGCCAGTGGCTTGATGCCTTTACCGCGATGCAGTCACGCCGCGCGGTGGGCAAGATCGCGCTCCTGCCTTGGGGGGATGCCGCCCCTTAACAGGCGACGACATTGACGGCGAGGCCGCCGAGGCTGGTTTCCTTATATTTGGAACGCATGTCTTCACCCGTCTGGCGCATGGTTTCGATGACCGCGTCGAGGCTGACGAGGTGCGCGCCATCCCCCTGCAGCGCCAGATAGGCAGCATTGATCGCCTTTATAGCGCCCATTGTATTGCGTTCGATGCAGGGGATTTGCACCAGCCCACCGATCGGGTCGCAGGTCAGGCCCAAATTATGTTCCATGCCGATTTCGGCGGCATTTTCGATTTGACGATTGCACCCGCCCAAAGCGGCGACAAGTCCGCCCGCCGCCATGGAACAGGCAACCCCCACCTCCCCCTGACAGCCCATTTCGGCAGCGGAGATGGAGGCACGTTTTTTATAGAGCATGCCGATGATCGCCGCAGTTTTGAGCAGCGCGCGGGCACCCGCATCGCTCGGCCGGTCGGTGAAAATCTCATAATAACGCAGCACAGCGGGGATGACGCCTGCCGCCCCGTTGGTGGGGGATGTGACGACCCGGCCACCGGCGGCATTTTCTTCATTGACGGCCAGCGCCCATAGGCTGACCCATTCAAAGATGGTCGATGATGCCGGGCGCGGCCCGCGCGCGACCAATTTGTCGTGGATGGCGCGTGCGCGGCGCTTGACGTTGAGGCCGCCGGGCAAAATGCCATCGGCTTGGCAACCGGCATCGATGCTGGCCGCCATGGCGGCGCGCACGGCGTCAACCAGCGCATCGGTCTCCGCTTGCGGCCGCCATGCCGCCTCGTTCGCATCGAGTATTTGTTCGAGTGTTGCGCCGCGCGCATCGGCAATGCGCAATAATTCCTCTGCCGAGGAAAATGCGCAGGGGAGGGACAGGTTGGCCGGGCGCTCCGCATCCCCTTCGCGCAGGATCGCGCCGCCACCGATGGAGAAATATACTTCTTCGATCTGCGCGCCATCGGCCCCTGTGGCAACAAAACGCATGGCATTGGCGTGGCCCGGGTGAAATTCACCCGCCGCGAAATCGAGCATTTCGGGCTCGCGCCATGGCAGCGGGATACGCCCATCGAGCAGGATTTGCCCATTCTGGCGAATTTGTGCGGCGCGCGGTGCGATACTGCTGGGGTCGATGCTTTCGGGTTCCTCACCCGACAGGCCCATTAAGATGGCGGTGTCGGTCGCATGGCCAAGCCCGGTGAGCGCCAGCGACCCATAAAGCGTGACATGCACCGATTGGAGCCGGGGAAGGGCGGCGGCATTGGCGGCGAAACGCCGCGCGGCGCGCATCGGCCCCACCGTGTGCGAACTCGACGGGCCAACGCCGATGGTGAATAAATCGGCGATGCTGATCGGCGTGTCGGCGGGCAGGGCAATGGTCATGGCCGCCCCAGCTATCGCTTTCCCTAGCGTCCGTCCAGCATGGCGGCGCAAAGCATTTGGGGCGTTGCGATAATGTCGCAGCGGGAAACGGCGGCGCATCTTGTCTTGCCGCGCACACGCTGGTAAGCGCCCCGCCACACGCCGCTTTAGCTCAGTTGGTAGAGCATCGCATTCGTAATGCGGGGGTCACAGGTTCGAGTCCTGTAAGCGGCACCATTTGCCTGTTCACCGAAAGCCAAGAACAGTTGCAAAATCCCCAGAAAACTGCCAAAAACTAGCTTGCGACGGCCGCTAATGGTCGCGGTCGGCCGCCAGCAAGCGCGCCCATTTGGGGGTATATTTGGGGGTATATGGCTAGAGGGCCAGCAGATATACCCCCAAATCTGGCTGGCGGCGGGTTTGGAGATACCCCCAATGGCTTTGACGGCAACAGCGATCAGGAACGCAAAACCCAAGGCAAAGCCCTATAAATTGGCGGATGAAAAGGGCTTGTATTTGGAAGTTCGGCCAGCTGGCGGCATGCTCTGGCGCTGGAAATATCGGGTCGATGGCGTTGGGCCAGACGGGCTGCCCAAGCGGATTGAAAAGCTGTTGGCGCTGGGGGGCTATCCGGACGTTAGCCTGAAGGCTGCGCGCGAGCGGCGCGATGCTGCGCGCGAACAGCTTGCGGCCGGTGTTGATCCAGCAGTGCAAAAGCAGCGCGACAAGCAAGCAGCAAAGGTCGGCGCGGCCAATGTCTTTTCTGCTGTTGCCGAACTGTTTATCGATAAATGCCGCCGCGACGGCTTGGCCGATGCATCGGTGCGTAAGCGTCAATGGATGCTGAGGCTAGTGCAGCCGACGCTTGGCGGGCGACCGATTGCCGACATTAAGCCAATTGATGTGTTAGAGGCGGTGCGCCCTTTCGAGGCCGCCAAAAACCATGAAAAGGCACGGCGCACGTTGGAATTTGTCGGGCGGGTGTTTCGTTTTGCGGTTTCCAGTCAGATTGTAGCGAGCGATCCGACGCGCGATTTGCGTGGAGCCTTGACGTCCCACAAGCCCAAACATCTGGCAGCGATATTAGAGCCAAAGCGGGTAGGCGAATTGCTGCGGGCTATCGACGGGTATCAGGGCATGGGTATTACGGCCATCGCCCTGCAATTATCGCCGCATGTCTTTGTCCGGCCGGGTGAGTTGCGTAAAGCCGAATGGCACGAAATTGATTTTGAAGCGGCCGTTTGGCGAATTGATGCCGCCAAGATGAAAGGGCGGCAAGAGCATCCGGTGCCCTTGTCGCGTCAGGCGTTGGCGCTGTTTGAACAGGCGCGAGCATATACTGGCAATGGACGTTTTGTTTTTCCTTCAATCCGTTCCGCCCAGTCCCCAATGTCCGAGAATACGGTAAATGGTGCGTTGCGGCGATTGGGGTTTACGGGGGATGAAATGACGGCGCATGGCTTTCGCTCCATGGCAAGCACGCTTTTGAACGAATCTGGCAAATGGCACCCTGATGCCATCGAACGCGCGCTGTCCGCAAACGAGCGCGCATTCTTTGGGACAGACTCCAAAAGGACGGAAACTGATTTTTGCCCTTTGCTGCCCAATATCGGCCGAACTGACGGCGGTATTCCGTGCGGCGTTTGCGCAAGCGGGCCTGCCCTATTTTCGCCCGCATAGTTTTCGCGACACGTTGGTGCAGTTGGGGGAACGGTTGTGTCGGACGCCGGAGGAGTTCAAGGCATGGTCGCAGAATGTAGGACATGAATCCAAAGCTATCCGGCCGATCAATTGCATATCGAACGCACGAACGAACGCTGGGCCAAGGGCGCTGGAGGATAGGTTGGAGGTGGAGGATTTGCCCAAAAAATCTGGGCAGCATTTGACTGCTGGGGGTAGAATTGGGGGTATGTTTATATTTTATGGAAAAATAACATAATATAAACAAATATATAGAGGTTATATTCGAGTCCTGTAAGCGCACCATTTTTCCGGAAAAAGCAAATGCCCGGGGGGCATTTGCCCGGAAAAATCCCGAGCGACAGCGAAGGGGCACCGTCGCCACATTGTCCCATTTGCCGCCAACAGCCGCGCGGCAGGTACAAACCACTATCCTAGTGGGGCATTCCCCCGAAAAAAAACCGGCGCAACCGTTCGGCAGCGTCCCGCGCTCATTCGTCGCGTTTGTCGCCACCCCACCGAAATGGCGTATGCCACAGAGGCTGGTCTTTATCCCCCCGGATGTAGCGGACCACCAGTCCGGCTATCGTTCCAACCGCAATCGCGATGGTGAGGTCAGCGACAATCGTCAAAAGCGCGGTTAGCAGCAGCACGGCGAGATCAATGCGTGGCATCGACAACCGCTGTTTCCAGCGGTGCGGTTCGCTCATCGTCCAAGCAGTGACAATCAACAAGCCCGCAAGCGCGGGGAGTGCGAGCGCGCCTGCCAGCGGTGCAGCAACCAGCATCGCCGCCAATATGACCAGCGCGTGCACCATGCCAGCGACCGGGGTTCGTCCGCCCGCATTGACGTTGGTGGCGGTGCGGGCAATGGCGCCGGTCGCTGGCAATCCGCCAAATAGGGGGGAGGCGATATTGGCAGCGCCTTGCGCGAGCAATTCGGCGTTGCTGCGGTGCGCACCCCCGATCATGCGATCAGCGACAATCGCCGATAGCAAGGATTCGATACCGGCCAGAAAGGCGATGGTGCAGGCAGAAGGTAACAGCTCCGCCATGCGCGACATAGATATGGAGGGGAATTGCGGCCACGGCAGGTGGTTGGGCAGTGCGCCATAGCGCCCCTGAACGCTTTCGACCGACGGAAAATATACGGCGGCGATGGCGCTGGCCAGCATTACGACAATGACAATCCACGGTATTTTTGGGGCCAAGCGCCGCAAAGTCAGGATGACAAGGATGGTGCCGCCACCCAATGCCAGGCTTTGTGGATGGATGGTGGCGCGCATCGCCCACAAGCCGTGAATTTTTGGTAGAAAATCGGCTGGCAATGCCGGGCCGTTGAGGCCCGCGAGATCCTTTATCTGGCTCACCGCAATCACTACGGCGATGCCGATGGTAAAGCCTTCGATGACGGGTTCGGGCACCTTGTGGATCAAGCGCCCTGCGCCCAGAAAGCCGCCGATAATAAGCATCACCCCCGCCATTAATGTGGCGAGCAACAGGCCGTCATAACCATGATGTTGGATGACCCCATAAACGACGACGATGAACGCCCCGGTTGGTCCGCCAATCTGCACCCGACTGCCGCCGAGCGCGGAAATCAGAAAGCCTGCGACCACTGCGGTGACAAGACCGGTGGCGGGCGGCGCGCCCGAAGCGATGGCTATTGCGATACTGAGCGGCAGGGCAACGAGCGCGACCGTTAGCCCGGCAAGCGCATCTGCTGCCCATTGACGCAGCGAATAATCTTGCAGCGTAGTGACGATTTTGGGTGTCATCACCCGTTGCATAGGCGCTGGATAGGCTTGGATGCAAGGGATGGAGCGACGCCTATCCGATAGCAGGGCAATGGCGTTTCATAGGAATTATCACTGGATTAGCGCCGCCGCCGCTGCTTATGCTAGAATGGTATAAGCGCAACCATGGCGGTAAAAAGGGGCAAGGGGTGCAATCTTTTGACATAGTGATTGTAGGTGGCGGGCATGGCGGCGCGCAGGCGGCGATTGCCCTGCGTCAGGGCGGGTTCGACGGTTCGCTCGCCATTGTCGGGGCGGAAACCAGCCTCCCCTATCAACGCCCGCCGCTGTCCAAGGAATATTTCGCTGGCGAAAAAACCAGCGAACAATTGCACATCCGCCCACCCGGCTTTTGGGGCGAACGGCAGATAGAGATGATTTTGGGTGCGCATGTTGTTGCGGTTGACCCCGGTGCGCACCAGCTGCGCCTGCACGATGGTCGGACGATCGGCTATGGGCGGATGGTCTGGGCGGGTGGCGGGGCACCACGCCCACTGCCCATCCCCGGCGGTGCATTGGAAGGTGGCTTTGCCAATGTCCATGGTGTCCGCAACCTGGCCGATGCCGATGCGATGATCGCCGCGGCCGGTGCGCATGACCGCTTTGTCATCATCGGCGGTGGGTACATCGGGCTGGAAGCCGCATCGGGCCTTGCCAAAGCCGGTAAACAGGTTGTTGTGCTCGAAGCGCTCGACCGGGTGCTGGCGCGCGTCGCGGGGGAGGCGCTCAGCCGATTTTATGAAAGCGAACATCGCGCGCATGGGGTGGATGTGCGACTTGGCGCGCAGATCACGGCGATCACCGGCGATGGCGAACGGGCCAGCGCGGTGCAATTGGCCGATGGCAGCGAGGTGCCGGCCGATCATATTCTGGTGGGCATCGGGATTATTCCCGCCGTCGAACCCTTGATCGCGGCGGGGGCAGAGGGGGCTATGGGCGGGGTGCGGGTCGATGCCCATTGCGCAACCAGCCTGCCCGACATTTGGGCGATTGGGGATTGTGCGGCGCATGAAAATCGCTTTGCCGATGGCGCGCTGCTCCGCCTGGAATCGGTGCAAAACGCCAATGATATGGCGAATTTGGTCGCCAAGGGGCTGTTGGGGGATGCCCAAGCCTATGCCGCCGTGCCATGGTTCTGGTCGAACCAATATGATCTGAAATTGCAGACCGTCGGCCTGTCGACCGGCTATGATGCGACCCTCGTGCGCGGCGATATGGCGGCGCGCAGCTTTTCGGTGATTTACCTGCGCCAAGGGCATGTCATCGCGCTCGACTGTGTCAATGCGATGAAGGATTATGTGCAGGGCAAGGCGTTGGTCGTCGCGCGCGCCGTAATCGACCCCAATTTGCTGACCAATATAGCGGTGCCGCTCAAGGAAATGCTTGCCTAGAAAGGGTAGTTTAATGGCCGATTATGATCCCGCACAGAGCCAACCGCCAGGCTATATGCCGCCTGAGGTTTGGACGTGGGATGCGCCGAGCGGCGGGCAATTTGCCAATATCAACCGGCCAGTTTCCGGGGCGACGCATGAAGCGGCACTGCCGGTCGGCAAACACCCCATCCAGCTTTATTCGCTTGGCACCCCCAATGGGGTCAAGGTGACCATCTGCCTCGAAGAATTGCTCGCGCTCGGCCATGCAGGGGCAGAATATGACGCATGGCTGATCAACATCATGGGCGGCGACCAATTTTCGAGCGGCTTTGTCAGCGTCAATCCCAACAGCAAAATTCCCGCGATGGTGGATAATGGCTGCTCGCCCCCCATCCGCCTTTTCGAATCGGGGTCGATGCTATTCTATCTTGCGGAAAAATTTGGCGCATTTTTGCCGCAAAGCGGACAGGGCCGGGCAGAGGTGATGAACTGGCTGATGTGGCAGATGGGCAGCGCCCCCTATGTTGGTGGTGGGCTGGGCCATTTTTACGCCTATGCGCCGTTCAAGATGGAATATCCGATCAACCGCTTTGCGATGGAGGTAAAGCGCCAGTTGCACGTGCTCGACAGCCATTTGGCGAACAATCTCTATATGGCGGGCGATACTTATAGCATTGCCGATATGGCGATTTGGCCATGGTATGGCGGCTTGATGCGCGAAATTTATGGTGTGCAGAAATTTCTGTCGGTCGGCGAATATGTGCACCTCGACCGCTGGGTCGATCTGGTCGGGAGCCGTCCGGCGGTACAGCGCGGGCGGATGGTCAATCGCCGCTTTGGCGCGCCCGAAACCCAGCTGCACGAACGGCATGATGCACGCGATTTTGATGTTAACCGGGCCGATATGGTCGAAGCGCGCGGCGGCGAGCGGATTAGCTTTGATTAATTGATGCGGGCGAGCAGCGCGCGGGCCGCCTTTAGGTGCGGGGCGTCTATCATCCGCCCGTTGAGCTGCAACGTCCCTGCATCCGGCGCGGCGGCAAAGGCGGCGACAATCGCCTGCGCGTCGGCAATTTCAGCCTCGCTCGGGCTAAAGGCGGCGTTGATCGTCGCGACCTGCGCCGGGTGGATGGCGAGCATGGCGTTAAACCCGTCGCGCCGCCCGCGCGCGGCATAGGCGCGAAGGCCATCGGCATCGGAAAATTGCGGAAAGACCGTCTCTATCGCCAATACGCCCGCCGCATGCGCGCCAAAGAGGCATAGGCTGCGCGCGAGTTCAGTCGGCGGGGTAAAGCGGCCATCGGCTTCGCGGCCCGACACCGCGCCAATCGCGGCGGGCAAATCCTCTGCCCCCCAACTGATACCAATCAGCCGGTCGGCGCAATCACGATAGCTGCCCAATTCGAACATGGCAGCGGCGGTTTCGGTCGCGATGGGCAATATGGGGGGGATCGTCGCATCATCCCCCAACAGGCCGCGCATTTTGCCATCGAGCAGGGCAATGCTTGCCGCGCCCTCCGCCTTGGGAAAGACGATGGCATCGGGCTTCCCCGGCAAAATCGCGCTAAGGTCGGCATCAATCAGTCCCGACGACAGCGGGTTGACGCGCACAAAGCTGGCTGAACGACGCGGGGCGGCCAGCCAATCGGCCACTGCTTGGCGTGCCATTGGCTTTTGGCTGAGCGCCACCGAATCTTCGAGGTCGAGGATGATGGCATCCGCCCCGCTCGCCGCCGCCTTGGCGAAACGTTCGGGCCGGTCGGCGGGGACGAATAATATCGACCGCAACCTCATGCGCTGTGGCCCATGGCGCTGCCTTTGAGCAGGGCGGCACGGTCGCATGCGCACACCACCTCCCCACGCTGGTTAATCGCCTGATGGCGAAAGGTGACGACCCCCGCCCCCGGCCGCGATTGCGATGGTTTGAGGGCAATCACCTCACTCGTCGCGTGGATCGTATCGCCGATGAATACCGGCTTGGGCATGGTCAATTTGTCATAGCCCAGATTGGCGATCAGCGTGCCGAGCGTCGTGTCGCCGACGCTGAGCCCGACCATCAGCGAAAAGGTGAAGGTGCCATTGACGAGTATCTGGCCAAATTCTGACGCCCGCGCCGCCTCCACATCCAAATGCAGCGGTTGGGGATTATGGGTCATGGTGGTGAAGAGCAGATTGTCCGTTTCCGTCACCGTGCGGCGAATTTCATGGGTGATTTTGTCGCCAATCGCCCAATCGTCAAAATAGCGTCCGGCCATATTATTCCCCGTCGATCCGCGCCAAAACCGCCTCCACCTGCACCTGCGCGCCGGCGCTGACAAGCAGTTCGGCAACCACCCCGTCAAAGGGGGCGGTGAGGCTATGTTCCATCTTCATCGCCTCCAGCGTCAGCAGCTTTTGCCCCTTGGCGACGGCATCGCCCACGGCAACGTCGACCGAAATGACCCGCCCCGGCATGGGGGCGATGATGGCACCATCGCCATCGCCCGCGCTGCCGCGTCCATCCTGCCGAAAGGGCATGATCTGCCAGACCGCGCCCGCTTCGGCGACCAGCATCGCGCTGGTCGGCTGCGCGCTCCCCGGCCCGTGCAGCGCCACCGTCACCCTTTCCCCGTCGAGCAGAAAGGGCGCATCGCGCCGGTCGGGTGCATTGAGCCGAAAACCGGCATGGGGCGATGCCGCGACCATCGCCATGGCGGCATTGGTCAAGGCAGCAGTGCTCGGCTGCGGTGCGGCGGTCAGGCTGCCGTCATCGCGCCCGATCAGCCCGGTATCGACATGCCCCGCCGCAAACGCCGGGTGGCTGAGCGCGCGTAGCAAAAAGGGCGTATTGGTTTTTACCGGCCAGACCGCGCTGTCGGCCAGCATGTCCGCCAATATGGCGCGCGCGTCATCGCGGTCTGCTCCATGCGCAATCAGCTTGGCGATCATCGGGTCATAAAAGGGGGAGATTTCGGCCCCTTCACCAACCCCGGTGTCGATCCGTCCGCCATCCACCTCCCCCAATTGAAAGAGGTCGAGCCGCCCGATGCTGGGCAAAAAGCCGCTCGCTGGATCTTCGGCATATAGCCGCGCCTCCATCGCCCAGCCGTTGATCGACAAATCTGCCTGAGTCAGCGGCAGCGGTTCGCCCGAAGCGACGCGCAATTGCCATTCGACCAGATCGACCCCGGTAATCTCCTCTGTCACCGGATGTTCGACCTGCAGCCTTGTGTTCATTTCCATGAACCAAATGCGATCAGCGCGCAGCCCTTCGGACGCATCGGCGATAAACTCGATCGTCCCAGCGCCGACATAATCGACCGCTTTGGCGGCCCGAACGGCGGCGGCGCACAGCGCGTCGCGCGTGGTGTCGTCCATGCCGGGGGCGGGGGCTTCCTCTATCACCTTTTGGTGGCGACGTTGCAGCGAACAATCGCGTTCAAACAAATGGACGATATTGCCGTGGGTGTCGCCAAAGACCTGCACCTCTATATGGCGCGGGGTCTGGATATATTTTTCGATAAGGACATGCGGATTGCCGAACGAAGCGGCGGCTTCGCGTTGGCAGGATGCCAGCGCATCGGCAAAATCGGTCGCATTTTCGACCAGCCGCATCCCCTTGCCGCCGCCGCCCGCCACCGCCTTTATGAGGACGGGATAACCGATATCCGCCGCACGATCGGCCAGAAAGGCTGGTTCCTGATTTTCGCCCAGATAGCCGGGCGTCACCGGTACCCCAGCATCGGCCATCAAATGTTTGGCGGCATCCTTCAGCCCCATGGCGGTGATGCTGGCCGGATTTGGCCCGACCCAGATCAGCCCAGCGTCGATGACGCTTTGCGCAAATTCGGCATTTTCCGACAGAAAGCCATAGCCGGGATGGATCGCTTCCGCGCCGCTCGCCTTGGCAGCGGCGATAATCTTGTCGCCCACCAAATAGCTTTCCCGCGCTGGCGAGGGGCCGATATGCACCGCCGCATCGGCCATGCGCACATGAAGCGCCTGTGCGTCGGCATCCGAATAGACCGCAATGGTGCGAATACCCATCGCCCGCGCGGTGCGGATAATCCGGCAGGCGATTTCGCCGCGATTGGCGATGAGGAGGGAGGTGATCATTTGGCATTACCCTGCAAACATTTCTCAAGCTTTCCGCCCGAGTAAGCATAGATAGTGGATGAGGGCTGTGTATGCGCCTTGCCAATAACGGTTTCGGCAATCATCAAGGCATTCTGTAGCGGATCTTTGCCGATATCCAGCTTTCCCTATCCACCTCACCCGCTAAAATTGACGGTGCACAACGGACAATATGTAGTATATATCTTTAAATAATCAAAATTTATAGAAAACTTGATAAATAAATATTTTTAGTATCAATAATAATTGATTATAAAATATTTGTATTTTTATTTGATTAATCTTCTAAAAAATCCTTTATTCCCTAATCTTATAATCTTAACTCTGCTGTATAATTCGTATTCATGATAATTTTTTCCTTTATCTATAAATTTAACAAATTTTTTCCAAAGTTCGTCATGCGGCGAATCAAAACTAATTTTTACCTTTGATATTCTATCTTTAGTAGATAATATGTAATATGCATATTTGTTTCCTGGCCAATCGCAATAAATTGGAGAGTGTTGAAATCCAGGATATATAGTAGTTCTAGAAATATCTCCTAAGCGCCCAAAATTCTCTTCAAGATAGATAATTCTAAAATATTCACAAGATATAATATATTCATGATATGGGTCTATAGAATATATAATTCCCTCACTATTAAGATTATATATTATATTCTCCCAATTTTTTAGAGATGAGTTTTTTAAAAGTAGCAATTTATCTTCAGTCAACTCCAAGCTATTAGAGCTATGCTCTAATATTTCATTTCTCTTTCTATCTTTATCCTGCTGTACTTTTATTTTCTTGAGCGGCATAATTTTATCTCACATGCGAAAAACACCAAAAGTGCGTTCCTCGCTGGGCGCGGTGGTGGAAACGGTCAGGGCTATACTAACTACATCACGGGTCTGCGCCGGGTCAATAATACCATCGTCCCACAATCGCGCAGTGGCGTAATAGGGGTTGCCCTCATCCTCATATTTTTGGCGCACCGGTACCTTAAAGGCCTCGACCTCCTCCGCCGTCCATTTGTCGGCATCGCGGTGGACGGTGGCGAGCACGCTCGCCGCCTGTTCGCCGCCCATCACGCTGATCCGCGCATTGGGCCAGGTAAAGAGGAATCGGGGGCTATAGGCGCGGCCGCACATCCCATAATTGCCCGCGCCAAAGCTGCCGCCGATCAAGACGGTCACTTTGGGGACGGTGGCGGTCGCCACAGCGGTCACCAGCTTTGCGCCATGTTTGGCAATCCCCTCCGCCTCATATTTGCCGCCGACCATGAAGCCGGAGATATTCTGCAGAAAGAGGAGGGGGATGCCCCGTTGCTGCGCCAGTTCGATGAAATGCGCGCCCTTCACCGCGCTTTCGCTGAACAAGACGCCATTATTGGCGAGGATGGCGACCGGCATCCCCCAGATATGGGCAAAGCCGCAGACAAGGGTCGCCCCATAATGCGCCTTGAACGGGTGAAATTCGGAACCATCGACGATGCGGGCGATCACCTCATGGACATCATAGGGGGCGCGGACATCCTCTGGGATAATGCCATAAAGCTCTGTCGCATCATATTTGGGCGGGCGCGGGTCGATGATCGGCTGCGGCGGGGGCGGTGTGCCAAGGTGACTGACAATATCGCGAACGATGGTCAGCGCATGTTCGTCATTATCGGCCAAATGGTCGACAACGCCCGATTTTTTGGCATGGAGGTCGCCACCCCCCAAATCCTCCGCGCTGATTTCTTCGCCCGTCGCCGCCTTGACCAGCGGCGGCCCGGCAAGGAAAATCGTCCCCTGATTGCGGACGATGACGCTTTCGTCCGACATGGCGGGCACATAGGCACCACCCGCCGTGCAACTACCCATTACACAGGCGATTTGGGGGATTTTGCGCGCCGACATATTGGCTTGATTAAAGAAAATCCGCCCGAAATGTTCGCGGTCCGGAAAGACTTCGGCTTGGTGGGGCAGGTTGGCGCCCCCTGAATCGACAAGGTAGATGCACGGCAAATGATTTTCGAGCGCGATTTCCTGCGCCCGCAGATGTTTTTTGACCGTCATCGGGTAATAAGTGCCGCCTTTGACCGTCGCATCATTGCAGACAATCATCACCTGACGCCCCGAAACCCGCCCGATGCCGCAGATGAGGGATGCGCCATGGACATCGCCCTCATACATGCCATTCGCCGCCAATTGCCCGATTTCGAGCAAGGGCGAACCGGGGTCGAGCAGCCGTTCGACCCGTTCGCGCGGCAGCAACTTGCCGCGTGCAACATGGCGTTCGCGGTGCTTTTGCGGGCCGCCCAAGGCCGCCTCTGCCACTTTGGCATAGAGCGCATCGCGCAGCGCGCGGTTGTGCGCGGTGCGGGCTTGCGTCGCCGGGTCGGCGGGGTTGTAACCGGTGGGGAGGATGGGCGCGCTCATGATTGTGCCGTAGCTCCACGTTGCGAAAGCGACCCGTGGTCCGTTTGATCCGCACCGTCCGGTTCGGCAGGCGCGGCAACTTCCCACGTGTTCCATTCCTCATGGATCTTCCCGCCCCTGATCACCGCAAGGTTAATGCCGATCATGGTCAAGGGTGTGCCGGTTTCGCGGTTGCGCACATGGGCGGTCATCCGGGTCGCGACCTTGTCTCCATCGACGAACTGGTCCTCGACGATGAAGGAATCTGGCGCATAGTCGAACAGTTGGTGGAAGTTGAGGATGCTTTGGCGGAATTCGGCCCAGTCGCGCTCGCCCGCAGCGGTATGTCCTACATAGTCCGGCGCCACAAGTGCTTTGAGCCCATCGACGTCGGCGCGGGCATAGAGGCTTACGAGCTGCCGGAATACGGCCTTTTTGGCATCTGCTGTCTCATCGTTTTGGCGGTCCTGCATCACATGCCCCCCCTCTACTCTTGTCGCTGCGAGCGTGCGCATGTGGCCACTAGCCCGCCGTCCCGACCAGTTCGCGGCCGATCAACATACGGCGAATTTCATTGGTGCCCGCCCCAATGTCGAGCAGTTTGGCGTCGCGCCAATAACGTTCGACCGGCCAATCGCGCGTATAACCCGCGCCGCCCAATGCCTGGATTGCTTCGCCCGCCACGCGCACGGCATTTTCAGAAGCAAGCAAGATTGCACCCGCCGCATCATGGCGGGTGGTGTTGCCAGCATCGCAAGCGCGCGCCACTGCATAAACATAGGCCCGCGCCGAATTGAGCGCGACCACCATGTCCGCCACCTTGCCCTGCATCAATTGAAAGCTGCCAATCGCTTTGCCAAATTGCTTGCGTTCACGGATATAGGGCAGAACGACGTCGAGGCATGCCTGCATGATGCCAAGTTGCAGGCCGGAGAGGACGACACGTTCATAATCCAGCCCGCTCATCAACACGCCGACCCCGCCGTGCAGCGGGCCCATGATGCGGTCCTCCGGAATGAAGCAATCGTTGAACACCAATTCGGCGGTGGGGGAACCGCGCATCCCGACCTTGTCAATTTTCTGGCCGATGGAAAATCCGGCATCGCCCTTTTCAATCAAAAAGGCGGTAATGCCGCGCGAACCGGCATCGGGCGCGGTCTTGGCATAGACGACCAAAGTGTCGGCATAGGTCGCGTTGGTGATCCAGAATTTTGTGCCGTTCAGCCGAAATCCCCCGGCCACCGCGTCGGCGCGCAGCTTCATCGAGACGACGTCCGACCCCGCGCCGGCTTCGGACATGGCGAGGCTGCCGACATGTGCACCCGATATCAGGCCGGGCAGATATTTTGCCTTTTGCTCGGCATTGGCCCAGCGGCGGATCTGGTTGACGCACAGATTGGAGTGCGCGCCATAGGATAGACCGATGGAGGCGGACGCACGGCTCACTTCCTCCACCGCGACGACATGTTCGACATAGCCAAGCCCCAAGCCGCCATCAGCTTCGTCGACCGTAATGCCGTGCAGCCCAAGTTCGCCCATCGCTGGCCATAGTTCGTCGCGCGGGAACCAGTCATCTGCATCGATACGCTGCGCCAAAGGCGCGATTTTTTCGGCGGCAAAGCGGCGTGCGCTCTCGCGGATCATCTCCGCATTTTCGCCCAGCGCAAAATCGAGCATCGGCTCCATAAATTTTCCCCCTTGGGCAGAGTCAAACTGCCGCCGCAATAATATTACCAGCCATAGGCGATGGCGCGACGGGGGGAAAGGGGGGCATGTTCATCGCCCCCTATATTTGCCGCTGCGGTATCCTATATTGCGAACGGCGGGGCAGGAGTGTGCAATGCAGATGGATTGGCAAGAAATTATGAAACTATGCGCCAGCGGCAATGCGCCGCCGCCGCGGCGCGATATCCGCCGTGAGGATGAATGGCGGGCCGTGTTAAACCCGGCACAATTTCATGTGCTGCGCCAACATGGTACCGAGGCAGCGTTCAGTTCACAAATGTGCAGCCTGTTTTCGCCCGGTCGCTACGCCTGTGCCGGTTGCGCCACCCCATTGTTCGATTCGGGCGAAAAGTTCGATAGCGGCACTGGTTGGCCGAGCTTTACGCAACCGATTGCCGACGATGTCATCGCCTATTTGGCCGACCATAGCCACGGCATGGTGCGGGTGGAGGTGCGCTGCAACATTTGCGACGGCCATTTGGGCCATGTCTTTCCCGATGGCCCCGGCCCTAGCCATTTACGCTATTGCATCAATGCCTTGGCGCTCAACAAATTGGCTGACTAATCTCGCCGCGCTTACAGGGTTTCGATGATCGCCGAAAAATCGCGCCCGCCATTTTCCTTGGCAAAGGCTTCGTAAAGTTCGCGCGCGTGGCGGCCCATCGGGGTGGGTGCATCGACACTGTCGGCAGCCGCTATGGCCAGCCGCAAATCCTTGAGCATCAAGGCGGTAGCAAAGCCCCCCTGATAGCCATTGTCGGCCGGGCTTGTCGGGCCAACCCCGGGCAGCGGGCAATAGCTGGTGAGCGACCAATTCTGCCCCGATGAAACCGATGCGATATCGAAAAACCGTTGGGGATCGAGGTCGAGCCGCTTGGCAAGCTGCAACGCCTCACAAGTTGCGATCATCGATGCGCCGAGCAGCATATTATTGCAGATTTTGGCGGCCTGTCCCGCCCCGCTGTCACCCGCATGGATCACCGCTTTGCCCATCGCCGCCAGAATCGGTTCCGCGCGGGCAAAGGCCGCATCATTACCGCCAACCATGAAGGTCAGTGTACCGGCATTGGCCGCGGCAATCCCGCCCGACACCGGGGCATCGACCGCCATATAGCCAGCATTTTCGGCCAGCGTGATGACGCTGCGCGCGGTTGCGACGTCGATCGTCGAACAATCGAGCAAAATTGCGCCTTGTGGCGCATGGCCGATGACATGGTTGCGGTAAACATCATCGACGATGGGCCCATTGGGCAGCATTGACACCAGCGCATCAACCCCGGCGAGTGCCGCCTCTATGCTGTCGTGGGTGGCGCAGCCCGCTGCTGCTGCTGTGGCAAGCGCCGGGGCGGCAAGGTCAAAGGCATGCACCGCATGCCCCGCCTTGACCAGATTGGCCGCCATGCCGCCGCCCATATTGCCAAGGCCGATGAATGCAATTTTCATGACGCTTGTCCCCTATTTGCCCGTCCAATTGCCCGGGCGCTTTTCGACAAAGGCGGCCATCCCCTCTTTCTGGTCGGTCGTTCCGAACAGACCATGGAATAGCCGTCGTTCAAAGGCGATGCCCTGTGCCAGCGTCGTTTCAAAGGCCGCGTCGACCATTTCCTTGGCGGCCAGCGCGGCGAGCGGCGCCATGGCTGCAATGGTTTCAGCGGCCTTTATCGCCGCATCCACCAGATCGGCCGCGGGGACGATGCGTGAAACCAAGCCCGCGCTTTCCGCTTCGGTTGCATCCATCATCCGCCCGGTCAGGCACATATCCATCGCCTTGGCCTTGCCGACCGCGCGGGTCAGTCGCTGCGAGCCACCCATCCCCGGCGTTACCGCCAGCTTGATTTCCGGCTGGCCGAATTTGGCGCTGTCGGCGGCGATGATGAAGTCCGCCATCATCGCAAGTTCGCACCCGCCACCCAGCGCATAACCAGCGACCGCCGCAATCCATGGTTTGCGCGTACGGGTAAGCTGTTCATATCCGGCGAAAAAATTGCTGCCATACATTTCGGCAAAGCCCTGCCCCGACATTTCCTTGATATCGGCGCCCGCCGCAAAGGCTTTTTCAGAGCCGGTCAGAACCAGACAGCGTTGGCCATCGTCGGCTTCATAGGCGGCAAAGGCGGTGAGCAAATCGGCGAGCACCGCCGAATTGAGCGCATTGAGCGCTTGGGGCCGATTGAGCGTGACGAGCGTGACCGCGCCGCGCTGCTCCACAAGGATGGTTTCATACGTCATAATGGGGTCCATTCGTCGTTGGCGGGGAGCGGCGCGAAAATCGCGTCAATCAATGCGTCGGTTACCCCCGCCGGCGTTGCCGGGTTCCATTCGGGGTCATTGGTCTTGTCAACGATGACCGCGCGCACCCCCTCCGCAAAATCAGGGCGGGTGAGGACGCGCGATGCGATGCGATATTCCATCCGCATATTATCGGCAAAATCGGCACATGACAGGCTGTCGTGCAATTGGCGCAGCGCCACCTTGCAGGTCTGCGGACTTTTGCTGTCCAACAGGTGGCGGATGCTTGCAGCCCAATCCCCGCTATCTTGGGCAAGGCTGGCCAGAATATCTTCATAAGCATCGGCGGCAAAATGGCCGGCAATATCATCCAGATGCGCGTCAATGGGTGCATCGCCGGGGCGTTCCGCCAGCGCATCAAGGCTGCTCGCCACATCATCGCCCGCAACCAGCGCGCGCTTGGCCGCTTCTATTGCATCGCCCGACAGAAAATGGCTGGCCAAGCCGACATGGTGGCAATCCGCCCCGTCGAGCCGCGCGCCGGTCAGCGCCAGATATTGCCCCAAACGCCCGGCAAGCCGCGACAAATACCAGCCGCCACCAACATCGGGGAAAAGGCCGATACCGGTTTCGGGCATGGCCAGCCGCGTTGCAGGCGTTGCAACACGAAAGCGCGCGGGCTGCGAAATCCCGACCCCGCCGCCCATGGTAATGCCATCCATGAAGGCGACGACTGGCTTGGCGTAAGTGAAAATCAAATGGTTCAGCCGATATTCGTCATGGAAAAAGCGCCGCCCCGAAACACCGTCGTCGTGGAGCGCGCTGTTGCGCAAAAAGGCAATGTCGCCACCCGCGCAAAAGCCACGCCCATCGGCATGGTCGATCAGGATGTGCGTCACGCGCGCATCATCGCGCCACGCAACGAGTGCTTTCGTCATCGCGTGCACCATATCGAGCGTCAGCGCATGGATGGCCCCCGGGCGGTTGAGGCGGATGCGCCCCGCCGCGCCATCGACAAAGGTCAGGACATCGCCGGTCATTGGCGCAACAGGTCGCGGCCAACAATCATCCGCATCACTTGGTTGGTGCCTTCCAATATCGAATGGACGCGCAAATCGCGCCAGAAACGTTCGATCGGATAATCCTTCAAATAGCCATAGCCGCCGAATAATTGCAGCGCATCATTGACAATCTTGCTGCCATTGTCGGTCGCTAGTCGCTTGGCCATCGCCGAAAATTTGCTCTTATCAGGGGCGTTGGCGCTGACCTTTGCTGCTGCCAGATAAAGGAGCGCACGTGCCGCCTCCAAATCGGTTGCCATATCCGCCAGCATGAATTGGGTGTTCTGGAAATCGGCAACCGCTTGGCCGAATTGCTGGCGTTCCTTGGTGTATTTGACCGCTTCATCGAGACAGCGTTGCGCCCCGCCAAGCGAACAGGCCCCGATGTTGAGCCGCCCGCCGTCGAGCCCCGCCATGGCGAAACGAAAACCATCCCCCTCTGCCCCGACGCGGTTGGCAACTGGCACGCGGCAATCATCAAAAATCACCTGCGCGGTGGGCGATGCGTTCCAGCCAAGCTTTTTTTCCGGCGCGCCAAAGGACAGGCCGGGCATATCCTTTTCGACGACCAGACAGCTGATACCCTTGGATTTTTCGTCACCGGTGCGCACCATGACGACATAGACATCATTATAGCCGGCACCCGAAATAAATTGTTTGGTGCCGTTCAGCACATAATGGTCGCCGTCCAGTCGCGCGCTGGTTTTCAGCGCGGCGGCATCCGAACCCGAACCCGGTTCGGTCAGGCAATAGCTGGCGATTTTTTCCATGCTGACCAACTGCGGCAGAAAGCGTGTTTTAAGCTCCGCCGAACCAAAGCGATCAATCATCCACGTCGCCATATTATGGATGGAAACATAGGCGCTGGTTGCCGGGCAGCCATAGGCCATTGCCTCCATAATTAGCGCCGCTTCGAGTCGACCAAGGCCAATGCCGCCCGATTCCTCCGCCACGTAAATGGCGCCAAAGCCCAGCTCACCCGCCGCTTTCCAGACATCGACCGGATAATGGTGGCTTTCGTCCCATTCCGCAGCAAAGGGGGTGATGCGATCGGCGGTGAATTTGCGCGCCATATCCTGAATGGCGAGTTGGTCGTCGGTCAGTTGAAACTGGTCAGTCATGTTGCATTTTCCACTATTGCATCCGCTTCGATTTCCACCTTCCATTCGGGGCGGATGAGGGCCGGAACAACAAGCATCGTTGCGGCCGGGCGAATATCCCCGAACACTGCACCATGTGCGCGGCCCACCGCATCGGCATCGGCAGCGTCGGTGATGTACATACGCGTGCGCACGACATCGCGGCAGGATGCGCCCAATGCGTCGAGCGCCTCGGCGATGATCGTCAGGCAACGTGCCGCTTGCACCCCGGCATCCCCCACGGTCGATGTGCCATCGGGCTCGACCGGCGCGGTGCCCGCGACATGGATGTGGTTGCCGACCCGCACCGCGCGGCAATAGCCATATATGGCTTCAAAAGGGGATGCTGATTGATGGCTTTGCCGCGGCATGGCCCGATGTGCCCTGCTTAGCCCATGGTGGGGATTACAAAGGCATTCCCGCCATCCGCCGACCCATCGGGCCATCGAGCGGTCACCGTCTTGACCTTGGTCCAGAATTTCACCCCTTCCATCCCATGCTGGTTGGTGTCGCCAAATGCCGAACGCTTCCAACCACCGAATGTGTGATAGGCAACGGGGACCGGGATAGGAACGTTGATGCCGACCATGCCGACATTGACCCGCGCGGCAAATTCGCGCGCTGCATGGCCATTTCGGGTAAAGATGGCGACGCCATTGCCATATTGATGGCGGCTGGGCAGGGCCAATGCCTCCTCAAAGCTATTGGCGCGCACCATTTGGAGGACGGGACCAAAAATCTCTTCTTTGTAGCTTTCCATGTCGGGGGTGACATGGTCGAACAGGCTGGGGCCGATGAAAAAGCCTGCTTCATGCCCCTGCAATGTAAAGCCGCGCCCGTCGATTACCAATTCGGCCCCTTCGGCGGCGCATTTGGCGATCCATCCTTCGACCTTGGCCTTGTGCTGCGCGGTGACCACCGGGCCATAATGGGCAGCATCGTCGGTCGACACGCCGACGCGCAGCGCATGGATGGCGGGGATTAGTTTCTCGCGCAGTCGTTCGGCGGTGTCGTCGCCGACCGGCACGACGACGGGTAACGCCATGCAGCGTTCGCCCGCGCTGCCAAAGGCGGCCCCGGCAAGGTCATTGACCACTTGGTCAAGGTCGGCGTCGGGCATGACGATGCCGTGGTTTTTGGCCCCGCCCATTGCCTGCACCCGCTTGCCCGCCGCGACGCCGCGTTCATAGACATAATGGGCGATGTCGGACGAACCGACAAAGCTGATCGCGCTGATCGCCGGATGGTCGAGGATCGCGTCGACCATTTGCTTGTCGCCATGAACCACCTGAAAAATGCCAGTAGGCAGCCCAGCCTCTAGGAATAATTCGGCAAAGCGTACCGGCACGCTGGGGTCGCGTTCGGATGGTTTCAAAATGAAGGCATTGCCGCAGGCGATTGACACCGCGCCCATCCAAAGGGGGATCATCGCCGGGAAATTAAACGGGGTGATGCCAACCGTAATGCCGAGCGGTTGGCGCATCGAATAAACGTCAATCCCCGGCCCCGCGCCCAGCGTATATTCACCCTTGAGCGCGTGCGGAATGCCCATGCAAAATTCGACGACATCGAGCCCGCGCATGATGTCACCCTTGGCATCGGCCACCACCTTGCCATGTTCGCTGGCGAGCAGATGGGCAAGTTCATCCATATGCGCTTCGACCAGCGCCTTGAATTGGAACAGCACCCGCGCGCGGCGTTGCGGGTTGGTCGCCGCCCAGGCCGGTTGCGCCGCCTCTGCCGCTGCAACTGCAGCATCGAGCACATCCTTATCGCCCAGCGCGACCTGCGCTTGCACATGCCCTTCATTCGGGTCGAAAATATCGCCGAAACGTGTCGCCTTGGGGGTGGTGCCAGCGATAAAATGGTCAATCTGTCGCATCTATGCCTCGCGCTTAGGGAATCGGCGATTCCCATGCGCCCAGATGCGCGATTGTGCAAGGCGCGCGTAATAATATTTCACGGCGTTGGTGGCCAGCGTGTGCTGGCCTGTCGTCCCGGCAAGATGGTTTCTACGATTGACATTGCGCAAAGATATGCGCTGATTATTATTCTATCGGTCCTAGGGCGGGGGACGGTTTGGGGGGAAATACGTGCAGATTAATTGGCAGGATGCGGCGGCAATCTGGCCCAATGCACCGATGGTGGTGAGCGAAACCATCGATGGTGAGGCGATCATCATGCACCATGGCAACGGCCATTATTTTGATGCGCGTGGTACCGGCGGCCTCATCTGGCAAGCGGTGGAGGCGGGTTGGTCAATGTCGGCTATTGCCGCGCGGCTGGCAACAGCGACCGGCATCGACGGTGCGCAGGCAATGGCCAGCGTGGGCATTTTTTTAACCGAACTGGCAGCGCAAGATCTGGTGCGTGCTGGCAATGGCCCGGCTTTGGCGCTCGATGCCGCGCCAGCCATGGATTTTGCACCGCCGACATTTGACGTGCATGCCGACCTTGCCGATATGTTGCTGCTCGACCCGGTGCATGATGTGGACGAAGGGGGCTGGCCGCAACCGCGCGCGGTAGAGGTTGCGGATTGAGCGTCGATGGCGCGCATCAGTATCATCCTGCCATGCCATAATGGTGCAGCTTTCATTGCCGATGCCCTCGATTCGGTGCTGGATCAAAGCCGCCCGGCGGATGAAATAATCGTTGTGGATGATGGTTCGGCGGACGCGAGCGCCGAAATTTGCCTGTCCTATGGCTCCCGTATCCGGTTGATCCGCCAGTCGCGTCAAGGGGCCGGTGCAGCGCGCAATGTCGGTGTGTGGGCAAGCAGCGGCGATATCATCGGCTTTCTCGATGCAGATGACAGCTGGCCACCCGACAGCGTGGCGATGCGGTTAGGCCAGATGGCGGCGACAGGTGCCGACATTGTCTTTGGTCAGGTGCGCCAGTGCCGCGATAAGGTGGGTGTCGCCGCGCCCCGCATTGGTCCCGACATGGCAGGGCGTTTGGCGGGAACGATGCTCGTGCGCCGCGCCATTTTTGAACATGTCGGCGGATTTGACCCCAGCTTGCCGAGTGGGGAGGTTATCGAATGGACCGCCCGCGCCGCGGATGCCGGGGCAGTGATGGCCGATTGCGATGCACTCACCCTCTATCGCCGCGTGCATGGCGGCAATATGATGCTGCATCGACCCGATGCGTCGGGGGAAGCGCTGACAATGCTGCGCCAGACGCTGGCGCGGCGCCGGGCGTCGAGCGCGGCGTGACCCGTTATCATCTTTGGCCTGACGCGCCGCAGATTTTGCTGCTGCACGCCGCTTTGGGGAACGGTGACGAAGCGCGACAAGCCTTTGCCGCATGGGATGCGGCGGTTGATTTTGAACAGCAGCTCGATGGCGGCAGTTTTCGCTTATTGCCCTTGCTTCACGCCAATTTGCGGCGGTTGGGGGTCGAACATGCATCGCTGGGCCGGATGGCGGGGGTATATCGTCACGCTTGGGTCAGCGTGCAGCAGGCGCTCAAACGTGCGGAGGAGGTGGCGGGGCGGTTGCAGCAGGCGGGTATCGCCACCCTATTTTCCAAAGGGGTGGTGCTCGCTAGCTGCTATTATGCCAGCCCCGGCTTGCGGCCAATGTCAGATGTGGATCTGGTGGTGCATCGCGCGCAGGCATTTGATGCGCTAGCAGTTTTGGAGGGGGCGGGCTGGCGCATCGCGAATGACGGGGTGGCGGCATTGGCGCGTGCGCGGCCAAAGGATTTTCTGGCCATGCAATGCGCGTTGCCGCTGCTGAATCGCGCGGGCGATCAGATCGACCTCCACTGGCGGATGGTTGCAGAATGCGCGCGCGCAGAAGGCGATGCCCGATTTTGGACCCACGCCCAGCCCTTGATTTTGGGTAATGTTACAGCTTTGCGGCCGTCACCAACTGACTTGCTGTTTCACACTTTGGTTCATGGGCTAAAGCCTGACCCGCTGCCCGCATTGCGCTGGGTTGCCGATGCGATGCAGATTCTGCGGGTCGATGGTGATGGGATTGACTGGGATGCCATCGGCAAATTGGCGGATATGGCGCGGGTGCGCGCGCGACTGGGTGCGGCAATCCATTTTTTGGGACAGGAGATGAGGGTGCAGCTGCCGCCCAAGGCGCAGGCGTTGACCACGCGCCGCCCCTGTTGGGTTGAACGGATGGAACAGCGCGGATTTGCCGCACGCCTCAGCACACCACCAGACAAAGGGCAGTTACCGGTGGAACGGGCAACATCGCTGGCACGCTTTGCGGTGGGTAGCTGGTCGGGTGCGATCCCCGGCATGACGGCGCGCTGGTTGTGGCGGCGCGCGCGCGGCGCGATGCAATCGAGCCAAGGGGCATGATCGGTCGCACCCCCCATTGGCGGTTTTATTGGCAATTGGTCGGGGCGCGGCGCTGGTCGCTCGCAACCATCAGCATGGTGAGCCTGATTGCGCCGCTCGCTACCTTGCCCGTCTTGTGGCAGGTGCGTCATATCTTCGACGTAGCGATCCCCGCGCGCGATTTTGGCGCCATATTATGGGGCGGCGCAGCGATATTTGCGCTGCGGGCGCTCTGGGCGCTGATCATGGTTGCGCGCGCCCGTCCAACCGCCCGGGCGGTGCGGGCGGTGGGCAGCGATGTGCGCGTGCAGTTGATGCAGCATTTGCACAATCTGCGATGGGCGGATCATGGATTGATTGACCATGCACGACTGCACAGCCGCATCGTGACGGAGGCAGACCGGGTCGATCAAATGACCCATGCCTTGTTGGCGAGCGTACTGCCCGCCATCGCGCCCGTGCTGCTTTATACCGCGATGCTCGCTTTTATTAGTTGGCCGCTCACCCTCCTCCTCCTCATCCTCACGCCATTTTTGCGTTGGTGGGGATATTGGGGTGCAGCACGGCTGCGCGGCGCGATAGCCGGTTTTCAATCGGCTTATGAGGGGTTTGCGGTGGCGACGCAGCGGCGCATCACCATGCTGCGCACCAGCAGATATCATGGCAATGAAGCGCGGATATTGGCCCGATATCGCGACGAGGCAGAGGTGCTGGGCGCAGCAGGGGTGGAGATGGCGGCGCGCGGCGTTGCCAATGCCCAAGTCAGCGCGATGGTTGCGACGATCGCTGCGGTTGTTACGCTGATTTTTGGCGGGTGGCTGGTGACGCAGGGGCATTTGACGCTGGGTGCGCTTGCCGCCTTTGTCGTTGCCGCCAACCAATTGCAGGGCGCTGTGGGCGCGGTTGCCGGGCACATCCCGACGCTGATGGCGGGGGATGCGGCGCTACAACGGGTCGATGCGATATTTGCGATCGGCAAGGCTGCGCCAACTGGCGGCGTGGCATTGCCCGATTTCACCCAAAATTTGTGCGTGGATTCACTGTCCTTTACCCATGATGGTCATGCACGCGTCTTGCTGAACGGCGCGGATATGGTTGTTACACCGGGGGCGTGCATCGCCATCGTTGCACCCAACGGGGCGGGTAAATCTACGCTGATCGAATTGATCATGGGGTTGCACACACCGCAAAGCGGCGGCGTCCGGCTGGGCGACGTTGATGTGCGTGACCTTGACCCTGCACTATACCGCGCGCGTATTGGCTATGTGCCGCAACATCCGGCATTTTTTCGGGGCAGCATCGCCGACAATATATTGTGCGAACGTGTGTTCCATGATCCATTGACGCTCGAACATGCGCTGGCGGCGGCGGGGCTTGACGAATTTGTTGCGGCCTTGCCCGATGGGCTCGACACGCAGATGGTTGATGGCGCAAATGATCTGTCGGGCGGCGAGCGACAGCGTATCGCCATTGCCCGCGCGCTGGTGGGGCAACCGCGCCTCCTCCTCCTCGATGAACCGAGCAACCATCTCGACGCGGCGGCTGTCCGACATATTCTGGTTTCGATTTTGCGCGCCGCAAAATGCTCTGGCGACGCGCCGACGGTGATTTTGGCCAGCCATGATGCCCGCCTTATCGGTCATGCTGACCATATTTATGATCTGGTGGACGGACGATTGGTACAGCGGGTGCCAGCCCCGATGACGGCCCCTACGGCAGCCCCCACGGCGATACGCGCATGACCCCCAGCCACCGCAGCGATTTGCCCCTGATGGCAGAGAGCGCACAGCGTGCATTTTTTGACGCTGCGCGCGCCGCAACAATGGCGGCAATCGGCGACAAGCCGGTTACACGCGATGTGCAATTGCTCGGCAAACGCATCCGCTTGGCCTTTGGCAGCGAAAGCCTCTGCAATCTTTTATTCGGTGCGCTCAGCCATTTGGAGATGCCGGTTGCCGGCGCGGCGGATGCGCATTTTTTCATTTGGGCGGGCGATGAAGGCGACATTGCCATGCCGCCCGCGCCAGTTGGTCGCCATTGTTTTTCGGATCGCGGCGATATTTGGACGATGCACAGCCGCGATATTTTGAGCGCCTTTCACTGGAGTGAGTTTTCGCTCGCCCTCTATGACGCACCGGGTGCGGAGGGGATATATTGGCTACGTTCGTCACAAAGCCTGCCCTATTGGACGCAGGCATCGCCGCTGCGCACCTTGCTGCATTGGTGGGCGCGCGCGCAGGGTGCGCAATTGGTCCATGCCGCTGTGGTCGGCAATGCACAGGGCGGGCTGATGATTACCGGGCGCGGCGGGGTTGGCAAATCCACCACCGCCTTGGGGGCGCTCAACGCTGGCATGGCCTATGTTGGCGATGATTATGTGCTTTTGGCGTCAGATGAGGATGGGCAATATCATGCGCACAGCCTTTACTGCACTGCCAAGCTAAACCCAGACAATCTAGCTGACTTTGCGCATTTTAATCCCCAGTTTCTGGGTGGCGGCGGGGCTGATGGCGGTGAAAAGGCGGTCATATTCTTGGGTAATTGCACCACTAAATCACTGCCTCTGCGTGGGGTGATAACCCCGCAAATAGCGGATGGGACCGCACAATTTTGTGTGATTGACCGGGCGGAAATGATTGGCGCGGCGAGCTTTACGACGATGGCGCAACTCCCCCATGCGGGTGAGGCGACGGCTGCCTTTATCGCCAATGTGCTGCGTGCATTGCCTCTGGCGCGGCTGATGTTGGGGGATGATCGCGCCGCCATCCCACCCATGTTGTCCGACTTTATTGCCGCGCCGCGGGACTTGGGCCGTGACGCACCATTTGCCGATGATTGTCCTTTGCTGTCGGTCATCATCCCCTGTTACAATGGCGCGGATTTTCTGGCTGACGCCATAGGCTCTGTCTTGGCGCAACAATATCCCAAGCTTGAGATTATCGTCGTCGACGATGGTTCAACCGATGACCTGGCCAGTGCGATCGCCGCGCTGCCTGTGGAGGTGCGCCTACTCAGTATCGCCAACGCCGGGCCGGCCGCCGCGCGTAATATGGGCTTGCGGGCGGCCATGGGCAGTCTGATTGGCTTTATCGATGTCGATGACATCTGGCCGGTCGGTAAGTTGGCCGCATCGCTGGCCCGGCTCGACCAATCGCCCGAAGCCGATGTTGTCATCGGCCATGCACAGCTGATGGAGGTCGAACGGGACGGCAAATTCGGTTTTGTCGGCAGTCCGGCGGAAGGGTTTGTTTATTATATCGGGGCGGGGTTGTACCGTGCGCGTGCCTTTGCCAGCAATGGGGTTTTCGATGCTCGCTTGCGCTATGGGGAGGATTTGGACTGGTTCGCCCGCGCCGAGCGTAACAGGCTTAACGTCGCGCGGATGGATATGGTGACGCTCCACGTCCGGCGACATGCGGGGAATATGACACGCGGGATGGATGGCGCGGCGCTCAACCCGCTGCAATTGGCGCGCAATGCGTTGCTGGCCAAGCGACAGGGGGCTGCGGGTTGAGTGCATCCATCCTTCTCACCGGCGCGGCGGGCGCGCTGGGCACGATGTTACGCCCAGCCTTGGCAGCGGCGGGGCATCGCGTTCGATTGACCGATCAGCGGCGGATATGGCGGCTGGATGCGGGTGAAGATTTCGTGCGCGGCAAGTTGGCGGATGTACGTGCCATGCGCCGCGCAGTGGCGGGCGTATCGACCATCATCCATTTGGGCGGCAGCGGCGGTTGGCATGGCGAGCGCCAATGGCAAACCGTCATCGACAGCAATGTGACGGGGATGCTGACCCTGTTTGAAGCTGCGCGCGCGGCGGGTGTGCACCAATATATTTTTGCCAGCAGCATGCATGTCCTCGGCCTCCATCCGCGCAGCGCGGCGATTGATGAAAACAGCCTGCCCGCGCCCGACACACGCTATGGGGTCAGCAAATTGTGGGGGGAAGGACTGTGCCGCCTATATGCGCAAAAATATGGTCTTGCCGTCCGCGTGCTGCGCATCGGCCATGCGGTGGCGGATATGGCCGACGCCGCGCCGGGGCAGGGGATCAGCTTTGCCGATTTGGCGCGCCTTTTCCTCTGCGCCATCGAGCACCCGCCGACAGGTTTTGACATTTGGCACGGCGTTGCCCCGCACGCTGACTATCCGCTGAGCGACGGGCGGTTGGCGCGCGACTATGGTTTCAGCTTTGCAGACCATGGCCCCGATGCGGCGACGATATTTGCGCGGCTTGCGGCCGACCCGACGCGCAGCGACGCCGCGCGCCGCCACCATGGCGGGGACTTTGCCGATTTTCCTTAGAGATCATCCTTGGCGGTGCTCCATGCATAAAGTGCGGGGAGCAGGATGAGGGTGAGCAATGTTGCCGAAACGACGCCGCCGATGACGGTGGTGGCCAATGGGCGCTGCACCTCTGACCCTGCGCCGACGTTGAACGCCATGGGGACGAAGCCCAGACTGGCGACGAGTGCGGTCATCATCACTGGACGCAGTCGGGTCAGCGCCCCTTCGCGGATTGCCGCCAATCTTGCCATCCCGCTTGCGCGTAAATCACGAATGAAGCTCAGCATCACAACGCCGTTCAGTACCGCGACACCGGACAGCGCAATAAAGCCAACCCCTGCAGATATCGAAAGCGGGATACCGCGTATGGCCAGTGCCAATACTCCGCCGGTCAGCGCCAAGGGCACGCCGGAAAAAACGATCAAACTATCCTTGACCGACCGGAACAGCGTGAACAACATGCCGAAAATCAGCGCCAGCACCAGTGGAATGACCAGTTGCAGGCGGGATGCGGCGCTTTCCAATTGTTCAAATGTGCCGCCATATTCGACATAATAGCCTTCGGGCAGATCAACCGCGTCGATCCGTGCGCGCGCATCCGCAACAAAGCTGCCAAGGTCGCGTCCACGTACATTGGCCGTGACAACCGCGCGACGGCGGCCATTTTCACGACTGACCTGATTTGGCCCGGCGGCAAGTTTGATTTCGGCAATTTCGCTGAGCGGAACAAAGCCACCACCAGCAATGGGTACAGCGATCGGTAATCGGCCCAGCGCATCCAAATCCGTACGGACAGATTCGGGCAAGCGAACGACGATTGCAAAGCGGCGGTCACCGTCGAATATCTGTCCGGCTTGTCTGCCGCCGATTGCGGTCGAAACCGTGTCCTGCACGCTGCGCATCGAAATACCATAACGGGCTAACATGTCGCGGCGGGGTGCTACGGACAGGACGGGCAGACCGGTCACCTGTTCCAATTTCACATCCTCTGCCCCCGGCACGGCAGCGGCAATTTCGCGCAGCCTCTCGCCATGGGATAATAGCTGGTCGAGGTCGTCACCGAATAATTTTATTGCGACATCAGCCCGCACCCCGGCGATTAATTCATTCATCCGCATTTGTACCGTTTGGGTGAATTCATAATTATTGCCGGGATAGGCGCTGACGGCGGCATTTAGTTCGGTAACCAGTGCATCGCGGGTCTTGCGCGGATTTGGCCATTGATCGCGCGGTTTCAGCATGATGAATGTGTCGGCGACAGATGGCGGCATCGGGTCGTTGGCAATATCGGCGGTGCCGATTTTGGAAAAGACGCGTGATACTTCGGGGAATTGGCGAATGCGCCGCTCCAGCGCCGTTTGCATCGTGATGGCTTGGCTAAGGCTGGTGCCGGGAATGCGCAGCGCATGCATGGCAATATCCCCCTCGTCGAGGTTGGGGATAAATTCGGACCCCAAGCGCGTTGCCAATGCCCCGCAGGCCAAAATCAGCAGCAGAGCAACGGCAACCAGCAACTTACCGCGGGGGATCGCCCAGTCGAGTATAGGTGCATAGATGCGTTTCAGTCCGGTGACGACCCGGCCTTCTTTTTCTTCGACCTTGCCCGTTACAAACAGCGCAATGGCCGCAGGCACAAAGGTCAGGGAGAGGAGGAGTGCGGCGGTCAGCGCCAAAATGACAGTGATCGCCATCGGGTGAAAAGTCTTTCCCTCTATGCCCTGCAACGCCAAAATCGGCAGGTAGACTGCGGTGATGATGATGACGCCAAACACACTGGGTTTGATGACCTCCGCACTTGCATCTGCAACAAGGTCAAACCGTTCATCGCGGTTCAATAATCTGCCATATTTATGCTGAGCATCGCCAAGACGGCGCAGGCAATTTTCAACGATGATAACCGCACCATCAACGATCAACCCGAAATCCAGCGCGCCCAGCGACATCAGATTGGCCGAAACCCGCCCATGCACCATCCCGGTCAGCGTCATCAGCATGGCGATGGGGATGACCGCCGCAGTAATCAGCGCCGCGCGGAAATTGCCAAGCAGAATGAACAGGATGACGATGACAAGCAGCGCCCCTTCGGCCAAATTTCTGACAACAGTATCGACCGTGCGTTCAACGAGCAGTGTCCGGTCATATAGCGGGTGGGCAATGACGCCTGCGGGGAGAGCCACGCCAATATCCCGCAATTTCTGTGCCGCTGCCTCGGCGACGATGCGCGGGTTTTCGCCGATACGCATCTGTACCGTACCGATCACGATTTCGCGGCCATTTTCCGTGGCCGCGCCGCTGCGCAATTCATTGCCGATACTGATATCGGCGACATCGGCGATGCGGATGGGCACGCCGCCGCGCGTGGCCAATATAATCTGTGACAAGTCCGCCTGATTGGCGGCCTGACCGGGCACGCGGATCAATATTTGTTCACCCGCCCGTTCAACATAACCTGCGCCCTGATTGGCGTTATTACTGTCCAACGCCGTCACTATATCGTCGAGCGACAGACCCAGCGTTGCGAGTTGATCGACATTGGGGGTAACATGATATTGCCGTTGATATCCGCCAACCGCGTTGACTTCGGCTACGCCCGGGAGGGCGCGCATTTGCGGGCGCACCACCCAGTCGTTCAACGTGCGCATATCCTCTGCGCTCCATGGGCTGCCGTCGGGTTTGCGTGCACCTGCCTCCGGCTCCACCGCATAGACAAATATTTCACCCAAGCCGGTTGATGTCGGCCCCATTTCGGGTTCGATGCCCGGGGGCAGTTGCGATTTGATGCTCTGGATGCGTTCGTTGACTTGCGCCCGCGCAAAATAAATGTCGGTGCCGTCGGCAAAAACGACGGTTACTTGACTCAGGCCATAACGCGATATCGAACGCGTATATTCCAGCCCTGGCACCCCAGCCATTGCGGTTTCTATGGGGTATGTGATGCGCTGTTCAGCCTCTAGCGGGGAAAAGCCCTCTGCCTCACTGTTAATTTGCACCTGCACATTGGTGATGTCGGGGACGGCGTCGATGGGAATGCGCGTTGCACTCCATGCGCCTATAGCTATCAAAATGGCCGTCAACGCCAGTATGAACCAGCGCTGGCGGATGGCAAAACCGATGATGTGGCGGAGCATGGCTTCTGGCTCCCGATCAATGGTCGTGGCTGGCGCCGGACTTTTCAATGTCCGAACGCACCAAAAATGCGCCGCCAACAACATAGGGGGTGCCCGCATCGATGCCCGACAGCACCTCTGTCCATTCGCTGGTTTGGCGACCCAGTTCGAGCATGCGCGCTTCATAATCCTCGCCATAATTGGCAAAAACGACATCAAGGCCGCGAAAGCGCTGAATGGCGGATGTGCGCACGGCCAGCGGCACGCGTGCGGCGTTGATGATCACGCGACCGCGCAGCGCCATTCCCGCGCGCCAACGGCCATCACGGTTGGGTAGCGAAGCGCGCATCAGCGCGGTGCCCGCGGCACGATTACCCTCTGGCAGATAGCCGGACAGCGTGGTGTCACCGACTATTTGTCCGTCGAGTGTTTCTATGGCGATGCGCATGCCGGGGCGAATGGCCCCCAAGTCGCGCGGGAAAATATTGAATTCAACATTGGTCGCTGCGGGATCGGTGATCACATAGAGCGCGCGGTCAAAGGTGACATCGCCGACATTGCCGTTGCGTTCGGCGACAACCCCCGAAACGCTGGCATAAACGGGATAGGTTTGCAGGCTTTCGGACGATTCGATACGGGCGAGTAATTCGCCGCGTCGCACCCGGTCACCGACATTTTTGGTGATGCTGACGATGCGACCGGGGAATTGCCCACGAATTTCCGATCGCGCGTTTGGGTTCAGCGCGACAGTGCCGAATAATTCACGTGTGTCGCCGATGGTGGCCGGCCCGGCATGGGCGATGGTTATGCCCCCTTCGCGTGCCGCTGCGGCGGTGATGCGCGTGCGCCCTTCGAGGCTGGCATAAGCCCAATGGTGTCGTTGGCCTGCGACCACTGCCGTGACGTCGACATCAAAACTATGCGGTTCTTCGACCGGCCCCACGCCTTGTAGAAAATCGCCCGAAGGAGTGAAGACAATATTATTTACCGCACCGCCAAGGCGCCGTAGCACGACGGTCAGATTGACGCTCGTCGGGTTGATGGCTTTGCCATCGCGCGTCGCATAGGCGCGAAATTGTGGCGCCGGGCCACCTTCAAATATCGTCAACTCGATGGAAAAATTGCCGTCGCGCAACAATCGGCCGCCATGCGGCCCCGATGGTGACTCTGCTCCTTGGGCATGGTCGTCGGTCTCTGCGGTGGGGCTTTGGAAGCAAGCGGTAAGCATGCAAGCGACAGCGGTGACGACCAATATGGCCAATATGTTCGATTTCATGGCAGATTCTCCTGCACTTGGGGGGCTGCGAGGGCGGCAAAGCGCCCGGTCAGCCGGTCGATTTCGGTCAAAAGGTCGCGGTAGCGGGTGATGGCGGCCAACCAATCCGCCTGTGTTGCTGCGATTGCATCGGCAGCATCCATGATGTTCTGAAAGGTAAAGCCACCACGATTATAACCTTCACGCACCTGCTCAAGCGTGCGGGTGTTGATGGGGTAAATTTCGCTCGCCAAGCGGTTGGCGCGGGTGCGCGCGGCCTCTGCCGCGGCCAGCAGATAGTCGAGCCGCCGCTGGCGTGTTGCCATATCGGCGGCCTGCTCGGCGGCAATCTGTCGTGCCTGCGCCTCGGCCTGTGCGATATTGCCGCGATTACGATTGCCGCCGATAGGGATGGTGATACCCGCAACCAAAGCCACATCATTACTGTCGCGTAGATACCGCGCACCCGCGCTCCAGCGATAATCATTGTGCGCCAGAGCGCGTTCTTGGGCGATGGCAGCGCGGGCGCGGGCCAGCTCGGCTTCGGCAAGCTGATTGTCGGCGACGGCGAGGTTCGTGACCATGCCATCGCGGCGCAGCAAGTCCCCCTCGACGACGATGGTGTTACCATCCCCACCCCAGAAACTGGCCAGCATCGCGCGCGCGGCGACCGCACCTGCGCGCGCTTCATCCAGCGCCAGTTCCGCTTCGCGCACGCGGCCATTGGCCGCAGTTTCGACAAATAGTGGGTCTTTATATCCGCGCACTCGGCGCAACGCTTCGGCGCGTATTGCCTGCTCTTGGCTGAGGCGGGCGGTGGCAATTTGGACAATCGCATCGGCGATCAAGACGTCGATAAAGGCGCGCTCCACCGCTGCCGCCACGTCGAGCCGTCGGGTCGTGCCATTGGCCTCTGCCAGCGCAATATCCCGTTCGGCGAGCGCGATGCGCGCGGCGCGGCGTCCGCCGCGTTCAATCGGCTGGCTGTAACTGCTGGTAATTTCGGCCTGATTGAATCGTGAATAGACCCCTGAACCAATGGTGTTCTCTGCTTCTATCGTCACTTCACCGCCGGGACGAATTGCTGCCTGTACCCGTGCTGCGCGGGCTGCATCAATGGCAGCCGCGCTGACAATATTTTCAGGTGCGGCGTTGAGCGCCCGGTTGATGGCGTCGTCGAGACTCAAAGGTTCAGCCTGTGCAGATGCACTTGCTAGGGCGGCAAGCATCACCGCTCCCCATATTGGGTGTTTCATAAGAAAATCCTGATCGTGCAGCTAGTTACGGACAGCATGGCGATGCTGCCCGGCGGCAGAATCAGGCGGCAGGTGGCTCGATTGGCGGGCGCGAATTAAATCCGCCTAAGGGTGCTGCACCAGCGATGGTGGGGCGCATCGCCACCAGCGTCAAAAACGGCGTGCTGCGCGTCGCATCCAATGCTGCATTGGGGCAATGATGGTGGCATATGCTGCCATGATCGGCGGATTTTTGGCTCGAACCATCTTGGGTGTCCCCATTGGCCTGATGCGCCATCTGGCTCGCTGCGCTTTCCGACCATGGGTGTTCCACGGCCTCGACATGCAGGCCGGCGCCCATCAATGCGAAAAACAGACCGAGGGTGAGGAACAAACGTCGCATTACTGGCGCGCTAGCATGGGGATGGCGCGAAGGGCAAGGTGGCGATCAATCCTGTCCTTCGTCGCCATAATATTTTTCGCCTATGCGAATTTCCTCGCGCCCCTGCGCCACGCGGTGGGCGTTGGTGTCGCGCAGCGAATAGACGCAACCACAATATTCCTGCTGGTAAAAATGTTCGCGTTTGGAAATTTCGATCATCCGTGCGGCCCCGCCGCCTTTGCGCCAATTGAACGTCCAATAGGTGATGCCGGGATAATGGCTCGCCGCGCGTTCGCCACAGTCATTGATTTGCGCCATATTTTTCCAGCGTGAGATGCCCAGCGAGGATGTGATGATCGGAAAGCCATTTTCGTGCGCATAAAGCGCGGTGCGTTCAAAGCGCATGTCGAAACACATGGTGCAACGGATACCGCGCTCCGGCTCCCATTCCATACCCTTGGCGCGTTTGAACCAATTAGCACTATCATAATCGGCATCGACAAAGGGGACGCCGTGCGCCTCTGCAAAGCGAATATTCTCTTCCTTGCGCAGCAGATATTCCTCTTTGGGGTGGATGTTGGGGTTGTAGAAAAAGATGGTGTAATCGATGCCGCTGGCGCTCATCGCCTCCATCACCTCACCCGAACAGGGCGCGCAACAACTGTGCAGCAGTAATTTCTGCGGTGGCTGATCTGCCGTATCGCTGGTCGGCAGGGTCAATATCGGGCGGACAAATTCAGTCATTCGCGCGCCCATAGGCGATTTTTTGCCCCTTGCACAGCGGGACCGATGCCCCCACTGTGCGGCCATGACCCGTCCCATGACTCTTTTGGCGGCCAGTGCCGCCCTTTTCGCTCTGTCCACCCAACCCCTTGCAGCGCAAACTGCCCCGGTAGCTGCCGCACCTATCGCCGAAAATACCGCGCCGGTTGTGCACGGGGCACCAGCGACTGGTGAGCGGGTGGCGAGCGGCGCTGCGCTTGTTTCGTCGGCGGATATGCGCGCCAGTGCGGCGGGGCGTGAGATGCTGGAGGCTGGGGGCAGTGCCGCCGACGCCGCGATGGCGACGATGCTGGCGTTGACGGTGGTTGAACCACAGTCGAGCGGGATCGGCGGGGGCGGTTTCTTTGTCTATCATGACGCGGCCAGCGGTCAGACCATCACTGTCGATGGGCGGGAAGAGGCACCCGCCGCCGCCCGGCCGGATCGTTTCCTCCACGCCGACGGCACGCCGATGTCGATGCGCGAAGCGGTGCCCGGCGGTCTGTCGGTGGGGGTGCCGGGTAATGTCCGCCTCGCGCAAATGGTGCATCAACGTTATGGCCGCTTGCCCTGGGCGCGACTGTTCGAACCGGCAATCCGCCTTGCCGAACAGGGTTTTGTTGTCAGCCCGTGGCTCGGCACCGCGCTTGCAGGTGCGGACAGGCGCTGGGCCAATATGCCCGAGACGCGGGCAATTTATTTCATCGATGGGCGGCCTGCACGGACGGGTGAAACTTTGCGCAATCCCGCGCTTGCCGCAACCCTACGCGAAGTGGCGCGCCGCGGCCCCGATGCTTTTTATCGTGGTGGCCCTGCGCGCGCGATTGTGGCCGCCGTGCGCGGTGCGGCCAACAACCCCAGCGATATGACGCTGGCGGACTTGGCTGCCTATCAAGCCGAAGCGCGCGACCCCGTTTGCACCACCTATCGCCAATATCGGGTGTGCGGCATGGGCCCGCCATCATCAGGCGCGACGACGGTTTTTGCGATGCTGCATATGATAGAGGGGTTTGATATGCACCGCATGGGTGCAACCAACCCCATGAGTTGGCATGTGATGGCAGAGGCGATGCGCCTCGCCTATGCCGACCGTGACCTTTATGTGGGGGACCCTGGCTTTGTCGCAGTGCCGACCGCCGGATTGATCGATCCAGCCTATTTGCGCGACCGGGCGCGGCAGATATCGCCCTTCACCGTCCAGCAAAATTACACCCCCGGCACCCCGCCAGGGGCAGAGGCGCGTTCGCCCGGCCCCGATGGCGAAGTGCCATCCACCAGCCATTTTGTCGTCGCCGATGCGGCGGGCAATGTCGCCAGCATGACATCGACGGTGGAAGGGGTGTTCGGCAGCCAGTTGGTCGCGGGTGGCTTTGTCCTCAATAATGAACTCACGGATTTTTCGATGATGCCCGAACGCGATGGCGCACCCGTCGCCAACCGGGTGCAGCCGGGGAAAAGACCGCGTTCGTCGATGTCGCCAACAATCGTCTATGACGCATCGGGCCGGGTGGTGATGGCGGTCGGCTCGGCTGGTGGCCCGCGCATCATCATGCATGTATTCAAGACGTTGGTCGGCGTGCTGGATTTTGGGATGAGCGCTGAGGAGGCGATTGCACTGCCCAACCTCTATATGGCGGGCGATGGCGATATTATCGAAAATACCCCGCTGGGCAGCGAATTGGCCCCGCAAATGGCGCGCTTTGGTCGTCCGGTGATCGCGAGTGATCTTGGCTCCAAATTGAACGCAGCGACGCATAATGCGGACGGCAGCTGGACCGGAGTCGCCGACAACCGCAGCGTTGGCGCAGTGGCGGTGGTCACGGGCGGGCGGTGAGGCAATTGTGGCCGCCACATCCTTGGTTTTCGCTTTCGCGGGGACATGGTGCGCGTGACACGATTATTTGCCCTTTTTCGCCGTAGGGGGCATGGGACACCCGCCCGCCGCTCATCCATATGCCGCGTAAGCGATTATTCAGGCTTTGCCCTGCAATATAAAAAGCGCAAGCGAGCGTTTGAACTTTTGTGAACCATCCCTATGTAGGCTATGTGGGGTTTTGAAAATGGGCTTATTGGCGCTGTGACGACACCGACGATCATCATCTTGGCTATGGTTGCCGCCTTTTTGGGGCTGCGCCTCTATTCCGTGCTGGGCAAGCATGGGGAGGATGGGGTGGTGCGCCACGCCGATGACCTGCCGCCGCGCGCGCAGCCCGCGCCCCATGCCGTGCCTGCACCACCGGTGAGCGGCGAACGCGCCAACGCGCCCGCGCCGATGGTCATGGCCTATGATCCGATTGCCGAACGCGGCATCCGCGATATTTTGGCCGCTGACCGCAGTTTTGACGTTGGCCGGTTCCTGAGCGGGGCAGAGGGTGCCTATCGCCTGATATTGGAAGCTTTTTGGTCGGGGGACAAGGAATCGCTCGCCAAATATTGCGATGCCGACAGTCTTGCTGCTTTTGAAGCGGCGGTCGATGCGCGCGCTGAACGCGGCGAAAGCCTCGACAACCGGCTCGTCCATATCGACAGTGCACGTATCGTCGATGCCGAATTGGTTCGCGACATGGCGCATATCACCGTGGCGTTTGAGGCGGATATCGCCGCCATCACCCGCGATGCGACGGGTCAGGTTATCGCTGGGTCGATGACTGACGCAATGACGACGCACGATAGATGGAGCTTTGTCCGGTCGATCAAATCGTCCAACCCCAATTGGCTGCTTGACGAGACGGATGCTACGTAGGTTCTTGGCTGGAGATGCGCCGGTTGGCCCATCTCAACCTTCGACGGTGCGCAGCTTTGTCACTCTTTGCATAGTTGTGCCGTCGCTTGCCGGTTGCGCGGGGATTGTGCCGCATGGTTCGCCGCGTGCGGCCCCACCGGTTTCCAGCGCGCCGCGTCCCGCCCCAACCGCCAACACTTCCCCAGCCGCCCGCCCGACGCCCGCTACACCCGGCACGCCAATCGCCGCGCCGACACCGCCCGCCGATAGCGCTAATGCCATTGCCAGCGGAGTGGTGGCGGGGCCAGCGGTCGCGACATTGGCGCTGGATGATGCGATGGCGCGCCGTGCGCTTGCCGCCTTTCGTACATCTTGTCCTTCGCTGCGCCGTCGCGTTGATGCTAGCGGGCTGACGCGGGCGGGTGACTGGGACAATGTGTGCACGGCTGCGGTCACTTCGGTGGACGGCGATGCCCGCCGTTTCTTCAACGAAAATTTTGCGACGGTACAGGTCGGCGATGGGCGCACACTCGCCACCGGCTATTTTGAACCCGAAATTGCGGGATGCCGTCAACGCAGCACGCGGTGCAACGTTCCCATCTACGGTCTGCCCAGCGACTTGGTTGAGGTCGATTTGGGTCAATTTTCGCCCAATTTGGCCGGGCGACGCATTCGCGGGCGCGTCGATGGCGCAGCCTTTGTCCCCTATTATGACCGTTCGGCCATTGATGGCGGCGCGCTAGCCGGACGTGGGCTCGAAATCGCCTGGGCGGAGGATGCGGTCGAGTTCTTCTTTCTGCAAATCCAAGGGTCGGGGCGTGTCCGCCTTGCCGATGGGACAGTGCTGCGTATCGGCTATGCCGGGCAAAATGGCCGGGACTATGTCGGTATCGGACGGTTGCTGCGCGATCGCGGCGAATTGGCAGCCGGCGAAGCGTCGATGCAGGGCATCATGGCCTATTTGCGCCGCCAGCGCGATGGCGGGCGGGCGGTCATGCATGAAAACCCCAGCTTTGTTTTCTTTCGCGCGCTGACCGGGGCGGGACCGCTTGGTTCACTCGGCGTGCCGGTTGTCGCACGCACCAGCGTTGCGACCGATCCAGCCTTTGTGCCACTTGGTGCGCCGGTTTTCCTTGCCATGGATAGGGCAGAGGCGACGGGATTGTGGGTTGCGCAGGATACTGGCGGCGCCATTCGCGGGAGCAACCGTTTCGACACATTCTGGGGCGCGGGCGATGAAGCACGCGCCATCGCAGGCGGGATGAGCGCGCGTGGCACAACCTTGCTACTGTTGCCGCGTCCGGTCGTGGCGCGCCTTACCCAGCCATAGGCAATGCCACCCCGCCAACTCTCTGACGGCGAACATATGTGGCGGCGGATAAAGGCGAGCGTCAAACCGCTGCGCCCACAACCGGCCCAGCCGATATTGCAGGCTGCCCCGACGCCTGCCGCCGTTGCGCCCACCAGCCGCGCGAGGAAGATTGCCCAGTCCGCAGCGCCGCCTTCCGCCACCGCGCCGCCACCCACCCAACGCACCGCCGCAGATGCGCTGAACAAGGCATGGGAACGCGATGTGCGTGCTGGTCGGTTGGCAATAGACCTGACGATCGATTTGCATGGCTCCAATCTTGCGGGCGCACACAGCCGCCTGACCCGCGCGATCGACAGCGCTATCCTGTCGGGTGCACGCGTCATCCTGATTATCGCGGGCAAGGCGCGCGGGGCAGATGAAGCGCCGCGCGGTGCGATCCGTCGCGAATTGGCGCATTGGCTCGACCATGGGGGCTATGCGCGCCATATTTTGGCATTGCGCGGCGCGCACCCGCGCCACGGTGGGGCAGGTGCGCTCTACCTCATCCTAAAGCGGCGACGCGAAGGATGATGCGGCGGTAAATGTCACTGAGCGCGGCAAGGTCGGTGAGTGTCACCGATTCATCGCGCTTGTGCATTGTCGCATTGGGTAGCCCCATTTCGACAATCGGCGCGAGCACATGCAAAAAACGTGCATCCGACGTCCCGCCAGTGGTTGAACGTTCGGGGGTCAGCCCGGTCACTTCTGCAACGCAATCGCTGACCAGATCAACCCATGGGCCAGGCTGGGTACGAAAGGCTTCGCCTGATATCAGCGGGGTCACGCGCGCGTCGGGTGCATGGCGGTGGACGATGGCGGTGATACGATCGGCCAAATCTGCGCCCTTGTGCAAGTCATTGAAACGGATCGACAGCCGAGCATCGGCGGTCGCCGGGATGACATTGGTCGCCGGGTTGCCAACGTCGATCGTGGTGATTTCGATGTTGGATGCTTGGAAAAAATCATTGCCAGCGTCGAGCGCGATGGCGTCAATTTCGGCCAATATGGCAACAAGTCGCGGCAAGGGATTGTCGGCGAGATGGGGGTAGGCAACATGGCCTTCGCGCCCCGGCACATGGATCCAGATATTGACGCTGCCTCGCCGCCCGATTTTGAGCGTATCACCCAATATTGTCATGCTCGATGGTTCGCCAACCAATATATAATCGGGCCGCACATTGGCTGCTGCCATGTGCTGCATCAGTGCACGGGTGCCGTGGATTGCTGGCCCTTCCTCGTCCCCGGTGATGAGCAGGCTGATGGTCGCTGCATCTGTGGGAACGCCCGCCGCCGCGTCGATGAAGGCGGCAACCGCCCCCTTCATGTCCGCAGCGCCCCGTCCATATAAACGGCCATCCGCGATGCGCGGGATAAAGGCATCACCTGTCCAGCCGTCGCCTGCGGGCACCACATCGACGTGCCCGGCAAAGGCAAGATGCTGCGCACCATCGCGCCCATGGCGGATGGCGATCATATTTTCTACAGGCCCGTCGGGGGCATCGCCGTCGAGCGTGCGGGTGATGGTAAAGCCTAGGGGCGTGAGCCTAGCCTCAAGCACATCAAACACTTGACCGCGCGCGGGGCTGACGCTGGTTGCGGCAATCAGGTCGCTGGCCAGCGTGACGACATCGATGGTGTTGGGGCTGTTCATCGGTGCACCGCTAGCCTAGCTTTGGGCAGGAGGAAAGCCATGCCCAAAATTGATGTAGATGCCATCGCGCCCAGCAATGCGACCGGCTATCCCGCCCCCTTTGACGCGCCAATGGCCAAGCGCTGGTATCGACGCCTCGCGCGCATCGGTGGCTTGACCGATTTTACCGCCAGCCATGTGACGCTTGAACCGGGGGGCTGGTCGTCGCAGCGCCATTGGCATGCGCTCGAAGATGAAATGCTGGTGATGGTCGCCGGTGAAGCGGTGCTCATAGAGGATGGGGGGCGGCAGGTCATGCGCCCCGGGATATCGCCATCTGGCCCAAAGGCATCGAAAACGGCCATCATCTGATCAACGAAAGCGACCAGCCATGCAGCTTTGTCGTGATGGGCGGCGGCATCGCTGGTGACCATGGCGGCTATAGCGACATTGATATGCTCTTTACCCCCGTTGGTTATACCCGAAAGGATGGCACGCCCTATGACGCCAAGCGGATGACAGCGGATATCTAGGCGCTGGGTGGCCCTTCATATTTTTCGATAACCCATTCTTCGGCCTGTGCCCCACCAATCCATTCCTGCATGTGCGGATAGCTGATCACCGACTGCATATAGGGCAAGGCAAAGCGTGCCACCGGGATCTGATAGGTGATGAAACGGGTGACGACCGGCGCGAACATCATGTCCGCTGCGCTCCATGCACCAAATAAATAATCACCATCGCCACCAAAACGTGCCCGTGCCTCTGCCCATAATTGCATTATGCGCTGGACATCCGCCTCGACCTCCGCGCTCAGCGGTTGGGGCGGAAACATGCGGCGGATGTTCATGCTATGCTCGCGGCGCAGCGCGGCAAAGCTCGAGTGCATCTCAGCTGCCATCGACCGGGCCATGGCGCGTGCGGCCATATCGGCGGGCCAGAAACCGCGCTTGCCCTCTGTCTTGTCGTTCAAATGTTCGATGATGGCGAGTGAATCCCAAACAACGTCGTCACCGTCCCACAAAATGGGAACTTTTCCGGCGGATGGGGCAAATTCATCCCCCTCGCGTCTTTTGTCCCAATCGGCATCATAGAGGGGCACGGTGACTTCTTCAAAAGCCAGCCCACTCGCCTTGACCGCCAGCCAGCCGCGCAGCGACCAACTCGAATAGGCTTTGTTACCGATGACGAGCTTCATATGTGGCCTCCCCTGTTTGGCTGTCGGTGGGGCATGCCGCCCTATTCTTGTGCCGCGTTTAACACAGCGGCGCGCAATGCGGCTATCCCTTCGCCGGTTTCGGCTGCGGTGGGCAATATGACCGGGTGCGCCGCGGGCCGTCGCCGCAAAAATTCGGTGCAATGACCGACCATATCGGCAAGCGCGCTAGGCTTTATTTTATCGCCCTTGGTGAGCACGAGGTGATAGCTGACCGCCGCCGTGTCGAGCATGTCCATAATCTCAGCATCAACCGGCTTAGGGCCATGGCGCGCGTCGATCAGCAGCATCGCTCGTTTCAGCACCGCCCGGCCACGCAGATAGTCATTGATAAGGAAACGCCATTTTTTGACCACCGTCTTGGGTGCTTCGGCATAACCATAGCCGGGCATATCGACGATGCGAAACAGCGTCGGACTGCCCACTTCAAAGATATTCAATTCCTGCGTTCGCCCCGGCGTGTTCGATGCGCGTGCCAATGCTTTGCGCCCGGTCAGCGCGTTGATCAGCGTCGATTTGCCGACATTGGACCGTCCGGCAAAGGCAATTTCTGGCACGTCGGGTGCGGGCAAATGCACCAATGTTGGCGCGGAAAGCAGGAAATCGACACGGCCCGAAAATAACCGCCGTGCCGTCTCCTCCAGCATTGCTGCATCCTGCGCTTGGGCCTGCGACTGGGCGTTGTGGGGCGTTACATCCTGCACGTGCTCAGCTTTTCGCCATTGCCTGCTTCATTTCGGGGTAACGCGAATATAGCAGCCGTTGCTGTGCTATGGTCAGCACGTTGTTGGTGATCCAGTAGAGCAGCAGCCCAGATGCAAAGGGGGCCATGACGAACATCAGCATCCAAGGCATGATGGCAAAAACTTGCTGCTGTACGGGGTCGGGCGCAGGCGGGTTTAGCTTGAACTGCGCCCACATCGAAATGCCGAGCAGGACAGCGAGCACGCCAATCCCCAGAAATGCAGGCACCGTAATGCCGAAATGCTGGCCCAGCGTAATCAGGCTTGCCGGATCGGGGGCGGACAGGTCGTGGATCCAGCCAAAAAATGGCTGGTGACGCATTTCGACGGTTAGCATCAGGCACTTGTAAAGCGCATAGAAAATCGGAATCTGGATGAGGATGGGCAGGCAACCGGCAAGCGGGTTGATTTTTTCCTGCTTGTATAGCGCCATCATCTCTTGCTGCAGGCGCGGCTTATCATCCGCATATTTTTCCTGCAGCGCTTTCATCTTGGGCTGGACGATGCGCATCGCGGCCATGGAGGCGAATTGTTTCTGCGCAATCGGGAACATCAGTCCCCGGATGATGAGCGTCAGTGACATGATCGCCAGCCCGAAATTGCCGATCATCCGGAACAGCCAGTCGAGCAGGTAGAAAATCGGCTTGGCAATCAGCGCGAACCAGCCCCAGTCGGTCGCCCGGTCGAGCAGGGTTACCCCACCTTCATCCGTATAATGGTCGAGCAATCGGGTTTCCTTGGCCCCGGCGAAGATTCGGCTGGTTTGCACAAGTGACTGCCCCGGTGCGACGATGCGTTCGGTGCCCGCAAAATCGGCTTGATAAAGGCCACCCGCTGCCCGCCGAAAGCTGGTTTCGACCGGCTGATTTTGCGCGGGGATGATGGCACCCAGCCAGAAATGGTCGGTAAAACCGAGCCACCCACCCCTGCTTTGATGGGTCAATGTCGCGCCTGGCGCATCGTCAATTTCCGCATTGTTGAACCATGCGGCTGTTCCGTCGAACACGCCCATCGCGCCGGTATTGATGGTATAGCTGTCGGGATCCGGCGATGTGCCCATGCGGGTCAGATAATTATAGGGACGGAGCGCAACAGGCGCAGCCGCGCCGTTGGTCACGCTCTGCCGGACGGTGAACATATATTGCGCATCGACCGACAGGGTGATTGCAAAGCTTTGCCCGGCGGCATTGGTTGTGGTCAAGGTAACGGGGGTGGCCGGGGTCAATCGTGCGCCAGCTGGCGCGCTCCAGACGGTTGTCGCATTGGGTGCGCCTGCACCGGTCCAGCCCGCGCCAGCGAAATAGGCGTGTGCCGTGCCGCCGGGCGCAAATAATCGCACCGGCGGGCTGCCACGTGCAATGGTCTGGCTATAATCCAGCAGCACCAGATCATCGATCCGCGCGCCTGTCAGATTTATTGATCCACGCAGTGTTGGCGTTTCTATGGGGATTCGCCCGCCGCTTGCCAGTGCTGTGGCCAGATTTTGTGCTCGTGGCGCAGTGGTGACCGGGGTGGCTGCTGCACCCGGCGTACTTGCCGCCGTGGTGGCACCATTTGCTGCCGTCGCAGTGGGCGTGTTCTTGACGCTTTCGGGAAAAAACTTTCCCATCACCATCGGCCAGCCAAACAGAATCAGCGCGGCAATCAACGTCGCCAAGATAATATTGCGTTTATCGTCCACGGTTGCGGGCCTTTGTTGGGGGTAAAATATGCATCAAGGTACGGGGTCATGGCCATGGCCGCCCCAAGGGTGGCAGCGCAATAGCCGCTTCGTCGCCAGCCATCCACCCTTGATTGCGCCATAGCGCCGAAGTGCGGTGATCGCATAGGCTGAACAACTCGGCTGATAGCGGCACGACGGCGGCAGCACGCGCGACGGGCCAATTTGCCACATTCGGGCGATGAGGATGAGCGCGCGCGCTAACATGAAGTGTCCACTTGGGTAACCGCCTTTGTTTCTTCAAGGCGGGTATCGAGCCGTCGCCGCGCTTTTTGTAGCGATTTGGCCATGTCGGCGCGCAATCGCGCAAAATCTGCGTTTAGCACGTCATTGCGGGCAATCAGCACATGGTCGCAACCGGGCAGGCCATGTTCGGGGAATATTTCGCGGATCAGCGCGCGCAGCCGCCGCTTGGCACGGTTGCGTACCACCGCATTGCCCAGCTTCTTGGTCGCGGTAATGCCATATCCCGCGCATGATCCATTTTGATCGCCACGTGGCTGGACAAGCAGTAGAAATGCGGGGCCCGGCACCCGGACGCCCGCATTGACAGCCAGAAATTGGGAACGCCGCGTCAGGCGGCGCAGTATAATCGGCTCAGGCCGACAGGCGCTTGCGGCCACGGGCGCGACGGGCACGAATAACCGCGCGGCCACCGACCGTTGCCATGCGCGAACGGAACCCGTGGCGGCGGGCGCGAACCAGGTTGCTGGGCTGGAAGGTGCGCTTCATGGCAAAAAATCCGTCTCTTTCAAATTACAGGGGTGAAGCGAGTGCCGAGCGGGCACATCGTTCAAATCAGGCCGCGCCGCTAAGGGATTCGCAGGTCAAAGTCAACCGTTCACGCGCCGATTTGCACCAAACCCAATTGCGCCATGTCGTTGGCGCTAAGGTAGCGCACCGAATCAAACGGGGTGGCGTTGGTCAATGCATAAAAACGACTGGCGGCATCGGTGCTCATCCCCATTTCGCGATAATAATCAATATAGCCTTGATTGACCGGATCATTTGCGGCGAAATCAGCGGGGCCGAGGCCATCGGCATCCCGCCAAGCATGGACACCAAATTCGGCATTTGCAGCCGCGATGCGTTCGCGCCCGGCGAGGAACAGGTCAACCGCACCTGAACGCACCGAACCGCCGGCCGGAACGATGGTGGTGAGGCCAGCCCGCCGCACCGTGCGGGCGAGCAGTCGATTGGCATCTTCATCAACCGATCCCGGACAATCGACCATGACGAGACGGCGAATGGTGGGATAACGCGCCAGCATCTGGGCAAAAGCGGCCGGACTGTCGCTATCGACCGTGCCGATCATTTCCACCGTGTCTGCGCTGACAAGGTAAAAGGGGCCAGCGGCATAAATGGGCGTGCGTGATGGGGTAATGGCATCTTCATCCACCCAATCGCCTGCGAAACGCTGGGCGGCATCCCCCTTGGTCGCGGGTGTTTTGTCCCCATCCTCCACCAGCACCCAGCCGCTGTCGTTCTGCTCGCTGATGGTCAGGCTGACATCATCATATATGCCGCTATCAACGCTGATTTGCGCCGATGCTGGCTGGGCAAACCACAGGGCACCCAGCGCCAGAAACAGCGTCGTGAAAGAAAATAGGCGTGATTCGCGGGCTATCATGTCGCACCCTTTGGCGCGCGCGTGCTTGCGGCTGCCCCAACAGAGGCAGTCAAATGCCAATTAACCTTGATTTTTTGGGTGCTTATTTGAACCGCGATTTTGGCGGGCAGCCTGCCCCTCGACAGGTGCTAACGCCCGTGTCAGACGTTACGGCCACCGGGCTGCAGCATTGGCGCGGATGCAAAGGATTTCCCCTATTACCGCCATCGCTGCCACCACCGCATTCATCGGGCTAGACGCCTTGGGGGTGGAGGTGCAGTGCCAGATTGCACCGGGCATACCGGCCTTTGTCATCGTCGGCCTGCCGGACAAGGCAGTAGCCGAAAGCCGTGAACGGGTGCGCGCCGCGATGCAGGCGGTCGGCCTTGCCCTGCCGCCCAAGCGGATTACCGTTAATCTGTCGCCCGCCGACATTCCAAAAGAAGGCTCGCACTATGATCTGCCGATTGCGCTGGCCTTACTCGGCGCGATGGGGGTGGTCGATGCCGAATTTCTAGCCTCCTACATTGCAGTGGGTGAATTGGGGCTCGACGGGCGTCTGGCCCCGACGCCCGGCGTCCTGCTCGCCGCGCTGCATGCCAGCGCAGAGGGGAAGGGACTGATTTGCCCGGCCGTGCAAGGGGGGGAAGCTGCTTGGGCGGGCGAGGTGGAGGTGGTCGCCGCGCCCGACCTCACCGCATTACTCAACCATGTCAATCATTCGGGCCATTTGCCCGCACCCGTGCCGACGGTGGCACCGGCCCCTGAAAACCGGTATGATCTTTGTCATGTAAAGGGGCAGGAGGTGGCGCGCCGTGCGCTCGAAATTGCGGCTGCGGGCGGGCATAATCTGCTGATGGTGGGGCCGCCGGGGGCAGGCAAATCGATGCTCGCCGCCTGCCTGCCCGGTATCTTGCCCGAATTGACGGCTGCAGAGGCGCTCGAAGTGTCGATGATTGCATCGGTTGCTGGTTCGCTTGATGGTGGACGGTTGGTGCGTGCGCGCCCGTTCCGCAGCCCGCACCATAGTGCGTCGATGGCCGCGCTGGTTGGCGGGGGGTTACGCGTCCGTCCGGGGGAGGTCAGTCTCGCGCATCTTGGCGTCCTGTTCCTCGACGAATTGCCCGAATTTCAGCGCGCGGTGCTCGACAGTTTGCGCCAGCCGCTCGAAGCAGGGGTGGTAAGCGTGGCGCGCGCCAACGCGCATGTCCGTTACCCTGCGCGCGTCCAGTTGGTGGCGGCGATGAACCCTTGCCGCTGCGGTCATCTGGCCGATGCCAGCCGCGCCTGTTCGCGCGCGCCGCGCTGCGCGGCAGATTATCAGGCACGGGTGTCGGGGCCGTTGCTCGACCGGATTGATTTGAGCGTCGAGGTGGAGGCGCTGAGCGCGGCCGACCTCCTCACCCCTGCGCGCTCGGAGGATAGCGCGAGCGTCGCGGCGCGGGTCGCCGCCGCGCGGCATCTGCAGAGCGCGCGTTATGGCAGCGACGGCCCGCGCACCAATGCAGAGGCGGATGGCGCTTGGCTGGAGGATGCGGCAAAGCCCGACGCGGCAGGACAGGCGTTGCTGACACAGGCGATGGGTGCGCTACGCCTTTCGGCACGCGGCTATACGCGGGTGTTGCGCGTGGCGCGCACCATTGCCGATCTGGCGGGGTCAGCGGATGTCGCGCGCATCCATATAGCCGAAGCTATATCCTATCGGTCCCGTGCGCCGGTCAATTGAGAGCGAGTAATTTAATCTGGTAATTCAGACCAGTAGCGCAATAAACTGTGCGCAATGGCAAACGGCGGGGGCATGCCAAATCGACTTTCATCGCCCGCCAAGGCAGCCTGTACCTCTGCCTTGGTCACCCAGATCGCCGATTCCAATTCCTGCGTGTCGAGCGTGATGGCATCGCTTTCAGCCTCTGCCAGACAGCCGATCATCAATTGGGATGGAAATGGCCAGGGCTGGCTCGCAATATAATCGACGCGTCCCGTTACCACGCCGGCTTCTTCGGCCAATTCGCGGCGCACCGCCTCCTCAATCGATTCGCCCGGTTCGAGAAACCCGGCGAGGGAGGAATAGCGGCCTTGGGGAAAGCCCGCTTGGCGACCCAATAATGCCTTGCCATCAAAAGTGGCGAGCATGATGACCACCGGGTCAGTACGCGGGAATTGCGGGGTTTTACAGGCGGTGCAATCACGCTGCCAGCCGCTGCGTGCCGCGACGGTTTCCCCGCCGCAGGCCGCGCAAAAGCGGTGACGCTGGTGCCAATCGACCATCGAGCGCGCCATGCCATAGAGCGCGGCATCACCGGGCGAGAGCATGGGGATGATGCCCCATGCGCGGCGCGAACGGGGGTCCAGAACGCGTCCCGGCGGCAAGAGCGGGACGAAATGGGCGCGCCCATCGACGAGGCCGAGCAGCGCCAGTTCGGCACTATCGGGGGCGTCAGCCATACTGCCCCAGGCAAGCGCGCCGTCTGCCCCGATTACCGGATCCAACCCGTCGAGTAGCAATAATCGTGTGGAGAGTGCGCCGCAGAGCGCCGCTACCGCCGCTGCATCGCCGCGCAGCGCATCGGCACGGTCGATATCAGCTCCGGTAAAAAATATGTGGGGCGGCATGATATTCCTAATCCATTGCGGCGCGCGCCAAAGCTGCGGCACGGGCAAAAAGCGTGGGTAGTCCGGCCGCGTCAATTTGGTCGAGCGGCCACCAGATAGGCGGCGCATCACCCGCTGGCAACGCGCTTTCGTCCGCCGCGACGACGTCAAGTGTCAGCGCAAAATGGGTGAAGATGTGCCGCACCCGGCCCAAATGCCGTCCCTGAAGCAGTTCTGGCGGCGCGGGTAGGGCCGCCACCACCTGCCATGGCGGGCCGGGCAGCGCGCGCATCCCGCCCAATAATCCCCTGGCGGGACGGGTGATAAGCGCCACCTGCGCTCCCCCCGCTGCCCCGCTCTTTCCCTGTCGTACTACCCAGAGCGCAACGCCATGGCGCATTGGGCGCGGCGGCTTTGTGGCCTTGCGCGGCAGTGTTGCCGCCAAACCATGCCGTGCGGCGGCGCAATCGGCGCGCATCGGGCATGGGGCGCAATCAGGCGCGCGTGGGGTGCAATGGCGCGCTGCCAAATCCATCAGCGCTTGGGCAAAATCGCCCGCGCGCATGCTGGGCCACAGCCGTGCGGCGGCCGTTGCAACCGCCCCCTTTGCGGCAGGCAAAGGGGTTTCAATGGCAAATAGCCGCGCGACAACGCGCAGGATATTGGCATCGATGGGGATGGTCTGTTCGCCAAAGGCAATGGCGGCGATTGCCGCCGCGCTATAGGGGCCGATCCCCGGCAGGCGGGCCAATTCAGGCTCGGTTCTGGGGAATATGCCGCCATATTGGTCGACCAGCGTCTTGGCACAGGCGATAAGGCTGCGCGCCCGCGCATAATAGCCAAGCCCCGCCCATTCAGCCATAACATCGGCTTCATTGGCGGCGGCGAGCGCTGATAGATCCGGCCAGCGTTCGACAAAGCGTAAAAAGCGCGGGGTAACCGCGCTGACACCGGTTTGCTGCAACATCACCTCTGACAACCAGACGCGATAGGGGTCGGGGTGGCACCCCGCGCCCGGCGGGTGCCGCCATGGCAGTTGGCGGGCGTGGATGTCATACCAGTCGAGCAGTTTTTGCGCCGTCGTGCGGGTGGGGGCGGGGGCAATGTTGCGGCTGGCGGGCATCGCCATGCTATGGCATGACGGCGGCCATGGCAAAAGCGCCCAAAACGGCAAAGACGAAAAGCAGCAATGACGGCGGCAAACGCGTTGGTGCGCCGCGCGCGATTGCCGATTTGCTGCCCGGCATTGGCGACAAGGCGTTTCGCCGGTTTGGCTTTGTCCAATCGTCGATATTATTGCGCTGGGCAGAAATTGTCGGTGACCGGCTGGCTACGCGCAGCAAGCCGCTTTCGCTGCGGTTCCCACGCGGCAAGCAACAGGATGGCACGCTGCACATCGCGGTGGAGGGTGCGCATGGCCCGATTATCCAGCATGCGAGCGCGGAGATTATTGCGCGGGTCAACGGCTTTTTTGGCTATCGCGCGGTCACCCAGATAAAATTGCAACAGGGCCGCGCACCGCGCACCACCACGCTGCAGCCGGTGACCGCACCGCCGCCGCGCGAAAAGACCGCACCATCGCCCCGGGCAGAGGCAGCGCTGCGTTCGATTGCCGACCCGCAATTACGCGCCGTGTTGGAGGAATTGGCCGCTGCGTTGGCGCATGGATCGACAGGTGACAGCGGCAAAAAAGGTGGTTAGGGGTTGGGCATGCGTAAATCGACCACAAATGTCATCTTATCGCTGCGGCGCGGCAATCCGCTGTTGCTTATCGCCCTATTTTTGGGGGTGGCCGGGGCAGCATGGGCGACCCCCGCTGCGGTTAATTGGCTGAACCGCGTTGCTATTGGCGCGGGCGGTTCGCATGTGCAGGGCAACCCCGCAGCACGCGTGCGGTTGACGCAATATGAAAGCTATACCTGCCCCCATTGCGCGCATTTTACCGCCGAATCTGGCCCGGCCCTGCGTAGTCGGTTTGTCGCGCCGGGTAATGTCAGCGTCGAGGTGCGGCATATTTTGCGCGACCCGATTGATTTTGCGATGACGGTTGCGGTGAATTGCGGGTCATCGGCACGCTTTTTTTCGCGACATGAGGCGATGATGACCGCGCAAAGCGGCATTGTTGCGCGCGTGCAGGCCTTGGCGCCTGCGACGATTGAACGCTGGGGGCAGGTGGCGGGCGGGCAGCGCCTGCGCCGTATTGCTGATGACAGCGGGGTAACCGCATGGATGCAGGGGCGCGGCTTTACCGCCGCGCAGATCAACCAATGTTTCGCCGATAGCGCGATGCATCAACGCCTGCTCGCCATGTCGAATGCGGCAAGCGCGGCGGGCATAAATGCGACGCCGATGTTTGCCATCAATGGCCAGACGCAGGCGGTGGACAGCGTGTATGACTGGGCCACCCTTTCCACCGCGCTCAGCCGCGCGGTCGGCCAATGAACCGAAATAGGCAGCAAAAGGATATTTGGATGCGCAAGATTTTCTCCCTTTCGTTGGCGGGTGCGCTGACGCTCAGCCTTGCAGCCTGCGGCAGCAGCGGCGGAGGCGGTGCTGCCAGCGGCGAAGCTCTGCCCAAGGTTGCGGCACCGGCCGGACAAAGCTGGTCGGCGGTGGTGCGCGCGACCGAGGAAGGCTTTTTGATGGGCAACCCCGATGCGCCGATCAAGGTCGTCGAATATGGTTCACTGACCTGCTCGCACTGCGGTGAATTTTCGCAAACCAGCCATGAAGAATTGCGCCGGGACTTCATCGACACCGGTCGGGTAAGTTTTGAAATGCGCCCCTTCATTCGCGACCCGCTCGACCTCAGCATGGCGGTAGTCGCCGCCTGTCAGGGCCCGGAACGTTTCTTCCCCCTCGTCGATAGTTTGTTTGCTGGGCAAAATGCGATTTTGGAAAATGCCAGCGCCGTGTCGCAAAGCAGCGCGGCGCAGTTGCAGAATATTCAGAATCTACCGGAAAATCAGCGACTTCCAGCGATGGCGCAGATTTTCGGTGTCGCCAATATCTTTGCCGCGCGCGGGGTTTCAGCGGACGTAGTGACACGGTGCATCGGTGATGCGGCGGCGGTGCAACGGCGCGTCGAGGTTACTTCCAACGCGGTGCAGCGTTATGAAGTGAACGTCACCCCTACCTTCATGATCAATGGGGAAGTCGTTTCGGACATCGCAACATGGCCGCAGATGCGCGACAAATTGCGCGCGGCCGGCGCGCGTTAAGCTGATCGGTCGGGGGACGAGTTTGACCGTCGGACAGGCAAAGGAGGGGGGCTGATGCGTATAACCCGCCTGCGCCTGTCGGGCTTCAAAAGCTTTGTCGAGCCGACCGACCTCCTCATCGCGCCGGGGTTGACCGGCGTCGTCGGCCCAAATGGTTGCGGCAAATCCAATTTGCTCGAAGCAATTCGCTGGGTGATGGGTGAATCCTCGCCCAAATCCATGCGCGGCGGCGGGATGGAGGATGTGATTTTCGCCGGAACCGAGGGGCGGCCGGCGCGTGATTTTGCCGAAGTATCGCTGATGTGTGAGGGGGATGGCAGCCTGCTACCCCCCAGCATATCGGCGGGCGACGACAGTCAATTTGAGGTGACACGGCGGATCGAACGTGGTGCGGGCAGCGCCTATCGCGCCAATGGACATGATGTGCGCGCCAAGGATGTTGCACTGATTTTCGCTGATGCAGCGACCGGTGCACATAGTCCCGCGCTGGTGTCGCAGGGCAAGGTCGCATCGATCATCGCCGCCAAGCCGCAGGAACGGCGCTTGTTGCTCGAAGAAGCGGCAGGGATTTCGGGATTGCATGTCCGGCGCAAGGATGCGGAACAGAAATTGCGCGCGACGGAGGCGAATTTGGCCCGCGTCGCCGATATGCTGGGGGATATGGCGACGCGTGCGGGCGCGCTCCGACGGCAGGCGCGTGCTGCCGAACGCTATGCCAAAGTAACCGATGCGATACGTATCGCCGAAGCGCGGATGATTTACGCACGTTGGCGCGAAGCGGCGCGCGCTGCCGACGCGGCGCGTGCCGAGGCCACCAGTGCGGAGGCCGCGGTGTATGCGGCCAATGCAGCGCAGGCCGCAGCAGCAACGGCGCAGGGCGCAGCGGCGGTGCGGCTCAGCAGGGCGCGCGAAGCGGCCAATGCGGCGCGGGAGGCAGAGCACCTCTCCTCCGCCGAATTGGCGCGCCAACGCAGTGAGGCAGAGTCGCTGCGCCAGCGATTGCTGGACTTGGAGGGGGAGGCAAGCCGCCTCCACCGCGACCGGGAGGCGGAGGATGCGCTGGCCCGCGAAGGGGCGGCAGCGATTGCCCGGCTCGAAGCAGCGGCAAAGGAAGCGGCAGTGCGCCGCAACAGCCTGTCGGGGACGCGCGGCGCGCTTGATAACGGTCTGGCGCGCGCTGCTGATGTTGCGCGTGATGGGGATGTTGCGCTCGCCGAAGCACGCGCGGCGATGGCGCATGCCAGCGCCGAACGGCGCATCGCCGATGCTGCATTGGCTGAGGCTGAGCGCCGTCACCAGCGGGTAAGCGCGGATGGCGCGCGGATCGCCAGCGAAATTGCCGCACTGGGCGATGGCGACCAGCTTGCACAGGCGGCACAGGCGGCGGGCGATGCGGCGGAGGGTGCCGCCGCTGCGCTGATCGCAGCAGAGGAGGCGCTGGCTGAAGCGGCCCTCCAGCGCGAAACCGCGCGCGAAGAGGCGGAGCGGGCTGCTGCCGCACTCAGCGAAGCGCGCGCAGCCTCTGCCGCACTGGAGCGGGAGGCAGCGGCGCTCCAACGCTCCCTCAGCGCCGTTGGCGGCGCAGCAGTGCTCGATGCCATCAGGGTGGATGCGGGGCTGGAGGCCGCGTTGGCGGCGGCGCTCACCGATGATTTGGCCGCGCCCGTCGTCGATGCGGATGGCGCATATGGCTGGACGGGGGCAGCCGCCATGGGCGATGACCCGCCGCTCGCCGCTACGCTCACCCCGCTTGCCAATTTTGTGGATGCGCCCGCGCAATTGGCGCGGCGATTGGCGCAAATTGGCCTTGCCGATGCCGACACCGGGCAAAATTTGGCAGTCGGCCAGCGGCTGGTGACGCGCGATGGGCATATGCGGCGTTGGGACGGTTTTGTAACGAGTGGCGCGGGGGCGGGGACGGCCGAGCGGCTCGAACGTGCCAATCGCTTGCAGGCGCTGACCGCGCAAATCCCCGAAGTGGCAGCGGGGGTGGCGCATCTGCTGTCGGGGGATGGCGCGGCGCGGCATGCGCTGGAGGGGGCGGAGGCGCGGCAAAATGCGGCACGCGCGGCGCTGCGCGATGCCGAAAATGCTGCACGCGACAGCCGCCGAACCGCCGACGCGGCGGCGGCGGCGCTCGAACGTTATGGCGCATCGGCGGTGCATATTGCCGAACGTCAGGCGGCGCAGCAGGGTGATGCGGCAGAGGCGCAACGTTTGCTTGGCGAAGCGCGGGCGAACCTCGATGCGCTCGGTGATGGTGCGGCGCTGCGCGACCTGCTCAACCAATGTGAAGCGGCAGCAAATGATGCGCGCGATGCGCTTGGCGCGGCGCAAGCGGCCATTGCGACCCATGAGCGTGCGCTTGCCGCAGCAGCGGGGGCGGAGGCCGAAGCGCTCGCCGAAGCGCGCGGGTGGAAGGCGCGAGCGGGCGAAGCGGCGCGGCGGATCAACAGCATGGCGGTGCGCGCGGCAGAGGTTGCGGCACAGCTCGACACGCTGGCCGACAAGCCGCAAGCCTATGGCGATGCGATTGCGGCGGCAGAGATTGCGCGCAGCGAAGCGCATCAGGCCGTGATCGCCGCGCAGGCGGAGGAAAGCGCAGCGCTGCAGGCTTTGCAGGAGGCTGACGGCGCGCTTGCAGCAGCGCGGGAGGCATTCTCCTCCGCGCGCGAAGAACGCGCCGGTGCCGTCGCGCGCGCCGATAATGCGGAGGGGCGGCGTATCGAAATGGGCCGGATTTCGGGCGAGCGTTTTGCCTGCCCGCCGCCATTGCTGCCGACGCAGGCCGGCTTTGCCGAGGAAGATGTCACCCACCCGCAGGCTGAAAGCGCCGAACATGAACGGCTGATGGGGGAGCGTGAACGCATCGGCCCGGTCAATCTGATCGCGGCGGAGGAATTGGCGACCCTCGAAACCGAAATGGCGGGGGCGACCGCTGAATCGGAGGAATTGGCCCAAGCGGTTAATCGGCTACGCGGTTCGATTGGCCATTTGAACCGCGAGGGGCGCGCGCGCCTGACCGATGCATTTACAAAGGTTGATGGCCATTTTCAGCGGCTTTTCACCAGCCTGTTCGGCGGGGGCAGTGCGCATCTGGCGCTGGTTGAATCGGACGATCCGCTGGAGGCGGGGCTAGAGATTATGGCCCAGCCACCGGGCAAGAAATTGGCGACGCTGACCCTGCTGTCGGGCGGCGAACAGGCATTGACCGCGATTGCGCTGATATTTGCGCTGTTCCTGACCAATCCTGCACCCATTTGCGTGTTGGATGAGGTGGACGCGCCACTGGATGATGCCAATGTCGAACGATTTTGCGACCTGCTCCACACGATGGTGGGGGAAACCGCCACCCGTTACCTGATCGTGACGCATAATGCGGTGACGATGGCGCGGATGCACCGCCTGTTCGGGGTTACAATGGTCGAACGGGGTGTGTCGCGGCTGGTCAGCGTGGATTTGAATGCAGCTGAACAATTATTGGCAGCGGAATAGAGCGCGACCACCCGGCAAATGAAAAACCCCGCGAGGCTGGAACCGCGCGGGGTTTATTTCATTTTAGGCTGGCAGTGACTTAATCGTCACCCTTCAGAAATGCCGGGACATGCCCGTCATCATCCGGGCCATGGTTGCGTGCGCCACGATCGCCACGATCATCGCGGCGCGGGCCACGATCATCACGGCCACCACGGTCACCACCGGGGCGGCGGCGACCACCACGGTCGTCGCGGCCACCGCGATCCCCACGGTCACCACGCGGACCACGGTCTTCACGCGGTTCGCGCGGCGGGCGGGTGTCGGGCAATTCTTCGCCGGTTTCCTGATCGACAACGCGCATGGAGAGGCGCACCTTGCCGCGCTGGTCAATTTCCAGCACCTTGACCTTCACCTCTTGCCCTTCGGCAACGACATCGGTCACTTTTTCGACGCGTTCATTGCGCATTTCCGAAACATGGACGAGGCCGTCCTTACCGCCCATGAAGTTCACAAAGGCACCGAAATCAACGATGTTGACGACTTTGCCGTTATAGATTTTGCCAACTTCGGCTTCTTCGACGATGCCCAAAATCCACGCCTTTGCGGCTTCGATCTGGCCAAGGTCGGAGGAGGAGATTTTGATCACCCCTTCATCGTCAATATCAACCTTGGCACCCGTTTCGGCGACGATTTCGCGGATTACCTTGCCACCCGTGCCGATAACGTCGCGAATTTTCGACTTATCGATCTGGATGGTTTCGATGCGCGGGGCGTGCGCCGACAATTCGGTGCGCGCGCTGCCCAAAGCCTTGGTCATTTCGCCCAGAATGTGCGCGCGGCCATCCTTTGCCTGATTGAGCGCGGTTTCAAAGATTTCGCGCGTGATGCCCGCAACCTTGATGTCCATCTGCATCGTGGTGATGCCCTCGGACGTCCCGGCAACCTTGAAATCCATGTCGCCAAGATGGTCTTCATCACCCAAAATATCGGAAAGGACGGTAAATTCCTCCCCTTCGAGGATGAGGCCCATGGCAATACCCGACACCGGCCGGGTCAGCGGAACGCCCGCATCCATCATCGAAAGCGAACCGCCGCACACCGTTGCCATCGACGATGAGCCGTTGGATTCGGTAATGTCGGACACGACGCGGATGGTGTAGGGGAAATCTTCCTTGCTCGGCAGCACGGCCTGCAGGGCGCGCCACGCCAATTTGCCATGGCCCGTGTCGCGGCGGCTCGGTGCACCGAAACGGCCCACTTCGCCCACCGAATAGGGCGGAAAATTATAGTGGAGCATGAAGCTCGAATAGCTGAGCCCTTCCAGCCCGTCGATCATCTGTTCGCCATCCTTGGTGCCAAGGGTGGTGGTGCAGATCGACTGGGTTTCGCCACGCGTGAACAGCGCCGAACCATGCGTGCGCGGCAGGAAACCGACCATCGCTTCGATCGGGCGAACCTGCGTCGTCGAACGACCGTCGATGCGTGGTTCCCCCTTGATGATGGCGCCGCGCACAATGTCGGCCTCCACCTTCTTCATGGTCTTGATTGCCACCATCTGCGTTTGCGCATCAGCATCGGCAAAAGCGGCCTTTGCCTTTTCACGTGCCGCATTGAGCGCGTTCGAACGCGCCGACTTGTCGGTCAATTTATAGGCAGCGGCAACGTCCGCACCGACCAGATCCTTCAATTGCGCCTTGACCGCGCTATTGTCCGAAACGACGATGTCCCAAGGTTCCTTGGCCGCCTTTTCCGCCAGATCGATGATGAGGTTGGCGACCTTCTTGCACTCGTCATGCGCGAAAAGGACGGCACCCAGCATCACTTCTTCGGTGAGTTCGCGGGCCTGGCTTTCGACCATCATCACCGCATTGCCGGTTGCCGCAACCACAAGGTCAAGGTCGCCAGCGGCAGCAGCATCCTGTTTCGGGTTGAGCAGATATTCGCCATTTTCATGGCCGACGCGCACCGCGCCAATCGGACCCATGAAGGGCACGCCCGAAATGGTGAGCGCGGCGGAGGCCGCAATCATCGCGACAATGTCAGGCTCGGTTTCGCCGTCATAGGACAAGACCTGTGCTATAACGTTGATTTCGTTGTAAAAACCTTCAGGGAACAGCGGGCGGACCGGACGGTCGATCAACCGGGAAACCAAAGTTTCCTTTTCGGTGGCGCCGCGTTCACGCTTGAAAAAGCCGCCAGGGATGCGGCCCGAGGCAAAGAATTTTTCTTGATAATGGACGGTCAGCGGAAAGAAATCCTGCCCTTCCTTGACCGACTTGGCGGCGGTCACCGCGCACAGGACAACGGTTTCGCCATAGGTAGCAAGGACAGCGCCATCGGCCTGCCGTGCGATGCGACCGGTTTCGAGGGTCAGCGTCTTGCCGCCCCATTCCATCGATACGCTTTTGGTGTCAAACATGCTCATATATTTTCACCCGCATGCCCAATTGCACTGCGGGGCCTCTTACTAATTCCGGGCAAACCGGCCCGGTTCGGTGCGGGGCTGGTTGCGCCCCATGGCCATGCCGCCGAATGCGGAACAGCCCCTTGGAATATAGGTTTCTGCTTTTCATTTCCCGGCGAAGGCAGGGGCCCAGACCGGGTGCAGAATGGCACTGCTGTGCCACATTTCCTTTTGGTTGCCGGATCAAGTCCGGGATGGCGCCATATGTAAACGGCCCGCCGGTGGCGGGCCGAATGATGGCGTCACTTACGCAGGCCAAGCTTTGCAATAAGGGCGGTGTAACGGGCCGCATCCTTGCGCTTGAGATAATCGAGCAGGCTGCGACGCTTGTTGACCATCATCAACAGGCCGCGCCGCGAGTGGTTATCCTTGTGGTGCGCCTTGAAATGTTCGGTCAGCGTGTTGATGCGGTCGGTCAAAATCGCGACCTGCACCTCGGGCGAACCGGTATCGGTCGCGGCCCGCGCATTATCCTTGATTACTTCGGCCTTACGTTCGGCGGAAATCGACATTTTTCTTCCTTCGGTATCGTTTCAAAGGTTGAACCCACGAAGGATGCGCGACGCGCCACCGGTGATATTTACCAACGCCAACGGCCGCGTGCCGTCCATCGCCAGATAATCCCCGTCCTTCACGGATTGCCCGAAAAGAGTCCGCCCTTGGGCGATGGCCTTTGCCTCATCGGGCGAGAGAGAGAGAGCCGGGATACCGTCCAGCCCTGCCTCCAACGGCAAAAGCACCTCTTCAAGGGTGCGGCCCATAGCGACATCGGCCAATTTGTCCAGCGAAATCGCTTGGCCAAGGGTAAATGGGCCCGCGCGCGTGCGGCGCAGCATGGTCACATGGCCAACGCTGTTACAGGCATGCGCAATGTCGCGGGCAAGGCTGCGAATATAGCTGCCCTTGGAAACATGCGCGGCGATGGTCACGCTGTCGTCGTTGTGCGCCAATATGTCGATGCTGTGGATGGTGATGCGGCGGGGTGGCATTTCGACCGCCTCACCCGCTCGGGCGCGGGCATAGGCGCGCTTGCCATCCACCTTTATCGCTGAAAAAGCGGGGGGGATTTGGTCTATCGCGCCCAAAAAGCGTGGCAGAACGGCGGCAATTTCGGTCAACGCCGGGCGTACATCGCTCCACCCCACCGGGGTGCCTTCGGCGTCGAGACCATCGGTTTCCACGCCGAATTGCAGCGTGAAATCATAGCATTTGCTGGCATCAAGCATCCGTCCGGCAAGTTTGGTCGCCTCCCCCAATGCAATGGGCAACACCCCCTCTGCCAGCGGGTCGAGCGTGCCGCCATGACCGACCTTGGTTTTGGCATAGCCATTGTGTCGCAAATGGCGCTTGACCAATCCCACCGCATCGGTCGAGCCGAGCCCGCGCGGTTTGTCGAGAATCAGCCAACCACTGAGCATCGAGGGGCTTATCGCCCGGTCAATATGGTGGCGAGGTGGAGCATCGTCTGCGTGATCCAATTGGCAGCGGGCAGAATGATCCAGCGTAGCGGGTCAAAAGCCGGGACAGCCCACGGGATGAGCACCAAGAAAATCAATATTATGCCGAGTCCCGCCCGGTCGAACCGGTCCCAGCGTTCACCCCAACTGCCTGACAACAAGGGGCGGACGATGCGCGACCCGTCAAATGGGGGGATCGGCAACAGATTGAATAGCGCCAGAAATATGTTGACCAACAAGGAACCGGCGATGGCGTAATAGGCAAAGCTGCCAATCTGTGGCGCAAAGTAGGCGAACAGGATGGCGGACAGTAGCGCGAGCAGCAGATTGATGGCCGGTCCAGCCGCCGCCACCAACGCCATGCCGACGATGGGGGAACGCAGCCGTTCGCGTACCACCGGCACCGGCTTGGCCCAGCCGAAAACGGGTGCGCCGACCAGCGCCAGCATCAGCGGCAGGATGATGGTCCCAAATGGATCGACATGCTGGATGGGGTTGAGCGACAGGCGGCCCAAATTCTTGGCGGTGTGATCGCCCAGCATCAATGCCACCCGGCCGTGCGCCACTTCATGAAAGGTGATGGCAATAACCATCGGGCCGAAAATCGCGGCGGCCTGAATCAGATAGTTGGTGATATTATCCATCACGCCCATGCACTTACGCCTTTTTTCCGGCAGCCCATTCGTCGGCAAGGATGGAATAGACGCCGGTATCGCGAACAAAGCCGTTCCACAAAATACGTTCGGCGCGCAGCACCCCCTCCTTCACCGCGCCCAATTTGGCGACGGCGGCTTGGCTGCGACCGTTGCGTTCGTCGATACGAAATTCGACCCGACGGATACCGCAGGCAAAGGCGTGGTTGAGCAGCAGATGCTTGACCCGGCGGTTGAGGGTTGTTCCGCGCAGGTCGGGGCGGATGTAGCTATTGCCAATCTCTACACTTTGTTTGTCGAGCGCGAAGTTCAAATATCCCGACATGCCAACCACTTCGCCGTTGCTGTGGATGACAAAGGGGCAGCGGTCGTCATTCGCCAGTACGCCGTCGAAACAGGCGTCGAAATTATCGCGCCAGTTGGTCGGGTAGATGGCCCAGATGGCATCATCGGCGGCGCAGGCGGCGCGGAGGCCCGCCCGGTGCGGTTCGGCCATTTGTTCGAGCAGCAGGTCGCCATCCCCCATCGGCTGGAGCAGCGCCGCCTTGTCGATGTGGCGTTGCGTCATAAGTGCGCCGCCGCATCGCGCCGCGCGGCCATAAAGTGTTTTCGGCAGAGCGCGACATAACGGTCATTGCCGCCGATTTCGGTCTGCGCGCCGTCGAGCACCGCGCGCCCCGACGCATCGACGCGCAAATTCATCGTCGCCTTGCGCCCGCATTCGCACACGCCCTTTAACTCGACGAGGGCGTCGGCCAGCCCCAATAACGCCGCCGAACCGGGGAATAAATTGGCCGCAAAATCGGTCCGCAGTCCATAACAGACCACCGGAATGTCCGCCTCATCGGCGAGCCGGGCGAGCCCCAGCACCTGATCATGCGACAGAAATTGTGCTTCATCGACAAGGACACAGGCGATTTTTTGCGTCGCATGGGCGGCGCGCACCTCTGCCTCCACATCGCTGTCGGGGGTAAATTTATGCGCAGTAGCGCTAAGGCCGATGCGGCTGGTAATTGCGCCGACATCATATCTGTCGTCGAGCGCGGCGGTCCACAACATCGTCGTCATGCCGCGTTCGCGATAGTTGAAATCCGCCTGCAGCAACGTCGTCGATTTGCCGGCATTCATGCTGGCATAGTAGAAATAGAGCTTGGCCATTAGGCCGATGCCCCGTCAGCGGGACTGTCCAGATCTTGCGCATGCAGATCTTGGGCGACGTGCGGGTTTCGCAGCAATTTGTCGATATGGCTCGCGGTATCAAAGCTTTCATCGGCCAGAAATTTGAGCCGAGCGGCATATTTCATCCGCACCCGGCGCGCGACTTCACGCTGCAAAAAAGCGCTGTTCTGGCGCAATGCCTGTAGCACTGCCGGTTCATCCGCGCCGAGCAGGCTTTTAATGAAGACCGTGGCGTGGCGCAGGTCGGGCGACATGCGCACCTCTGTCACCGAAATGACGTGGCGCGCCAGCACATCATCATGCACCTCCCCGCGCTGGAGCAGTTCGGCGAGCACATGGCGCACCTGTTCGCCAACGCGCAGCACGCGCACCGATGGGCCGGCGTCGTCAGAGCGTCCTTGCACGTTCCTCCACCTCAAATACTTCGAGATTGTCGCCCGGTTTGATGTCGTTGGTGTCGGCGAGCAGCACCCCGCATTCGAGCCCGGCGCGCACTTCGGCAACATCGTCCTTGAAGCGGCGGAGGGAAGAAATCGTCGTCTTGGAAACGATGACATCTTCGCGGGTAAGCCGCGCGTGCAGCCCCTTGCGGATTGCACCTTCGAGGACGAGCAGACCAGCTGCCTTGTCGCGCTTACCGGCTGGAAATACTTCGCGCACTTCGGCACGACCGACCACCGTTTCGATGACTTCGGGGCCAAGCTCGCCCGCCATTTCGCGGGCTATATCCTCGGTCAAATGGTAGATGACGTCGAAATATTTCATCCGCGTCTTGCGCTGGTTGGCAATCTCACGCGCCTTGGCATTGGGGCGGACGTTGAAACCGATGATCGGCGCGCCGGTTGCCGCCGCCAGCGTTACATCGCTTTCGGTAATCGCGCCGACACCTGAATGGAGGATGCGCACCTTTATCTCGTCATTCGACAATTTGTGGAGCGCGCTCAAAATCGCTTCGACCGAACCTTGGACATCGCCCTTTACGAGCAGCGGAAATTCGATGACATTGGCCTTTGCCGCGAGCGCAGAGAACATATTGTCGATGTTGGTCGGCGCACTGGTCGTGCGTTTCAGCATCGCCTGTTCGGCGCGATAGGCCGCGACTTCGCGCGCACGTGCTTCGCTCTCGACAACGGTCAGCGTGTCCCCGGCCTGCGGCACACCGCCGAGGCCGAGTACCTCGACCGGCATCGACGGGCCAGCGGATTTCAGCGACTTGCCCTGGCTGTCGTGCATCGCACGAACGCGGCCAGATTCGGCGCCGACGACGAAAATATCGCCAACATTCAACGTGCCGCGCCGGACGAGGATGGTGGCAACCGGGCCACGCCCCTTGTCCAGCTTAGCCTCCACCACCGTACCTTCGGCAGCACGGCTGGGGTTGGCGCGCAATTCCATAATTTCGGCCTGCAACGCCAATTTTTCGATGAGTTCGTCCAGCCCCGTGCCTTTCAGCGCCGAAACTTCGACATCCTGCACATCGCCGCCCATTTGTTCGACGACGATTTCGTGTTCGAGCAGACGTTCGCGGATTTTTTGCGGATTGGCTTCGGGCTTGTCGCATTTGTTGATCGCGACAATCATTGGCACGCCCGCTGCCTTGCTATGGTTGATCGCCTCAATCGTCTGGGGCATCAGCCCATCATCCGCGGCGACCACCAAGATGACAATATCGGTGATGTTGGCACCGCGTGCGCGCATTTCGGTGAAAGCCGCGTGCCCCGGTGTGTCGAGGAAGGTCAATATATGCCCGCCCTTCGTCTTCACCTGATAGGCGCCGATATGCTGGGTGATGCCGCCCGCTTCGCCCGACGCGACATGGGTGCCGCGTAGCGCGTCGAGCAGGCTGGTCTTGCCATGATCGACATGGCCCATGATGGTGACGACCGGCGCGCGCGTTTCCAGCGTATCATCGCCATCAATGTCGGCATCGCTGTCGATATCAATGTCGGATTCGCTGACGCGCGTGATATTATGGCCAAATTCGGTGACCAATAATTCGGCCGTATCCTGATCAATCGTCTGGTTGACGGTGACCATCATCCCCAATTTGAACAATGCCTTGACCAGATCCGCGCCCTTTTCAGCCATGCGGTTGGCCAATTCCTGCACGGTGATCGCCTCAGGAACGACAACATCGCGCACCTGCTTTTCGCGCGGTGCGGAGGAACCGCCCATTTGCCGACGATGTTCCTTTTCGCGCGCACGTTTGAGCGCGGCGAGGCTGCGGGCGCGTGCCCCCTCATCATCACCGAGCGCCCGCGTAACGGTCAGCTTGCCCGACTGACGGCGGTTTTCGACGCGCTTTTCACGCGGTGCAGCCTTGGGTTCGGGACGCTTGGGCGCTTCGACCGGCGTAAAGCGGCGCGGCGGGGGAAATCCGTTGCCCGCTTCGCGCCCGCCAGCATCGGCACCTGCATCGGCGGCCTCTTCTGCTGTTGTTTCGGGGGTGTCGCGCACGACTTCGGCGGGGGTTTCTGCAGCGGATGATGCCGCCTCTGCCGCTTCGGCGGCACGCGCTTCGGCAGCTTCGGCGGCGCGGCGGCGCTCATCCTCATTGGCGGCGGCGCGTTCGCCTTCTTCGCGGCGGCGCGCTTCTTCGAGCGCAGTCATCCGCATTTCCTCCGCCTCGCGCAGCAGGCGGGCCTGACGTTCCTGCGCCGTTTCGGCTGCAACGGCGGGGCGCGTGGGCTTGGGCGGGGCGACGGGCTTGGGCGGTGGTGCTGCTTCGACCACAGGGGCTGGTGCCTCTGTCACCGCTTCTTCACCCGGTTTGCCCAGGATCCGGCGGCGCTTAACCTCCACCACCACGGTGTTTTTGCGACCGTGGCTAAATTGCTGCTGAACCTGCCCAGCCTCTACCGTCCGCTTCAGGCCCAAGGGCTTGCGCGTCAGCGTTGGCTTGTCGGCGTCATTATCACTCATCGAAAAATCATTCCTTCAGTTCAGCAGCGGCAATGTCCGCGTCATTTTCTTGTCGGGCGGACAGGCGCTGGGGGGCCGACGCATCGGCACGCCCCGCGCGGCCTGTAGCCGATATGCCAAAATCTTGCCAGCGCCCAAGCAGGTCCAAAATGCGGCATGCCCAAATTTTGTCGGTAATCGCCAGATGGACGATATTGTCGCGGCCCAAGGCACTGGCAAGCGTGATACGGTCAAAGGGCAATATGGTGCCCATACGCCCGCTGCCTTCTTCGTCCATACCAATGCGCCAACTGGCGTCACGCTTGCGCCGCCCATCCTCTGCCGCATCGCTGGCATGGGCAAGCAGCACGACTTGCCCGCTGCGCGCGGCCACATCGACCCGCTCCGCGCCATTGATGCACGCACCCGCGCGCGTCGCCAGCCCCAGCTGCGCCAATGTCGTGCGCGCAAAGGCTGCCTCCACCCGCTCTGGCAGATCGGCGGGGATGTGCAGCTTTGCCCCCTTGAACGCGCGGGCCAAGGCGGCTTGCAACTTGCCCTTGGTGATGGCGGTGGTGAGCGCTGCCCTGTCGACTCCAATCCATGCGCCGCGCCCCGGCGCACGCGCCAAAACGTCGGGCACTATTTTGCCATCGGGCGCGATGGCAAGGCGCAGTAACGCGCCCCGCGCACCAGCGTCACGGGTCAATATGCAGCGCCGTTCGGCGCCGCCCGATTCGCCCGGGTTTAGAGCTTGCTCATGGGGTGGAGTCCGCATCGGCGGCCTCCTCTGTTGCATCCTCGTCGGCGAACCAATGTGCGCGCGCCGCCATGATGATTTCATTGCCTTGTTCTTCGGTCAGGCCATATTCGCCGAGCACGCCGCCCTTATCCTCTGGCCGTTCGCGCCCGCCCCGCCGGGGTTCGCTGCGCTTTTTGGCGATGAGTTCGTCGGTGGCAAGGTCGGCAAGATCGTCGAGCGTGCGGATTTTGGCTTTGCCCAGCGTTACCAACATCGCTTCGGTGAGGTGCGGCATTTCCGCAAGCGCATCCTCTACGCCCAGCGAACGGCGCAGTTCGCGCGCCGCGGCTTCGCGCTTTTCGAGCGCTTCTTGCGCGCGGCTTTGCAATTCTTCGGCAAGTTCCTCGTCAAAACCTTCGATTGCGGCCAATTCCTCCGGCCCGACAAAGGCGACTTCTTCGAGCTCGGTAAAGCCCTCTGCCACCAGCAATTGGGCGAGCGTTTCATCGACGTCCAATTCCTCTTGGAACATGGTCGAACGTTCGACGAATTCGCGCTGCCGCTTTTCGCTCGAATCCGCTTCGGTCATGATGTCGATGGCACGGCCGGTCAATTGGCTGGCAAGGCGGACATTCTGCCCGCGCCGCCCGATGGCCAGGCTCAATTGATCATCGGGAACCACAACCTCGATACGCCCTTCATCTTCGTCGAGCACGACGCGGCTGACCGTTGCCGGTTGCAGCGCGTTCACGACAAAGGTTGCCGTATCCTCGCTCCATGGGATGATGTCGATTTTTTCGCCCTGCAATTCCTGCACCACAGCCTGCACGCGGCTGCCCTTCATGCCGACGCACGCACCAACAGGGTCGATGCTGCTGTCATAGCTGATGACGCCGATTTTGGCACGGCTGCCCGGGTCACGCGCCGCGGCTTTGATTTCGATAATGCCATCGTAAATTTCGGGCACTTCTTGGGCGAAAAGTTTCTTCATGAAATCGGGGTGGGCGCGCGACAGGAAAATCTGTGGCCCGCGTGTTTCGCGCACCACTTTGGTGATGATGGCCCGAATACGGTCGCCCATGCGCACCATTTCGCGCGGAATTTGCTGATCGCGGCGGATCACGCCTTCGGCACGGCCAAGATTGACGATGATATGGCCAAATTCGACCGATTTGACGACGCCGGTAATTACTTCATTGGTGCGGTCTTTATATTCGCCATATTGGCGTTCACGGTCGGCTTCGCGCACGCGCTGGAAAATTACCTGTTTTGCCGATTGTGCGTCGATGCGCCCCAAATCGATGGCGGGTAGCGGATCGACGATGAAGTCGCCAATTGCCGCGCCGGGTTGCAGGCTGGTGCCGCGATCCAGATCGACCTGTTTGAAATAATCATCGACCTGTTCGACCACTTCGACGACGCGCCACAGACGCAGGTCGCCTGTTTGCGGGTCAAGTTTCGCCCGAATGTCATTTTCCTGACCAAAACGCGCGCGCGCCGCCCGTTGGATTGCTTCTTCAATCGCTTCAATAACGATTGCCTTGTCGATCAATTTTTCGGTGGCCACCGAATTGGCGATGGCGAGCAGTTCGGCACGGTTGGCGGAAATGGCGTTGGCCATGATATCAATCCTCTTGCGAAATAGCGTCGGTTTCAAATTCATCGGCGCCGCTGGTGTCAATCGGACGGCTGGCGGCGATCAGCGCGTCGGTCAAAAGCAATTTGGCATCGGCAACATCGGTAAAGGCAAAGCGCATTGTGCCGCCCTTGCGTTCGGCAAAATCAATATATGCACCATCGCTGGCGATGATCCGACCCATCAGATTTTTGCGCAGCGCGCCAGATGCGTCGGCAGCACCGTCGGCCAAAGTCACCTTGGCTTCATGCCCCGCCCATTGGGCAAAATCACCCGCGCGGGTCAGCGGACGGTCGATGCCGGGCGATGACACTTCAAGCCGATAGGTAATGTCAAAGGGGTCGTTGCCAGCCGCTTCCATCGCGTCGAAATGGTCGGAAATGGCGTGACTCAACGCCGAACAATCATCGATGGTCAATTGGCCGGTTTCGGGACGTTCGGCCATGATTTGCAGTGTCGGTTCCTCACCCGCAAACCAGCGGACGCGCACCATCGCAAAGCCGAGCCGTTCAGCCTCCGCTGTGATAAGCTCCATGACTGACGCAGCAATGGCGGGCACATCGCCCATCGAAAATCCTTTAATCTTGGCCAAAAGTGACCGTCCGACATGCTGGGACAACAGGCAAAGCGTTAGCCCCGCCGGGACGGAGCCGTCCCGACGCTGCCAAACCTCTTGCGATGTCCAGAAGCAGCCGCTCTATAGGCGCGTCGGGGGCGATAGGCAAGCGGGGAGCAAAGCTTATGCAAAAGTCGATATTTCGCGCTGCGGTGGCGGCATTGCTGCTCGGCGCATGCAGCGCCAGCATCGGCGGTGCGTCGGCGGTGTCGGGTAATGCGGGCAATGCAGGGCCGCTCGAACCCGCGCCTTTGGAGAACGCGCCGTTCACCCTCCGCCCGCTTGCCGATTTGGATGATCCATGGGCGATGATTTTTTTGCCTGACGGCAGCGCGCTCATCACCGAACAGGATGGACGTTTGCTGCATTGGCGCGAAGGCGGGGCAGCGCAGCCGGTTTCGGGCACGCCCAGCGTTGCCTATGCTGGACAAGGCGGCTTTGGCGACGTCGTCATCCACCCCGATTTTGCGCAAAATCGCATGGTTTACCTCAGTTGGGCGGCAGAGGGGCCGGGCGGCAAGGGCGCGGTGGTTGGCCGCGCCCGCCTGTCCGACGATGGCGTGCGGCTGGAGGGGCTGCGCGAAATATGGCGGCAGCACCCCTTTGTTCCGGGTAACGGCCATTTTGGCCACCGCATCGCCTTTGGCAGCGATGGGAAACTCTATATCTCGTCTGGCGAACGGCAGAAATTCGACCCGGCGCAGGATATGGACAGCAATTTGGGCAAGATTGTCCGGCTGAATGATGATGGGTCCATCCCTGCCGACAATCCCTTTGCCAGTGCAGGCGGCGTGCGCGCGCAAATCTGGACGCTGGGGCATCGCAACCCATTGGGGCTCGCCTTTGATGGTGCCGGGCAATTGTGGGAAATTGAAATGGGCCCGGCGGGTGGGGATGAACTGAACCGCATCGTGCGCGGACAAAATTATGGCTATCCACGCGTGTCCAATGGTGACCATTATGACGGGCGCGTCATTCCTGACCATGCGGCGGGCGATGGTTTTGCCGCCCCTGCCTTGTGGTGGAACCCCCCGATTTCGCCCGGCGGGCTGACCTTCTATGGCGGCGGTGCCTTTCCGGCGTGGCGGGATAGCGCGTTTATACCGGCATTGGGGGGCACCGCATTGGTGCGTGTCACCTTTGATGGCAACGGTGCGCACCAGGCCGACCGCTGGGACCTGGGGTTTCGCCTGCGCGCCGTGGTCGCCGGGCCGTCGGGCAGCCTCTATCTCCTCGCCGATGGGGGCAATCAGGGCGATGGCAAGCTGTATCGGGTCGAACCGCGCTAGTTACTGCTTGGTCGGCCCCTCGCCATTTTGCGCACGAGTATTGGGCTGCACGGCGATCCCGTTGGAATCGATACGGACGTCGAGCGGCCCGACACGACCGTTGAGCGACACGCCATTTTCGCCGTCAATTTCCACGCGCGGTTCTTCGATGCGGATCGGCACATCGTCAAAAATCGCTTCATTGTCGGGCGTTGGCGGTGGGGGTGCGGGGGTTTCACGGCGCGGTGCGCTGCCGCGTATCGCCTCTGCCATAAAGGCGCGCCAGACGCGTGCGGGTTCGCCGCCGCCGGTAACGCCGGGCAGGGGCTGGTTGTCATCCTCCCCAATCCACACGCCGACCACAAGGTCGCCTGCAAAGCCGACGAACAATGCATCGCGGCTGTCCTGCGTCGTGCCCGTCTTGCCATAAGCAGGGATGGCGAGCCGCGCGGCACGCCCCGTCCCTTGGTTGATGACCGCGCGCATCATCTCCAGCATCGCGTCGCGCTGGGCGCTGGGCAGGGCAGAACGGCCATCGAATAGGCTTTCGACGAAACCGGGCTCGGCGCGGCGCAGCGCATGTGGTTCCACCGGCCCCATATTACCCGCAATCATTGCATAAGCGGCGGTCAGTTCGATCAGGCTGACATCCGACGTGCCCAATGCGGCGCTGGCATTTTCGGCAATGGGGCTGGTGATGCCCAAATCGCGTGCTGCATCGCGCACCGCACGCCCGCCCACTTGGTTGTATAGCCGAACCGCGACGACATTGCTCGAATGGGCAAAGGCGTCTTTGAGCGTGATTTGCCCGCGATAATGGCCGCCATAATTTGCGGGACGATAGGGGCCGTCGGTAATCGGGCTGTCATCGACCATCGTTTCGGGCGTCATGCCGGCGCGCAGCGCGGCGAGATAGACCGCAATTTTAAAGGCAGATCCGGGCTGGCGGCGCGCCTGCACCGCACGGTTAAAGGGGGATTGGCGATAATCACGCCCGCCAACCATCGCCACCACTTCGCCATTGGGGTGCATCGCCACCAGCGCGATTTGTGCATGGCGCGGGCGCGCTGCGGCGGTGACGCGGCGGGCGATATCCTGCAAGCGCGCATTGAGCGTGGTCGTCACGCGGGCTTCGTCATAACCATGTTCGACGCTGGCGCGCGCTTCGCCCATTGCCCAGTCCGCGAAATAGGTGCCGGTCGGCAATTGGCCCTGTGCGCGGTGGTCAATGGTCGCCGGTGGCACGCGCGCTGCCTCTGCCGGGGTCAAATAGCCCGCATCCACCATTGCCGCGATGACGACGCGCTGGCGGGCGCGCGCGGCGGCAAGGTTACGCGTGGGCGCGAGGCGCGATGGTGCCTTGACCATGCCCGCCAGCATCGTCGCTTGCGACAATGTCAATCGTTCGGGTTGGCGATAGAAATAATGGAGCGACGCGGCGCGCAACCCATATACATTATCGCCAAAATAGGCGTTGGACAGGTAACGCGATAAAATCTCATCCTTGCTGAGCCAAGCCTCCATCCACACCGCGATCAGCGCCTCTTGCGCTTTGCGGCCATAGGTTTGGTTCGAACTTAAAAAGGTGAATTTGGCGAGTTGTTGGGTGATGGTGCTGCCACCCTGACGCGTGCCGCTGGTCAAATTGGTCCACATCGCCCGCGCAATCCCGCGCGGGTCAACACCCCAATGCGAATAAAAGCGCCGATCCTCGGTCGCCAGAAACGCCTCTATGACATGCGGCGGCAATTTGGTGACATCGACCGGTTCCTCCACAATCGCGCCGTTGCGCGCGATTGGCCGCCCCTCTGCACTCACCAATGTCAATTGTGGTGGCGCGATGGGCTCCAAGCTTTTGGACAGCGGGGCTGTCCATGCCAGCCAACCGATGGTTAGTGTCAAAACCACAAAAAAGCCGAGAAGCCCGCGCTTCGCCCATTTCCAGCGCCGCCGCCATGGGGACAGCACAGGCGGCGCTGGGGCGTCCGGGGCCGATATTTCGGCACCGGCTGACGGTGCGGATGGGCTTAGGTGCAGTTTTTCAGACAGGTAATCCGACCAGCGGCGCAGGGCGGGATTGCCGTTCCATTTGCTGCCCATGTCGGCTTTTAGCTGATCCAAGGCGGTAAAAATCGGTGCCCGGCGCGGCCCGCTGGTAATATGTGTATCGACCGGGCGTGTTGCCGCAGGTGCGCGCGGAGTTTGGCGCGGCCGCCCCGATTCCGCGCGTAATTCCGCTTCCAAATCGGCGATTGTTTTGCGCGCTGGGGCGTCGCGCGCTGGAGTATCACGCGACGGCACCGCGTCGGGCGCGCGCGGCGGCGGCCGGTTGATGCCGCCATAGCCTTCGGGCAGGTCAAAGGGGTCGTCGCGCATCGTCAAACTGTATTACACCAATAACACGCATTAATATGTGACACGATGCTTTTCCAGCATCTTTTCTGCGCGTGGATATAGCTTCATCGATGCGCCTCTGCCATGGTCGGCTGTAGGATGCGGAAATATGGGGGGATTTGTGGAAATCAAGCTTGATGCAGCGGCGCTCAACCAATTTTTGCGCAGCCTTTTTCCCGAACGCGGGACAGAGGGGATGCCGCACGTTGACATGATGTCACCCGGTGCGACGCAACTGACGCTGACCCCCCATGCCGGACATTTGCGCCCCGGCGGCATTGTTTCGGGGCCGACGCTGATGACCTTGTCCGATACTGCGGCCTATGTACTGATTCTGGGACATATTGGCGAACAGCCGATGGCGGTCACTTCCAGCCTGTCGCAGCATTTTCTGCGGCCTTGCCCCTATGCGCCGGTCATTGCGCGAGCGAGTTTTATCAAATTGGGGCGGCGGCAGGCGATTGTCGATGTACGGATTTTTTCGAGCGTCGATGATGCATTGGTGGGCCAAGCCTTGGTCACCTATGCCTTGCCAAAATCCGCGCCATCTGTGCCGCAATAATGCCATCATCTGTGACATAAAATCCGCTTGCAAAACTTAGCTTGCCGCAGCGTCCATTCGCATCTTTGCAGCATCGATGGGACGCGCTAGGGGGCGGGCCATGAGCACTCCCCCCAAAGACGCCATCCGCGTCATGCACGCCAGCGGTGAACCCGCCCGCACCACTGCCAACCTGTCCGCGCTCGCCGCCGCTGGGCCGGACATCGCCGCCGCGAAGGCGCTGGGCCGCCGCATCATTGTGGAGGCACGCCGCGCGGGTGAAGGCGATACGTTGGTATCACAATTGATGAACCGATATCGCCTCTCGACCGAGGAGGGGGTGGTTCTGATGTGCCTGGCGGAGGCGTTGTTGCGTGTCCCCGATTCGGAAACCGCCAATGCACTGATCCGCGACAAGATCGCCGGCCGCCATTGGACAGAGGGGGAAAAGTCCGGCAGCATGTTGGTCGATATGTCGGCATGGGGGCTGTCGCTGGGTTCGGCGACCCTGTTGCTCGACCAGATTGGGTCCACCGCCAACCCGACCACTATCTTGCGCCGAATGATCCGCCGTTCGGGTGAACCGGTGATCCGGCAGGCAGCCTATGCCGCGATGCGGCTGCTCGGCCAGCAATTTGTCATGGGTGAAACCATCGAAAAGGCGGTGGCGCGCGCCAACAAGGCATCGGGCGAGCTCGCCAGTTTCGACATGCTGGGCGAAGCGGCACGGACAAAGGCGGATGCCGCGCGCTATGCAGCGGCCTATGCCGATGCGATTCAGGTTATTGGCCAAAGCGCCAAGGACGGTGACCCGCACGCCAACCATGGCATTTCGATCAAATTGTCGGCGCTCCACCCGCGTTATGAATATGCGCAGGCCGACATTATCGCACGCGAACTTACCCCCGTGGTCGTCGAACTGGCGCGCGCCGCGCGCGAAGCCAATGTCCCCTTGATGATCGATGCGGAGGAAACCGACCGGCTCGAGCCCCATCTCGACATTTTTGCCGCCTTGCTCGACGCGGGGATTGCAGATGGTGGTTGGGCGGGATTGGGCATCGTTGTCCAAGCCTATCAAAAACGGGCGGCGGCGGTGGTCGAATGGATTGGCAATCTGGCCCGCGCGCGCGGCGTGCGCATCGCCATGCGGCTGGTCAAAGGGGCCTATTGGGATAGCGAGATAAAGCGGGCGCAGGTGCTGGGGCTGGATGATTTCCCCCTGTTCACCGAAAAACGCCATACCGACATAAATTACATGCGCTGTGCGCAGATTCTGCACGGTTATCGTGACTGTATCTTCGCTGCTTTTGCCACCCATAATGCGATGACCATTGCCTATATTGCGGCGCTGTTTGGCCGCGATGACGGCTATGAATTGCAGCGGCTCCACGGCATGGGCGAAGGGGCGCATGATGCGCTGCTCGCGGTTGCACCCGACAAAGTTTCGCGTCCGGTGCGCGTCTATGCGCCGGTTGGCACCCACCGCGACCTGCTCGCCTACCTCGTGCGGCGCTTGCTCGAAAATGGCGCGAACAGCAGCTTTGTGCACCAATTTTCGGACCCTGACATCAGCGTTGAGGATTTGTGCATCGATCCGCGCGAAACCCCGGTGGGCGCTGCGCTCGCCCCCATCCCGACCGGTGCGGCACTTTATTTGCCGGAACGGCGCAACAGCCGGGGGCATGATTTGGGCAATCCCGGCACCCCCGAAGCCTTGCTCGCAGCGATGGCGGCAAGCCGGGTTGCAGGGCGTATCGCCCAACCCATCGTGGAGGGGGAGAGATTGGCCGGGACTGCCGCCGATGTGCGCAATCCGGCAACCGGCGCATTGGTTGGGCAGGTTATCGATGGGGATGCAGCGGCGGTCACCCGTGCGGTGGCGGCATCCCTGACCGCGCAGCATGACTGGAGCCTCGCGGGGGGTGATTTCCGTGCCGAGCGCATGGAACGGGCGGCCGACCTGCTGGAGGCGGAGGAGGCAAGCTTCCTTGCCCTTTGTGTCGATGAAGCGGGCAAGACGCTGACCGATGCAGTCGCCGAAGTGCGCGAAGCGGTCGATTTTCTGCGCTATTATGCGCTGGAGGGACGGCGCCATTTTGCCGGACCGGTAACGCTGCCGGGGCCAACGGGGGAACGCAACCAACTGATATTGGAGGGGAAGGGCGTTTTTGGCTGTATCGCACCGTGGAACTTTCCTCTCGCCATATTTGTCGGACAGGTTGCCGCCGCGCTGATGGCCGGTAACGCCGTCATCGCCAAGCCCGCCGAACAAACACCCTTGATTGCCGCCGCAGCGGTCGATTTGCTGCACCGGGCCGGCGTGCCCAACGATGTGCTGCATTACATCCCCGGACGTGGCGAAGTGGTGGGGGCGGCGCTTTCCGAAAACCCCGATGTTATCGGTATCGCCTTTACCGGGTCGACAGAGGTTGCGCGGATCATCAACCGTACCATGGCCATGCGCGACGGGCCGATTGGCACTTTGGTTGCCGAAACTGGCGGCATCAACGCGATGATTGTCGATTCAACCGCGCTCCCCGAACAGGTGACGCGGGATGCCATTGCCTCTGCCTTTCAAAGCGCGGGGCAGCGCTGTTCGGCGCTGCGGCTGTTGCTGGTGCAGGCGGATGTCGCCGAAGATGTTGTCGCGATGATTGCGGGTGCCATGGCCGAATTGCGCGTGGGTGATCCCGCACTGCTCCAGACCGATTTGGGACCGGTGATCGATGCCGAAGCCAAGGCGGGGATAGAGGCGCATATCGCCGCGCACCAAGCCGCCGGACGATTACTCTATCAGACGCCGCTGCCCCCCAGCCTTAATGGCCATTTTGTTGCACCAACGCTTATTCGGCTCGATGCAATATCCGATCTGCCGCGCGAAGTTTTCGGGCCGGTGTTGCATGTGGTGACGTGGGAAGCAGAAGCGCTGGACGCCGTCATCGATGCGCTGGGTGCCACGGGTTATGGCCTGACGCTCGGCCTCCATAGTCGGATTGATGCAGTGGCTGCGCATGTTTCGGCGCGCGCGCGGGTCGGCAATATCTATGTCAACCGCAACCAGATTGGTGCAGTCGTCGGCGTCCAGCCCTTTGGCGGGCGCGGCCTGTCGGGCACCGGGCCAAAAGCAGGTGGGCCGCATTATCTGTTGCGACTGGCAGAGGAAAAAACCATCTCCACCGACATTACGGCGGCGGGCGGCAATGCCGCGCTGATGGCGCGTTAATAGCCTAGCGACAGGTCAACCAGCGGTTCGAGCGTTTCGCCCGCGTGAAAGCGGGTGAGATTGTCGAGGAAGCGGGCAGCCGACCGGGCGAACATCTTGTCCTGCGCGCGGCCCGACAAATGCATGCTGATATGCGCATTGTCGAGCGACCAGAGCGGATCGTCAGCAGGTAAAGGCTCGGGCGTCGTGACGTCGAGGAATGCACCGCCGATACGCTTGTCGCGGAGCGCATCGATGAGCGCGGTCTGGTCGATGACGCTGCCGCGTGCGATGTTGATGATGTGGGCGTCCCCACGTATTGCGGCCAGTTCGTTCGCGCCGATCATCCCCGCCGTTTCGGGGGTCGCGGGGCAGGCCAAAATCACCCAGTCAAAATCGGGGAGGCGCGCGCGCCAAGCGTCGGGCGTCAGCGCACCCGCGCCGCCATGCCGCCGCACCAAAGTCACCTCGACACCAAAGGCGAGCAGACGTTGTTCGATCAACCGGCCAATCGCGCCATAGCCGATGAGCAGCGCGCGTGAGCCATATAGTTCGCGCTTGCCCGGCGAATCGGTCAGCCATTCATGCCTGTCCTGCGCGCGCACGACATCGCGATATCCCTTGGCGATGGTCAGCATCGCCATCAGCACATATTCGGCGATGGTGATGGCGTTGATGCCCGCGCCATTGGTGACCAATGTTCCGCGCGCGCGCAGTGCGTCGAGCGGCATGCCATCGACCCCGGCATAGATGCTGTTCAGCCAGCGCAAATTGGTCGCCGCGCCGATGACTTCGGCCATATCCGCCTTGTCATACATGTCGAACCAGCCGATGTCGGCGAGAGGCGCAAGGGTAAGCGCCTCTGCCTTGGTTGCAAACCAATGTGGCGCAACCCAGGCGGGCAAATGCGGTTCGATGAGTGGGCGGATCAGCGCGGCGGCAACCAAATTTGTCATATCGCCAGCTTAGGTGACAAAGGCGCGCCACGCCACCCATGCCAATATCGGCAAACCAACAATGTCCACCCGCGCGATAATGCGCAGTGCCGTGGGTGAGCCCGCCTGCCAATATAATATCAGAAAGGACAGCATCGAAATGGCGACGGCGACGCTAGCCAATTGGCGCACGGCGGGCGATGCTGCGGCCCAAATGGCGATGACAAGGATGATGAGGAACAGTGCCGCACGATGCCGCATCAGCAGAAATAGGGGGCTGTCGGCGGGCAAACGGTACATCGCCCCCAGCATCGCCGGACGGAAAAACGCCAGCGCCGGGCTGGCGTGGATGGCGGCGAGCAACAGCCAAGCGATACGGTCGATCATCCGGGCAGGCTAGCACTTACAATGTTGTAAGCAAGGCTTTCCCGTAAAGCGGGTTGGCTAAACGATAATTCGCCAATCCCAGCCCAATGCATCGCCATCCATTACCTCTACACCGGCGGCAATTAGTTCGTCGCGCAGTGCATCGGACTGCGCAAAATCTTTTTGCGCGCGCGCTTCTTTGCGCTGAGCGAGGATGGATATTATTGCCGTTTCATCCATCATTGCCGTCTTGGGACGGGTGCGCAAATCGGCGCGGGCAGTGGTCAGGAGGCGTAGGCCAAGGACGGCATCCATCGCGGCAATGACGCTGCGTTTTTGCCCAGCCTCTATTTTTTTCATTGCCACCGCTTCCTCCAACAGGGTCAATGCCACCGCTGTATTGAGGTCGTCGGCGATTGCCGCGTCAAAGCGTGCGCCCAGTGCAACCAGTCGCTGGTCAACAGGTGGAAGCGGTTCAATATCGCGCAACGCCTCCACACCCATGACAAGCCGTTTCAGCCGCGTGAAGGCCGCAGCCAGCCCCTCCCAGCCAAATTCCAGTTCGCTGCGATAATGGGCCTGTAAGCACATCATGCGATAGGCAAGCGGGTGAAAACCCTTATCGATCAGCAATTGCAGGCGCAGGAATTCGCCCGCGCTCTTGCTCATCTTGCCGCTGCGTTCGACAAGGAAATTATTGTGCATCCACATGCGCGCGCCGCTGTGGTCACAGCCGCTATAGGCCTGATTTTGCGCAATTTCATTCGGGTGATGGATTTCGCGATGGTCAATCCCGCCGGTGTGAATGTCAAAGGGGAGGCCGAGTAACGCGGCGCTCATCACGCTGCATTCCAGATGCCAGCCCGGTGCGCCGCGCCCCCATGGGCTATCCCATTCCATTTGCCGCGTTTCGCCTGCGGGCGTCGTGCGCCATATTGCAAAGTCGGCTGCATGGCGCTTGCCCGCCACAGCCTCTATCCGCCCTTCGCCGTCATCGGTTGATTGGCGCGCCAAGCGGCCATAATCGGCAACGGTGGCGGTGTCGAAATAAAGCCCGCTTGGCAGCAGGTAGCAATGTTTGTCGGCAATGCTTTGGGCAAAGCCGATCATCTGTTCGACATAGTCGGTGGCGATAGACCAATGGGCTGGCTGGCGGATATTGAGCGCAGCGACATCGTCCCAATAGGCCTCTGTATAATAGCGGGCTATGTCCCAAATATTGCGTCCCCCCGCCGCCGCCTTTTCCAGCTTATCCTCCCCGGCGTCGCCATCGTCGGTCAAATGACCGACATCGGTGATATTGATGACATGGGTCAGGCGATAGCCAAAATGGGTTAGGGTGCGGCCTAGCGTGTCGGCAAAGACATAGGCGCGCATATTGCCGATATGCGGGTAGTTATAGACGGTGGGCCCGCAGCTATAGACCCGCGCCTCCCCCGGATGCACGGGGACGAAAGCCTCCACTTGCCGCGTGAGGCTGTTGAACAGGCGTAAAGTGTGGGTTTCGCTGGGCATGGCGATGCGCCATGGCGCGCCGTTGCGCCAAGGTCAATCGGCGTAAAGCCGCGGTGCGCCAACCACCGCAATCTCATCATCCGATTTGGCCCAGAAACTTGCCCAGAAAATCCGTGCCAATGCAACAAAGCCAATGCCCTGTTCCTGCTGCACCGTGCCGATGTTGAATGTACGCGGCCCTTCTATCCAGCGGCGGCCATGCGGGCCGAGCAGGACGATCAGATCGTCGTCGAACAGTTCAACGCGCGTGCCCGAACAAAGTATCTGGTCGGGGTGGTAGAATTTGGTCGCCTGACCGCCGACGATTAGCACTTTCATGCCCCGGTCGCCGGGCGGACAGGCAGCCATCGCCGGGCTGGCCAATCCAATGGCGACCAACGCGATGGTCAGAAAATTGCCGATTTTGCGCAAAATGCCCCGCTCCCCCGGCGCAGTTTACGCCCTGCGGGGCGATGCAGCAAGCAGCATCAATAGCCGCTTGCCGTCATGTCCAACTGCTCACCCAATTGCGCCAACTGGGCGTTGCATCCCGCATTGGCGAGTGCATTGGCGGCGGCTTCGGCATCGGTGGGGGCCGCACCGAGCGCAACAAAGCTAAAGCTGTTCGCTTCGCCCACGCTCGTGCCCGTGATGCGATAGGTGACACCGCTGCGGATCGGCAGCGCGTCGCTTGGCCAGCGGCGGAAATTCTGCCCCGCGACAAAGGCGATTTGGGCGCGTTCCTCCGCATTGCTGGCATTTTCGATGGTGAGCAAAGTGTCGCCGCGCATATCGGCGCGCCACAGGGTGACATTGGTCAAATCAATGACGCAATGGGTGCCGCCATGCGCCAGATTTACCACCCACAAATTGGGCGGCGCGCTGGGCAATTCGCCGTCACCGGCACCACGTACCGCCCCGGTGCGGCTAATCGTGCCGCCGGTTGCCGAAAGATAGCGGCCCAAGGTTGATGCATTGCCGCTGTTGGCTGCATTCGCCGCGCGTACCGGGAAATTGCCGGGGCCAGAGAGGGTGCGGCTCGGCCCCTCACCAATGATGGTCACACGGTCGCCAGCGCGCAGCACCACCCGTTCGGTGGCGGGCAGGCGTCGTCCGACAGGATAGCTGGCCGCCGATGGGCCGGATGAGCGAACGACCAGCGCATCGGCGAGCGCGGGTGTCGCAACCAGGGTGAGCGCCAATGTAGATGCCAGCGTGGCAGCGCCCATCAGATATTTTGCAACGGCCATCGATATTCTCCACCTCTAAACCCATGGGGCCAGAACGAATCGCCCCTGTTCATTACGTCCCTCTACCCGCGCATCTGACGCTTTGCCGTGCGCGCCATCACAAGAAACTAGCGCCGGTTTTGCAGATATATATCAGATAAAAGCTTTCCCCACGATGGACGAAATGGCTGCTAATCAAGGTCATACACCCCGCCGCTTTCGGTGGCGTCGAGCCGTTCAATCAGAAAATCAATGTCGGCACGGCCAGCAATATCCATGTTGACCAGCGCGGCGCGTGCGGCAGCATAGGCGTCATTCTTGCCCGCGTCATGTGCGGCGACCAATGCGGCAATGGCATCGCGCGCTGTTTGGCTGAGGTCGGCGCGCGGCGTGAAGACATCGACCGGCTTTGCCCGCCCGCGCAGCCGCACGCGGCCCATCGGCACATAAATGTCGCGCCCCTGGGTGGCGCTGGCCAACGCCTCTGCACTGGCAAGTGCGCCGGTACGCATCTGCTTGTTCGCGCTTTCCAGCCGCGCGGCGGTATTCATCGAATCGCCAAGGGCCGTATATTGGATCCGCCCTTCGCCGCCGAAATTGCCGACCACCGCGTCGCCATAGTGGAGCCCGACGCGGGTGCGGCCGATGGGTGGCAGGCTGCCGTCCAATTCACCGGCCATGCGTGCCGAAAAATCATTGCCGACGGTTGCCATAGCGGCGAGCGCGGCATTGGCTTTGTCTGCGTCATCACGGCGCGCAATTGGCGCACCCCAAAATGCAACCACCGCATCGCCAACGAATTTGTCGATGGTGCCGCCATGTGCGAGCACAACGTCGCTTAGTGTATCGAGATAGTCGTTGAGGACAAAGGCAACCTGTTCCGGCGTCAATTGATGGCTCATCTTGGTAAAGCCTTCGAGGTCGCTGAACAGGCAATATATCGGCTTTTTCTCCCCATGCAGAGCGAGCCGGTCTGGATCGCGGATAATTTCGCGCGCAATGTCGGCAGGCAGATATTTGCCCAGTGCCGACTGGGCAAAGGCCCGTTCCTCTGCATTGACGGCGCGCACGGCGGAGGAACTGGCGACAAAGGCGATAAGCCAGCCCACCGCGCCACCAGCCACCGGCAGGTTCAGCGTATCGACGCCATAATATTGCATCACCATCGGGATGATGGCGATCACCGCCAATTGCACGACGAGCAACCCCGCCGAAAAAATGGCGCGCAAATCGAGCAGCGCCGTCAAGATTCCGGCGAGCACTGCAAGCGCGGCGAGCAACCATATGAGCGCGACAGGTATGTGGTGCAGCATCGCATTGTCGAGCACCTGCGCCAGCATATGTGCATGGACTTCCAGCCCGATCATTTTCTTTGCTTCGCCGGAAACCGGGTCGGGCAGGCGGGTGATCGGCGTATCAAATTCGTCGATGCCACTAATGTCGCCGCCGATTAATATATGGCGGCCGCGCACGACGGATTCGAGGAAGGGGCGATTTTCGGGCTCAAGCAATATCGGGTTGGTGAAGTTGTTGATCGGCATGCGTTCAAACACCGGCGTCACCTCTGCCCCGCCATCGGCCATTGTCATCTGTGCTGGCAAGCGCCAGCGCACCGCGCCGCGATAGGATTCAAATGCAGCTGCCGCCTGCACAGCGGCGGGGCTTGCCCCGACGCTTGCCATCGCAACGGCAAGTAGCGGCGGCGTGCCGGCTGCGCGGCCGGGCCAGTGGCGATAGCTATCATCTGAGTCGGTGGACAAGCGGATGCTGGCGGCATGGCTGTTGCCGCCTGAAGCACGCGCAATGAAGCTGCGCAGAAAATCTGCCTGCACCGGCTGAATGTCGTTGGGGTTGCTGCTCGGCTCGGCAAAGGCAAGGTAGGTGGGGGTGCGCATGGCGCGCAACTGTGTGATCAGCGCCGCGTCATTGTCGGTTTCCTGATCAAACAAAATATCAATGCCAATCGACTTCGCCCCCATGGTGTCGATGACGGCCAGAGCACGGGCGAGCAATGCGCGGTCGAGCGGGGAACGCACGCGCGTTTCGATCAGCACCTCATCGGTATAGGTGACCATCGCAATGCGGCTGTCCTGCGGCACATGCGGCGCGCCAACCGTGGCGCGCATGTCGTAAAGGGCGCGTTCGGCATCCACCAACATGGGAAGGCCGGTCGAATAACGCGCGATGGTGAGCGCGATGGCAAGCGACAATATGGTCAATATCAGGCGGACCCACCCCAATTGGGCAATGGTCCGGCGCACTTGTTTACGCCGGTCGGGGGCAGTTGCACCCCCGCCGCTTTGATCTTGGTCATTTTCTATCTGGTCGCGCTCCGCCATTGCCGCCCCGAATCCTGTCGCCTGTCCCGTGCCCGGCTTCACCCGATTGCCATTTTTCGGCGCGACCCGTTTTGGCTTGAATATGGGCGAGGGACTATTGGGTGCATCTGTGCCGCCTTGGCCCATCCATTGCAAGGCTGCTCGCCAGCGCCTACATAGGCAAGATACGGAAAATTCGCTGCTTGAAGGGGCAATATGACCAGTTTTGACGATCGCGAACGCGCATTTGAGAATAAATTTGCGCGGGATGAGGAAATGCAATTTCGCATCATTGCCCGCCGCAACCGCTTGCTGGGCCAATGGGCTGCGGAATTGATGCACCTCACCCCGGCCGAGGCGGACGCCTATGCCAAGGCGGTGGTGCAGGCCGATTTCGAAGAAGCGGGCGATGAAGATGTCGTGCGCAAGCTGCTGGGCGATCTGGTCAGTGGTGGGGTCGATATTGATGATGCCGCCGTGCGCAGCGCGCTGGACGCCAAACTGGTTGAGGCGCGCCGCCAGTTGATTGGGGAGATTTAGTCGCGATGGCGATGGCTGCCGAAGAAATCGCAGGCTTGATCCGTGCCGCCATCCCCGATGCGCAGGTGGAGATTACCGACCTCGCGGGGGATGGCGACCATTATGCCGCGCGCGTCACCGCAGAAAGTTTTCGCGGAATGCCGCGCGTGCGCCAGCATCAGGCAGTTTATGCGGCGCTAGGCGGACGAATGGGCGGCGTGCTCCACGCGCTGCAACTGACAACCGATATTCCCTGAACGAAAATAGGATAGGAAGTAAAATGACTGACGCTCCCACCCATGATGTGACAGACCGCATCAAGCAGATCATCACCCAGGATGATGTTGTCCTCTTTATGAAGGGCACGCCCCTGTTCCCGCAGTGCGGCTTTTCCAATCGCGCGGTGTCGATTTTGAACCACCTTGGCGTTGAATTCGCCAGTGTCGATGTGCTTCAGGACGGCGAAATCCGTGATGGCATAAAGGCCTATTCAGATTGGCCAACCATCCCCCAACTATATGTCAAAGGCGAATTTGTCGGCGGCAGCGACATCATGCTTGAAATGTATGAAGCAGGGGAATTGCACAGCCTGTTCGGCAAGGAATAAGGGCATAAGCGAAAAATAAGGGGAAGTTCCGGGTTGAAGCGGGCCGGCGTCAGGGACCAAGCTGAGCCGACCCGCTTCATGTGGGCGAATACCCTACAGGAACAATAATAGTTATGCATGCGCCGTGCCAGTTCGACGGAATCCCCGATTTTGGCGCGATGTGATGGTTAGCACGAATTAACCCCTCGACCGATGTGTAAATAATCCCGACGTTTTTTTTGGCCTTTCCCGCCGCAGCAGCGACGTGGCTCGACTTGCCTTTCGCGTTGACAGCGTGGGATTTTCAGGCATACGACTACGCGCGTAGTTTGGTGTTGTGGCATCGGTGTTTCGACTAAGGGTTATGGTTATGCGCGAACGTATCAGCGAATCCGAATTGGCGGTGATGGACGTCGTCTGGTCCAGCGCGCCAATCACAGCCAATGCCGTGGCCGATGCATTGGTCGCCTATCGTGACTGGAGCTTGCAGACCGTCAAGACTTTGCTCGCGCGGCTGGTGGTCAAGGGCGCATTGTCCACCGAACAAGATGGTCGTCGCTTTCTTTATCGTCCGCTCATCGCGCGGGAGGATTACCGCGCCCGCGAAGGACGGCGCTTTGTCGACCGGCTGTTTGAAGGGCGGGTGTCGCCGTTGGTCGCACAACTCGCCGAACAGGAAGCGCTGAGCGATAGTGACATTGCTGAATTGAAAATGATCATCGACAGGCTGGGTCAATGATCGAAACAGGTGGTGCCATATTGGCCCGCCTGACGGGCCTTTATGACGGTTTTTGCGCAGTGGTTTTGGGCAATTGGCTGCTCGAATCGCTGCTGGCATCGACCATATTATGTGCCATCGTTCTGCTGATCCGTCGCCCCGTGGCGCGGCTTTTTGGTCCGCACCTTGCCTATGCGCTCTGGTTGTTGCCTGCGCTGCGTATGGTAATGCCGCCGTTGCCCGCCGATTTTCTGCCCGCGTTGCCGCGCCTGTTCGTTGCGCATAGCAGCAATGGGGAAACAATTTTGTCGGCGGACTATTTTCTCGCCGCGCTGCCTTCCACACAGTCAGGCGCGTGGGTCGCCTATATCCCGACCATCATCGTTACATTGTGGCTCGGCGGGGCGTTGGTCCATCTGGGCTGTCAATTGTGGGGGCATAGCCGCTTGCTTGGCCGTTTGGCCGATGCCGAAACCATCGGGTGGCAACGCGATGTGCGGATATTGCGCACCCGTGCAATTTCCGGCCCGCTGTCGGTCGGGTTGCTGCGCCGGTCAGTCGTTCTGCCGCATGAAAGCCGCCTTGCGCTCAATGCACAGGAACGCGACCTCGCCATCGTACATGAACTCACCCACCATGCGCGGGGGGATTTATGGGCCAATGTTGTCGCGGTTATTTTTGGCGCGCTCCACTGGTTCAACCCGCTGATGCGCCACGCTTGGCGCGCCTTTCGCTTTGATCAAGAGGCGGCGTGTGATGCCCATGTGTTGCGCCATGTCGGCGGCGCGTCTGCGCCCGCCTATGCGCGCGCGTTGGCCAAGGCGGCGAGCGGCCGTCCATCCGCCTTTGTTGCTGCGATGTTGGGGCGCGATGGGTTGAAAGATCGCCTGACCATGTTGGTGCAGCCGCAGCCCAGCCCCTTGCGCCGCTTTTCGGGGCAGTTTTTGGGCGTGGGGGCATTGATGCTGGCGCTTGGCATTACGGCAACCCCCAGTTTTGTCAGCTTGCCACAGGTTGTTCGACGGCCGGCCCCCACCCGGGTCGCCGCAATTGAAGTTGCACCCCGCCTATCAAGGGCGGCGGCGACGTCCCGCGATCTTGCAGCGCCGCGTGCGACACGGCGCGTCGCCACAGCGGATAGGGCAACACCGCAAATCGCTGCGGCCGATGCCATTGCGTTGCCGTGGGTTGCGGCCAAGGTTGATCAGCTGAGCCTCCCCCCTCTCCCCGTTGCGCCGGCCGCGCCGCCGAGCGCACCCGCTGCGCCCGAAGCGCCGCGTATGCAGGTGGCGCAAATGGCGCAAGCATCAGCGGCGGTTCGCGAACAGCGCAGCGCGGTACGCGAACAACGCAGCGCCGCGCGGCGTGAAGCGCGCGATGCGGCGCGTGAAACCGAAATTGCCGAAACAGCGCCGGTATTGAGCGCCATCGCCTATCGCGATGATGCGCCATCCGCTCTGGCGCACAATGCGATGTTGGTGCAGGCAAGCTGTGATATGGGGCAGCAATCGCCGGTTGCCTTGACCTTGCGGGAGGATACGCCCACCGCCGACCAATCGCATCCGGCAAAATCCGACGTCGCTTGCCCTTCTGCCGTGACGCGGGAGGTGGAGATACGCGAGCTAACCGCCGCACTATATGAATTGCGCGGGGTATCGCCTGCTTCGTCTGGTGAATCGCGCAGCATCCGCCGCGCCATTGCGCGGATAGAGGCGCGCATTCGCATGCTGAGCCAAGCTTTGGACTGATCGTCAGCTTTTCCCCGGCGGTGTCTGCCCCTCTGACGCCGCCGGGGCTTTTTCCTTTTGCAAAGCAATCAGCAAAATCGCATGGCGTTGTGCGATGAGTGATTGGCCCGATACGATACGCGCAGGCGAGGTGGAGGTGCTGGAACCGGCGGTGCGCCGCCTGCTTGCACCCAACCCCTCACCCTATACTTTCACCGGCACCCAGACATGGATTGTCGGGGCCGGACGCGATGTGGCAGTGATTGATCCCGGCCCGGCGGGCAGCGGGCTGAGCGTCGGTGATCCGAAAGATGCCTTTGGCGCAGGTCATGTCGATGCAATCTTGCGCGCGCTGGGCGATCAGCAGCTGATCGCCATATTATGCACCCACACGCACCGTGACCACAGCCCCGCCGCCGCGCCGCTCAAGGCGGCAACCGGCGCGCCAATTATCGGTTGCGAGCCGCTGGTCATAGCCGACGATGGGCCGCGTGCGGATGCCGCATTTGACCCTGATTATGCGCCCGACCGGGTTTTGGTCGACGGTGATGTTGTGCGCGGCGATGGTTGGACGTTGGAGGCGGTGGCAACGCCGGGGCATACCAGCAATCATCTTTGTTATGCGCTACGTGAAACGCGCGCGCTCTTTACCGGCGACCATGTCATGCAATGGTCAACCAGCGTGGTCAGTCCGCCCGACGGCAATATGGCGCAATATATGGCGAGTTTGGAGCGACTCTATACGCGCGATGACCGCATTTTTTACCCCGCACATGGCCCCGCAATCACCAAGACCAAGCAATATGTGCGCGGTATGCTGGGCCATCGCAAGAGCCGCGAAGCACAGATTTTGCGCGAACTGGCCAAGGGCGCGCGCGCAATCGAAACAATGGTTGCGGTGATGTACAAGGGGCTAGACCCGCGGCTCACAGGTGCGGCGGGACGCAGCGTGCTGGCTCACCTCATCGACTTGGAACGACGGGGCAAGGTGGCGGCCAAGGACGATATCTGGCAGGCGCTGGATCAGTAGCGTAGCAATTGGGGGGAGAGGGCGATGACTGCAAAATCCCGGTTTGATGCTGGGGGTGCCCGCTTCTATTTCCGCGCCGCGTTGGTGGTGGCGGTCTGCGTCATCGCTGGCTTTGGTCTGCAGGCTTGGCGTTTTGGCGTGCCGGGGGCAGGGGCTACGCTCGTCCACCTACATGCTTTTTTCTTCATGGGTTGGGTGGCGATATTCGTCGCGCAAAGCTGGCTTGGAACCGGCGCGGTTACGGCAACGGATGGGCGCTATCGCGCGCGCCACCGCGCGCTGGGTGTGCTGGGCGCATTTTGGGTGGTTGCCATGCTCCCGCTTGGGATTTTGGTAACGCTGCACGTCATACAGCGCGGTGCCACACCCTTTTTCTTTCAACCGCAATATTTCCTCATCGCCAATCCCTTGAGCCTTCTTGCCTTTGCCATGTTGGTCGTGCTGGCGCTGGCCAAACGCCGCGACCGCGCCGCCCACATGCGCCTCCAATATATGGGGATGGCATCGCTGCTTGGTCCTGCGTTTGGCCGCCTGTTGCCGATGCCTTTGCTCGCCCCCTATGCGTGGGATGCGGCGCAGATGTGCGGCATCCTGTTCATCCTATTCGCCATGGCGCGCGATTATCGGCAGGTGGGGCGTGTCCATGCCACATGGTGGTGGGGGGTGATGTTGATCCTATTGCCGATCATTTTGGCGCATATGCTGTCGGCATCGCCCGTGGGTGACGCGCTATATGCGTGGGTGGTGGCGGGACAGCCGGCAGAACATATTGCGGGCATGGCATTGGGTATTCCGGGAGCCATCCCTTGAACATGGGGGCGAGTGCGGCCATAGCGGTGCCATGACCGACCAACCCCGCCAAAACCTCACCGGACTGGATCTGATCGCCGAAATCGCGCGGCTAAAGCGCGAGCGCAACGCGGTCATCCTCGCCCATTATTATCAGCGGCCAGAGTTACAGGATCTGGCGGATTTTGTGGGCGACAGCCTCGAACTATCGCGCAAGGCGGCGGCGACCGATGCCGATGTTATTGCCTTTTGCGGGGTCAAATTCATGGCCGAAACCGCGAAAATTCTGGCGCCTGAAAAAATCGTTGTCCTGCCGGATATGGAGGCGGGGTGCAGTCTGGAGGATAGCTGCCCGCCCGATGATTTTGCTGCCTTTCGCGCGTTGCATCCCGATGCGATCGCGCTCACCTATATAAATTGTTCGGCGGAGGTGAAGGCGCTGTCGGACGTCATTGTCACCTCGTCGAGCGCGGAAACCATCCTCGCGCAAATTCCACGCGAGCAAAAAATTATCTTTGGTCCCGACCGGCATCTGGGTGGATATTTGAACCGTAAGTTCGACCGGGAGATGATCTTGTGGCCCGGCGTATGCATTGTCCATGAAGCATTTAGCGAGACAGAACTGCTCAAGCTGAAAGCGCAGCACCCCGGTGCCCCCGTCGCCGCACACCCTGAATGCCCGCCGCATATCATTGACCATGCCGACTATGTTGGTTCCACCAGCGGCATTTTGAATTTTGCCAAGACGATGGGTGGTGACACGCTGATTGTCGCCACCGAACCGCACATCATCCACCAAATGCAAAAGGCGGTGCCGGCCAAGCATTTTATCGGCGCGCCGGGTGCGGACGGCAACTGCAACTGCAATATTTGCCCATATATGGCGCTGAACACGGTGGAAAAGCTCTATCTGGCGTTGCGCGACCTGGAACCGCGCATCGAAATGGATGAAGAATTGCGCCTCGCCGCCAAAAGGAGCCTCGACAAGATGCTCGAACTGGCAAGCGGGACGGTGGGCAAGGGTGATCTGGGGCGGGCATAAGCGCCAGCCATTCGGTGCTGCACAGTCTGGCAACGCGATAATGGCGTAACAATATTACCCCAAATGGGATTTATCCACAGTTTTGCATGCGCGCTGTGGATGATTCGCGGTCATCCCCCTTTGCGACTCGCCTGCAGCATGACAGCTTCTGTCTTACCGGAAGGACGAAAGCCCAACCGCTACCGAACCGCCCGATGATGCGATGCCTTTGGCGCAGCAGCATGGATGGCAAGGGGCCGGGTGATCCGAATTCCATGAAAAGGGTGATGCATCGACGTTGGCGGCGGAGACGCAGTAGTCAGCGACAAGGCAAAATCTTTTTCCCGGACCGGACGGAGCGTCACGGGCAGGGCTTAGCGAAAGCGCAGCCGGCGTCAGGCGCGATGAAGGGTTCAGGCGATGGTCGATGGGGGGTGTCAAAACCTTACCAGAAGCCGAAGCCAACCGCCGCAACGGGGCGGGTGTGGATGTCAGGCCATTTTCCCTCACCGGATGGGCCGCGCGACTAGCCAACCCCGACAAACGGCGAAGTGGGCGCTGACCAGCGTCACCGAAGCGCGGATATGGCAACATGTCTAGCGAGCGGGGACGGGGCCAGCGCCCATCATTTTATGTGCGATCTGCAATGATGCCATTGTGTCGGAATCGCAGCGCGCCAAAATTGCAACATCTGCGTCCGATTTGAACCATTCATACGAAATTCACGCGACAAACGGCACCGTTGTGACGATAGTCACGACTATGTCCGGTCGCGCGCGTTATTCGCCTGCCTGCGACCCGAAGACATTCCTTGTCGATGCTCGGCGCCGACCGGCAAAGACGGAATGGCAAACTTAGACCCGGCTCCATCCCAGTGATGGGCCGGGTTTATTTTGGTGGCTGCAGCAGCTATTTGGGGTTGGAGATACCCTTGGCAAGCAAGCGGTTAGCGGCGCTGGCAATCGATTCCACCGATTCTGACTTTTCCCAAACCGCGAAACGTAGCCCCAGAAATACGTTCATTCCCATGATCGCCCAGGCCTCTATTTCGCCGACGTCGGCGCGAATTGCCCCTTCATCTACCCCCTTGCGCAGGCGCGACAGGATGCGCCCGGCTGCCCCCTCATAATGGCGCCGAAAGCCATCAGGATCGATAAACTCAGCCTCGTCGATGACGCGATAGAGTTCACGATGTTCGCGCGCAAAGGCAAGGAAGGTTTTGAGCGCCGCCAGTTCGGTGTCGATGGCATTGCGCCCTTCCGCGAGGGCGGGGGCAACCGAGTCGCGTACCTGCCCCGAAATGGTGGCGACGAGCGCCCGGAAAATGGCGTCCTTCGATTCGAAATAGGTGTAAAAACTGCCGAGCGCCACCCCCGCGCGCTGGGTGATGCCGGTGATTGACCCTTCGTGAAATCCCTTTTCACCAAATTCCGCTGCGGCAGCAGTGATCAGCGCGTTGCGTGTGCGCACCCCGCGCTGGGTGCGCGGCATATGGCTGCCATCGGCATTTTGTGTTGCTGATTCAGCGGGCTTGGTGACCTTGCCGCCCCGCTGCTCTGTTGCAAACTGGACACGCTCTTTGGTCAAATTGACTCTCCTGCTGCCCTTTGGCATGTCCAAAGTTGAAACTCGGTTCAACTTTCATTAGTGCGGCATATCAGATGGCGCAAGTCGCTGCGTCAACCCACGGGACGGGAGAGCTATCATGGCATTGGTACGAAATCATCTGCGCATTTGGGCGCTGGCATCGGTGGCGTTTGGCGCATTGGTCGCAACGCCAGCATTGGCGCAAGACACGAGTGAAGAAGCTATCGTCAACGATGACACGCCCGAAGGCGACATCATCGTCACCGCGCGTCGGCGCGAAGAAAGCCTGATCGACGTGCCGATTGCTGTCAGCGCCTTTTCGGGCGAGCAGCTGGAACAGCGCGGCGCGATCGACATCACCGACATCGGCAATCTTGCCCCCAACACTACGCTCGAAACATCGCGCGCGACCAATTCGACGTTGTCGGCTTTCATCCGTGGTATCGGGCAACAAGACCCGGTGTCGGGTTTTGAACAGGGTGTCGGCATCTACCTCGACGATGTATACCTCAACCGTCCGCAGGCCGCTGTGCTCGACATTTATGATGTCGAACGTATCGAAGTGCTGCGCGGGCCGCAGGGTACGCTGTATGGCCGCAACACGATCGGCGGTGCGGTCAAATATGTGACCCGTTCGCTGCCGCAAGTGCCGGTGCTGCGCCTGCGCGGCACATATGGCAGCTATGATCAGGCGGACGGTATCATCACCGCGTCTGCCCCCATTG
>JADZEQ010000008.1 GCA_020850455.1 Sphingomonadaceae bacterium | reverse complement strand
TTGGCGACATATTTCGCGCTGGTTTCAGCTTTGCCCGCCTGTCGCGCGGTGGTTTTGGCGACAACCTCACCACCGGTGATGAAAATTATAACAAGGATATTTGGGCTGCACGCGGCACGCTCGAACTGGGTGGCTATGGCGAACCCGTTTCGATCCGTCTGACGGGTGATTATACGCGCGACAATAGCGACCCGCGTGGTGGCCACCGTATCATCCCCGGCTTGCAATCGGGTGCGCCGGTGCTCAGCGACGTATATGACACGCGCGGCGCGCTCAGTGATCCCGACCAAAAAATCGAAGCCTATGGCGCGGCGCTCAACGTCTCCATCGACCTGTCCGATGCCTTGACGCTGCGGTCGATCAGCGCGTGGCGCAAGGACAACAGCTATACGCCGATTGATTTTGACGCGCTGCCAGCGGTCGATGTCGATGTCCCCGGCGTCTATTTCAACGAACAGATCAGTCAGGAAGTGCAATTGCTCGTCGATGCGGGGCCATTGTCGGGGCTGGTCGGCTTTTACTATCTCGACGCCCGCTCGCGCACAGCCTTTGACGTGCGCTTGTTCACCACCTTTGCCGGGTTGACCGCCTTTACCGATGCAGAGGTGGATACCGAAACCTATGCCATTTTTGGTGAATTCACCTATGATTTCACCGATCAATTCAGCCTGACGTTGGGCGGCCGTTACACATGGGATGAACGGCGCGCCGACATTTTGCGGCAAAATTATCTGGGTGGTGGTTCGCCCTTCTTTGGCGGGGCGGGTATTCCCTTTGGTGCGGCGAGCACCAACTTTGCAGGTTCGCGCGATTTTCAGGCGTTCACGCCGCGCGTCACCGTTTCTTACCAGCCCAATCGCAATCATAATATTTACGCGACCTTCTCCCAAGGCTTCAAGGGCGGCGGTTTTGACCCGCGTGGGGTTGGGGCCAATGCGCCCGACCTTAACGGCAATGGTATTCGCGAAGATAGCGAAGTCGCCACTTTCCTGAGCTTCCGCCCCGAACGGGTCGATAGCTATGAATTGGGCTATAAAGGCAATGTGCTCGACGGGCTCTATATCGCGCTCGCCGGTTTCTATGCCAATTATACCGACATCCAGATCCCCGGTTCGGTCGCCTGCACCGTTGCCGGTTTACCCAGCTTCTGCGGGGTCACCTCCAACGCCGGTAAGGCAACCTTCAAGGGGTTGGAACTGGAATGGAATGCCCGGCTGGGCTATGGTTTGATGAGCCCCGATGACCGGCTGAACTTCATGGGGTCGCTGGGCTATATCGACGCGCAGTTTGACCGCTATGTTACCAATATCGGCGGTGTGCCGACCGATGTTGCCCCCTTCCGGCAGGTGCAGAATACGCCCGAATGGACGGCGAGCGGGACTTTAGCCTATAATACCCCGCTTGGCGCTGGGCGGCTCAACCTCGGCACGACGCTGTCCTACCGCAGCCGCACCTATCAGTTTGAAATTCCCAGCCCCTATATTGATCAGCCGGGCTATGCGCTGTGGGATGCCAGCATCGTATATAATGCCCCCAATGATCGCTGGTCGATCGGCCTTTACGGCAAGAATTTGACCGACAAGCAATATCGCACATCGGGTTACAGCTTTATTGCAGGCAATGCGACGACGGGTGTGCCGACACTGGGCGGCAATGGCTTGCCCATACCATCGCTCGGCCGCGAAGGGACGCTGACCGCATTCTATGGCAACCCGCGCCAGATCTTTGTGACGGCGACGTTTAACTTCTAAACCATGACAAAGTGGCGGGCTGCAAAGGTCCGCCCAAGGGGGGGCAGTCATTCTGCTCCCCCCTTTTTGTTCAGCGTTCCTTGGTCGCCAAAAAGATAATGTCGGGGTGGCGTTCGGCTTGATAGCCGACATCCCACGCTGATTTGGCAAGGAAGACAGGGTTGTCGTCGCGGTCGCGCGCCATATTGCCACGATTGAAGCTGGCGAATTGGTCGATGGCGCTGGTAGGCCCGCTGATCCAGCGCGCGGTGTCAAAGGGCGAAGCCTCAAGACTGGCGGCAACCTTGTACTCCGCATCCAGCCTTGCGATCAGCACGTCGAGTTGCAATTGGCCGACCACGCCGACAATTAATTGTGCGCCGACTTCGGGGGTAAAGACCTGAATCACCCCTTCCTCACTCAAATCGTCGAGCGCCTTGCGCAACTGCTTGGTCTTGGTTGGGTCTTTTAATGCAACGCGGCGCAATATTTCCGGTGCGAAATTGGGCAGGCCAGTAAAGCGCAGCGGCGTTTTTTCGGTCAAACTGTCCCCCACGCGCAATGTGCCATGGTTGGGGATGCCGATGATATCGCCCGGTTCGGCGGTGTCGGCAATTTCGCGTTCGCGTGCAAAAAACAGGATGGGCGAATGCACCGCAATCGGCTTACCCGAACCCGACGGGGTCAATTTCATCCCGCGCTTAAACTCGCCCGAAACCAGGCGCATAAAGGCGATGCGGTCGCGGTGCTGCGGGTCCATATTGGCCTGCACCTTGAAGATAAAGCCCGCAACTTCGCGCCCGTCGGGCGCAATATCCCCCCGGTCCGATGGCTGCGGACGCGGTGGTGGTGCATGATGGGCAATGGCATTGAGCAATTCGCCGATGCCAAATTGTTTTAACGCCGAACCGAACCACACCGGGGTCAAATGTCCCGCGCGATAAGCGACATCGTCAAAGGCGGGATAGCCCATTTCGGCAAGGCCGCCCTGTTCGCGCAGCTGGTGCAGGCCATCTGCGCTGAGCAGCGGTGCCAGCGTGTCGGCGTCGATCCCGGCATGCTGTGTCACATCGCCCAGAAATTCGCGCGATGCCCCCTCCGGCCGCGACAGGGTGCGCGCGCCAAAATCATAGAGGCCTTCAAAGGTGCCGCCCATACCGACCGGCCAGTTCATCGGGCAAACGTCGAGCGCCAGCCGGTCGGCCACCTCATCCAGCGTGGCAAAGCCATCGCGCCCTTCACGGTCCACCTTGTTGACAAAGGTGATGATGGGGACGTCGCGCAGGCGGCAAACCTCAAATAATTTGAGTGTTTGCGGCTCAATCCCTTTGGCGGCGTCGATCACCATGATCGCCGAATCGACCGCTGTTAATGTGCGATATGTGTCCTCGGAAAAATCCTCATGCCCCGGGGTGTCGAGCAGATTGAAGACGAGGCCATCGCGTTCAAAGGTCATGACGCTGGACGTCACCGAAATGCCGCGCTGCTGCTCGATCTTCATCCAGTCCGAACGGGCACGGCGCGCTGCGCCGCGTGCCTTAACTTCACCCGCCAGATGGATGGCGCCGCCCGCCATCAGCAATTTTTCGGTCAGCGTGGTTTTGCCCGCGTCGGGGTGCGCGATAATCGCGAAAGTACGTCGATTAAGTGTCATGGTCAGCCGCGCAACACCGCGCCGATCTTGGCAGCGGCGGCCACCACCTTGTCGCTGATTGCCTTTAACGCTGCCTCATCATAGCTTTTGTCGATGGGCTGCAAGCTTACTTCGACCGCGAGGCTGGTTTGTCCGTCCTTGGCAAAGCGGTCAAAAATCCGCGCTGCGACGATATTGGCCTTGTCCGCACCCCGAACCGCGCGCACGAGGTCGCCCGCCACGAAATCATGGGGAACGATGAAGGCAAAATCGCGCGTCACGCTCTGCAGCGTGGGCGGTGCAAAGGCGTCGCGCGCAGGGCCGCTGGCACGTTTGGCGGGCAGCGCGTCGAGGTAGATGTTGACCGCCATCACCGGCCCCGAAAGGTCAAATGCGCGGGTCAGCGCGGGGTGGAGCGCCCCCGCTTCGGCGAGTATTGCCTTGGGCCCCAGCCGCAACGACAGCGATTGGCCGGGATGCCAGATGCCTTCGCCATCCACGCCCATCAGCAGCAATTTGTCGACTGGCGCGCCCACGGCGTGGAGCAGGCTTTGCGCCGCCGCCTTGGCATCAAATGGTCCAAAGGCCCGCGCCTTCCCGCCGTCCCAGCTGCGTGCGTCGGCGTCACCCGTCATGAGGAGCGTGAGGGTCGGGTGCTCCCCATCGGTCAGATAGCGCCGCCCCAGTTCGAACAGGCGGATGCTTGCCGCGCCGCGATGCATGTTGCGTGCGGCGGCGGAGAGCAGGCCGGGAAGAAGCGACGGGCGCATGACGCGCAAATCCTCGCTCATCGGGTTGGCAAGGCTATGGGCACCACCCCCGACGCGCGCCGCTTCGGCGGTGCTGATGAAGCTCCACGTTACCGCTTCGGCAAAGCCCAGCGCCGCCGCCGCTCGACGCACACGTCGTTCGGTGATTTGCGCGGGCGTCGCGGTCGGCTTGGCCACGCCGGGCGCGCGCGGCAAGGGCACCGATGCAATCGCATCAAAACCGATGATGCGGGTCACTTCCTCTACCAAGTCGGCGGGTCCGTCGATGTCCCGCCGCCAACTCGGGATGGCGACCTGCCAATCGTCGCCGACGCCAAAACCCAGCGAATGCAAAATCGCCCGCTGGCGTTCGAGGGTGACCGTCATGCCGCCGAGCGCCGCACAACGGGCCGGATCATAAGCGATATGACGTGTGGCTATCGGCGGGCTTCCCGCGCGGACAATTTCACTCGCCTCCCCGCCGCAACAATTGAGGATAAGGTCGGTGAGCAGCGCCAACCCATTGTCGAGGAAGGCCGGGTCGACCCCGCGCTCAAAGCGGCTGCGCGCATCGCTGGCGAGGCCGAGCTTCTGCCCGGTCAGCGCAATATTTTCGGGTGTGAAATAGGCGATTTCGAGAAGGACATCGCGCGTTGCATCGCTGCAACCTGAATCTTCGCCGCCCATGATGCCCGCTATGTCATGGACCCCCGCATCATCTGCGATGACGGTCATGCTGGCGTCGAGCATATAGGATTTGCCGTTGAGCGCTTGCGCTATTTCGCCATCCGTGGCGCGCCGCGCACGCACCGCGCCCGACAATTTGCCAAGGTCATAGGCGTGCGCCGGGCGGCCATAAGCGAGCATCAGATAATTGGTGCAATCGACCAATGCCGAAATCGGTCGTTGCCCCGCCGCTTTCAGCCATTTTTGCAACCATGCCGGGGAGGGGCCGTTGCGGACACCACGGATCACCCGGCCGTAAAAGGCTGGGCAACCCGCCACATCGTCGGTACGAATGGCGATGGGGCAAGCGAAGGTGCCTAGGATATCGGGTGCGCTGACCGGCTTGAAATGGCCAAGCCCGGCGGCAGCCAAGTCGCGGGCAATGCCCATGACGCCCATGCAATCCTGCCGGTTGGGGGTGATGGCGACGTCGATGATCGGGTCATTGGCATCGCTATAATCGGCAAAAGCCATGCCGACCGGCGCATCGGCGGGCAGTTCGATGATGCCGTCATGATCATCGCCCAATTCCAGTTCGCGCGATGAACACATCATGCCATTGGAGGTGACACCGCGGATGGCGGAGGTTTTGAGCTCCATGCCATTGGCGGGGACAATGGCGCCGGGCAGGCCCAAGACGCCAACCAAACCTGCGCGGGCATTGGGTGCGCCGCATACGACCTGCAAGGGTGCGCCATCGCCCGTGTCGACCGACAGGACTTGCAACCGGTCAGCTTCTGCATGGCGTTCGGCGCTGATGACGCGCGCGACACGAAAACCCGCGAGCCGTTCGGCGGGATTTTCTACCCCCTCCACCTCATGCCCGATGCGGTTGAGCGCTGCGGTAACATCATCCAGCGTGAAATCGCCGTCGAGGAATTGGTGGAGCGATGACAGGGCGAACTTCATGCCGAAATCCCCCCGCTCAACGTCGGTTGGGCGAGCGGCGCAAAGCCATAATGGGCCAGCCAGCGCACATCGCCGTCAAAAAATGCACGCAAATCATCCATCCCATATTTGAGCATGGCGAGCCGGTCGACACCGACCCCAAAGGCAAAACCCTGCCAGACATTGGGGTCGAGCCCGCAATTTTCGATGACGCGGGCATTGACCATGCCGCTGCCCAATAATTCCATCCATGCGTGCCCGGCATCATCGCCATGGCCGCCGACGATGCGTCGCCCCTTTTCCTGCCGATAGCCGACATCCACCTCTGCCGATGGTTCGGTGAAGGGGAAATAGCTGGGGCGCAGGCGCAGGACGATATCGTCGGTTTCAAAAAACGCCTTCAAAAATGTTTCCAGCGTCCATTTCAAATGCCCCATATGGATATTTTTGTCGATCACCAGCCCCTCGATCTGGTGGAACATCGGCGTGTGTGTCGCATCCGAATCGCAGCGATAAACCCGCCCCGGCGCAATGATGCGGATCGGCGGTTCCCCCGCCATCATTGTGCGGATTTGCACCGGTGACGTGTGGGTGCGCAGCAATTTGGCGGGCGTACCGTCGCCTGCATCGGGGAAATAAAATGTGTCGTGCATCGCGCGCGCCGGGTGGGTCGGCGGAATGTTGAGCGCGGTGAAATTATGCCAATCATCCTCTATTTCCGGCCCTTCGGCGACCGCAAAGCCCAGATCAGCAAAAATTTCCGCCAGTTCGTCCATCACCTGACTGACGGGGTGGATGCTGCCGCGCGGTTCCGCCCGTGCCGGCAGGCTCATGTCGAGGGCATCGGCGGCAAGCTGGGCATTGAGCGCAGCGGCCTCTAGCGCGGATTTTTTACCCGCCAACGCGTCGCTCACCTGTTCGCGCAGCGCATGGATGGCGGGGCCCTTTTGCTGCCGTTCATCGGGGCTCATTGCGCCGAGCGATTTAAGCAAGGCCGAAACACTGCCCTGTTTGCCGAGCGCGGCAACGCGCACCGCATCGAGCGTGTCGAGCGCGCTTGCCGCATCGACGGCGGCCAGAATCTCGCTTGCCAATGCCTCTAAATCCATCTGCCCCATGGTCCTTGTGCCTGTTGCCTGTCCGGGCAATGACCCGGACGCACCGCCCCATATGCATATGGGCGCGAACGGCCTATACGCCGCCCACGCCCATATGCGCATTTACCCAAGATGTGGACTTATGCCGTCGCTGGCAAAGCACCCTTGGCCTGCGCGATGATGGCGCTAAACGTCGCTGCTTCGTTCATGGCGAGGTCCGCCATAATCTTGCGGTCGAGTTCGATGCCCGCCAGCTTCACGCCGTGCATGAATTGCGAATAGGTGAGGCCCTCTGCGCGGACCGCCGCATTGATGCGCTGGATCCAAAGGGCGCGGAAGTTCCGCTTTTTTACCTTGCGGTCGCGATAGGCATATTGGCCGGCCTTTTCGACCGCCTGCCGCGCGATGCGGATGGTGTTCTTGCGGCGACCATAATAGCCCTTGGCTTGGCTCAGGATATTATTGTGCTTGGCGCGGGTGGTTACACCCCGTTTGACGCGTGCCATGGTTCAGCGCCCCCTTATTTCAGGCCATAGGGCGCCCAGAGGCGCACATGGGCGGTGTCGGCGTCGCTCAGCACGCTAGTGCCGCGATTGGTGCGAATATATTTGGCATTGTGGCTGATCAGGCGGTGGCGCTTGCCAGCGACGCCATGCTTTACCTTGCCGGTGGCGGTGAATTTGAAGCGTTTCTTCACACCGCTCTTGGTCTTGAGCTTGGGCATTTTCATCTCCTTATATTCCAAGCGATTTGACCCGCCGTGGCAGCCCTTGTGGCCAGTCGAGTCATGGGAAAATCGCAAGCGAAGCCGCGCGCCTAGCGGCAACGGCCCGCAAAAGCAAGCGCACAGCCAATAATATTGGGCTCAATCGTCGTGGGCTATGGGTTCGCCCGACAGATGCAGGGCTTGGAGTGGCGCACCCAATGCCCTGATGCGCGCGGCAGCCGCAGCGGCGATAACCGGATGTGGCATCTGGCGATATTGTTCGGGGGTCATGCCGAAAAAGGCGCGAAAGTCGCGGTTGAAATGCGATTGATCATAATATTGTCCGTCAAGCGCGCTCGACCAGTTGCGCGCGCCATCGCGCATGATGACGTCGAGCGTGCGCAAGAATCGCTGCCGACGCAGCAGCGGCTTGGGCGCAAAGCCAAAGGCACGCACGGACAGGCGGTGCAACTGCCGTTCGGATATCTGCAGTGCATCCGCCAGATCGCGCACCGACGCGGTGGCGGGGTCGATCAACGCTTTGTGCGCGGCGGCGATTCGCGCATCCTCTGTGGTAGAGGGGGGATGCGCATCGAGCGCAGCCAGCAGGATATTATCGAAACAGGCGGCCATTGACGCCACATCATCGACCGATTGGGCCGCGATTGTATCGATGGCATTGGCCATGGCACCAAAATCGATGATAGTCGCCAGCGCGCTTGCCGCATCGACGCGGTTGGCCCAGCCATGCGCGCTTTCGCGCATGAAGGCGTTCCAGCCGCGTGGCAGGAAGCCGATGCTCGCCACCCGGGCGCCCCGGCTGGCAAAGGGGCCAGCGCGCGTTGTCGGCCCGACGAAATGGGCAGGCGCAATGTCATGCAGCGCGTCCGGTTGCACGCTGCCGCGCATTTCGCCGGTCCAGCGGAACCGCACGCTCGCCCATTCCGGGTTGAGCAGGTCGTACAACTCGTCGCCGTCGCTTGGTGCGATGGCGGTGAAATAATAGGTCGAAAGATAGGGGCGCAACGCTTCTGCGGGCGGCAGAAAAATGGTGTTGGCGACGCCGCTTACGAGTGCGTGCATGCCAAGCCCTCCAGAACCTCCTCCAGCCGTGCAGGATCACCGAGCGCAATGGCATGGCCACCGCTGCCATCCACCCCGCTTGCCGCGTGCAGCGGTTCGCCCGCCCAATCGCACATCAGCCCACCCGCCCCTTCGACGATGGGCACTAGTGCGGCAAAGTCATGCAGGTGCAAATTTGCTTCGCACACAATGTCGACATGGCCGCTGGCAAGCAGCGCATAATTATAACAATCGCCACCATATATGATGCGGCGCGGCGCAACTTTACTGGCGAGCGACAGAAAATGTTCGCCCTGGTGCGCATCAAATGCATGCGGACTAGTTGTCGCTAGCACAGCCTGATCGATGCTGGGGCAGCGACGGGTACGTGCCACCTGTCCGTTAAAGCGGGTCGGTTCGCCCATCGCGCCGGTCCAGCGTTCGCGCAAAATCGGCTGATCGACGATGCCGAGCACCGGGAATCCGTCGATCAGCAGCGCAATCAGCGTGCCAAAAATCGGACGGCCAACGATGAAGCTCGACGTGCCGTCGATGGGGTCGATTACCCAGCAGCGGCTGGCCCCACTGCGTTCGGCGCCATATTCCTCCCCCAAAATACCGTCGCTGGGTCGTTCACGTTGGAGGATTTGGCGGATCGATCCCTCCGCCGCGCGGTCGGCGGCGGTCACCGGCGATGCATCTGCCTTGTCCTCCAGCCCAAATTCGGCGCGGTAAAAGGGGCGAATGGCGTCCCCTGCCGTATCGGCCAGCAACTGCGCCAGCGCCAAATCTTCAGCCAATCGGGGGGCATTTGCCATTTTGCGACCTTTTTTTAATTATAATCAGAATATTAGCGCTGTCGCAAGGCCGCCACGCATTGGTCAGCATCCATGTCGGCGCCATCGCCGGCGCGGCGCGCATCGACATGGGTGACTATTTGTTCGGCCCGCTCCCTCGGCGAATAGAGATAGGCATCGAGTGTGCAAACCCGGCCGGCAAATTGCAGCACGCGCGCCGCCCCGTCGCGCCGGTCTAGTCGAGGCCGACCGAAGAGGGTGATCAGCGCGTCCGCATCGCGCCCGGCGAGCGGGCCGTCGCCTTCATTTGTCCGCTCGCGGCTGCGCTCGGCCGGAACATGCGTGCTATGGACGGGCGGCGGGTTCGCCCCTGCACTGACAGGCGGCCCGCCGCTACCACATCCGCTGAGCGCGAAGATTATGGGGAGGGTTAGGGCAGCGCGTCGCATCATTCACTTTCCATATGCAGCATATGCACTGCGATTGCCGCGCCAAATATCGGGGCGAACAGGTTAAACAACGGAATGACCATCGCCACCGATGCGACCAGTCCCGTAAAGCGGCGGCGCGCTGGTGGCATCGGGCGCGGCGGCAATCCGGGGTGGCGGGCGGCGACCATCGCCTCCAAATCGCGCGACAGCAAGATGGCGTTGAGCGCGATCGCCAGCAAAATTGTGCCCACCCCCGTTATGAGGAGGAGGAGATAGAGCGGCAGCGCCACCATATTCCAGACCAGCGCGCGGCGCAGCGATGCAAGGCCCAATGCCACTTCGGTTCGTAGCGGCACTGGCACCGCGCTGGCAAAAGCGGCGGGGTAATGATCCTCCTCCACACTGGCGACAATCGCGTCGGTGAACAGGCCGGCAAAGAGCATCGCGATGGCGCGGAACAGAAACCAGCCGCCCAACAGGGTCAGCACGAGTGCAGCCCCTGCTGCATCATCCTCGCCAAGCCAATTCGCCCCCGTCCAGCCTTGCAGGGTGGGGACGATGAGGTGGAGCAATATCTGCCAGAGGAGGATGCCGAGCAGCGCGATGGAGCCGATTGTCAGGCCAATCACCTTGGCCATTGCCCGCAAAGTCTCCCGATCGAGTAATTGTCGAAGCGACAGGCGGATGGCGCGGGCATACATAGGTCCAACTCTTAAGCCTTGCGGCGCGGCTGGCAAGCAGTGCTTGGGTGGGTTGCCGGTGATGGGGCAAATTGTTGGCGAGCTCACCGCGCAAGCGGGCGTCCATCATCTGCGCAATCTTTCCTTTCGCGCAATTTCGCTCTAGGGCGCGCGCTTCATCCGCCAACCAGCAGGAAGTTTGCATGACCCAGCCCGCCCGTTTCGACATCATTGCCATCGGTAACGCGATCGTCGATGTCATCGCCCGTGCCGATGATGATTTTCTGGCTGCACATGGCATGACCAAGGGGGGCATGCAGCTGATTGACGCGGCAGGCGCGGAAAAAATATATGCTGCGATGGGCCCAGGGCTCGAAATGTCGGGCGGTTCGGCGGCAAATAGCCTTGCGGGGATGGCGGCACTCGGCGCGCGCTGCGCCTTCATCGGGGTGGTCGCTGATGATCAACTGGGGCAGGTATTCCGCCATGATCTGACCGCACTTGGTGTGCATTTCACCACGCCCGCGCGCCCCGGCCAGCCGCCGACTGCGCGTTGCCTCATCCTTGTCACCCCCGATGGGCAGCGGACGATGAACACTTTTCTCGGCGCATCGCAGCATCTGGGGGCCGACGCATTTGATGCGGCGCAGATCGCCGATGCCGATATCCTCTATCTCGAAGGCTATTTGTGGAATGCCGATGCCTCGCGCGCCGCAATGGCAGGCGCGATTGCAATGGCGCGCGCGGCGGGTCGCCGGGTGGCTTTCACCCTGTCGGATGGCTTTGTCATCGCCGCACATGGCGATGATTTCCGCGCCATGCTGGATGCGGGTGATATCGATATTTTGTTCGCCAATGAGGCGGAGATTATGGCCCTTTCTGGCCTGGATGATTTTGATGCGGCGGTTGCCAAAATTGCTGCGCAAACGCCGCTACTCATCGCCACACGTGGTGAAAAGGGTGCAGTGGCCGTGTCGAACGGCGTTCGTCACATAGTTGCTGCCGAACCTATCGATCAGGTGGTCGATACGACGGGGGCAGGCGACTTGTTCGCCGCGGGTTTTCTTGCCGGGCTGGCGCAGGGACGCAGCATCGATGATTGCCTCACCATGGGGGCGCTGTGCGCCCGCGCCATCATCGCGCAGGTTGGCCCGCGCGCGCAATGCGACCTTGCGGCAATGGTTGCGGCACGCCTCGGCTAAGCGGCGGTTTTTTCTTTCTTGGGGAATAGCAGCGCGCGGTCGGCATCGCCAAAACCGCGTGTCCAGATAATCCAACCATATATCCCCAAAATAATGGGGACGCCGACCAATAATTCGGCCCATTCGGGCAATTGTGTCGCCGCCCAGCCGAGCGCGACCGCGCCCGCGGTTGCCAAAAACAGCGCGGATCGCCAGCCATGGACGCGCGCACCGCACAACCGGGTCAAGACTTGTGCTTTGGCGATTGAGGCGAGCGCCAAAGCACCTGCGAGCGACAAGGCCACCGCCACAGCATAATATATCGGTGGCCAGCCCAACCGTTGTACTAGGAAACAGAGCAGCACCGAAATAATTGCCTGCGCGCCAATCATGGCGAGCGAGAGGAGGAGGTTGAGGCGCGGGCGAAGATAGATGAGCGCCGCCTCGCTCGTCACAGCCGTGGAGGCGACGACCTCTGCAAAAAGCAGCAGCGCCAATGCACCATTGCCTGCAACAAAGCCGGGGCCCGCCAGCCCCATCACCGCTTCACCGGGGATGCCAAGCGCGAGCGCCACACCCGTTTGCGCCGCAAGCACCCAAAAGCCCACCTGCGCCACCTGTGCGGCGACGTCGGTCAATCGTCCCTCTGCCACGCCACGCGAAATTACCGGCCCCAATATCGGGTCAAAGCTGGTTTTGAGCTTTTGCGGCAGCGATGCGACCTGCTGGGCGACATAATATATGCCGATTACCGCCGGATGCGCGGCGGCAAAAATGCCCAGCACCGCAAGGTCAAGGCGCCGTGACCCCCATTCGATAGCGTCGGCTCCCGCAAGCGGCAGGTTGTCGCGCGCGATGCGGAGCAGACGGGCAGGGTGGAAATCCCAGCCGTGCGGCAAACCATAGCTGCGCACCAAGGGCACCAACGCCACCAGCCACGTCAACCCCATGGCAAAGGCGTAACTCATAATCAGCCCATCGCGTACCGACACATACCAAAAGGCAGCGGCGGCGATCGAAATCGCCCATGGTTCGACGACCGAACGCGCGCGCACCGTTGCGCCGACATCATAACGATAGGCGAGTGCGGCAAGCGCAATGTCGGTTCCTGCAATCGCTGGGATGACGAGGGGGAGGAAATGGTCAAACCCATCGACCGCCGCACCGGGAAACATGATTTGCGGCACCGCCATCAGCGCCAAAGCTGCCAAGAGGCTGACGATCAGCGACACAAGCATCGCATCCCAGACACGCGGGCAATGCGCGGCATCATCGTCACAGGTGGACAATATCTGCGCCAGCCCGCGCTTCAGGCCCAGCGTCGACAATTGTGCGGCGAATTCGACCACCAGCACCGCATAGGCAAATCGCCCGACCAGCTCAGCGCCATACCAACGGCCAGCGAAATAGAGAAAGGGCAGCCGTGCGATCAGCCGCAGGAAAAAACCCAGCACATTGGTGCGGCCACCCTTGGCCAGCGCCTCGACATCCTTGTCGGTGGCGGGTGCTGAGGGGCTGGCCGCGGCCAAGCTCAAACCAGCGCTTCGCGCGTTAGTGGGCGGCGCATCAATGCGTGGATGATTGCGCTTGCATCGCTACGTCCGGCGAGAAGGTCGGCCACTGCACAGCATATGGGCATATCGACCCCGCGCGCAGCGGCGTCGGCGGCCAGCACCGGCGCGCTGAATGCACCTTCTGCCACGCTGGAGCGATTGGAAAGGAGGTCGCTGGCCAATGCCCCTTCGCCCAAGCCAAAGCCCAACGAAAAATTGCGCGATGATTTGGAGGAGCAGGTCAGTACCAAATCGCCCAATCCCGAAAGTCCCGTCATTGTTTCCGCCCGAGCACCCCGCGCCAGTGCATAGCGGGTCATTTCGGCAAAGCCACGCGCAATCAAGGCCGAACGCGCACTTTGCCCCAATTTGGCACCCTCAACGACACCACAGGCGATGGCGAGGATATTCTTGATAACCCCGCCAATCTCCGCCCCTATGACATCATCGCTGGCATAGGGGCGCAGCGCCGGGCGCGCGACCAACGCGGCAAGCGCCTCCGCCGCCGCCATAGTGTCGGCGGCCAATGTCACCGCCGCAGGCAGGCCTGCCGCCACCTCATGCGCAAAGCTGGGACCGGACAGGACGGCGATCGTCCCTGTCCAGCCGCAATCGCGCGCAACATCGCACATCAAACGGCCACTGCCCTGTTCCATCCCTTTGCTGCACAGGATGAGCGGTATATTTTTTTCGGGCAATTTTCCGAGCAATTGTCCCAGAAATTGCGCCGGTGCGACCGCGAGTAAAAAGGGCGCGCCCGCCAGATCTGCAAGGCTATCTGTCGCGCGGATGTGTGGATTGAGCGCGATGCCGGGGAGGAACATCGGGTTTTGCCGCTGCGCGTTAATTGCGGCGACCACATCGGCTTCGCGCGCCCACAGTGTTACCGCGCTGCCATCGCTCGCCATCGATTGTGCCAGCGCGCTTCCCCATGCGCCGCCCCCGATTACGCCAATATTCATGCCTTCACCCCTGCCCCACGCACGATAGCCGCCTTGTCGTCGAGCGGCCAGCGCGGCCGTGCGACAACATCCAATGTATCGATCAACCCAGCGCCGTAACGCTCCACCCCGGCCCAGCCGATCATCGCTGCATTGTCGGTACATAGCCAGAGCGGCGGGGCAATGAAGCGTAGATCGCGCGTTTCGGCAATATTTTGCAACGCAGTGCGTACCGCGCCATTTGCCGCCACGCCGCCTGCGACCACCAATGCTTTGGGCATGGCCCCTTCCGCCGCCAGTTGGTTCAGCGCATGGCCCACCCTGTCGATCAAGCAATCGACCAGCGCAAACTGAAAACTTGCAGCAATGTCGGCGGCTTGATGCGCGCCGGTCGCCACCGCGCGCGCCACCGCGCTCTTAAGGCCCGCAAAGGAAAAATGCGGTTCGGCCGAACGCAGCATCGGGCGGGGCAGCGGCACCGCACGTCTATCCCCCTTTGCCGCCAATACCTCCAGCGCCGGACCGCCGGGGTAGGGAAGGCCAAGCAGCTTGGCCGATTTGTCGAACGCTTCCCCCGCCGCATCGTCGATGGTGGTGGCAAGGCGGCGATAGGCCCCGACGCTGGTCACCAGTAAAATCTGACAATGCCCGCCCGAGACGAGGAGGAGGAGGTAGGGAAATTGCAGCGTCGCGTCGGCCAGCCGAGGGGATAGGGCGTGCCCCTCCAGATGGTTGACTGCGACAAGGGGCTTGCCGCTGGCGTGCGCCAATGCCTTGCCAGTGATAAGGCCGACCATCACCCCGCCGATCAGCCCCGGCCCGGCGGTGGCGGCGATGGCATCGACATCATGCAGCCGCATGCCCGCTTCGGTAAAAACCTGTTCGACCAGCGGCATCAGCCGGTCGGCATGTGCCCGGGCGGCGATTTCGGGGACGACACCGCCAAAGGGGGCATGTTCTGCAATCTGGCTGGCCAGCGCATGCGCCAGCACCCGCCGGTCGGACGTGACCAACGCGGCTGCAGTTTCATCGCAGCTTGATTCGATACCCAAAATTATTGTCATATATCGCCGGTGTGCCCTTGGTTGGCATGTGCCGTCCTATGGGCTTCTTACCGCCCTCTTCCCATATCGGGCAAGCTCCCCTAGGTGCGCTGCTATGGCGCAATCAGTAACGGCACGTCCCGTCTTTCCCATCCGCCTTGGCACGCGCGCATCGCCGCTGGCGTTGCGGCAGGCCGAAATGGTGCGCGATGCGCTGCTTGCAGCGCACGGGTGGGATGCGGCAGCGGTCGAACTGGTGCCGATGGTGGCGAGTGGCGACAAAATACAGGACAGGGCGCTTGCGGACATCGGCGGCAAGGCGCTGTGGACGCGGGAGCTGGATCGCGCGATGCTGGCGGGCGAAATCGACGCCGCCGTCCATTCGATGAAGGATGTCGAAACGCTGCGCGATGCGGCATTTCAATTGGTGGCGGTGCTGCCGCGCGCCGATGTGCGCGACAGGCTGATTGGGGCAGATAGTCTTGACGGCTTGCCGCATGGCGCGCGGGTCGGCACGTCGAGCCCGCGCCGCACCGCGCAATTGCAACGGCTGCGCCCTGACATCATCGTCCGTCTGCTACGCGGAAATGTCGCCACCCGTCTGTCGCGAATTGCCGATGGCAGCCATGATGCAACCCTGCTCGCCGCCGCAGGGCTGGAACGATTGGGCATGGATGTGGGCGCGCCGCTGGCCACCGACATGTGGCTGCCCGCCCCGCAGCAAGGGGTGATTGGGGTGGAGGCGGCGTCCGCCGCAATTCTTCCCCTATTCGCCCCTGTCAACCATGCGCCAACAATGGCGGCCTTGGTGTGCGAACGCGCATTGCTGGCGGCGCTCGGCGGTGATTGCCGTTCACCCATAGCCGCGCTGGCGCAGGTGAGGGGGAATAGGCTCCGCCTCAACGCGCAGATTTTTTCTGCCGACGGCAGCGCGATGGTGGAAGCGGTATGGCAAGGCGATGTGGCCGACGCCCAAAATGCGGCGCGCGATATGGCGCGCGACCTGCTGGCGCGTGCAGATGCCAATGTCATCGCCTTGTTTCAGCCATGCGCCCGATCCTGATCCTGCGCCCGGCACAGGGCGCGGCGCGCAGCATTGCCGCGCTGAATGCGGTGGGATTAGCGGCGCGGGCAATACCGCTTTTTGCGCTGCGCCCGCTTCCCTGGCAGCCGCCAGCAGCGGGTGATTTTGACGCGATACTGATTACCAGCGTCGCGGCGCTGACCCATGGTGGCGCGGCGCTGGGGCAATATGCGGCGCTGCCCACCCATGTCGTGGGACCGGCCAGTGCCGATGCGGCGCGGCGCGCTGGGCTGACGCTCGGCATGATTGGCGATGGCGATGGCAATACGCTGCTCCGCGCGGTCGCAGCGGGGTGGCAGGGCGATGGCCCGTGTCGTATCTTATGGCTATGTGGGCGTGAACATAGCCAGCTTTGGCAGCCCGATAACATCATGCTGGAAGCTTGTATTGTCTATGCCGCCGAAGAATCGCCGGTCGACGTGGCCTCGCTCCAAGGGCCAGGCATCGCGTTGGTGCATAGCGCACGAGCAGCGATGCGATTGGCCGCGCTCGCCCCCCAAAAATCCTCCCTCACCCTTATCGCCATTTCGGCCAAGGTCGCGACGGCGGCGGGGCCGGGCTGGGCAGCGGTGCATGTCGCGTCAAGGCCGCTTGACGCAGATATGGTGGCGTTCGCCGCCGAGCTGTGCAAAAAGCGCAGCGATTAGGCATAAATTGGGCGCAATATGGTAGTGCAACAGACTAGCAGCTTCACCACCAGCGAGGGGCCGACGATATATCCTGCCACCGGCAATGGGCCGCGGGCATCCTCTTGGCGGCTGACAGCGCTGGCGTTGTTGCTGACGCTGATATTGGGCGCATCGATTGGCGGTTGGGTGATCCATAAATGGGGGCAGGGTGCAGCCGCACCCAAGGCTGCCGAAACCGCAATGCAGCCGCAACCGCGCGCGCTGCCGCAGTTGGTCAATATCGCGCCAGCACCGGTTAACCCCAGCGATCTTAATGGGCGCGTTGCACAGCTAGAGGAACGGCTGGCGCGCATTTCGCTCACTGCCGACAGCGCATCGGGCAATGCCCAGCGGGCAGAGGCCGTGCTGATCGCCTTTGCTGCGCGGCGTGCGATTGATCGGGGGCTGCCGCTGGGTGCCATGGATGCACAATTGCGCGTGCGTTTTGGTGAAAATCAGCCCAACGCCGTGCAATCGGTGCTCAACGCCGCGCAACGCCCGGTCTTGGTCGAAGATCTGCTCACGCGATTGGATGCAATGCGCCCCAATCTGCTCACCGACACGCGCGCCGGTTGGTTGACCCGAATTGGCAGCAGCCTTTCGGGTCTTATAACTATCCGCCCTGCCGATGCGCCGTCCGATTTGCCGCAGCGTCGCTTTGAACGCGCGCACCGGGCGCTGGAGGCAGGGCGTATCGATGCCGCAATTGGGGAGGTGAGTGCCATGCCGGGGCAGAATCTTGCCGAGGTGCAAAATTGGCTGAACGACGCGCGGCGTTTGAATGATGCGCGCCGCGCGCTTGACCTGCTTGAAGCAGCGGCAATTATCGAACCGACCGCCACGACTGCGGCCAGCGGGGGTGCGAACAGCACGCGCTAAGCCGTTGCAGCGACCGGCGCATCGGCAACGCCGGCGGCATCATATAATCTTTTTTCGATCGCGCGGTAACGCGCCTTACCCTCTATCTTGTCGCCAATCAGGTCGGTGACATAGAAAACATCGACGGCGCGCTCGCCATAGGTGGCAATATGTGCCGAATGGAGCGTGACGCGCGACTGGAACAGCGCATAGGCGAGGTCGTGGAGCAGCGCCGGGCGATCCTGCGCATTCACCTCTATCACCGTAAATCGGTTCGAAGCGCGATTGTCGATCAACACCTGCGGGTTGATAGCAAAGGCATGGGCGCGGTTGCGGGCAAGCGGCTTGGTCGCCAAAGCGCGCACCATCGCAGCGCGATTGGTCATTGCATCGCGGATGGCGGCGCGCAGCCGCTGCATTTGTGCGCGTTCGCGAAACGGACGGCCCAACGGGTCTTGCACCAGAAAATTATCGAGCGCCAGGCCATCGCGTGTCGTGTGGACGCGCGCATCGATGATGTTGCCACCCGCCAGATGGATGGCCCCGGCGATGCGGTAAAATAATCCGGCATGGTCCACCGCATGGACGCTAACCAAGGTTGCATCGCGTTCCGCACGATATTCGGTGGCAATCGCCAGCCCATCCTCCAACCCTGTGTCCAGCATTTTGAGGTTGTGGGCCGCAACGTCGGCTGGCTCGGCAATCCAATAGGGGTCGGGTAATTTTTTGGCTAGCGCGGCAAAGTCTGCGTCGGCCATACCCATCAGCGCGCGCGTCGCTGCCTTGCGCTCGTCAATGCGTTCGGCGCGCCCATGCTGCTTGTGGCCAAGGCGCAGCACCTCCTCCGCCGCGTCGTAGAGGTCCGACAATAATTGCCGTTTCCAACCGTTCCAAACCCCCGGCCCCACCGCTTGGATATCGACGATGGTGAGCGCAAAGAGTAGGCGCAGTCGCTCTGGGCTTTGTACCAGTGCGGCAAAATCGGCGATGGTCTTATAATCTGCCAAATCCCGTTTGAACGCGGTTGCGGACATGAGGAGGTGGTGGCGCACCAGCCATGCCACAGCCTCCGTCTCGCCGGCAGTAAGGCCGAGCCGCGGGCCGAGCCGCTGCGCCACTTCAGCCCCCAATATGCTATGGTCGCCGCCGCGCCCCTTGGCGATGTCATGCAGCAAAACCGCGACATAGAGCGCGCGGCGCTGAACAATCTGGTCGATTACCGCGCTCAGCAGCGGGTGATCCTCCTTCATCTCGCCGCGCTCGATGCGGGACAGGAGGCCGATGGCGCGGATGCTATGCTCATCAACCGTATAATGATGGTACATATCGAACTGCATCTGTGCGACAACACGGCCAAAATCGGGCATGAAACGGCCAAAAACCGCTGCCTCATTCATCCAGCGCAGCACCAGTTCCGCACCGCCGCGCGGCGATGTCAGTATGTCAAGAAACAGCGCATTGGCGCTGGGGTCACGGCGTACGTCGATGGTGATACGCGGGGCATCGCGCCGGACGATGCGCATCGTTGCGGGGTGGATTTCCAACCCATATTTTTCCGCGAGCGCGAATATTTCGATAAGGCGGATGGGGTTTTGCGAAAACCAGTCATCGTCCGGGTGCGCCAGCCGTCCACGTTCCAGCACAAAGCCGTTGAGCTTGCCGGGGCGGCGGCGCAGCACCGGCAGGAAACGTCGCCCACGCCGTGCCACCTGTTCGTCGAGATGGGCCAGAAACAGGCCAGTGACATCGCCGACCGTCTTTGCATGGATGAAATAGAGCTGCATGAAACGTTCGACCGCCGATTTGCCCGGCCGGTCGGCAAAGCGCATCCGCTGGGCGATTTCGCGCTGGACGTCAAAGGTCAGCCTATCCTCTGCCCGGCCCGCAAGAATGTGGAGCTGCGCACGCACCGCGAGCAGGAAGTTTTCCGCCCGTTCAAACTGACGATATTCCTGTGCGCTTAACAGACCGGTTTCCACCAGATCGTGCGCACCTGTTACCTTGTGCAAAAATTTGCCGATCCAGAATAATGTATGGAGGTCGCGCAGGCCGCCCTTACCCTCCTTCACATTGGGTTCGACGACATAGCGGCTGTCCCCCATGCGCTGGTGGCGCGCTTCGCGTTCGGCCAATTTGTCAGAAATGAAGGCACGTTCATTGCCTTTGACCACTTCGGCTAGAAAACGCGCCGATGCCTCCGCATACAGCGCGCGATCACCCCATAGATAGCGTGCTTCGAGCAGGGCAGTGCGGATCGTAAGGTCGGCGCGCGCCATGCGCACCATATCGTCGAGCGAGCGTGAGCTATGCCCGACCTTCAACCCCAAATCCCAAAGCGAATAGAGCATCGATTCGATGATTTGTTCGACCCAGACCGTCTGTTTGAACGGCGTGATAAAGCCGATGTCGATGTCACTGTGCGGCGCCATCTGCGCGCGACCATAGCCGCCCACGGCGATCAGGGTCAGCCGCTCGCCTGCCGATCTATTGGCGGTGGGGTATAGAAAATGGGTGGTAAAATCGAAAATCAGCCGCAAGATCTGATCGGTCAAAAAACTTTGCGCCAATGCGCTGGCATGACCGCGTGTGGGAAATTCCTCCAGCCGGGTCGCCAGCACCGCGCGGCCGGCTGCCAGCGCATCGCGCAGCATAGCGGTCATTGCGGTGCGTTTGTCGGCATTCGACCCATCGCCTTCGCCCAGCGGGATTAGCGCATCCCAAATGGCACGCCGGTCGATGATGGCCCGGCGATGGGGCAGCGCATCATATAGCGCGCTCATTCCGCCTGCTCGACAATTTGGCGCAGATGATAGAGCGCGTCGATGGCATCGCGCGGACGCATTGCGTCAATATCCATTGCCGCGAGCGCATCGCGCAGCGGGTCGGCGGCCGTTGCTGGCACCTCCGGCTGGCCAAGCAGGGCCGAAAACAGCGGCAGATCATCCAATCCCGCCGCCAGCCCACCGCTGGCATCGCGCCCCGCCTCCAACTTTGACAGCACGGCCTTGGCGCGCGCCAGCACCTCTTTCGGCAATCCGGCCAGTCGCGCGACGGCGAGGCCATAGCTGCTCGCCGCCGGGCCATCGGCCACTTCATGCAGCAACACCAAATCACCCTGCCATTCGCGCGCGCGAACATGGTGGAGCGATAATGCGTCGAGCCGCTCGGCCAGCCGCGTCAGTTCATGATAATGGGTGGCAAACAGGCAGCGCGCCCCCAATTTGTCGTGCACCGCCTCCGCCACCGCCCAAGCGAGCGCCAAGCCATCATATGTGGAGGTGCCGCGCCCCACTTCATCCAAAATGATGAAGCTATCGGCGGTGGCTTGGGTCAAAATTGCAGCGGTTTCGACCATTTCGACCATGAAGGTCGAACGCCCGCGCGCCAGATTGTCTGATGCGCCGACCCGGCTGAACAATCGGTCAACCAGCCCCAGCCGTGCGGCACGCGCGGGAACAAAGCTGCCCGCTTGCGCGAGCAGGATGATGAGCGCGCACTGGCGTAGAAAAGTGGATTTGCCGCCCATATTGGGGCCGGTGACCAGCCACAGTCGATCATCGGGCAGCAACGTGACATCATTGGCGACAAATTGGTCTGCTTTGGCGGCAAGTGCCGCCTCCACTACCGGGTGGCGACCGCCTTCGATAAGGAGGCAGGGGCTGTCGGCAATTTCCGGGCGACACCAATTGGCGCTGACCGCCATTTCGGCGTGCGACAGCGTGACGTCGATACGCGCCATTGCCGCCGCGCTCGCCGCAATTGCATCGGCATGTCGCGCTGCAAGCTCGAACAAACGGCTAAGATGCGCGCTCTCTGCCGCAATTGCCTGCGCGCCCGCCTGCACCAACGATGCCGCTTCGGCGGCGAGTTCGGGCGCGTTAAACCGAACCACACCGGCCAACGTCTGTCGATGGGTGAAGGGGGAGGATGCGGCCATCAAGGCATCGGCATGCCGCTGCGTCACCTCTATATGATATCCCAGCACCGCATTGTGGCGGATTTTGAGCGAGGCGATGCCGGTCGTTTCGCGATACTGCGCCTCCAGCGCCGCAATGGCGCGCCGCCCGCCCGCTGCGGTGTCGCGCAAGACATCGAGCGCGGCATCATAACCCGGCGCAATATATCCGCCGCTTGCGCTTTCGGTCGGCGGGGCGGGGACAAGCGCGCGGCGGAGCTCGTCGATCAGCGCGCCATGCCCCTGCATCGCGCTGGCGGCTTCGGCGAGGAGTGGGGGGAGCGCGCTATTGGTGCCGAGGCGCGCTGCCATATCCTCCCCCGCCGCCAGTCCGTCGCGCAGTGCCCCCAAATCACGCGGGGTGCCGCGCGCGGCGATAATCCGACCCAGCGCGCGTGCGACATCGGGCGCTTCGCCCAAAATCTGGCGGCAGGCGTGGCGTGCCCCCTCTTGTTCCAGCGCCCAGCCAACCGCAGCGTGGCGGGCCAAAATCGCTGCCTTGTCGCGCAGTGGCGCTGACAGGTCGGCGGCCAATTGTCGCGCACCTGCCCCGCTTTTGGTGCAATCAATGGTGGCAAGCAGGCTACCGGCACGTGTGCCGCCTGCGCTTTGCGTAATTTCGAGTGATTCGCGGCTCGCCGCATCGATGCTGAGCAGACCGGCGCTGGCGCGCTGGCGCGGTGGCTGCAACCATGGCAATTCGCCTGCCGACGCATTGTCGAGCCACAGGATGATTGCCCCGGCGGCCGCCAGTTCGGCCCGACTGAAGCGGCCAAAACCATCAAGCGTCGCGACACCATATAGCTGTGCCAGCCGCTTTTCGCCGCGCATAGAGTCAAAAGTGGCACGCGGGCGCGGGTGCAGGCGCGTGGCATCGATGGGGGTGGGGGGGGTGCCCCCTTCGGCCACCAATATTTCAGCAGGTTGCAAGCGGGCGATGACACTAGCCAATTCATCTTCATCGCCGCCGGTTTCAAAGGCTCCCGTTGAAACATCGACCGCCGCCCAGCCCCATGCGCCCCCCGCTTCTGCAATGGCGAACAGCCAATTGGCGCTTTTCGGTTCGAGCAAAGCTTCGTCGGTCAGCGTGCCAGCGGTCACCCGCCGAACAATGGCGCGGCGCACCAATGCCTTGGAACCGTCGCGCGCGCGTGCCTGCTCTGGCGTTTCAACCTGCTGCGCGATGGCGACACGCTGGCCAGCACGAATGAGGCGCGCCAAATAGGCTTCGGCGGCATGAACCGGCACGCCGCACATCGGCACTTTTTCCCCGCCATGTTCGCCGCGCGTTGTGAGTGCGATGTCGAGGATTTGCGCGGCGACGCGCGCATCGTCAAAGAAAAGCTCAAAAAAATCGCCCATGCGGTAAAATAATAGGCAATCTGCTGCCTCCGCCTTCAGCGCGAAATATTGCGCCATCATCGGCGTTGTGCCCGACGCCTTGTCCCCGGCGGGATTGTTCTGGGATTTACGCGCGCGGCTGGCCATCGCCTGTCCCTATCGCAGCCGGACGAGGGGGGCAAATGGCGATGAAAGCATTTGCCGCCATGCCGTTAGAGGGGCTAGGGTCGGCAGGCGACATATCGGACGGCGTACCAAGCTGTCCGACAAAGTGGGGGATGATGGATGAGCGACGATGCAAGGGTGCAATTTTCGGACCGTGAGGCTTTGCTCTACCATGCGCATGGTCGCCCCGGTAAAATCGAAATTGTCGCGTCCAAGCCGATGGCGACGCAGCGCGATTTGTCGCTTGCCTATTCGCCGGGGGTTGCCGTGCCGGTGCGCGCCATCGCCGATGATCCTGCACTCGCCTATGATTATACCGCCAAGGGAAATCTGGTCGCGGTAATTTCCAATGGCACCGCCATTTTGGGGTTGGGTAATTTGGGCGCGCTCGCCTCCAAACCGGTGATGGAGGGTAAGGCGGTACTCTTCAAACGCTTTGCCGACGTCGATTCGATCGACATAGAGGTGGCGACCGAAGATCCCGATGCCTTCATCAACGCCGTCGCGCTGCTCGAACCCAGTTTTGGCGGGATAAATTTGGAAGATATTGGCGCACCCAATTGTTTCATTATCGAAGCAGCGCTCAAGGAACGGATGAATATCCCGGTCTTTCATGATGATCAGCACGGGACCGCGATTATCACCGCGGCGGGGCTGATTAACGCCTGCCATCTGACCGGGCGCAATATTGCAGATGTAAAGGTAGTCGTGAATGGGGCGGGTGCGGCGGCGATTGCCTGCACCGAACTCATTAAGGCGATGGGCGTGCGCCACGACAATGTCATCATGTGCGACCGTAAGGGGACTATTTATCAGGGCCGGGCAGAGGGGATGGACCAGTGGAAGTCTGCCCATGCAGTCAAAACCGACGCCCGCACGCTGACCGAAGCGCTCAAAGGCGCGGATGTCTTCCTCGGCCTGTCGGCAGCGGGTGCACTCAAGCCCGACATGGTCAAGGATATGGCCAAGGCGCCAATCATCTTTGCGATGGCCAACCCCGACCCCGAAATCAGCCCGCCCGATGCCAAGGCGGCGCGCCCCGACGCGATTATCGCCACCGGCCGGTCGGATTATCCCAATCAGGTCAATAATGTTCTGGGTTTCCCCTTCATCTTTCGCGGCGCGCTCGATGTGCGGGCAACCCAGATCAATGATGCGATGAAAATTGCCGCCGCGCGCGCCATCGCCGAACTGGCGCGCGAACCGGTGCCAGAGGAAGTGGCGATTGCCTATGGCGGCAAGGCGCAGAGTTTTGGCCGCGAATATATTATCCCCGCGCCCTTCGACCCACGGTTGATGGAGGTTGTGCCCGCCGCCGTCGCCCAAGCGGCGATGGATAGCGGGGTGGCGGGGCGACCAATTGCCGATATGGACGAATATCGCCAAAGCCTGCGCGGACGGCTCAACCCGACGACATCGGTGCTGACGCTTGCCTATGAAGCAGCACGGCGCAACCCGCGCCGGGTCATTTTTGCCGAAGCGGAAGAAGAAGTGGTGCTGCGCGCAGCAATCATGTTCCGCGAAGGCGGCTATGGTACGCCAGTGCTGGTCGGGCGTGACGATGTGCGCGACAAATTGGTCGAACTGGGGGTCTCCGATCCCGACAGCTTTGAAATCCACAACAGCCGCAATTCGCCGCTCGTCCCGCAAATGGTCGAACGGCTCTATGGTCGCCTGCAACGCCGCGGCTATATGCAGCGCGATTGCGCGCGCATGGTCAACCAAGACCGTAACGTGTTTGGCGCGCTGCTCGTCGAATTGGGGGTGGGGGATGCCCTGTTGACCGGGGTTACGCGCACCTATGCGCAGAGCATCCGCGAAGTACGCCGCGTTATCGACCCGGCGGCTGGGCGCACCCCATTTGGTATCCATGTGCTGGTGGGGCAGCATCACACGGTGTTCATGGCCGATACAACGGTCAATGAACGACCGAGCGCGGAGCAACTGGCCGAAATTGCGGTCGAAACCGCAGCGGTCGCGCGGCGGATGGGGCATGAGCCGCGCGTCGCGTTTCTTTCTTATTCCACCTTTGGCAATCCGCCGGGCAATTGGCTCGAACCGATCCGCGACGCAGTGGCCATCCTCGACGAACGGGGGGTCAATTTTGAATATGAAGGGGAAATGACCCCGGATGTCGCGCTTAATATGAATATGCTTGCCAAATATCCCTTTGCTCGTCTGTCTGGCCCTGCAAATATTTTGGTGATGCCCGGGCTGCAATCGGCCAATTTGTCGGCCAAGCTGCTGCGCGAATTGGGCGGTGACAGCGTGATCGGCCCGATGCTGGTCGGTATGGAAAAACCGGTGCAGATCGCCCCGATGGCGGCGGCGGCAAGCGAATTGGTGACGCTCGCCGTGTTAGTTTCGGGCGGGATTGTCCGTTAGGCCACGCGCTTATTGCCGCAATGCGCATATGGCGGCGGAGGTGGAAACAACCGCCCAAATTTCCGGGTCTTGCAGCGCGCGGGAACGGCGGAGCAATTGTTCAACGCTCATCTGACGGGCATTGGCTTCGCGCAGGTCAGATAATCGTCCAATTCGGCGCAATTGCAGCAGGCTGAGGCGGTCGACCATCCGTTCGGCCATACAGCTGGCAACGGGGCGCGGCACGCCGGCCTCGACAAGTCCGCTACGCACACGGCTTTCGGGGGTTGCGCAGCCCGAAAGCAGGAGGAGGGTGAGCGCCATCGCTGCAAAGCTGATGGGCGATGCTTGCGCCACGATTTTGTTTTCCTTCATCATATTCACCCCGTATTGCGCCATTATGGTTTGATGACACATATTTTGCTAAGCCATGGTGCGCCATCACAGCGGCATGAACCAGCCCCATGAAATTTTGCGGCATTCCGCTGGAGCGACGATGCGGGTAAGCCCCTTGGGACGAACCGCGCATGAACGAGCCGAGGAGCCAGCGGACGCATTTACCCAAGCACTGGTCGGCGATTCAACGGCCATGCGCCAGCTACGCAGCAATTTGCGCGGGTTGGTAACGGGCGATTCGAGTATCATTTTGCTCGGCCCATCGGGCAGCGGCAAGGAAGTGGCGGCGCGCGCGCTCCACGCTGCCGGGCCACGTGCCAAACGGCCCTTTGTCGCCATAAATATCGCCGCCATTCCCGCCACTTTGCTGGAGAGCGAATTATTTGGCCATGAAGCGGGCGCCTTCACCGGTGCCAACCGCCAGCATATCGGCTGTCTGGAGGCGGCGGGGGATGGCATCCTTTTTCTCGATGAAATTGGCGACATGCCGCTCGACGCACAAAGTCGCTTGCTCCGCGTGCTGGAGGGGCGTTGTTTCCGCCGCCTTGGTGGCTACGGCAATTTGCCCTTTGCGGCGCGGATAATCGCTGCGACCCACTGCAATTTGGTGCAGATGGTCGATGAAGGGCGTTTTCGGCGCGACCTCTGGTTCCGGCTCGCTGTCCTGCCGGTTCGTTTGCCGCCATTGGCAGAACGGACGCGTGACTTGCCGCAACTGGTGCTGGCACTGGCGCGCGAATTGGGGGTGGATGTGCGTTTCAGCGATGCGGCGATGTTGCGGCTGATGCGGCATGACTGGCCCGGCAATGTCCGCGAATTGCGTAATGTCGTCGCGCGTGCGGCGCACCTCGCCAACGCCATGCATGTGGGGGCGGAGGATGCGTCGGCGCTGCTCCACCCGCTGGCCGACGGTGATGTCGCGACAAGCGCCAGCCATGATACGCGCATGGCCGCGGTTGAGCGCACGGCAATTTTGAACGCGCTGGGCAACAACGACGGGGTTGTGGCGGCAGCGGCGCGCCAATTGGGACTTTGCCGAACGACTTTACAGGACAGGATGCGCCGTCACGGTATCGAACGGCCATAAGCAGTTTTGGACAGGAAAGCGCCCGGTTGGTCCCAAAGGCGCCAAACTGTCCGAACGAAGCGTCGGGGTGGGTAACGACTGGTCCCAATACCCAGGCCCCGACGCTTCACCCGTTTAACCCCCCGACTTGCCCAGTTCGACCGTGCCAATGTCCGACCACCTGCCGCGGTCTGGCTGCATCTCCACATCAATGCGTTCTTCGGACTGGTTGGGCCTGCCAAAATTGCGGATAATCCGCGCGCTCAGTGTCGATGGCCCATTGGGGTTGGTGCGGTCGGGCGCAAAGCTGTTGGCGCGTATTTGATAGCGGCCATTGTCTGCCCGGCGCAGAACAAATTCTTCCGGTCCGAAGCCATTGGTGACATCTGCGGTCAAATGGCCGCCGCCCCGACCCTGCCGGTTGCTAAAGCCAATTTGTTCGCCGTCGGGCGCATTGACCCAGAGGTCAAGGTCGGTGCGCGGCGTATTCCATTCGACGACAACGCGCAGGTCGAGCTCGAGGTTGCGGGTCAGTGATGCAGGCAGCAGACGACTGTTCCCGCCCAGTGCGCGTAGACGGGCCAGCGCCTGGTTGGCATCCATCAACGCAACCGTTTCAAAGCCCGCATAATGTTCGCGCCGCACCTTGAGCACGGCATCGGCAATGTTGCCGATCGCATCGATCAGGTCGGCGCGCGCTGCCTCCCGCCGCCCCGCCATACGGTGCGCCTCTGCGCGGGCCATAAGGGTGATGCCCAGCGTATAAAGCGGTTGCGGGCGTTCATTTTCGCGCATCGCCAATTGGCGCAGCAGGAAAATAGCGCGGTCGAAATCCCCATAGCGGGTAAGGCGGCTGGCGACGATCGCCAGCGTTTCATTGTCGCGCGCGGGCAGATCGAGCGCGGATTCAACCGCACGCCGCGCCTCTGCCACCCGTCCGGCACGATAATGCCATTCGGCAAGGTCGAACCAGAATATCGGCAAAGCACCATATTCGGTTGCCAATTTATCCTGCTCGCTTTGCCAGTCGGCCGCTGCCGTCATCCGCGCTATCCACACCCGGTCCGACGACCATTCGGGCAGGCGAATGCCATCATCGGCGGCATAGCCGTTGTTGCCGTCATCGGCGGCTCCATTGCCAGCGGCCACAGTGGTCACGGGCGATGCGCTTGCAGTCCTGTCGGCGCTGACCATCGTCCCGGTAACGATAATCTCCGCCGCATCATCCCGACTGGGCGGTGGCGGCGGTGCTGGCGGCGGTGCTGGCGGGGGTGGTGCGATAACGCTGGGCGGCACCGGCCCTTCATTGCTGCTTTCAATCCGGTCGCGCCGGTCGCGACGCGGGTTGGGGACGGGGCGCGGCTGCACCCCTGCGGTCGGATTTTCCCACCATGCCACACGTTCGCGCCACATGCTTTCTACCTGCCCCAGCCGCGCCGCTTGTGCGCTGGCCAGTGCCCGGTCGGCATTGGCGCGGATTTGCGCATATTGATCTGCCAACGCCTTGGGGTAGCTGGCGGGGGGTGGGATGTTCGCCTCCACATAATCGCCCGGGTTTTCGAGCACGATGAAACTCGCCATCGGGCTTGCTATGCTATAGTGGCGCGCCCAAGCGACCATTTGGTCGATCGGCATGTCCGCGGCATTGGCGGCCAGCCGGCGCGATGCCCAGATGGCTCCAGCCCCGGAAAATTGTGCGCCATACCCCGCTGGACGTTGAAAGGGGGTGCGCCGCCCGTCGGGTGCGACCAGCGTCAGGCCGCCGTTCGCTGGCATTAACCCTGCGAGGCGAAAGCGCCCGGTTGCGGCGGGCAGGCGCACCGCATCGACCCTTTGCCCCGCATCGTCATAGAGCGCGCCAATCGCCGCATCGCCGCCGTCGAGCATGGCGAGCGCGGCATCGGTGCTGGTTGCGCGCAGATCAACAAAGGCACCGCCCGATGCGCTGGTGATTGCCGACAGCCAGCCGCGATCCACCTCCCGATCCGATGCGATGGCATGGGTGCGGCAGGGGAGCGCAAATTGCGCGCGCGAATCGATGGTGACCCGACCATCGCTGAAGAGGAGGCAGCTTGCCCCTTGTGCAACCTCGACCTGCCCCAGCGCGGCAAAGCTGGTGCCGCCGGCATAATGGACGCCCGCAAGCGCTGCGGCCAATTCTGCACCACTGGCAATATGGCGCGTTTCAACCCCTGATGAATCAAACAGGCTGAGCGTGATCGAACGGGGGCGGCGTTGCGCCAGCCATTGGGTGAGCAACGCCAGTTCGGCGGTTCGGTCATCATCGATGCGGCTGGCCGAACGATCCCAGAATATATGGACGGGGGCCGAACGGTCCGGCCCGGATGCCCCGACGGGCAGGGGCGCGTCGAGGGTGAAAAATGCTTCGCCATTGGCGTGGCGGGACAGGGTGAGGCGCGCCGCGCTGTCCGCTGTGATGGGGGTGATGCGCAGCGCGCCGTCGAGTTGCGCACCCCAGCGTTCGACATCGACCGCTGCGCCATTTTCGCCCGGTGTCTGCCCCAAACCATCGGGAAAGCCGATTTGCCCGGCATCGCGTTCGATGTGGAGCGTATAGCGCCCAACCGGTCCGGACGGGCGCATCGGCAGGACATAACCTTCGCGGGCGTCAACGGGGGATGTCATGACAAGCCGGATGGTGCGGCTGGCGCGTGGGTTGATCGGGAAGATGCGCGTCGAAAATTGGTCCGACCATGTCACTTCGGCAAGCCCGGGATCGACCCGCACCGCAACGCGCCGTTGATAGGCTTCGCGCGCCTGATCGCGCGGGGCGATGACGCCGTCGATCAAATCCTGCCCGACGTCGAGCGCATAGCCGGTGACGACGGCACCGCGCGGCATGTCAAAACGAAAATCACCCTCGAGCACCTCCCCACCCTCATTCTTGAAAGTGGCGGTGATCGTGGTTTCGGCAATCCCGCCGATGATGCGGACGCGCACGTCCAAAACCTCTATGGCAAGGGCATGGCTGGTGCTGGCGTCGGACCGCACGCCGCGCGCATGACCGATTAGCTGCACGCTAGGCGGGGCGGGTGCCGGGCGGCTTTGCGGCGCGCTGGCGGGTTGGCGCGGTGCGGGGGCTTGACCCCACGCCGGAACGGTGAGCAGCATGGCAATGGTTGCTGCGGTTGCTGTGCCAGATAGCCGTTTATATGTCCGCATTGCCCACCCCCAAATGATATAATGTCACTTGATACTGGCTGGTCGGGCCTGTCGCCAAGCTGAACGGTGCGATAATGCCATCGTCCCAACGACAAAGGTTGAAATGCGCGCGCCGCTTTGCTAACGGCGCGCCAACGACGCGGATGGATTCGCGGGCGGCGGTCTTCTATTGCCGCAAAAATGGGCGCGGTTCGTCTTGCGAATCAAACCCCTCTTACGAAGGAAAAGTGGCGGAATATGCAGATTATCGTTCGCGAAAATAATGTGGATCAGGCCCTGCGCGCGCTTAAGAAAAAGCTGCAGCGCGAAGGTGTGTACCGCGAAATGAAGCTGCGCCGTCACTACGAAAAGCCGAGCGAAAAGCGCGCACGCGAACGCGCTGCTGCTGTCCGTCGCGCCCGCAAGATGGAACGCAAGCGGATGGAACGCGACGGCGTTCGGTAAAATCTGCCATTTTTTTGACCAAATGGTCGGAAACAGAGGGGCGCCTTTCCATATCGGATCGTGCGCCCTTTTTGTTGCGCGCGCCGCGCGGCCCGCTATAGCCGCTTGGCAAGGGTTGGCAGTGGCTGGCCCATCGCATGCTGGGGGAATATATGTCGACCACCGCCGTTCCGCTGCCCGCCGTTTCGCGCACGGGTATTACGATTTTATGGTTGGGGATTGCCGCAATCCTGATCGGCGCGGTTGCATGGGCGCTGTTTTTGTCCAACCCGCCGAGCATCACGCTGACCACCGAACGTGCCGGAACCGGTGCTTTTCCAACGGCGGAGCAATTTGTTGTCGTCAATTATGAGGGTAAGCTGGCCGACGGAACAGTGTTCGATTCAAATCAGGGTGTTCCCTTTCCCGCCGCCGATGGCGCGCTGATCCCCGGCTTTACGCAGGCGCTCAAACAAATGCAGGTGGGCGGCCGCTACAAGCTGCATATCCCCGCCGCGCTGGGCTATGGCGAACGTAGCGAGGGGCCAATTCCGGCGAACAGCGACCTTGATTTCAATGTGGAGGTGGTGGCCATCCGCACCCGCGAAGAAATGCAGCAAATGATGATGCAGCAGCAGATGATGCAGCAAATGCAGCAGGGGCAGGCTGGGCACGGCCAAGCTGGGGCTGCACCCGGCGGTCAGTAACTTCGGTTAGTCACCCGATGCATCGCGGCTAAGGCGGGTCGCGATGCGACGGGCGGCCCCGCTACGCCCCATCTTTGTCTCCGTCGCCTGCGCCGCATGCGATGCAACTTCGGCCCGTGCGCCGCGCGCAGCATTTTTTTCGAGCGCGACCTTGATTGCAGCAACAATCGGGTCGGCGAGCGCCAACCCCAAAATGCCGAACAATGCCCCGAACAGCAATTGTGCGCCCAGCACCAATGCTGGGGCTAGGTCAACGGTGCGCTTGGCGACCATCGGGACGATGACATAGCCATCGACCGTCTGGACGACGAAATAGACGATGAGCGCGTATAGCCCACCCTCTGGCCCGACGGATAGGCCGACCAAGACCATCAACACGCCCGACAATATCGCGCCAATATTGGGAATGAAGACAAGCAGTCCGGTGATGAGGCCGAGCAGGGCGGCGAGCGGAATGTCATAAGCGGCGAGCAGCAACCATGTCGCCACTCCTTCCACCAACATGCCGAGCAATCGCCCCGCCATCAGTCGGCGCATCGTTGCGCCAACGGCGCGCGATACATCGTAAAAATGCGCGCGTTCGCTGATGGGTAGCAGCCAAGCGAACCCACGTTCATAGAGGCGCGGTTCCATGGCGAAAAACAGGCCGAGCACGAATATCATCACCAAATTGGTGATGCCGCCCAGCAGAATCCCGACCGCTGCGGTAACCCGGCCAACCGAACCGGCGACATAGGAAATCGCCTGTTGCGGGTCGATGTTGAGTTCGTCAAACCCGTGCGAGCGGCCCCATGCCAATATGGCGTTGCCTTGGTCGAGCAATAATCGTTGCAATTCGGCGGCCTGTGCGGCGATCTGGCTGCCGGCAAAGCTGACCATCCAGACCGCAAAAACCACCATCGACAAGAGGATGATGGCAAGCCGCCAGCCACGCGCGATGGGCAAGACCCGGCCCAACAGGCGGGTGCCGCCGTCCAATATGGCGGCAAATACCATCCCCGCGACGATCAGCAATATCGGTTGGACGAGGAGCGCGAGGAGGATGATGGCCCCCGCCATGCCGAGCCAGATGGCGGCGCGCTGAATCTCCCGTCTTACCGCCGGGTCGCGCATTTCATTGGGGCCGGGTGCTTCGCTCAAAATCCTGTCCCCTCTCTCGCGCGTCGGACGCCCTAGCGGTTGGCTTGCGTCATATGTGTGGGCCTGAGGCTTTGCCAAGCACGGCCGGGGCGCATCGCGGTGAACCAGCTGATGGGGTTATACCATTTGGCCGTCCCGTCGAGACTGAAGGTGATAAACTCTGCCCGCCCGCCGATATTCTCGAGCGGCACGGCACCACCAACCCCCTGTTCTGAAACCGGAAAACGGCTGTCGGCGCTGTCGTCTCTATTGTCGCCCATCACGAACACATGACCAGCCGGGACGGTGTAGGGGCCAAAATTGTCGCCCGGGTGAAATGGGGTGACGTCGATGGTGTCATAACTGGCCCCGCCGGGCAAAGTTTCGCGCACGATGGGCACGGCGCACACCATGCGGCCATCGGGCAGACGGCGCGCGCCATTGGGGATCGATTCGCAACGCTGATTGGCGTCGAGGGGGAGCAGCCGTTCGGGCATCACCTGCGCCGGGACTTGTTGCCCGTTCAGCCACAGGCGACTTTGCCGCATTTCGACGACATCGCCGGGCAGACCGATGACGCGTTTAATATAATCCTCGCGCACCCCATTGGGTTCGAGGATCACGACATCCCCGCGTTCGGGATAGCTGGCGAGCAATCGACCCGAAAAGGGAGGGGCAAGGTGAAAGCTGATCGATGCGAACGACCAGCCATAAGGATATTTGCTGACCAACAGCCTGTCCCCTTCGAGCAGGCCCGGCATCATCGAAGCCGACGGGATGTAAAATGGCTTGGCGATAAAGCTGTGGATGCCCAGCACGATCAGCAACAGGACGGCAAGCCCGCGCAATTCGGCGAGCCAATCGGTCTTTTCCGGTTCCGCCGCTGCCGGTGTATTTTGGCCCTCTATGGCCGGTTCGCCTGCGCTCACGCGTTCATCCTCCTCAAATCGCTGGGGCCACTCGTACCGTTTCGGCCACCCATGTCGCCCCCCGATTGTCCGTTCCATATCGGCAGCGCCTCCAAAATGACAAGGGCTTGCGCCCATGGATGGTCATCGGTCAGCGTCAAATGGATGTGGATCTGGTGGCCGGCGGGGGTCAGCGCGGCGAGCCGCGCGGCGGCGCCACCGGTCAGCGCCAGCGTCGGTGCGCCCGATGGCGCGTTCACAACGCCAATGTCGCGCATGTAAACGCCCGCTTTGAACCCAGTGCCGACGGCTTTGGAAAAAGCCTCCTTCGCGGCGAAGCGCTTGGCGAGCGTGCCGACGCGGGTCAGCGGCCTTTTGGCAGCGCGCGCGCGTTCGATGTCGGTAAAAACGCGGGCTTCAAACCTTGTCCCATGGCGTTCGAGCACGGCGGCGATACGCTCCATATTACACAGGTCGGAGCCTATGCCGATAATCACCGCGCCGCGTCCATCAATGTGCGCATGCGCCGGATGGCAGCATCAAGGCCGATAAAAATAGCCTCTCCGACCAGATAATGACCGATATTGAGTTCGGCGAGTTGGGGAATGGCGGCGACCGGCTGAACATTGTCAAAGGTGAGGCCGTGTCCGGCATGGGGTTCGATGCCATTTTTTACGGCGAGCGCGGCGGCATCGGCAATGCGGGCAAGTTCGCGCGCGCGCGCTTCGCCCGTTGCATGGGCATAGGCCCCGGTGTGGAGTTCGACCACCGGCGCGCCGAGGCGCATCGCCGCCTCTATCTGCCGCGCTTCGGGCTCGACGAACAGCGATACACGGATGTCGGCGTCAAGCAGGCGGGTGACGATGGGTTGCAATTGGTTATGGAGCCCCGCCGCATCCAGCCCGCCCTCTGTCGTGCGTTCTTCGCGCCGTTCCGGGACGATACAGGCGGCATGCGGCCGGTGGGCGAGCGCGATGGCCAGCATCTCCTCACTCGCGGCCATTTCAAGGTTGAGCGGCAGGTCGGTTGCGGCCTGAATGCGCTGCAAATCCGAATCGCGGATATGGCGGCGGTCTTCGCGCAGATGCGCGGTTATGCCATCGCCGCCCGCCGCGGTCACAATTTCCGCCGCGCGCACCGGGTCGGGGTGGTCGCCGCCGCGTGCGTTGCGGATCGTCGCCACATGGTCGATATTGACCCCAAGGCGCAGCAGGCCGGTCATGCCACTTCCTTGCGGCTCCCCGGTTTGGTGATGGCAATGGCCGCGAGCGTATCGGGCACTTCATCGGCCGCATAGGTCGGGAAGCTGAGCGCGACCAGCGGGTAAAAGGGAACGCCCAAATCCACATCCCCACCGCTGCGGTCGACGAGTGCGGCGGCGGCGATGACATCGCCGCCCTCTGCCGACAATATTGCCATCGCCTCGCGCGATGAAAGGCCGGTGGTGACAACATCTTCGACCAGCAATATCTTGGCCCCCGGCGGAATGGTAAAGCCGCGCCGCAGTTCAAAGCTGCCGGTCGGTCGTTCAACAAAGATGGCATTTTTGCCAAGCGCGCGGCCCATTTCATGGCCGATGATCACCCCGCCCATCGCTGGTGAAACGACGATGTCGATGGCGGCGCGCACGTCGCGCGGCAATTTCTGGGTTAGCGCGCGGGCGAGTCGGTCGGCGCGTTCGGGGTCCATCAAGGCGCGGGCGCATTGCAGATAATGGCCCGAATGACGACCGGAGGAGAGCAGGAAATGGCCTGTCAGCAGCGCCTCGGCAGCGCGAAATTCGTTGAGCACGTCATCTTCGGTCATATTTGATCCAGCTATTCGGGGGGAGGGCGGCAGTCATTTTTTCCTGACTTAGTGGCGCTTGTCGGGCGCGGCAAGCGGGTCTATAGCGCGCGCAAATCACGCCTTGGTGGGTCTTTTCTTTGTGGAAGATGTCGCTTAGGGGGGGATTCGACCAACGCAAAATCGGGGAACTAGCGGCGCATGGCTGGCATCTATCGCATATTAATCGCCTTTTTGATGGCGCTGACGCCGTTGGCTTTGGGCAGCGTGGCGGCATCGGCGGCGACAACCGCTAGGCCCGTTGCGGCCCCGGCTACCCCTGCGGCCCCTGCAGCAACGCCGGTCGCGACCAGTGCGGATGCTGCGGCACCCGCTGCTGATGCTGCGGCGGCGGCCCCGGCATTTGAATATGCGCGCCCGGTGCCCGGTATTGGCCAGCCCGTCGTCGGCGGGTTGGATTTTCAGCCGCAAGTGACCGAAAATGGCCGCTTTGCCCATTTCCTCAACAATGCGATCCTGTTGCCCTTGTCGGTCGTCATCTGCCTTTTGGTGCTCGGCCTATTGCTGTTTGTCGTCGTGCGTTTCCGCGCCGGGGCCAATCCAGTGCCGTCCAAAACATCGCACAACACGCTGATCGAAGTGATCTGGACCGGCATCCCCATCCTTATCCTTGTCGGCGTTGCCGTGCCGTCGATTGACCTTCTGGCGCGGCAATATGCGCCGCCGCCCGCCAATGCGCTGACGGTCAAGGTGACCGGCTATCAATGGTATTGGGGCTATGCCTATCCCGATAACGGCATCGACGAATATGTGTCGAACATGCTCGACGAACAAACGGCGGCTGCGCGCGGCGAGCCTTATCATCTGGCGGCGGACAATCGCATGGTCGTTCCCGCTGGTCGCACGGTAAAGCTGATCGTCACTGCCGCCGATGTCATCCACAGCTTTGCGGTTCCAGCGCTGTGGACCAAGATGGACGCTGTGCCCGGGCGGCTCAATGAAGTGACATTCCGCGCGGATCGCCCCGGCGTCTATTATGGCCAGTGCAGCGAATTGTGCGGCGTCAACCATGGCTATATGCCGATTGCGGTGGAGGTGGTGACCCCCGAACGCTTTGCCCAATGGGTGGCAAGCAAGGGTGGGCATATGGTTGCCCCCGCGCCTGCCGCTGCGGCGCCGGCGGCAACGCCCGCTGCAGCACCTGCCGCGACGCCTGCTGCAGCCCCGACTACTCCTCCGAGCGCTGGCGCGACCCCCGCTGCCGCTGCTCCGGCCCAATGATTGCATAAGGACAAGCGACCATGACCACTATCGCCGCCGACGCCGATCATGCCCATCATGACGACCATGCCGACCATAAGCCAGGATTTTTCGTCCGTTGGTTCATGTCGACCAACCACAAGGATATCGGCACCCTCTATCTGATCTTTGCCATTTGCGCGGGGATTGTCGGCAGCGCTTTGTCGGGGCTGATGCGGCTCGAACTGGCGCAAGAGGGTATTCAATATCTGCCGCAATGGGCGGCGATGATGGGCGGCGAAGCCACCGACACGGCGGGTAAGCATTTCTGGAATGTGATGATTACCGCGCACGGCCTTATCATGGTCTTTTTCATGGTGATGCCCGCGATTATCGGTGGTTTTGGTAACTGGTTCGTGCCGATCATGATCGGCGCGCCGGACATGGCCTTTCCGCGCATGAACAACATCAGCTTCTGGCTGACTTTTGTTGCCTTTTTCATGCTCTTTGGTTCGATGTTTGTGACCGGCGGTTCGGGATTGGGCGCGGGCACCGGCTGGACGGTTTATGCCCCGCTATCAACATCAGGCTCCACCGGCCCGGCGGTCGATATGGCGATATTCTCGCTCCATCTGGCGGGCGCCGCATCGATTTTGGGGGCGATTAACTTCATCACCACCATCTTCAACATGCGCGCGCCGGGCATGACGCTGCATAAAATGCCGCTGTTCGTCTGGTCGGTGCTGGTGACCGCATTCCTGTTGCTGTTGTCGCTGCCGGTGCTGGCTGCAGCGATCACCATGTTGTTGACCGACCGCAATTTCGGCACCGCATTTTACGATGCGGCTGGCGGCGGGGACCCGGTGCTGTATCAGCACCTCTTCTGGTTCTTTGGCCACCCCGAAGTCTATATCATGATTTTGCCGGGCTTTGGCATTGTCAGCCAGATTGTGTCGACCTTCTCCAAAAAGCCGGTGTTCGGCTATCTCGGCATGGCCTATGCCATGGTTGCGATCGGCGTTGTTGGCTTCATCGTCTGGGCGCACCACATGTTCACCGTGGGGATGCGCGTGGACCTTAAGATGTATTTCACCGCTGCGACGATGGTGATTGCGGTGCCGACCGGCATCAAAATCTTCAGCTGGCTGGCCACTATGTGGGGCGGTTCGCTGTCGTTTAAAACGCCGATGCTCTGGGCCTTGGGCTTCATCTTCATGTTCACGGTTGGCGGTGTGACCGGTGTGGTGCTGGCCAATGGCGGTGTCGACCAGAACCTCCACGACACCTATTATGTGGTTGCCCACTTCCACTATGTGCTCTCGCTCGGAGCGGTGTTCGCGCTGTTCGCGGGCTTTTATTACTGGATCCCGAAAATGTCGGGGCGGATGTACAGCGAATGGATGGGCCAGCTGCATTTCTGGACCTTCTTCATCGGCGTGAACATCGTCTTCTTCCCGCAGCATTTCCTGGGGCAACAGGGTATGCCGCGCCGTTACCCGGACTATGCCCATGCCTATGAATATTGGCACCATATCAGCTCGCTGGGCTATCTGGTGGTGCTGGTGGGCCTGTTCTTCTTCTTCGCCAACGTGTTCTACACTTTGTTTGCGGGCAAGAAGGTTGGTGCCAACCCGTGGGGCGAAGGGGCGACGACGCTCGAATGGACATTGTCCAGCCCGCCGCCCTACCACCAATTTAATGAGCTGCCGCGCATCGCTTAATGCGCGCGCGCTAAACGAAAAATGGGGGGCGCGCTGCGGCAGGTCTGTGGCGCGCCCCTTGGATTTTATGGATATCTCAATGTCGGCACCAGAGCCATTCGCACCCATGCCCGTTGCCCCATCGCCCCATCATGGTGATGCGACGCGGCGCATGCCCGCCGAATGGCAGGATTTTTGGGCGCTGACCAAGCCGCGCGTGATGAGCCTCGCCATTTTTACCGCGCTGGTCGGTATGGTGGTCGCGCCCGTCGCCATTCCCCCGGCGCTCGGTGTCGCGGCGATTGTCGCCATCGCACTGGGGGCAGGGGCGTCGGGTGCGCTCAACCAATGGTATGAGGTGGATGTGGATGCCGCGATGCGCCGCACCGCTACGCGTCCATTGCCGGGTGGACGGATGGAAAAAGTGTCGGCGCTGCACTTTGGCGTCGGCTTGGGCGTATTTTCGGTGCTGCTATTGGGCTTTGCCACCAATTGGCTGGCTGCCGCCGTTTTGGCGACATCCATTTTGTTCTACCTCATCATCTATACCATCTGGCTGAAGCCTCGCACCGCGCAGAATATTGTCATCGGCGGCGCGGCAGGGGCTTTTCCGCCGCTGATCGGCTGGGCAGCGGCCACAGGCTCAATCGGCTGGGATGGGGCCATCCCGTCGCTGCCATGGATGTTGTTCGCGCTGATATTCTTGTGGACGCCGCCGCATTTCTGGGCGCTGTCGCTGTTCGTGCGGACCGATTATGCTGCTGCCAACATCCCCATGCTGCCGGTGGTCGCGGGCGAACGGTCAACGCGCCGCCACATATTCGTCTACACATTGCCGATGATTGCATGCGCGATGGCGATACCCGCGCTCGGCCAAGCGGGCGCGCTTTTCGCGTGGGTGGCCGGGGTGATGAGCGCCATCTTCCTTGTTCTGGCCGTCCATGTCGGCTTTCGTCAAGAGGTGGCGGGGGATAGGATGCGCCCGGAAAAGCGGCTATTCTATTTTTCCATCCTCTATCTCTTTTTGCTGTTCCTGACCTTGATGGCAGAGAAGCTGGCGCAATAAGGACCGGATTGTGATGACCGATATCGACGAACATCGCCAAAGCGATAGCGATTTTGATATGGATGAATATCGCCGCCGCCAGCGCGCGCGCGCGCGGGTCATGGCGCTGATCCTCCTCGCATTTGTTGCGCTTGTTTTCGCTGTCACCATGGCCAAAATGGGGTTGGCGACGCGATGATGCATCTGATCGCCCGGGGCAAGAACCGCACGGCGGCGCTCGCGGCACTATTGGCGCTGGCGATGGTCGGTTTGGGTTTTGCCGCCGTGCCGCTCTATCGCCTATTTTGTCAGGTGACCGGCTTTGCCGGCACCACCATGCGGGTGAGTGAGGAAACGGCATCGGCAGTGCCGGTCATCGATAATCAGACGATTTCGGTACGTTTCGATTCGAACACAGCGCCCGGCCTCGGTTGGACATTTCGCCCCGAACGGCCGCGCGATACACTATCCATCGGTCAACGCGATTTGATGATCTTTGTTGCCAAGAACCTCACCAACCGGACAATCACCGCAACCGCGACATTCAACGTCACCCCTTCACAGGCCGGACCCTATTTCGCCAAGATACAATGTTTCTGCTTTACCCAGCAGACTTTGGCACCGGGTGAGGAAATTCGCATGCCCGTCGTCTATTATGTGGACCCCAAGATATTGGAGGATCCCGACGCGCGCGATGTGCGTGAAATTACGCTATCTTATACCTTCTTCCCGGTGGACGAAGCGGCCACGGGCGGGTAAGGGGCTGAATCTGTGCACGGTTCGCGCGCGCGCGTGGCCGCAAGGACAAAAGTTTGAAGGGGAAAGGCGCACATGGCCGGGCAAAAGCAGCATGACTATCACCTCGTAGAACCGAGCATCTGGCCGCTCATCGGCTCGCTCGCTGCCTTCATCATGCTCGGCGGCGGGGTTATGGCGATGCACGCTGTGCCCGCGGGCATGTGGGTGCTTGGCCTTGGCATCGCGCTGGTGCTCGCCACCTTTTATTTCTGGTGGGCGGACGTGGTGCGCGAAGCGCATGCGGGGGACCATACACCGGTGGTCCAACTCCACCTGCGTTATGGCATGTTGCTGTTCATCGCGTCCGAAGTCATGTTCTTTGTCGGCTGGTTCTGGGCATGGTTTGACTTTTCACTCTTCCCCACCGCGCTCCAATTTGCCGATGGCGCGACGACCAATATGATCGGGCAGGATGGTGCATCGGCGCTAATGCAATGGCCGCCCAAGGGGCTGGAAGTTATCGACGCCTTTGACTTGCCGCTGATCAACACGCTGATCTTGCTCTGTTCGGGGACGACGGTCACTTGGGCGCACCATGCTTTGCTCAAGGGCGATCGCAAGGGGCTGATCAATGGGCTGTGGCTGACGATTTTGCTTGGCCTGCTTTTCAGCTCGATTCAGGCCTATGAATATATGCACGCGCCCTTTCCGTTCAGCGGACTAAATTATGGCTCGGCCTTTTTCATGGCGACCGGCTTTCACGGCTTTCACGTCATTGTCGGCACAATTTTCCTGATCGTCTGCCTGATCCGTTCGTACAAGGGCCACTTCACCCCGCAGCAGCATTTCGGCTTTGAGGCAGCGGCTTGGTATTGGCATTTCGTCGACGTGGTGTGGTTGTTCCTGTTCATCGTCGTCTATGTCTGGGGCGGCTGGGGTGCGCCGGTTCACGGCTGACCGATTGATAGGACGGGCATGACCCGGGACAATCTGGCAAATGGCAAGGGGCGGCAGGATATATTCCTTGCCGCCCTTTCCGCACGCTGCCCGCGCTGCGGGGCACCCGGTTTGTTTGACAGCATGATCGGCTTTGCGCCTGCCTGTCGTGGATGCGGTTATGATTTTCAAAAGGCCAATGTCGGCGACGGCCCGGCGGCTTTGCTCATCCTGATTGTCGGTGGGCTGTTGGTGGCGGGCGCGGTGACGCTGCAACTGGCGGTTCGCCCGCCATGGTGGGTGCATTTGCTGTTATGGGTTCCGCTGATCATTGCCGCCACCATCGCATCTTTGCGCCTGTCCAAGGCGTTGCTGCTCCACGCGGAATATCGGCATGATGCGGGCGAAGCGGTGCATGGGGGTGAGGATAATGGCTGAACGTCGCGCCATCCCCATTTTGCCCAGCCTGCTGGTTGCGGCTGCCGTGGCAACGATGGTGGCGCTCGGCATCTGGCAGATAGAAAGACTGCACTGGAAAGAAGGGATGCTTGCCCGCTTTCACGCCGCGCAACAAGTCACCGCGCCGCTGAACGACCCGGGCCACAGCCTTCGCCAAGTACCGCTATACCGCCATGCCAGCATCGATTGCCGCGACCCGCGCGATTGGCAGGCGATTGCCGGTCGCAATGCGATGGATGACGCGGGTTTTGCGCATGTCGCGCGCTGCACCTTGGCTGATGGGACGCACGTGCGTGCGGTCGTTGGCTGGTCAACTGACCCGGCGACACCAGCATGGGCAGGGGGGCGCATATCGGGTGTTGTTGCGCCCGCCGGAGTGGAGGGGCCGTGGATCGTATCGGCGGAACCGATGGCCGGGCTGGTCGCCAACGCCATGCCCGACCCAAAGGATACGCCGAACAATCACCTGTTTTACGCCATCCAATGGTTCATCTTTGCAGGTGCAGCGGCGATAATTTATGCGCTGGCGCTGCGCCGCCGCTGGCGGGAGGATGGTGACGTCGCGCTTGATGCATCGCCCCCCCAAGGTTAAGCGCGCGCCATGCAATATATCTCCACCCGTGGCGCGGCCCAACCGCTCAATTTTCGTGGCGCGACGCTCGCCGGTTTGGCGGGCGATGGCGGGCTGTTTGTGCCGACGCATTGGCCGCAATTTTCGGCGGACGACATCGCCTCGCTCGCGGGGCTTTCCTATGCAGCGACGGCGGCGCGCATCCTTGCGCCCTTTACCGCAGGCGTGCTCGACGACGGGGAATTGCAGGCGCTGACCGCCGGTGCCTATGCCAGTTTTGACCATGCAGCGGTGACCCCGCTGGTGCAATTGGATGAACGGCATTTCCTGCTCGAACTATTCCATGGGCCGACATTGGCGTTCAAGGATGTGGCGCTGCAACTGCTTGGCCGCCTGTTTGAACGCTTTTTGACGGGTGATGAAGCCCCGCTCACTATTGTCGGGGCGACGTCGGGCGATACCGGGTCGGCGGCAATCCGCGCGGTGGCGGGCCGCGCGCATATGCAGATTTGCATGCTCTATCCCGATGGTCGGGTGTCCGATGTGCAGCGGCGGCAGATGACCAGCGTCGATGCACCCAACGTCCATGTTGTAGCCATTGACGGCAGCTTTGACGATGCGCAGGCGATGGTGAAACGGTTGTTTGCGGATGCGGATGTGACCGCGCGCCACCGCATTGGCGCGGTCAATTCCATCAACTGGGCGCGTCTGGCGGCGCAGATCGTCTATTATTTTTATGCCGCGGTGCGGCTCGGCGCGCCGTCTCGCCGCCTTGCCTTTTCGGTGCCGACCGGCAATTTTGGGGATGTGTTTGCAGGCTATGTGGCGGCCCAAATGGGCCTGCCCATCGAACGACTGATTGTCGCCACCAACATCAATGATATTTTGCACCGCGCGATTGCCAGCGGCGATTATGCAACAGGGACGGTGGTGCCGACCGCCAGCCCCAGCATGGATATTCAGGTGTCGAGCAACTTTGAACGGCTGTTGTTCGACGCGCATGGCCGCGATGGTGCGGCATTGGCCGCGCAGATGCAGCAATTTGACAGCGCCCGCGCCATCCAACTGACCGGTGCGCAGCGGGCACATATCGGGCAGCTTTTTTCGAGTGCGCGGGTGGATGGCGATGCCATGACGGCGGCGATGCAATGGGGCTGGCGAAATGCCGGACAGATGGTTGATCCGCACAGCGCCATTGCGCTTGCCGCCGCGCAAACTTCGGCGGCGGACCTGCCGCGCGATGTGCCGTTGGTCAGCCTCGCCACTGCGCATCCGGCGAAATTCGGCGATGCAGTGCGCGCGGCCATCGGTGTCGATGTGACACTGCCCCAGCGCCTCGCCGGTGTGATGGATGCGCCAGAACATATGACGCGCCTGCCCGGTGAATATGGCGCGGTGCGCGACTTTGTGCTCGGCTTATGACGGACGCCATCCAAGCCGTGCCGCCGCTGCAAACAATCGCCGGTGCGCCGTGGGCGGACTATGCGTTGCTCGACAGCGGCGATGGGCAAAAGATCGAACGCTATGGCGTTTATCGCATCATCCGCCCCGAACCGCAGGCGATGTGGACACCCGCGACCGGCAAATGGGCCGCCGATGCGCGCTTTGTCCCCGCCTCCGATGCCGATGGCGGTGGACGCTGGGATATATTGCGCCCGCTCCCGCGCGAAGGGTGGCCGCTGGCGTGGGATGATGTGCGCTTTAACGCCGAACTGACCCCCTTTCGCCACCTTGGCTTTTTCCCGGACATGGCGCCGGTGTGGACATGGCTGCGCGGTGAAGTGGCGGGGATGGCGCAGCCCAAATTTCTGAACCTTTTTGGCTATACCGGCCTTGCCTCGCTCGCCATGGCGGCGCGCGGGGCAGAGGTTGTGCATGTCGATGCCTCCAAAAAATCGGTAACCGCCGCGCGCGCCAATGCCGCCCTGTCGGGGCTGGCGGATGCGCCGATCCGCTGGCTGGTGGATGATGCAGTCAAATTTGTGGAGCGGGAGGGGCGTCGGGGCCGCCGCTATGATGCAATATTGCTCGACCCACCCAAATATGGTCGGGGGCCAGATGGCGAAATCTGGCAGTTGGAATATGATTTACCGCGCCTGATTGCCGCGCTGGCACCTTTGCTCGATGCGCAGTCACGCGCGCTCTTCCTCACTGTTTATGCGGTGCGCATGTCGGCGATTGCGCTCCACAATTTATTGGCAGAGGCGCTCGCCCCGCTCGGCGGACGGGTGGAGGCGGGCGAATTGGGCGTGGTGGAGGAAGCGCGCGGACTGACCCTGCCGACCGCCATCTGGGCGCGCTGGAGCAGGGGTTAATTTTCGCGCGCTGCCCGTAAGGCGGCACCGGCGGCAAAGGGGGCGATGGCCAGCGCCGACAGGCTGCAGGCCGCCAAATAGTAAATCGCGCTCTGCCCCGCATCGGAAAGGCTGCCCGCACCGAAAATCAATATCGGCACGGCGAGCGGCAATAATAATAAAGCAGAAAGCGCACCATGGCTGCGCTGCCCCAGCGTTACCGCCGCAATGGTCACGCCGAGCGCCGACAGCCCGGGCAGGCCGATGGCAAGGCTGCACAACAGGCCGCCCCAGCGCGCTTCGCCGAGGCCGAGCAGCGCCGCGGCGGGAATGGCGGCGATGAACAAGGGTAGGCCAAAACTAACGAGGTGGGAGAGGATTTTTGTCAGCACCAACCCCTCCTCACTCAGCGCATGGAGCGCATATTGGTCGAGCGCGCCCGATGCCGCATCACGACTGAAAATCTGATCGAGCGGCAGGAGCGTCGCGAGCAGCGCCGCTACCCAGACCATGCCGCCCCCCGTTGCGGCGAGCAAGCGGACATCCGGCCCGACGCCAAAGGGAAAGAGGAGCGCGACGAGCAAGAAAAAGGCGACCGGCAGCCACCAATTGCCCGAACGCAGGTCGCGCGCGACGTCCGCCGTCAAAATGGCGCGCCACGCCCTCATGCCGCGCCGAGCGCGATTTCCTGCGCCCCCGCCAATGCGATGGGCAAATGGGTGGCGATGATGACCGCACCGCCTGCTGTCCGGTGGGCGGCGATAATTGTTTCCAATCGCGCGATGGACTGGCTGTCGAGCCCGTTGGTCGGCTCATCGAGCAGCCAGAGCGGCGCATCCGCTATCAGGAGGCGCACCAGCCCCGCGCGGCGGCGCTGGCCGGTGGACAAATAAGCCACCGGCACATCGCGGAGCGGGGTGAGTGCCAGCGCATCCAGCGCGCGCGCGACATCGCTTGCTCTTTTGCCATAAATACGCGCCCAAAAACCCAGCGCATGGGCGAGCGGCAGCGCCGAATCGAGCGCGGCGCGCTCATCCGCAAGGCCGATGGCGGCGCGGCGCACCACCTGCCCATGCGCGGCGGGCAAAAGGCCCGCGAGCACGCGCAACAGGCTGGATTTGCCGCTGCCATTGGGGCCGCTGATGCGCATTGCACCGCCCGCGCCAACCTCCCCCGACAGGCCGCGCCATAGCAGATTGTCGCCGCGCACACAGGCGAGCGCGGCAAACGACAACAGGGGTGCCGTTCCACTCACGGGCAATATATCGTGGCACGGCGCGGCGCTTTGCGGCATAGCCCCCCTCTCTACTATATGTGGCGCAAGCGGCAAGACGGGGACGGGCGATGGTGGCGAAATTGCAGGATGAAGAACGGGCAGGCTTGCTGGCGGCGCACCCCGATTGGCGGCATGAACCGGTGCGCGATGCGATCGTGCGGGAATGTATCTTTGCTGATTTTTCCGCAGCCTTTGCCTTTATGACGCGCGTTGCGATGCTGGCAGAGGTGCAGGATCACCACCCCGAATGGTCGAACGTCTATAACCGTGTCACCATCCTCCTCACCACGCATGATGCCGACGGTCTGTCGGCGCGTGATGCCAAAATGGCAGCGGCTATCGATGCCTTGCTGCGCGGATGATGCCGCGCCTTATTTACTGCCGAGCAGGCTCCCTTGCCCCGTCGCCGCCTTCATCCGTTTGCGCAGTGCACCGGGCAGCCAGCGCATCGTAAAGGCAAGGCGGCGCGCGGTCTTACCCACCGGGGTATGTACCCGGTCACCCTGAATGGCGTTCCACACCGCTTCGGCGACCTGTTCGACCGGCGTAAATTCCAGCCCGGCGGCCATTACCCGGTCGCGGCTGGTTTCATTGCTGCCCGGCACCACGCGGGAGAGGAGGGGGGTGTCGATAAACCCGGGCATGATGTCGCGCACGATGATGCCATCGGGGGTGAATTCAACATCGAGCGCCTCGGTCAAGGCGCGCACCGCAAATTTGGTCGCCGAATATATCGAAAGCCCCGATGTGCCGTAAAATCCGCTCGCCGACCCGGTGTTGACGATAGCGCTGCCCGGTGTCTTTTTGAGGTGCGGTCGCGCGGCGTGAATGCCGTTGACGACGCCGCGAAAATTAATATCGATCAGCCGGTCCGCCTCGGCAGGGTCGAGTTCATCCCATTTGCCGCCCGAACCAATGCCGGCATTGTTGAACAGCACGTCGAACCGCCCGCCGCTTGCCGCGACGAATTCGTCGGTTGCCCGCCGCCATTGCGCGAGATCGCGTACGTCGAGCAGATGTTGGGATGATGCACCTGTGGGCAACAGCGCGGCGGTTTCGGCCATGCCCGCCGCATTGACGTCGCCCAGCCCCACGAACCAGCCGCGCGCAGCGAACAATTGCGCGGTGGCACGGCCAATGCCGCTGCCCCCGCCGCTGATGAAAATGGCTTTGTGATCCGTCATCTGCCCTCTCCCCATTGCTTACTGACAGGGTTTTCAGCAACGCTGCTGCTGGCGCAAGCATAAACTGCTTGGCAGGCCCGCGCTTGGGTGGATAGGGTGGGGCATGGCCCCCATCCGTTTTTTGCGGCTATTGCTGCCTGCTCTCGCCCTCGCTGCCGCCCTCATCGCCATTCCGGCGAAGGCGGAGGTGCTGGTGACATTTTGGAGCCACAGCCGCGACCAAAATTACCCGCATGCGTTTTTGGTGATGCAGGGGCGGATTGATGCGACGGGAGAAGTGGTTGACACCAACGTCGGTTTTACCGCGCACAGCATATCACCGATGGTGCTTTTGGGCTCGGTACGCGGGGAGATGGAGCGATTATCGGCGGGCTATGTCGCGCGCCCGGCATCGCAGCCGCATTTCGCGCTGCGCCTTAATGATGCGCAATATGCGCGATTACAGGCATTTATCGCGCAATGGGCCAATGCACCGCAGCCCAATTATAATCTGCGGCGGCGCAACTGTGTCCATTTTATCATGGAAGCGGCGGTGCTGCTCGGCCTCAACGTCAATCGGGCGAGCAGCCATTTTCGTGCGCCCTCGGCCTTTTTGGACGAAGTGATGCAGCTCAACCCGCAATTGACGCGCGTGCGACGCTGAACGCGCGAAATTTATTACCCGCGATGTTCGCTGTACACGCGCCGCACGGTGCCGCTCGATGCGCGCATGACAATCGATTCGGTGGTGATTGCCCCGTCGCGGCGGCGCTTTACCCCGTCGAGCAAGCTGCCGTCGGTAACCCCGGTGGCGGCAAAGATAACATCGCCCTTGGCCAATTCTTCGAGCGCATAGATGCGGTCGAGGTTTTCAATGCCCCATTTGCGCGCGCGTGCGCGTTCATCTTCGTTGCGGAACAGCAAACGGCCCTGAAACTGGCCGCCGACACAGCGTAATGCCGCTGCGGCCAGCACCCCTTCGGGTGCGCCGCCCGACCCCATATAGAGGTCGATGCCGGTGTCGGGGTTGGTCACCGCGATCACGCCTGCCACATCGCCATCGGGGATAAGCTGGATGCCGCAACCCAGCGCGCGCAATTCGGCAATCAACCCCTCATGGCGCGGCCGGTCGAGCACGCAAACGATGATGTCGCCCGGCTGCACGCCCTTGGCGGCGGCCACCGCGCGAACATTTTCGGTCGCGCTTTTGGCAAGGTCGATGACCCCGTCGGCATAGCCGGGGCCGACCGCAATCTTGTCCATATAGACGTCCGGCGCGTTGAGCAGCCCACCCTTTTCCGCGATGGCGAGCACGGCGAGCGCATTTGGCCCGGCCTTGGCGGTAATCGTCGTTCCCTCAAGCGGGTCGAGTGCAATATCAATGCTCGGGCCACTGCCCGAACCCACTTTTTCGCCGATATAGAGCATCGGCGCTTCGTCGCGCTCACCCTCCCCAATGACCACGGTGCCGTCCATGTCGAGCGCGTTGAGCGCGGCGCGCATCGCCTCCACCGCCGCGGCATCCGCCGCCTTTTCGTCGCCGCGCCCAATCAGCTTGGCTGCGCCTACCGCCGCTGCTTCGGTAACGCGCACCATTTCAAGCACAAGAACGCGGTCGAGATTTTGGCTGGCATCGGTCACGATATTTCCCCTGTAATTTCTTGCATCTTGCCCGCGCGCATAGGCGGGCCGGATTGGAAAGTCGATATTGCGACTAAAGCGCCAATATCGGCAGGCGCAGCGGCGGCGCAACCAGCGCATCACCCTGGGCCAGCGTATCGAGCGCGCCGTCGACTGCCGCTGCATCGCTGGCATGGGTGACGAGGACGATCAACGCCTCCCCACCCGTTCCGCCGCGCTGAATCAGGCTTTCGACCGAAACCCCGGCATCGCGCATGGCGATGGCGATTTCGGCAAGCACGCCAGTGCGGTCAGCGACATGGAGGCGGATATAGGATTTGCCCACAACATGGCCGACATCGGCGCGCGGCAGTGCGTCAAGCGCGCCGACCGCCATGGTAAAGGCCGGGCCATATTCATCGCGCGCCACGTCGATAATGTCGGCGACAACGGCACTGGCAGTCGGGCCATCGCCCGCGCCCGCGCCTTCCAGAAACAGGCGGCCGACAAAATTCCCTTCCGCTACAACGGCGTTGAGGCAGCCGGGCACATAGCCCAGCGGATGTTCGGCCGCGACCAGACAGGGGCGCACATATTGCAGCAGCGCGCCATTTTGCATCTCGGCCATGGCGATGAGGCGGATGCGATAACCGAGCGCGTCGGCTTCCTTGATATCCTCCGCACTGATCGCGCGTATCCCCTCCACCGTGACGCCCGCAACGTCGGTGCGCGCGGAAAAGCATATGGCAGCCAATATGGCGAGCTTGTGGCTGGCATCGACCCCGTCAATGTCGAAACCGGGGTCCGCCTCTGCATAGCCGAGCGCCTGTGCCTCCGCCAACGCGGCATCAAAGCTGAGCGCGCGGCTTTCCATCGCGGTCAGGATGAAATTGCAGGTGCCGTTCAAAATGCCATAAACGCGTTCGATCCGGTTGGCCGAAGCCCCTTCGCGCAGTGCCTTGATAACCGGAATGCCGCCCGCCACAGCCGCTTCAAATTTCAGTGCGATGTCGGCAGCCTCGGCCCGCGCGGCGAGCGCCATGCCATGCGCCGCAATCATCGCCTTGTTCGCGGTGACAAAGGGTTTGCCCGCCGCCAGACTTGCCTGCGCAAGTTCCAGCGCGACGCCGTCTGCACCGCCGATAACTTCGACCACCGCGTCAACATCCGGGTCGTTGGCGAGTGCGACAGCATCCCTATGCCAACGCACAGCACCCAGATTGATCCCGCGATCGCGCGTTGCATCGCGCGCGGCGACCGCTGTCACCTCTATGGCGCGCCCGGCGCGCCGGGCGATCAGCGCGGCATTTTCATCGAGCAGGCGGACCACGCCGCTGCCCACCGTGCCCAGGCCGGCGATGCCGATACGCAAGGGGCGAGTGGATTGCGGCACATGGGGGGGAGGGGTCATGGAAAACTCTATTGCTGCGCGATTGCTGGTTGTGCGCCGCCGATAGCCGCGCCGCGCGCGCAAGTCACGCGCAACGGTAATGATTTAACCCGCCGGGGGATTTTATGGCGCGGCGGTGCGGTCGCAGGGCGCGATGGACGCCAGCACCAGCGCATAATCGGCGGCGATGGCGCTCGCATCATCGGCGCTGCTTCCCCGCAATATTTGCTGGGGGATGGTGCGCGGCAGGCCACATGCCAACCGGTACCAGCGCAGCGTGCGCGGGGCGGGGCGCGCCGCGCTGGCGTCGATAATCTCCCCAAATGCGACCGCCCATTGTGGCGGCGCGTTGCCGCGTCGTTCGATGGTGAGCGTGATGGGGATGGCGGCATCGGTTGACAGGAAAATCTGGCTGTCGCTTTCGCCGCTCACGGTGCCGGTCACATGAAATGCTTGGGTGATACCGGTGACCGCTGGCGGCGGTGGGCCAGCCGCCAGTTCCGCCGCAATGGCGCGCGCCGTACCCTCACGCGCCATGTCCCACAGCATCAACGCGGCGGGGTTAACCAGCGTCAACTGGTCGCTGCGTTCAACATGGCGGGCAAAGAGCAAGACTTCGTGCCCGCGCAATTTGGGCGGCTTACCCTCTGCATCGCGGGGTTGATCGGTGATGAAGGAAAATCGCGCGGCGATGGGATCGCTGCCGAAAATCATGGCGCGCGTCTCCGCCTCTATATATAGGCGCACCAGATTCGCGGGCACATTGGCGGCGCGCGCATCCTCCACCACCCGCACACGGCGTATGCGCGCATGGACGATGGTGGCGGCACCCACCGCGCGGTCGGCGACGTCGGCATAGCTGTCCGGTGGCGGGATGACGGGGGTATTTGGGGCCATATTGGCAGGATTTGCCCGTGGCATGCCATTTTGCGCGGCGCTGCCGCCCGATATCGTCAATGCTACCAATAGCATGGCAGACGCAACAGCCTTTGCGCCAGCTGGCCATTTACGGTTGCGGATTAACATGACGCCCCTTCCTCTCGACATAATGTTGCGCCCCGTTGAAATGGAACGTCTACAAGCTGATACGCTTCTATGGCAATGGCGATGTTAACCGCCGATAAATGGTTTGCGCCACGCGAAAGAGCGCGATAACAGCCTGATTCGAGGTAAGGGAGCATATTCGGGTGATTCCCGGGTCGCTATATTTTCCCCATTCAGCCATGCGCGAATGGGGGATATGTTCCCCGCATATGCGGGGGTGGATGGCGGTTCGGGCTGGGTTTTCCAGCGACAGCCCCCCGTGTTTCCCGCCTGTTTTTGGGGTATAGTAGGGAGCACATTGCCGAATGGCTTATGGTGATACAGTCGACCCGAAATCCAGGGTGTTCTCGATCATTTTGGTCGGGTTTTTCACCTTTGCGCTCGGGTTGGTCTTGGCGAAAAGCCTCGACATTGATGCGGTGAAGCAGATCGTCCGCAAACTGGACGTGGTTCAAATCGAAGAACCGCCGCCACCCGAAGAACCGCCGCCGCCGCCGCCGCCCAATGACGTGCCGCCGCCGCCAACGCGGGTGGAAGTCGTTACGCCGACGATTGCGCCGCCGGTTTCAACCAATGTGGTGGCGCCGCCGCCGCCCGCAGCGCCGCCGCCGCCCGTGGTGGTCCCCCCTGTTGTGGCCCCGCCTGCGCCGCCGCCGCGTGATGATTCGCGCCCGGCCCGGCCGCGCGGCAACGAAAGCAGCTGGGTGACCACGGACGATTATCCGCCATCGGCCATTCGTGAAGAAGCGCAGGGCGTTACCTCGACACGTTTGCAAGTCAGCGCCGAAGGCCGGGTGACTTCGTGCGAAGTGACGGGTTCGTCGGGTAACAGCGCGCTCGATCAGGCAGCATGCCGTAATTTGCAGCGGCGTGCCCGCTTTGAACCGGCGCTCGATCGTGCAGGCAATCCGACTTCTTCGGTTTATACCAAGCGCGTGCGCTGGGTGTTGCCCGAACGTTAATTTTTCAACCGCCGCTCGGCGACAACCCTCCGAGGGGGAGGGGTGATCGGGCGGCACGACAGTCAAGACAGAAATTCGAAAAGGAAATTTTATGTATACCACTTTGATCAATGCCGCTGGCGCTGCTGCTCATGGGGGCGCGGAATATGGTCTGGTTCCGATGTTGCGCGACGGTAATGCTGTTACCTGGACGACCTTCATCGTGCTGCTCGTCATGTTCACCGGTTCGCTCTACATCCTGTTCACCAAGCTGTTCGAACAGAATAAGGTGATGAAACAGGGCCGTGACATGCAAGCGAGCTTTTGGCGCGCCCCCTCGCTCGACGACGGCATGAAGAAGCTGGAAAAGAACAGTGCCTATCGCCAGATCGTCGAAGACGGCCTGCGCGCACAGTCGGACCACAGCAAGCTTGCCAACCCCGTCGAAGCGCATGACTGGATGCACGGGACGATGGAACGTTCGCAAAATCACATTAACTCCAAGCTGGCTTCGGGCCTGTCCTTCCTCGCCACCGTCGGCGCGACCGCACCGTTTGTCGGGCTGTTCGGTACGGTTATCGGGATTTTGACCGCGCTGGTGAAAATCGGTGCTTCGGGTCAGGCATCGATTGATACGGTTGCTGGGCCGGTCGGTGAAGCGCTCATCATGACCGCCATCGGTCTGGTCGTCGCGGTTCCGGCGGTTATGGCCTTCAACTGGCTGCAGGGCCGTAACAAGGTGATTGGCCGTAACCTTTCGACCTTTTCGAACGATGTGCTGGGGTCGATCATGTCGAACGGTGCCGTGCGTCCGTCGGTGACGGCTGCCGCCCCTGCTGCCCCGGCAAAGCCGGCCGCTGCGCCTGCCGCCAAGGCATAAAGGGACGTGGCTGCGGGGCGGCATGTCCGCCCCGCCACGTTCGAAGCTGACGGGGGGCCGGTCTTTTCAGGCCCCGACAATGGGATAAATCCCGCTGTCTAGTCAGAAGCGAATAGGAAGCTGAGTTATGGCAATTAGCATGGGATCAGGCGGCGACGACGTCTCGATGTCGGAAATCAACACCACACCGCTCGTCGACGTGATGTTGGTGCTCCTGATCATCTTTCTTATCACCATTCCGGCAGTGCTCGAAAATGTAGAGCTGCAACTGCCCGATCTGGCGTTTGAACCGACCACGACCAAGCCGGAAAACGTCCTCTTGTCCGTCCGGGCCGGGCCTGACCGTTATAGCTGCGAAGTCTATTGGGGTCAGACGCGCGTCGATTCGAACGAATTGCTGCGCCGTGGCACCGACAAATTGCGCCGTCTGTTGCGCGATATTGGCGGGCCGCAAAATGTGACCGAGGATAATTTCCCCGAAGTGCATATTCGCGGCGATATCAATACGCCGTATAAGTGCATCGGCGGGGTTATCTATACGATGCAATATGCCGGCTTTCAGAAAATCGGCTTTATTTCCGAACCGGCGCCAGGGTCGGCGACGCTCGGCCGTCTGTAATGGCGGGCCAAGGGAAAGGGTGAAAAATGGCTATTAGCATGGGCGGCGGCGGCGAAGACGCGCCGATGAGCGACCTCAACACCACGCCGTTGATCGACGTGATGTTGTGTCTGCTGATTATGATGATCTTGTCCATTCCGGTGCAAACGCACGCGGTGAAAATCGACCTGCCGGTGCCGACCAACGCGCCGCCGCCGCCGGTCGAACCGCAAAAGAACAAGGTCAATATCACCCCGCAGGGTGTGGTCTTGTGGAATGGTGCACCGGTCAACTTCTCGCAATTGTCGCAGAATTTGGAACAGACCAAGTCGATTACGCCGACGCCGGAACTGCAGCTCGAACCCGATCCTTATGCCCGTTATGTGGTGGTGGATTCGGTGTTGGCGCTGATCAAGCGTAGCGAAGTCGGCGGTTTGGGCTTCGTCGGTAACGAACGTTACGCACGCGAATTCTGATTGGCGCGCACGCCTGCTTGCACAGCAGACCGCATATCTCTAGGCGGGGCGGTGACCGATGGGTTGCCGCCCCTTCCTATTTGGGCGTGCAAAAATGACGTTTCGGCACGGCGCAGGGCGCCGTCGCTTCAAGGAGTGGTGCATGAAAATCGCAATGATCGGGACCGGATATGTGGGTCTGGTGTCGGGGGCCTGTTTCGCCGATTTCGGCCATAATGTCTGCTGCGTTGATAAGGATGCGGCAAAGATTGATGGGCTGCTGGCTGGTAAGATGCCGATTTATGAGCCGGGGTTGGAGGCGCTGGTCGCCACCAATGTGGCTGCCGGTCGGCTTAGCTTTACCACCGATTTGGCGGCGGGAATTGCCGGGGCGGATGCGATATTCATTGCGGTTGGCACCCCGTCGCGGCGCGGCGATGGTCATGCCGATCTCTCCTATGTTCATGCCGCCGCACGTGAAATTGGCGAGAATCTAACTAGCGATGCCGTCGTCGTCACCAAATCGACGGTGCCGGTCGGCACGGGGGATGAGGTGGAGCGCATCCTGCGCGATACGGTGCAGGGCCATCGATTTTCGGTGGTTTCCAACCCTGAATTTCTGCGCGAGGGCGCAGCGATTGGCGATTTCAAGCGCCCTGACCGGATCGTCATCGGCCATGAGGATGACCATGGCCGCGATGTGATGGCGGAGGTGTATCGCCCGCTCTTCCTCAATGAAGCGCCGATGCTCTACACTCGGCGGCGGACGGCAGAATTGATCAAATATGCCGCCAACGCCTTTCTCGCGACCAAAATCACATTCATCAACGAAGTGGCCGACCTGTGCGAAGCGGTGGGAGCGGACGTGCAAGATGTGTCGCGCGGCATCGGGCTGGACAATCGCATCGGCCCCAAATTCCTCCACGCCGGGCCGGGTTATGGCGGGAGCTGTTTTCCCAAGGATACGCTGGCGCTGCTCAAGACGGCGCAGGATAATGGCGTGCCGCAACGCATTGTGGAGGCGGTGGTCCATGTTAACGACCAGCGCAAACGCGCGATGGGGCGCAAGGTCATCGCCGCGCTCGGCGGTAGCGCGCGCGGCAAGAAGGTTGCGGTGCTCGGCTTGACGTTCAAACCCAATACCGATGACATGCGCGACGCCCCGGCGCTGTCGATCATCCAGGCGCTCAAAGATGCCGGGGCGAGCGTGACCGCCACCGATCCGGAGGGGATGGAGGCTGCCGCCGCCATGCTGCCCGGCGTGACTATGGTCGCCGACCCCTATGCCGCCGCCGAAGGGGCGGACGCAGTGGTTCTGGTCACCGAATGGGATGCTTATCGCGCGCTCGACCTTGATCGGTTGGCGTCGGTGGTGCGGGGTAAATTGCTCGTCGATTTGCGCAATATTTATCGCCGCGCAGAGGTCGAGCGCGCAGGCTTTACCTATGATGCGGTGGGGATGGGACAGTAAGGCCCAAAAGCGGGCGGGGAGGAATGGCGATGCGCGGTGGATTTTCTTGGGTGATGGCGCTGCCACTCCTTGGCTGTATACCAACCGCATCCCCCGCACCGGCCCCTCTAGCGGACGCTGCACTGGCCCCTGCACTGGGTTCCATTATCGCGTCAGGCACGCTCCATTGGGCCAATGGCAATGCTGCAGGTCATGTGTCGGTGACGGCGGCAGGGGATGGTTCGCTCCACCTCGCGCTGGACATCAGCGGCTGGCCGATGGGGGTGCATGGCATGCACATCCACAGTATCGGGCGTTGCGACGCGCCCAATTTTGCCAGTGCTGGTCCGCATTGGAACCCAGCGGCGCACCAGCATGGGCGCCACAATCCGGCGGGCAGCCATGCGGGTGATCTGCCCAATCTGGTCATCGGGCAAGACGGCGTGGTGCAACAAGACTGGCCGCTGGCGGGCAGCGCGCGCGGGGTCGGCGGTTTGCTCGATGATGATGGGGCAGCCTTTATCATCCATGCCATGGCCGATGATGAACGAACCGATCCCAGCGGGAATAGCGGCGCGCGCATCGCCTGTGCGGTTTTGACGCCAAGGCGCTGACCGCACATTGCATCCACTTGAGCTTTATGTGGCGTATCCCAACAAGGTGGGTCGAAGGGGGCAGTAATATGCGCAAATCATGGATAGGCTGTGCGGTAGCGGCGGCGATGCTGGCGGTGGCGAACCCGGCGCATGCGGCGGAGCAGCATTATCATGCCACGCTGGATGGGGTGGACGGCACCGCCGTCACCCATTCGCCTGCCACCGGCACCGCCGACATCCGCGTCGATACGAATAATCGACTGGTCGATGTGCGATTGGCGATACGCGGCCTCACCATTGATGATCTGCTCGACCGGATGGTCAGCGCGCCGATTGGCCCCATCCACCTCCACATCTATCCCGGGCGCGGCGCGGATGGCCAATATGCTGGGGGTTCGCTCTTGGCGCTGCCCTTGCCCTTTGGCTCCGGCTATCGTGCGGCAGAGGGCGGTTTTGTCGTTGAATTAAATGCCTATGATTTCGACGCGGCGATGGCGACAATGGCGGCATCGAATGAGCCGGTGATGACATTTGAACAATTCACCGCCGCGCTCGACCAAGGGCGCATCGTCGTCAACATCCACACCGACCGCTTTGGCGATGGCGAAATTGCTGGCGGGCTCAGCCGGATGTGACCGCCGCCGCGCGCTCGGCAATGCTGGCTTCGGCGGCGGGCACCGCGCGATAGGCATAGAGCAAGGCCGCGAGGGAGAAAGGGACGACGCCGACCAGCGCCAAAATGCCGGTACGCAAAGCCCCGACCATTTGCCCATCAACCATGGTGGCGTTCCAATCGGAAATCTGCCCGACCATATAGGGGCCAAAGCATAGGCCGATCAGCGTGGTGCCCAAAAAGAAGGATGCGGTGGCCGTGCCGCGCATATGCGGCAATACCAGATCCTGCGTGGTGGCTGCCGCCGCGCCCAATGCCGCCGCACCGAACATGCCGGCCAGGAAATTCATCGCGTAAAAGGTGAAGGCATCGCCCGTCGTATAGCCAATCCACAAGGGTGCAATTGGGGCCAAAATGCCAAAGAGGATGACGAGGATACGCCCGGCGGGGTTGCGCCGACGCAGCGCATCCGCCGCGCGCCCGCCCAAAATCACCCCCAGAAAACCCGCAATTGCACCATTGGCTCCCAGCCAAAAGGCCAATTCGGCCTTGGGTAGGTGCAGCACGGTTTCGGCATAGGGCGGCGACCAAAATGCAAGCGCATAAGCGGTCAGGCTGATGAGACCATAGCCGATGGTGGTGGCGATAAAGGCCGGCGTGCCCCAGATCAGGCGAAAGGTCGCCGGGTCTGTGCTGCGCAAATTACTCGCCCAGGAAAACACCGCATAATAGCCAAGCGCCACCGCCGACCATTGCGCGAAATTGCCGGTAAGCTTGATCATCCACCACGCAAAGCCGCTGACCGCCAGCCCAAAGCATATGTTGATGAGGAGCGCCGCGACACCGCGTCGCGCGGCGCCAATCAGGGTGAAGGGCGGAACGATGGTTGCAACATCGCCAAAAAATGTTCGCCATGGGTGGGGGGACATGGCGGTGGGGAGCCCGTCCATCCGCCCACGTTCCGGTTCGCGCAGGGTTGTGACCCATAGCGCGACCAGCAGGCCGGGGATGCCGACCGCCAGAAAGGCCGCGTGCCAGCCGACCAGACCCAGCGGCCCACCACCGGGAAAGGCGCTATTCCACGCCTCCACAATCGCCGCACCGATGAACAGCGACACCCCACCGCCCAGATAAATACCCGAACTATAAATGGAAATTGCGGTGGCGCGCTGATGCTTGGGAAAATAGTCAGCGATCAGCGAATAAGCGGTTGGTCCGGCCGTCGCTTCGCCGACCCCGACCCCCATGCGCGCCAATGTCAATGTCCATTGGTTGCGTGCAAAGCCCGACAATGCGGTCATTGATGACCAAAGTGTCAGCCCCACCGCCAGCAATTTCACCCGGCTGATATTATCCGCCAGCCGCCCAATCGGAATGCCGAACAGCGCATAAAAAACCGCAAAAGCGGCCCCACCCAAGAAACCCATATCTGCATCGCTGAGGTGGAGCGCCGCCTTTATATCGACGGCAAGGATGCTCATGATCTGCCGGTCGATGAAGTTCAAAATATAGACGATGACGAGGACGCTGAGCACGTACCAGCTGTAACTGCTTGCCCTGTTTTCGCTGGCTGCGCTTGCGTCGGTCATATATTCTCCCTTGGCTTCCCACCCCCTGCTAGCAGAGCGGCAAGCCAAGGAAAGCTAAAGATTTGATCATCCGCCATATTCGCGGATGCAGCGATATTGCGCACCGTCGGCGGATAAATGGCTTTCAAACAGGGCAAAATGACGGATGGGATAGGCGGGGGTCGCCAGCTGCGCCGTGGCCGCCAGAAAATCATCAATCGGCCCTGCGCTGTGTGGCAGGCGCGCGAGCGTGATGTGGGGGACAAAATCATGCGCATCCACCGCGACGCCCGCCATTTGGGCCGCGCGGCGCACCTTTGCCGCAAGCTGCGTCAAATGCTCGGCGGGTTCCGCCGCCGCCCAGATGGCATGCGCGCGCCCCTTGTTGGCGAAATGGCCGACACCCTTGGCCGATAGCGCGATGGGGGGCATGGGAATGGCGGACAAGGCGGCATCGAGGTCGGGCAAGCGCGCGCCATCGACATCCCCCAAAAAGGCCAAGGTCAGGTGCAATTGCGCCGCGCTCTGCCAGCGTGCGCCCGCCACCCCGCCCATAGAGGCGATGAGGCGCGCGGTGAGCGCTTCGGGCAGGGGAAGGGCGATGAACAGGCGCATGATGTCCGAAATCAGCGATAGACTATTGGCACTTGAATCCGAACCCTATTCCACCGATATTATGCCCTCGGGTCGGCGATGGTGCCGACCGCTGCGATGGAGTTTATTATGGCAAATTGGTCAGACCCCCGTGGCCCGGCCACGGCCTATGAAATGGGCGGCGCTGCGACGACGGCGGCAAGTGATGCCGGGCTGCGCGCCCATATGCTCAAGACATATAATTATATGGCGTCGGGCGTGTTGCTGTCGGGCATCATCGCCTTTTGGTTTGCGCAAGGCGGGGTTAACTCGCTCGCCGCGCAATATATTATGGCTGGCGGGCCGATGGCGTGGATTATCAAGCTCGCGCCGCTGGCATTTATTTTGGTGCTCAGCTTTGGCATCAACCGCCTGTCCACCATGGCGGCGCAGGCATTATTCTGGGCCTTTGCGGTGGTGATGGGGCTGTCGCTGTCGACGATTTTCCTGCGCTATACCGGCGAATCGATCGCGACGGCCTTTTTCGGCACGGCGGCGGCGTTCGCGGGGCTTAGCCTCTTTGGCTATACCACCAAGCGTAACCTGTCGGGCTTTGGCACCTTCCTCCTCATGGGGTTGGTCGGTATCATCGTCGCATCGCTGCTCAATGCCTTCATCTTTCAATCGGGCGCGATGATGATGGCGATTTCGGCGCTGGGCATTTTGATCTTTGCCGGGCTGACCGCCTATGACACGCAGATGATCAAGGCCTGGTATTTTGAGGTGGCGGGCACCGATTTCGCCGGCAAGGCGGTGATCATGGGTGCGCTCAACCTCTACCTCGATTTCGTCAACATGTTCCTGATGATCTTGAACCTGTTCGGCAGCCGCGAATAATCGCGCATCTGGCGTAACAATCAGGCCCGGTGGCGCGATCCACCGGGCCTTTTTGTGTCAAAATTCGCGGGCGTAATTTTCATTGCCAACAAAGCCGAGCGCGGGCACGTCGGCGCGGCGCACCTCTGCAAGCACGGTATCGACAATGACATAGCGTGCCGCCGGGTCGGGCTGGATGCGCAATTCCGGTGCGGGGTCCATGCTGCGTAATTGCCCAAGCACATGCTGCAATTGCGCGCTGTTTATCGCCGCCCCATTCCACATTGTTACCCCTGCTGCCGTCACCTGCAGCAGATTATGGTCGCGAATGTCAAAGGATGGAGCACCCATTGGCAGGTCGATCTTGACCGCATGGCTTTGCGCGGGGATCGACAATATCATCATCACCAACAGGCAGAGCATCACGTCAATCAGCGGCGTGGTGTTGAGATTGCCGATCGGCGTTGGGTCGGCTGGATTTTTCGCCGACATGGACGGATTTTGGGTCATGGCATTGCCCCTTTTCCTAGCGGGCATAGGCAAATTCCCAGCCCGTGAAGCTAATGTTATACCATTACATAAGCCGAGGCAAATATGTTGTTTGGGCGCTGCCGCCGCCGGGCAGGGCTACAGGGCGGCGACTGCGCAAGGGGGCGCAAGGGGACGATTTAAGGGGGCGACCTAACCCTTTGCCGCTTCCGCTGCGGCAATCAGCGCATCGTCAATCGCCTTTGCCTTTTGATAGGCGGCGCGTGGGGTCAGGCGTGCGGCATAGGCGGCCAGATGGTCGCGATGCGCAATGGTTCCGAACTGCAACCCCCAGATGACCTGCGATCCCACATAAATATCGGCGGCGGTAAAGCGCGTGCCGCAGACATAGTCATTTTGGGCTAGGTGTGCGTCGAGCACGTCGAGCGGGCGTTCGAGGTCGCCGAAACCGACCATCATCTGTCGTTCGGCACTAACTTCCCACCCCATAGCCTTGGTAATGACCGCTTGTTCAATCGGCCCTGCGGCGAAAAAGAGCCAACGGAAATAGGCGGCGCGCTCACGCACTTCGGGCAGCAGTCCCGCCTCTGGAAAGCGCAGCGCCAGATAGGCGCAGATGGCAGCACATTCGGTCACCACCGCGCCATCATCGACAATCGCCGGCACCTTGCCCATCGGGTTGATAGCCAGAAAATCGGCACCCTTCATCGTATCGCCATAGGTCAATATATGCTGGCGATAGGGTGCCCCTACCTCCTCCAAAGCCCAGCGGACAATCTGCCCGCGCGACATGGGGTTGGTGTAAAAATCTATCTCATGGGTCATGGGCTTCTTCCTATGTCGCGACTCGATATGCGGAACATAGAAGGAACGATGACTAACGCAAAGGGGAAATTACCCCGCGCTGATCCGTTCAATATCCGCACCAACCGCCGCCAATTTTTCCTCCAGCCGTTCATAGCCCCGGTCAAGGTGATAGACGCGGCTGACCTGTGTTTCGCCCTGGGCGGCAAGCCCCGCGATAATCAGGCTCATCGATGCACGAAGGTCGGTCGCCATAACCGGCGCGCCGACCAAGCCATCGACCCCGCGCACCACCGCGCTGCGCCCCTTGACCGTGATGTCCGCGCCCATGCGAGCCAGTTCGGGGACGTGCATATAGCGGTTTTCAAAGATGGTTTCGGTCAGCATCGACGTGCCATCGGCGAGCGCCAGCATCGCCATGAACTGCGCCTGCATGTCGGTGGCAAAGCCGGGGTAGGGTGCGGTAGACAGGGTAATGCCACGCGGCCGCCCTGCATGGCTGACCTTGATACTGTTCTTGGTGGCTTCCACGCTGGCCCCAGCCTCCACCAAGGCATCAATGGTCGCGGTCATTTCATCCGCGCGCGCGCCAATGAGGTCGATGCTGCCGCCGGTTGCCATGACCGCGCAGGCATAGCTGCCCGCCTCTATCCGGTCGGGCATGACGCGATATGTCGCACCGTGCAGCCGGTCGACCCCTTCGATGGTCAGTGTTTCGCTGCCGATGCCGTCGATATGCGCGCCCATCGCCACCAGACAATTGCACAAATCGACGATTTCGGGTTCGCGTGCCGCATTGGACAGGACGCATGTTCCCTTGGCGCGCACCGCCGCCATAATCGCATTTTCGGTTGCGCCGACCGAAACGACGGGAAAGTGAAACCGCCCGCCGGGCAATCGCCCGCCCGGCCCATGCGCGCGGACATAGCCTGACGCCATTTCGAGTTCTGCGCCGAGCGCCTCCAGCGCCTTGAGGTGGAGGTCGATCGGCCGGTTGCCAATGGCGCAGCCACCGGGCAGCGACACGGTTGCTTCGCCCATCCGCGCCAGTAACGGCCCGAGGACGAGGATGGAGGCCCGCATTTTGCGCACAATGTCATAGGGGGCCATAGTCGATGTGACATTGGTTGCCCGCGCGGTCATCACCCGGCCAAAATCTTCGGGGCGTGACCCTTCTATCGTCGTTGAGCAGCCGAGCATGTTGAGCAAATGGCCAAAACCATCGATATCGGCGAGGCGCGGCAGGTTGCGCAGCGTCAGCGGCTCGTCGGTCAGCAGCGCGCAGGGCAAGAGGGTGAGCGCGCTGTTTTTCGCGCCCGAAATGGTGATGCTGCCGTTGAGCGGGTTGCCGCCACGAATGACTATTTGATCCATCGCCGCGTCTTAGCGTTGCTGGGCAATATTGCCTAGCGGTTACACATTATTCCGCTTCGATTGTGCATTGCAAAGGATGCTGGTGCGCCCGCGCGCAATCGAGCACTTGGGTTACCTTTGTTTCGGCGATTTCGAGCGTGAAAACACCGCATACCCCGACACCGCGCTGGTGGACGTGCAGCATGACCTGTGTCGCCTGTTCGACGTCCATTTTGAAAAAACGCTGCAAGATCATGACGACGAATTCCATCGGCGTATAATCATCGTTGAGCATCAGCACCTTGTAGAGCGATGGTTTTTTCGTCTTGGTTCGGGTGCGTGTGGCAAGGCCGGTGCTGTGCCCGCCGCCGCTTTTGCCATCATCGGGCGGGCCATCCCCCGCACGCAGCGGGGTGGTCATGGGGAAATCATCCAAAATCATCGGGCAAAATATAGGGGATGGGGACGGTGGCTGGCAAGTCAGCTAACCCTCTTTTATCGTCCCATTTTGCCCAAAGCAAAAGCCCGCCCCGCAAATGGGGACGGGCTTCGCTTGCGGCTTTGCACATGCCGGGCCGGGGAGAGAGGGGATGGCCCATTTACCCCTTGCGGGGCGTGGCTGTGCGTTTCCTGATCCCGTTGGGAGGGAGGGGGATCAGGCGGCCGACTTGAGCTTGGAAACAGCAAGCGCGATGCGGTTGCTGATCGGCTGGAAGGCATCATTGGCCAACTTCACCGACAATTCGGTGGTCTTGGAACCATGCTTCACAACATTGTCGAGCGCGGTGCGCGACAGTTCGTTTTGCAGCGCGAAAAATTCGGCCGGGGTCTTGACCGCAGCATAACGCTGGGCGGCATTGGTCGTGTCTTCGACCGAGGCCTTGGCGAAAGCAACGATTTCCTGACCGATGACTTCGGCGCCCTTGGCGACAATCTTGGCCGATTCGACGAAAGCTTCGACATTGCCCTTCGAAAATTCGACGGCTTCCTTGGCAAATGCCTGACCCTTTTCGCCAGCTTCCTTGGCACGGACCTGCATGTCGGCGACAAAGGCTTCGGTGCGGGTGCGGGCTTCACCGACCAGCTTGGTTGCTTGTTCGGTCATCTGCGCGGTGGCTTCGTTCAACATGGACTTACCCTTTGTAAAAGTGGTGGACGCCGCCTTGGCAGCGCGGATGGTGGTTTTGGGGGCAGCAGCCTTTTTCGGCGTGGCTTTCTTGACGGCAATCTTCTTTGCCACTTTCTTGGCCGGCTTTTTCGCCAAGGCAGCCTTGGGAGCGGCCTTCGGGGCGGCTTCGACGGCGACGGCCTTGGGGGCAACCTCTGCTGCGACCTTGACGGGTGCATCAGCGACAGGCTTGGCCGTTTTCACGGGCTTGGCCGCAACAGGCTTTGCCGCTTTGGGGGCCTTGGCCGGCAGCTCCGCCGCCGCAGCGGCGTAGGCACGTTCAGCATTATCTTCAACACGGGTTGCCATGGTCGGCGCTCCAAAAAATGCAAGCGAGCGATGCAGGTCACCGCTCATGTTGCAGTGCACAATAAGCGAAGCCCTGTGCGATTGCAAGCATTTTTTGTGCAGCGCAACAAAATTGATGCGCGCGGCGCTTTTCCGTGGGTTTTGGGCGCTATCGCATCTTCACATAGCGGCCCGGCGCGTCCTCAATCGCCTTTAATTTTCCCTTTCCGGGGACGCGCGCACCCTTGGCCGCGACGCTTGAGTCGCCATGCCCCTTGATCCAATCCAGCCAGTCACCCCACCAGCTGCCCTTGGTTTCCTTCGCACCTGCAACAAACTGGTCGAGGCTGTCGCATGGCCCATCATTGGTCCAATATTGGTATTTTTGCGCGGCGGGCGGGTTGACCACGCCCGCAATATGCCCCGACCCCGCCAGCACAAAGCGTTTGGGGCCGCGCAGATGGTGCATGATTTTCCAGACGCTGGCTGCAGGTGCGATATGATCCTCCCGCCCCGCTTGAATATAGGCCGGGGTTTCAATGCGTGTCAGGTCAATCGGCGTGCCGCCTGCACGCATTTCGCCGGGCACCACCAACTTATTGTCACGATAAAGGTCGCGCAAATAGCTTTGGTGCCATTTGGCGGGCAGGTTGGTGGTGTCGCCATTCCAATAGAGGAGGTCGAAGGGCGGGTAATCTTCGCCCAAGAGGTAATTATTGACGACATAGTTCCAGATGAGGTCGCGCCCGCGCAGCGAATTAAAGGTCGCCGCCATATAGCGCCCGTCGAGATAGCCGTCGGCCGACAATTGTTCGATCATCGCCAATTGCCGGTCATCGACCATCAGCAACAGGTCGCCCGCTTCGGAAAAATCGACCTGTGCGGTGAAAAATGTCGCGCTGGCAACGCAGTCCGCCGCCCCTTGCGCGGCAAGGATGGCGAGCGTTGCGGCGAGCGTCGTCCCCGCGACGCAATAGCCGATGGTGTGGACCTTATCGACGCCCAGCAGGCCCCGCACCGTGGCAATTGCGTCAATCTGTGCCGCGATATAATCATCCCAAACCACATCGGCCATGCTGGCATCGGCGGATTTCCACGACACGATGAAGGTGGAAACACCCTGTTCCACCGCCCAGCGGATAAAGCTTTTCTGCGGGTTGAGGTCGAGGATGTAGAAACGGTTGATCCATGGCGGAAAGATGAGCAGCGGGGTTTCCAGCAGCTTGTCGGTAGTCGGTGCATAATGGATCAACTGGAACAGGTCGGTTTCATAAATGACCTTGCCGGGCGTCACCGCGATATTTTCGCCCAACGCAAATTTGCTTTTGTCGACATGGGTCAATTGCCCCTGCCGCAAATCCTGTAACATATGTTCGAGCCCGCGGATCAGATTGTCACCGCGCGTTGCGATGGTGCGTTGCAACACTTCGGGGTTGGTCAGGGCAAAATTGCTTGGGCTGGCCGCATCGACCAGATTTTGCGTGGCAAAACGCCATTGTGCCTTGGACTTTTCATCCAGACCATCAACCTTGTCGACGCTGGCGAGCAAATGGTCGGCAATCACGGCATAGCTTTGGCGGATGAAGGCAAAAATGGGGTTGGCGCGCCATGCGTCATTGGCAAAGCGCCGGTCCTTTTCCGGGGCATCGCTGCTGCCGCCGCTGGCAACGGCCTGCCACATTGCCATATTCTGCTGCCAAAAGCTGCTGACCCCTGCCATCCATTGGCCGGAAAGCGCCGACATATCGGGTGTAGCCGCGCCCGATGGCAGCGCATTTTCCCAGATTTGCGTCCATTTGCTGGGGTCAGCCCATTGTTGCACCATCGACCGGCCCGCCGCCTCCCCCTCTGGCGAGAGCGCGAATTCGAGCAATAATTGCTGTGCCCGGCCAATTTGCTGCGTCCAATGCTGCAAATCCTCCAAACTCGCATTCTGGCCAAATGGGTTGCTGCCAAAGGGATTATTGGAATCGCTGGGGCCGTTCATTGCCATGTCCTTGATTTCTAATGTGCCAATCATGCGTTGCCCGCGCCCAATTGCCAAGCGGATATGGCGAAATACTTGCATGTCGGGCAGCGCCCGCTTAGCGCTGCTGCCATGTCCCATCCACCTGCCCCCGCCCATATGGGTATCGACGGCTTTGATGCCGATGCATTCATTGCCGCCACCTTGGCTGAGGATTTGGGCGACAAGGGTGATATTACCGGCAATGCCGTCATCCCCGCTACTGCCCGTTTCGACAGCGTCATGGACACACGCGACGATGTGGTGGTCGCAGGACTGCCGCTCGCCGCCGGGTTTTTCCGCGCACTCGACCCCGATTGCCAGATAGAGATTTTGGCCAACGAAGGCGCATTTGTTGCGGCTGGGGGGGATTTGATGCGCATTTCGGGTAGTGCGCGGGCGTTGCTTGCCGCCGAACGGTCCGCGCTTAACAGCGTGCAGCATCTGACCGGCATTGCGACCATGACCCGCGCTTATGTGGATGCGATGGCGGGCAGCGGTGCACGGCTGCTCGATACGCGTAAGACCATCCCCGGACTGCGCCGCCTCGAAAAATATGCAACGCGCATGGGCGGTGCGCAAAACCACCGCATGGGATTGTGGGATGCGGCGATGATCAAGGATAATCATATTGCGGTTGCCGGTGGCGTGATGGAAGCAGCGCGCGCAGCGGTAGCGGCGGGGATCCGTGACATCATTGTCGAGGTGGATGATATTGCGCAAATTGAACCCGCGCTCAGCGGCGGCGCAACGCATTTATTGCTCGATAATATGGATGTGGGCCAGCTTCGCGCCTGCGTTGCGCTCGTCGCCGGACGGGTACCGACCGAGGCTTCGGGCGGGGTGCGGCTCGACACTATTGGCGCCATCGCGGCCAGCGGGGTCGATTATGTGTCGGTTGGGCGATTGACGCAAAGCGCGCCAGCCGCCGACATCGGGCTTGACCATGTGGCGCAAAATGTTGCGTGATAGTCGCCATATTCGTTCGGCGCTGCTGGCGCTGGCGGCGCTGCACATCGGCGCCTGTTCGCTGCCCGGTGCCAGAGCGCAGGAGGAGGGGCAGCGCGAAACTGCCGTGGGCGATGCGCCGCAGCGCGCGTGCGGTCTACCCGCCGACTTTGCCATGCCGCACGCCGAAAACCCGAGCGCGGGGCAGGTGCGCCGTCGGACGATCGGGGGCTATACATTGGCGCTCAGTTGGTCGCCGGGCGTGTGTGCGCGCGCCAATCGGGGCGATGGTGACGCCCCCGATGCCATGCAATGCGGGGCAGATGCGCCGTCCTTTGGCTTTGTTCTCCATGGGTTATGGCCAGAGGGGACGGCACCGCGCGACTGGCCGCAATATTGCGCGCCCGCACCCGTCATCGACCGCGCAACCATCCGCCGCCATTTGTGCATGACCCCCGACCCGCAATTATTGCAGCATGAATGGGAACGACATGGCGCGTGTATGCGCGACAATGCGGCGGATTATTTCGACACAGCGGCGGCGCTTTACCAGCGCGTCCATATGCCTGACATGACACGGCTGATTGCGGACGGCGGCGATGTGGCGGGGCTAAAGCGCGCCTTTGTCACCGCCAACCCGCAGTTACCGACGGCGGCGATTGCGGTTAGCGCGTCGCGCAATGGCTGGTTGAGTGAGGTGCAAATCTGCCTCGACACCCAGATGCAATATAGCCCCTGCCCCGCTTGGAAACGCGGCGCGCCCGACCATGTCGCCATTCGGGTGGAGCCACGCCGCTGACCCCCCATTAACCACAAAAACCCGCCTTGTCCCTTGGCGGGACGGCAGGTGCGTTAACCCTCTTTACCCCTTTTCAAAAGTTTAACGCGCGCTTTACCATCGCGCTATGGACAGCAATTGGAAAAAAATCTTTGGCCTCGCGCAGCCGATGGCGCTGATGCAACAGGCCGACTTGCGCATCGACCCGGCACCCAGCGGTGCGGCGCTGCGCGCGCGGTTGATCCGCCGTGAAAAAAGACTGACCCCATCGTTCATCCGCGAATCGGACTGGCGCGATGCGATGATGGCCTTTGCCCTGACCTTTACGGGCGCAATGCTGTTCCTGATCTAAGCTGATTCATCCACACGCGTGCTTAATCTGCGCGCGTTGTTAGTCGCACGCGCGTTCCTCTCTGCGCGCTTTGCTAATCGCACGCGCACCCCTCTCTGCGCGCTTTGCTAATCGCACGCGCGGTGCAACTTTTGCGCCAGCCATGCCGAAATTAGGCACATCGCCGCGCTCAGCAGCAATTGGTCGGTGACCGCGACATCGGCGGCGCTCAGGCCGATGGCAATCAGTGACCCAACCACCATTGCGCCTGAATTGACGATATTATTGGCCGCAACCGTGCGCGCCGCCTGATCCTTGGGCACGGTTGTCGTCAAAAAGGCGTAAAGCGGCACGACGAACATCCCGCCCGAGATTGCAATCCCCAGCAAACAGGCGACCAGCGCCCACGCCCCATCATGGTTCAAAAAATCCCATATGGTCATCAGGCTGCCATCGCCATTGCCGTGCCAATTGCGGCATACGATATGAAAAGCGACGACGAACAGCCCCATGACGATGACCGACACGGGGGCAAATCGGGCGGATACCGCGCCCTTGAGCAAGCGGTTGATCGCGACCGACCCAATGGCGATGCCGACCGAAAAGACGCACAAAAACAGGCTCGCCACCGCTTTGTCGGCGGTCAGGATATTTTTGGCGAGCGGCGGAAATTGGATGAACAGCACCGCGCCGATCGTCCAGAAAAAGCTGATGGAGACGATCGCCAGAAACAAACGCTTGATGTGCATCGTCGCGGCGACAAGCGTGATCGACGAACGGATGATGTGCCAGTCAATTGGCTGATCGGGGGTGTCGGCGGGGGCAGGGGGCACCTGTCGCCCCGCAATATAGCCGATGATGGCGACGAGGATGACGCCGATGGCGGCAATTTCGACCGGAATCAGCCCGGCCAAAATCGTCCCCGCCAAAATTGCGATATAGGTGCCAGCCTCCACCAATCCGGTGCCGCCCAGCACCTCCTCCTCCTCCAGATGTTGGGGCAGGATGGCATATTTAATCGGCCCGAAAAAAGTCGAATGCACCCCCATGGCGAATAATGCGAGGAGGAGGAGGGGGATCGCCAATATATGGACGCCAACCCCCGCCCACGCCAAAACCAGTCCGGCCGCGCCAACCAGCATGATGCCGATTTCACACAATTTTATGATGCGGATGATGCGCGCCTTGTCCCGCGTGTCGGCCAATTGGCCCGACATGGCGGAAAGCAGAAAAAAGGGCAGGATGAAGATGGCGGTGGTGATGGCGGAGAACCAGGTTTCGCTCTCTGGGTCGGAATAGACCTGATAGACGACGAACAGCACCATCGCATTTTTGAACAAATTGTCGTTAAATGCGCCCAACAGCTGGGTGATGAACAGCGGCAGAAAACGTCGTTTGCGCAATAGCTTTGCCGCGCCATCCATATATCGTCCGCCCCCAAAATCCGTTCGCTGGTCGCCGACGGGCTTAGCCGATCATGGCCAAGCGTCAAAAGCCTTTTGCCCAACGCCCGTGCTTTGCGTAAAAGGGGGACATCAACACGCCAAAGGGTGACGTGGATTTGCTCAGCCTACCCAATTTATTGACCCTGTCGCGAATTTTCGCGGTACCCGGCCTCGTCTTTCTGCTGTGGTTTCCCGGCTGGCAGGCGGGCTGGCTGATCGGCTTTGCGCTATATTGCCTGATGGGGATTACCGATTATTTCGACGGCTATCTGGCCCGCGCGCAGGGGACAGTGTCGAAAATGGGCATTTTCCTCGACCCGATTGCCGACAAGATTTTGGTGGCGTCCGTCATTTTGTTGCTCGGCAGTACCCGCCATGCGCCCGCTGCTATTACCGATTTCCACCTCATCCCCGCGCTGATCATCCTGCTGCGCGAAATTGCGGTGTCGGGCCTGCGCGAATTTCTCGCCGGATTGCAGGTTTCAGTGCCGGTCAGCCGTCTCGCCAAATGGAAAACCACCTTTCAGATGGTGGCATTGGGCGCATTGATATTGGCGGGCGGGCTGCCGCAATTTGCCTTTGTTAAACAGGTGGGGCTGGCCAGCCTGTGGGCCGCAGCAGTCCTGACGCTGATTACCGGCTGGGATTATCTGCGGGTCGGTATCAAGCACATGGATTGAACGGCATCAGCCGCTGGGTCTGCCCCCGGCATGATGTTTGCGCAAAATATCGGCGAGCAATTCAAATTCGCTGCTGCGCGGGCTGTTACGCCGCCAGATCAGCGCAATCTGCCGCCCGTGGCTTTGCGCATCAATATTATGGGCGTGGATGCGTGTGCCGTCGAGCAGCCCGGCATCCAGCGCCATTTGTGGCACCATGGTAACGCCGATGCCATTGTCGACCATCTGCACCAGCGTGTGGAGCGACGTGCCGAGCATTTGCGCTGACCCGCGCAAATCGGGGCGATTGCACACCGCCAGCGCATGGTCTTTCAGGCAGTGCCCATCCTCCAGCAACAGCAACTGGCTGGCATCAATAGCCTCGGGTGCGACAAGCGCGGGCAATTTATTGTCGAGCGCTTCGGGTACCGCGAGCAATATGGGGTCGTCGAACAATATCGCCGTTTCAACGTCGCCGCAGGCATAGGGCAGGGCGAGCAGCACGCAATCGACCAACCCTTGGTGCAGGCTGTCGCATGCGGCCTGGCTGGTTTCTTCGCGCAGATAAAGTTTAAGGTCGGGTCGTTCGCGGCGCAGGCGGGGTAAGAGCGTGGGTAGCAAAAAGGGCGCGATGGTGGGAATAACGCTCATCCGCAGCGCGCCAACCAGGGGGGTGCCCGCAGCAGCGGCGAGTTCGGTCAGCGCCTCTGCCTCGCGCAATATGCGGTGCGCGCGTTCGACAATGGCTTCACCCAGCGGCGTAAAGCGCACGACGCGGCGGGTGCGTTCGACCAGCATGATGCCGAGCAGGCTTTCCAATTCGCGGATTCCCGCCGACAATGTCGATTGGGTGACAAAACATGCCTCCGCAGCGCGGCCAAAATGGCCGTGCGCGTGCAGCGCGACCAGATATTGCAGTTGTTTGAAGGTCGGCAGATAGGCCTGCATAAAATGGTTCTTTCAATCAATAACCCATTATTGATTGAAAAATGCTTTCAGTCCATGCTTGTTATGGCGCATGGCCGCCCCGATACTGCATAATGCAGGGGGCGCGGTTCGGGGGGCGGTATTCGCCCGCCGAACCATCGACAAAAGGGGGCAAACCCATGATCGATAATTTTCTCTCCTACCTCTCCTCCATCAAGGCGCGTGACCCCGCGCCGCGTTCCTTGTGGGAAATCATGCTCTACCCCGGTGTCTGGGCGCTGGGGCTGCACCGTATTGCCCACTGGTTGTATGAGGCGGATTTGTTTTTCCTCGCCCGCGCGGTCAACCATTTTGCGCGTAGCTTCACCCTCATCGACATTCACCCCGGCGCGAAAATCGGGCGCAATTTATTCATCGATCATGGCTTTGTCGTCATCGGCGAAACATCGGTTATTGGTGACAATGTCACCATTTATCAGGGCGCGACGCTGGGTGGCACCAACCCGACCAATGGGGAGGGGGGAAAACGGCACCCGACGATTGGCAATGATGTCATCATTTCGCTCGGTGCGGCAATTCTGGGGCCGGTGCTGGTTGGTGATGGCGCGCGCATCGGTGCCAATGCTGTTGTGAATAAGGATGTACCGCCCGGGGCGACGATGGTCGGAATCCCTGCCAAGCCCACATTGGTCGAGGTTAAGCCCGCGACGCAGGATTTCATCCCTTATGGCACCCCGTGCTGCGACCAGTTTGACCCCAACAGCCAGAAACTTGAACTGTTGCAATGCCAGCTCGTTGATATGCAAAAACGCATCGCGGCACTAATGGCTGACCGTGACAATGCGCGCGGCACCGGTGACAGCGATGATGATGACGCCCCCCCACCCCTGCGCCGTGTTCGCGCGCGTAAGCTGCCATAGGGGGCAAGAAGGCGCGCATGGGTATCGTCACCCCATTCCCCACATTGGCCCCGCATCAGGTGGGCTTTGACCGGGAAGAGTTGAGCGCGATTTTGGGACTTTATGGCCGGATGGTCGCGGCGGGCCATTGGCGCGATTATGCGATGGATTTCACCCGCGATGCCGCCATTTTTTCCGCCTTTCGCCGGACGGCGGAGAGGCCGGAAATTCGCATCATGAAATGCCCCGACCTGCGCCAGCGTCAGGGCATGTGGGCTTTGGTGGGGGAGGGCGGGCAGACGCTGAAACGCGGCCAATTGCTCGCCAATATATTGGCACCGGTCGAACGGCGGCTCATCAAACCGGTATAGAAAAGGGGCGGGGCCCACAGGCGCCGCCCCTTCGCAACAGCTTGGACAATGTGCCTAGCCGCTGTGCGCAACCAGATGCGCCTCTGGCACCATGTCGCGCAGCCCGGTCGGGGTGAGCGACAGCACCATGCGTCGTGCTGGCTGCCAAAAGGCCGAAAGCAGCAGCAGCGCCGAACCGATGACCAGCGCGGTCAACGCAAATTGCAGTTCGACCGCACCGAAATTGCGGAACAATTCGGTCATCGCATAAAGCACATAGGCGAGCGCCGATACCAGCATCGCGCGCCGGTCGATCGCCAGCGCGATAAAGGCAAAGCCCGCATATAGCGCGATGACGCCGAGTGCGGAGGCGATGGAAATTGTCGCATCGCCATTAACGCCGAGCAGGGTGAACAACGGATGGGCGATCATCGGTGCAGCGATCAGATGAAGCCAAAAGGCGACATCGCTGCGCCGTGTTTCGCGTGTCCGGTCGCTGCCGTCCCAATGCATGGCCAGCGCGAAAACGCCCAGTCCGCCGACCAATATCATCGACAATATGGCATTCTGGCCCAGATTTTCGGGGCCGACAGCGGCAGCGATCAACGCGATAACCGTGGTGACCAACGCGGCCGTCCCGGCGGCAAGGGTAATCGGCACCATGAAACGCCGCCAATGCGCATAGGCTGCAGCGGCGGTGACAATGGCGATGCCGGCCATGATGACTGCCTGTATTCGTTCATTCGGGTTGGGGCCAAACCAGCCCTCACCATATTGAACCATGACACCGATCTGGCTGGCCGCCACCCCGCCGACAAAGGCGAGCAGCAGGCCAATCGATGGCAAGGCCATGCGCCGCACACGGGTGAAATATTCAGCCAGCCCCCAAGCGGCAACCGCGACCAGCGCACCCGCCAGCGGTAGCCAGATGCTTTCGCCGATCCATGCAAGCGCACCCAGTAAAATGGCCGCTGCGATGGTGACGAAAATATCGTTGAAACCGGTGAGCAGGCGGACATGTTCTTCATCCGCATTGCTGGTGGATTGTTGCCCCGCCACATGGCGGCGCAGCGCGTCCGCCGCATCGGCGCTTATCACGCCGGCGGCGACCGCGTTGGTCAGATCTTGTTCGCTATACATGGTATACCCCTATTCGTCCCCATGCCTTGCAACACGGGATAACATAGGTGTATTATACATGCAATACGCAGATTAAGATCGATATCGTCAGCCCTGCAACAGACGCATGACGAGGCCCGATTGCTCTGCACCGGTTTGGGGCACGCTTTCGCCCGCACGGTCGGTCATTTCGGTATAGAGCGCGGCGACCCCTTCGGGTGTGCGCGCATCTTCGGGCAGTTTGGCCCCATGGGTCATGGTGACATTGGCCCCATGGACGATGCCGCCGCCCGCGCCCAAAGTGACGTTGGTTGGCGCATCCTCACTCACCAAAAACAGGCCTGCGGGCGCAACCAATTCCGGGGAGAATAGGGCAAAGGCAGCTTCGGGGAAAATATCCTCTGTCATGCGGGTCGCGGCAATCGGCGCGATGTTATTGACCCGGATATTATTCTTTGCCCCCTCGATCGCCAGCGTTTTGGTGAGGCCGACGAGGCCGAGTTTGGCCGCGCCATAATTGGCCTGTCCGAAATTGCCATAAAGGCCGGTTGAGCTGCTGGTCATCAAAATGCGGCCATAATTTTGTTCGCGCATCACGTCCCACACCGCCTTGGTGGCAAAGGCAGAGCCGATCAGATGCACCTTTACCACCAGTTCAAAATCGGCAGGGTCCATTTTGGTAAAGCTTTTGTCGCGCAAAATCCCCGCATTGTTGATGAGGATATCGACCCGACCCCATTTTGCCTTTGCATCGGCGACCATCGCCACCATCGCGTCATATTCGGTAACGCTGCCGCCATTGGCGATGGCTTCGCCGCCCAAAGCTTCGATTTCAGCGACAACCTGTGTCGCCGCATCTGAATGGCCGGTGCCATCGCGCGCGCCACCCAGATCATTGACGACGACCTTGGCCCCACGCCGCGCCAGTTCGAGCGCATAGGCGCGGCCAATGCCGCCGCCGGCCCCGGTGACGATGGCAACACGATTGTCAAAGCGGATGGTCATGGCTTGTTTCCCTTTACGTCAACGACATGGCGCTTGCCATAGGCGCTCGGCTCCATCGTGCAAGCGCAAACAACGGATTTGCCCGGGATCAATTAACCGGTGACAGTTGCCGACTATGCGCCTAGGCGCGCGCGCAATCCATGCGCGCCGACGGAAAGGATTATCATGCGTTGCCGAACCATCTGCATCCCCTTGCTCGCCGCGACTGCGCTTATCGGCCAAGCGAGCGCCGCATCGGCACAGGCGCTGGATGCCGATGCCGCCGCTGCACTGCGCGCTGAGGTGGAAGCATTGCGTGCACAGGTGAACCAGCTTTCCGCGCGGCTGGACAGCCTGTCTGCCCCCGCACCCACTCCTGCGCCCACTCCGGTCACACCGGCAAGCCCCACGCCCGGGGCCAATGCACCGCAGAACATCGCTTGGCGCGGCGCGCCGGAATGGCAGGGCACAGATGGCTGGAGCTTTAAGCCGCGCGGGCGGATGCAGATTGACCTTGGCGGCGTTGATGTCCCCGCTGCCGCCAACCATGTCGCCCTTGGCGTTGCGACGGAGGTGCGGCGCGTGCAATTGGGCGCGGATGGTACGATGCCGGGCGGCTTTTCCTACCGGGTGGAGGCGGATTTTGCCGACAATGATGTCGCCGTGCTCGACGCCTATCTGCGCTATAGCAGCGGCGACTGGCAACTGACCTTGGGGCATCAAAAACATTTCGCCGGGCTCGATGAGATGACGTCGGATCTCTTCACCAGCTTCACCGAACGGGCTGCCTTTACCCAGGCCTTTGGCTTTGAACGGCGGGTGGGGCTGGCGGCGGAATATGCGCATGGCGACATATTGGTGCAGGCAGGCTTGTTTTCGGACGATATCAGCGCGCTGACCAACGCGGCCAATAATGGCTGGAGCGTGGATGGGCGCATTATTTACGCACCGCAAATTGGCGATACCCAATTGCATTTTGGGTTATCGGGCCATGCGCGCGATTTCAACGATGGCAGCAGCCTAGCCCGTTACCGCGCCCGCCCCTTTACCCATGTGACCGACGTTCGGCTGGTCGATACCGGCAATTTTGCCGCCACTGGCGAACAAAATTGGGGGGCAGAATTTGCCGCAATCCACGGCCGCTTTCATTTTGCGGCAGAGGGGGCGTGGATGCAGGCGCGCCGCCCACTGATGCGCGACCCGCAATTTTCGGGCTATTATGTCGAGGCGGGGCTGTTTTTGACCGATGATAAACGAAATTACCGGCGTGGCGCTTTTGACCGGGTAACCCCGCGACGTGGGGTCGGCAATGGCGGCATGGGTGCGGTGGAACTCAACCTGCGTTACGACATGCTCGACCTTAATGATGCGGGCATCATCGGCGGGCGGCAGCAAAGCTATGGCGCGACGGTGACTTGGGTTTTGACCCCCTATATCCGCTTGCTGGCCAGCTATGCGCGACTTTCCATCGATGATTCGCGCCTCCCCGCCGGGTTGGACCGCGATTATGGGGCCGATGCCGCCGCCCTGCGCGCCCAGTTTGATTTTTGACAAAGGCATCTTGGCACCCTTTCATGGTTATCGCGGTTGAAAAATTGCCGCGATTGCGCGATGGCACGGCATGGAAGAGCCAAATTCGCAGCCGCACGGGGGACAATTCATGGACAAAAATGTGCCAGAAAATGGCCAAAACCCTGCCCCCCAAAACTCTTCGCCAGTGCGCGACGGGGCGGCGACGCGCCGCCGTGCATTGCAATTGGGTGCCGTGGGTGTCGTCGCAGCGGTGACGGTGCGCCCTGCCTATGCGCAGACGGCGGCATCGGTGCTCAATTGTTCGATCCCCGTGCCCGATCCGGTGCGTGGCGGTAATTATATCGCGCTGGACGGTTCGGTGGTTCCGGCCGGAACCAGCGGTGCCTTTCCGCCTGCCAGTCGGCCGTTCACCGGCGAAGAAGTGCGTCAGGCGTTGCAGGGCCGCTCGCTCCCCGGCACCGGCTATGAACAGGGCCAAGCCTATATTAATTATATCCGCCGCCTGCGCGCCGGGCAAAATGGCTTTACCTGTTACGCATCGATCCAGATGCCCCGCTAAATAGTGGGGCTGGCGGAGCCTGCGCGCTGGCATGGTGCCGATGCCGAGCATCTGGCTTGGATTGAACTTGATAGTTTGAGCGCGGTGTATGACCGCCGGTCGGGGCAAACCCATTTGCTTGGTTCCCCCGCGCGCGAAATTTTGGCCGCGCTGCAAAGTGTGGAGATGGACGCCGCCGAACTGCTCAGCAAATTGGCGGCAGATTTTGACCTGTCGGTCGCGGACGATGGTTTGGCGGCGCTCGATGCAATATTGGCCCAATTGGCGGCGCTTGGCCTGATTGAATGTCGGGCGACAGCGGCATGACCCATGGATTTGCGCTGCGCGTTGGGCCGGTTGCCATGCGGATATTTTCCGATTGGGCGGGGCCGATTGCCGATTTGCGTCGTCTTTATGCCGATTATCCCCAGCCCGATGACGGTGTCGCAAGCTTGACCGCGCATATTGGCGCGGCGCGTCCTTGGCGGCGCTGGCTGCGTCCGGCAGTTAGCATCGGCGGCGATTTCACCATTCCCGACGCGCTGCCCTTGCCGCTGTCGCAAGGCTTGCTTGCCGCCGAAATGGCGATGAATTTGCAGGTGGCGATGGGCTGGCGACAGCAGATGCTGCTCCACGCCAGCGCGGTTGAGCGCGATGGGCGGGTCTTGTTGATGGTCGGCGCTTCGGGTTCGGGCAAATCGACGCTGGCCGCTTTGTTGGGGGAGGGGGACTGGCGACTGTTGGGGGACGAATTTGCCCTGCTCGACTTGGAAAATGGCAATATTCTGCCCTTTCCGCGCCTCATCAGCCTGAAAAACCAAGCGATTAATGTGCTGCAAGACAGGGCTGACCCATCACGCTTTGGCCCCCGCATCACCGGTACCCCCAAGGGGGATATCTGCCATATGCGCCCGCGCGCCGATGCCATATCGCGCATGGATGAAGGGGGGGCACCCGCGCTCCTCCTCTTTCCGGCATTTGGCAGCGACAATGCGTTGCGCCCCGTTCCGCCATCCGAAGCCTTTTTCCGCCTGACCGAAAGTTCCACCAATTATGTGGGGTTGGGGGAGGCGGCCTTTACCGCGCTCAACCGCTTGGTGCGCGCGCTGCCCGCCGTCGCCATCGGTTACCAGAGCGGCGAACAGGCGATCGAGATAGTCGAAGCGCTATGGAATGAGAATCTGGGGAATGAAAATCTCGGGAGTGCCGCGCGATGAGCGCGATGCGCCATCTGGTTGCGGCGCTGCGCAATCCCGCTAGCACCGCCACGCTGCGGGGGGATCAATGGTCGGCGCTGATCAGCGTTGCGCGTGGGGAAATGCTGCTCGCCACGCTGGGGCACCGGCTGGCGGGGGCGGCGCTGCCGTCCCGCGTTGCAGCCTTGTTTGCCGCTGAGTGCGCCTATGCCCGACAAATGCAGCGCCACGCCTTGTGGGAGGTGGAGATGGCACGCCGCGCGCTCACCCAGATAGGCGTGCCGGTGATATTGCTGAAAGGCAGCGCATATGCGGCGGCGGGCCTGTCTGCGGCGGCGGGGCGGCATATCGGTGACCTCGACATTTTGGTGCCGCGCGACCGACTGACCGATGTCGAAGCTGCGCTGATCGACGCTGGCTGGGATTGGGTCAAAAATGACCCCTATGATCAGGCTTATTACCGGCAATGGATGCACGAATTGCCGCCGCTGATACATGGCGCGCGCGACCGGATGATCGATGTGCATCATAATTTGCTGCCGCTGACCGCGCGCCACCATATCGATGCGGCGGCGCTGATCGACCGGGCACAGCCGGTTGCGGATGGCGTACTGACGCTCGACCCCATCGACCGACTGATCCATTGTGCGGCACATATGCTGGCCGATGGCGATTTGGCGGGCGGCCTGCGCAATTTGTGGGATTTTCATTGCCTGACAGGTGATGCGGCGGCGCTGGATGGCGCATGGCAGGCGCAATTGCTGGCGCGCGCGCAGGGGTTTGGCCTTACCCATTCGGTGCGTCGGGCGCTGCGCCTGTCGGCGGCGCTATATGGTGATGGCGCGGTGCTGCGCCTGACCGACCGCCTGTTCATCCGCCGCCTGCTGGCGCGCGATGCCATGGGCAGGCCCAGCCACCCGCTGACACAGCTTGGCTTTTACACCCGTTCGCATGGCCTGCGGATGCCACCCGCCATGCTCGCGCGCCACTTGTGGAGGAAATGGCGGATGGCTAGGACGAAAATATGACTGAAACTGCCCCCGCCGACAGCGCCCATCACCGGCCGATTGCCGCCATCATCCTTGCCGCCGGGCAGGGTACGCGCATGCAGTCCGACCTGCACAAGGTGCTGCACCCCATCGCCGGCAAACCGATGCTCCATCATTTACTCGACACGGTTGCCAGCATCGGCGCGGCGCGCGTTGTCGTTGTCGTCGGTGCGCGGCGCGAACAGATTGAAGCGAGCGTTGCGGGCCGCGATGTGGCGATTGCGGTGCAGGGCGAGCAATTGGGCACCGGCCATGCGGTGTTACAGGCCAAGGATGCGCTGCATGGGTTCGCGGGCGACATCCTCATCCTCTATGGCGACGTGCCGATGGTGAGCGCGGAAACGATGCGAGCCATGCTCTATCGCCTCAACGTGGGGGAGGAACCGCGCGCGGTGGTGTTGGGCTTTCGCCCGGACGATGCCGGTGCCTATGGCCGGATCATTGCCGACGAACGCGGCGTCATCCAAAAAATGGTCGAGTTTAAGGATGCCGATGCTGGGGAACGCGCGGTGCGGCTGTGCAATTCGGGGCTGATGGCGGTGCGTTCGGCCGATCTATTCGCGCTGCTCGGCAAGATTGGCAATGATAATGCGGCGGGCGAATATTATCTGCCCGACATCATCATGCTGCCCGGACAGCAAAGCGCGGTGATCGAAGTGACCGACCCTGCCGAAGTCGCCGGGGTCAATAGCCGTGCGGAATTGGCGGCGGTGGAGGGCGAATGGCAGCAGCGCCGCCGCGCCCGCGCCATGGCCGAAGGGGCCAGCCTGATCGCCCCGGAAACCGTGTGGTTTTCGCATGACACACAACTGGGGCGCGATATCACCATCGAACCCCATGTCTTTTTTGGCCCCAATGTTCGGGTAGCCGATGGTGCAAAAATCCGTGGTCATTGCCATTTGGAGGGGGCGGAAATTGGCGAAGGCTGCGAAGTCGGCCCCTTTGCCCGGCTGCGTCCCGGCACCAAATTGGCCAAAAAAGCCAAGATCGGCAATTTTGTCGAAACCAAAAATGCCGATGTTGCGGCAGGCGCCAAGGCCAATCATCTGACCTATTTGGGGGATGTGACGATTGGGACCGGCGCCAATATCGGCGCGGGCACCATCACCTGCAATTATGACGGCTATTTTAAATATAGAACCGAAATCGGCGATGGCGCGTTCATCGGCTCCAACAGCGCGTTGGTTGCCCCGGTCAGCATTGGGGCGGGGGCGATTGTTGCTGCGGGCAGTGCGGTGACACAGGATGTCGCGCCGGGCGATCTTTGTCTGGTGCGCGCGCCGCAGGTGGCGAAAAAGGGTTGGGCAGCACGCTTTGCCGATGCCATGCGCAAGAAGAAGGAAGGGCAGTAACGCAGCGGGGTCGGCGGCGCACCCACGCGCGCAACATCGACCCAAATGCAAATATGGTTGACATGATATATTGATATGATATCAATATATCATGTCGCGTATCCTCCTCGACCTTGCGGATGATGATATTGCCTGGCTCGACCGTCTGGCGATGGAGCAGGGGCGTTCGCGCGCCGCCTTGTTGCGCGAAGCGGTCATCGCCTATCGCGCGCAGGCGGCGACCAACTGGATTGAACGCGGCGCGGGCTATTGGCGCGACCGTGCGGATGTGGCGCTGGCTGACTCGCCTGAGGGCGACGGCGTTTAGCGATGGCGGGCCCTTTTTTCGATAGCGGCATTTTGGTCGATTGGCTGTGCGGTCATCCGGCGGCGAAGCTCGAACTCGAACGTTATCGCGCGCACCGCATTTCGCGGATTGTCTGGACGCAATTGCTCGCCGCAGAGCCGCTCGAAAGCCGGGCGCATATGCTGGGCTTATTGTCCGCCTTTCAGGTGGTGGAGGTGGATGCCCGCATCGCTTCGGCAGCGGCGGAATTGACGTCACGCAGCAGCATGCCCCTGCTTCCGGCGCTGATATTGGCGAGCGCGCAGGTGCATGGCGCGATTTTGATTACACGAAATACAAAGGATTTTCCGGCAGAGATGCCGGGGATCCGTGTCCCCTATACCCAATAAACAAAGGCAAGATCATGTGTGGCATCATCGGTATCGTTGGCAAGCAATCGGTCGCGGATCGGCTGATCGACGGCCTGAAACGCATGGAATATCGCGGTTATGATTCGGCGGGCATCTGCACCGTCGATGGCGGGCAGTTGGTGCGCCGCCGGGCAGAGGGCAAGCTGGCCAATCTGGTGCGCGAAGTGGCGGGCAACCCCGCACCCGGCAATATCGGCATTGCCCACACCCGCTGGGCGACGCACGGCGCGCCGACGACCAGCAACGCCCACCCGCATGCGACGGGCGACGTCGCGCTGGTGCACAATGGCATCATCGAGAATTTCAAAAGCCTGCGCGATGCATTGATTGCGCGCGGTCGCCGCTTTGAAAGCGAAACCGATACCGAAGTGGTCGCGCATCTCGTGTCCGAACAGGTCGAAGCGGGGGTGGAACCGGCGGCAGCGGTGCAGGCGGTGCTGCCGCGCCTGCGCGGGGCCTTTGCGCTCGCCATCGCCTTTCGCGCGCATGATGACATGTTGATTGGGGCACGGCTGGGTTCGCCCTTGGTCATCGGCTATGGGGCCGGTGAAAATTATCTCGGTTCAGATGCACTGGCGCTTGCCCCGCTGACTCAGAAAATCGCCTATTTGGAAGAGGGTGATTGGGTGGTCGTCACCCGCGATGCGGTGCAGATTTTCGATGCCGACAACCAGCCGGTAACCCGCGAAATTGTCACATCGGGGGTGACTGCAGCGGCGATCGAAAAAGGCCCTTATCGCCATTATATGCAGAAGGAGATTTTTGAGCAGCCGACCGTGGTTGCCCAGACCCTATCCTCCTACATCCGGCCGGTCGAGGCGATGGTCGCCTTGCCGCAGATGGATTTTGACCTGTCGGCGATTGACCGCATCACTATCGTCGCTTGCGGCACCAGCTATTACGCCGGGATGGTCGCCAAATATTGGTTTGAAAGCTTTGCCCGCGTCCCCGTCGATTTGGATGTCGCATCCGAATTTCGTTACCGCGACCCCGTGTTGCAACCGGGCGGGCTTGCGCTGTTTATCAGCCAGTCGGGGGAGACGGCGGATACGCTCGCCGCGCTCAAACATTGTAAGGCGCATGGCCAGAAAATTGCGGTTGTCGTCAATGTCCCGACATCGAGCATGGCGCGGGAGGCGGATTTGCTGCTCCCCACCCATGCCGGCCCGGAAATCGGCGTCGCCTCTACCAAGGCCTTCACCTGCCAATTGGCGGTGCTTGCGGCGCTCGCCGCGCATCTAGCGGTGGCCAAGGGCAAAATGTCGCGCGAAGAGGAACAGGATATTGTCCGCCACCTCACCGAAGCGCCCGCCGCGCTCAATGCCGCCTTGGCGCATGATGGGGATATTGCGGCGATGGCGCACCATATCGCCCCGGCGCGCGACGTGCTCTATCTGGGGCGCGGGCCGGATTATCCCTTGGCGCTCGAAGGGGCGCTCAAGCTCAAGGAAATCAGCTATATTCATGCCGAGGGCTATGCGAGCGGAGAGATGAAACATGGGCCGATTGCGTTAATCGATGAGGCGGTGCCGGTGATTGTTCTCGCCCCATCTGGCCCCTTGTTCGAAAAAACGGTCAGCAACATGCAAGAGGTGCGGGCACGCGGCGGCAAGATCGTCCTTATCTCCGATGCCGAAGGTTTGGCCGAAGCGGGCGAAGGGACGATGGCGACCATCGAAATGCCCAAGGTGCACCCGCTCATCGCCCCGCTCGTTTATGCGGTGCCGGTGCAGTTACTCGCTTACCATGTTGCTTGCGCCAAAGGGACCGATGTCGATCAACCGCGCAATCTGGCAAAAAGTGTGACCGTCGAATAATCTTCTTGCTGTCCATGGCGGACAGCAAAGGACTGCATAGGGGAAAGCATATGGATGTGGTAACAATCTTTCTTATCACATTCATTCTTATCGCAACCATTGTTATCATTGTTGGCGGTCTGGTGCTGTGGCAAGTGGTGCGGGGCTTCAAGGCAAAGCGCTCGGGTGATGCTGGCAGTGCCGGGGATTTTGGTGGCTCGTCCGATTTTCTCGATAGCGGCCGCGCGGGGGATTTTGGCGGTTGGGCTCTTTTTTCCGATAGCGGCAGTTACGGCGGCATTGACAGTGACAGTGGCAGTTACGGAGGTAGTGACGGTGTCGGCGGCGGCGACTAATCGAAGCTTTGCTTCACCCACCCTATCGTTTTATGCTCGTCCTCGCTCGCGATTGGGGGACGGTTGATGTCCGATGATGCCGCTGCCCGCATTGATGCCTATATAGAAAAGGCGGCGCCCTTTGCCGTCCCGATTTTGCAGCGGCTGCGCGCTGATATGCATGCGGCCAGCGGCGATATTGTCGAGGCGATCAAATGGAGCATGCCCGCCTTTACCTATCGCGGTAAAATGGTCGCCAATATGGCGGCGTTCAAAGCGCATGTTGCCTTTGGCTTTTGGCATGGCGCGATGGTGACCGGGGGTGGCGAGCGGCGGATGGACGCGATGGGAGATTCGGGGCGTATCACCCATGTCGACCAATTGCCCGACAGCGCGACCATCATCGCATGGGCGCGCCGCCAATGCGCGCTGATCGATGCAGGGGTAAAGCCACCGCACCTTGCCGGGCGCACCAAACATCCGCAGCTGTCGATCGACGCGGTGCCGGAATTTGCCGCGAAATTGGCGGCAAATCCAACGGCGAAAGCACATTTTGACGGCTTTCCGCCGTCAGCTCAGCGCGAATATATCGATTGGATTGCATCGGCCAAACGTGATGCAACCCGCGCACAGCGTATCGCCGACGCGCTCAATTGGCTGGCGGATGGCAAGCGCCGTAACTGGAAATATATGTCCTGCTAATCCCACGCGGCAAGCGGCGGCAGGCTCATCAAAATTGCATCAATATTCCCGCCGGTTTTAAGGCCGAACAATGTGCCGCGGTCATGGACAAGGTTGAACTCGGCATATCGGCCCCGCCAGACGCGCTGCTGGTGCAATTCTTCCTCGCTATAGGGGGTGGCCATACGCCGCCGGACAATCGGCGGAAATGCATCCAGAAAGGCTTCACCGACCGCGCGGGTAAAGGCAAAATGCCGGTCAAAGCTTGCCGCATCATCGGCGCTCAAATGGTCATAAAATATGCCGCCAACACCGCGCGCCACCCCGCGATGCGGGATGAAAAAATATTCCTCCGCCCATTGGGCATAGCGTTCGTAAACATCCGCGCCAAAGGGCATGCAGGCGGCACGCAGCCGCGCATGAAAGGCATCACGATCCTCGGCATAGGGGATGGGCGGGTTCAAATCCGCCCCGCCGCCAAACCAGCGCTTGGTGGTGACCAGAAAGCGCGTGTTGAAATGGACGGCGGGGACATGCGGGTTCGCCATATGCGCGACGAGCGAAATGCCGGTGGCGAAAAAGGCGGGATTATCCGCCGCGCCATGGATGGTTGCAGCGAAATCGGGCGCAAATTCACCCCCGACGGTCGATACATTGACCCCGACCTTTTCAAACACGCGCCCCTTCATAACGGCGCGCACCCCGCCACCGCCGCCGCCCGTCTCGATTGGGCCCGGAGTGATGCCCGCCCCCTCCCGGTCCCAAGCGATATAGTCGAAAGCGGCTTCGCTGCCGGCATCCCGTTCAATCGCTTCAAAGGCGGCGCAGATGCGCGTGCGCAACCCTTCAAACCAGTCGCGCGCGGCGCTTTGTTGGGCATCAAGGCTGGTCATGGCGCGAATCCCTTTGTCTGGCGCAACGCTTCGGCCAATGCGATGCCGCCCGCAAGCGCGACATTCAAGCTGCGAAATCCCGGTTGCAATGGAATCTGGACACGCGCGGCGGCGGCATCATGCACCGCATCGCTCGCGCCGCGGCTTTCGCTGCCGAGCAGCAAGACGTCGCTTGGCGTAAAGGCAAATCCATCCATCCGCGTCGCCCCTTTGGTCGTCAGCAACACCATCCGCTGTCCCCGCTGGTGCATTGCACCGGCAAAGGCCGCAAAATCCGCATGGCGTTCGACGTTGGCAGCCGCGGCATAATCCATCCCCGCCCGGCGCAAGGCCCGTTCGCCAAAGGGAAAGCCGCACGGTTCGACGATATGGATGGTAACGCCAAAACAGGCGGCGGTGCGCAGCAAGGTGCCGACATTTCCGGCGATATCGGGTTCGATCAAGGCAATTTCGGGCAACATCAAGGTGCCGTGCGGCGATGTGGCGTGCAAGGCAAGGCGCTTTTTGCAGCTATAGCTGCGAACCGCTCGCAATAGACGTTTTTGCAATTGGCAAGGGGGATTGGGCTGGCTACAGAGCCGCCAAACCGGGTGACAACCGGGTCAGGGGGAAAATGCATCATGCATTGCGCTGGCGCAAAATTTCTCCTTATGTTGTTATCCGATTCTTCTTTTCTGAACCGGTCGTTATCGCCCGGTTCGCTGGCATAGGGTTAGAGCATGGACAGCCAAGCAATCGCCGCCGCCCCTTCGGATGATGAAGGTGTGCGCCGCCGCGATTTTATCCATCTGGCGGCAGTCAGCTGGGCAGGGGTCGGGGTTGCCGCCACCGTCGTTCCGCTGGTGTATCAGATGGGGCCGTCGGGCGATGTGCTCTCCCTATCCTCGGCCGAAGTGGACATTAGTGCCATTCAACCGGGTCAGGCGATTAAGACGCAATGGCGCAAGCAGCCGGTGTTCATCCGCAATCTGACGCCGCAGGAAATTGCAGCGGCCAAGGCGGTGCCCCTCTCCGATCTGCGTGACCCGCAGACGATTGATGAGCGTACCAAGCCGGGCAAGGAAAATTGGCTGATTACCTTGGGCGTTTGCACCCATTTGGGCTGCGTGCCGCTCGGCGCTGCCGAGGGGGAGAATCGCGGTGACTATGGCGGTTATTTCTGCCCTTGCCACGGTTCGCACTATGATACGGCAGCGCGCATCCGCAAGGGGCCGGCCCCGCGCAATCTGACGGTGCCCGAATATGCCTTCACCTCCGACACTGTTGTGACAATCGGCTAAGGAATCAGAGACGATGAGCTTCCCTTGGGCCAAAAATTACGCGCCGCAGCACCCGTTGATGCAGTGGATTGATGAAAAACTGCCGCTGCCGCGCTTTGTCTATAATGCGGTCGGCGCGGGATATCCGGTGCCCCGCAACCTCAACTATTGGTGGAATTTCGGGGTGTTGGCGGGCTTTGCGCTGGTCATCCAGATTGTCACCGGCATCATATTGGCGATGCATTATTATGCCAGCACCGGCGGGGCGTTCAATTCGGTCGAACATATTATGCGCGACGTGAATGCGGGCTGGCTGCTGCGCTATGCGCATATGAACGGCGCGAGCTTTTTCTTCATTGTCGTTTACACCCATATTTTCCGTGGCCTTTATTTTGGTTCCTACAAGGCGCCGCGCGAAATGATCTGGCTGCTCGGCGTGGTCATTTTCCTGTTGATGATGGCAACCGCCTTCATGGGTTATGTGTTGCCTTGGGGTCAGATGAGCTTTTGGGGTGCGCAGGTCATCACCGGCTTTTTCTCCGCCATTCCGCTGGTCGGTGAAACGCTGCGCGAATGGCTGCTAGGCGGATTTGCGCCCGATCAGGCGGCGCTGAACCGCTTTTTCTCGCTCCATTATCTGCTGCCCTTTGTCATCTTGGGCGTGGTGATTTTGCACATTTGGGCGCTGCACATCCCCGGTTCGTCGAACCCGACGGGGGTTGAGGTGAAGGACGAACAGGATACGGTGCCTTTCCATCCTTATTATACGGCCAAGGATGGTTTTGGCCTGTGCATTTTCCTGATCCTCTTTTTCACGCTGGTGTTCTTTGCTCCCAATTTGCTGGGCCACCCGGACAATTATATCGAAGCCAATCCGCTTTCGACGCCCGCACATATCGTGCCTGAATGGTATTTCTGGCCGTTTTACGCGATCCTGCGCGCCTTTACCGGCAACTTCATGGGGATAGACGCAAAGCTGTGGGGCGTGCTGGCGATGTTCGCTTCCATTGCTCTGCTGTTTTTCCTGCCGTGGCTCGACCGTTCACCGGTGCGTTCGGCAACCTATCGCCCCGTTTACAAGAAGTTTTTCTGGGTGCTGGTGGCGGACGTTGCGCTGCTTGGCGTCTGTGGCGTGATGCCCGCGTCGCAGCCGTGGATCATCCTCAGCCAGATTGGCGCCATTTATTATTTCGCGCATTTCCTCATCATCCTGCCGATGATTTCGCGCAACGAACGCGCGCTGCCAATGCCAACGTCGATTACGGCAGCCGTTCTGGGTGAGGGTGCGGCCAAAACCGCCCCCGCGGCCTGACCGACAAAAGGAAGATATCATGGTTCGCTTAATCGGCTTCTTTGTTGGTCTGGGGTTTATTTTCGCCCTGCTCTACGCGATTTTGGTGACCCCGCTCGCCATTGAACATAATGCGGCGGAAGCATTTCATCAGGAACCGCGCCCCTTGGCACTGGCCAGCAATGGCCCCTTTGGCCGCTTTGACACCGCGCAGTTGCAGCGCGGGCTCAAGGTTTACAAGGAAGTGTGCGCTGCCTGTCACGGCCTCAGCCAGGTGCGTTTTGGCCAGTTGGAAGCGCTGGGCTATGATGAGGGTCAGGTAAAGGCGCTCGCGGCGCAATTCCAAGTGCCCTCAATCAATCCGGATACGGGCGAACCGGCGACCCGCCCGGGCCTGCCGTCCGACCATTTCCCGTCACCCTATGCCAATGAAGTGGCGGCACGTGCGGCGAACGGCAATGCGTATCCGCCCGACCTGTCGCTGATTACCAAGGCACGCCATGGCGGTGCAGCCTATGTCCATTCGCTGCTGACCGGTTACCGCAACCCGCCGGCTAATTTGCCCGCCGAACTGCGCCCGGGGACGGGGCTGCACTACAACCCCTATTTTGCCAACCTCAACATCGCCATGCCCGCACCGCTCACCAGCGAAGGTCAGGTCACCTTTGACGATGGTACGCGCGCAACGGTCGATCAGATGGCAAAGGATGTGTCGGCCTTCCTCGTCTGGACGGCGGAACCCGAATTGCCGCGCCGCCATGCCTATGGCTGGGCAGTGCTGGGCTTCCTCTTTGTCCTATCGGTGCTCGCCTACCTCTCTTACCGTTCGGTCTGGGCGGATAAGAAGGGGCATTGATCGGCATCGTGCCGGACAATATTTCGGATGAAATGGCGGCGGTGATGCGGCAACGCGTTGCCGCCGCCGTGCGTTCCATCCCCGATTTTCCGCAGCCGGGGATATTATTTCGCGACATCACGCCACTATTGGCGGACCCTGCGGCTTTTGCCGATGCACATGCACTGCTGACCCATATTGCACAGCAATTGCATGCCGACGAACCCATAGATGCCATCGTCGCGGTCGAAGCGCGTGGCTTTCTATTTGGCGCGCCTTTGGCTCTGGCGCTTGGCCTGCCGCTGGTGCCGGTACGCAAGCCGGGCAAATTACCCGGCGCGACCCACTGCATTGCCTATGGCCTCGAATATGGCAACGACCGGCTGGAGATTCATGCGGATGCGCTCCGCCCCGGTGCGCGGGTGCTGATTGTCGATGATCTGCTGGCCACCGGCGGCACGGTGGATGCCGCCGCCGCATTGGTGCGTCAGGCGGGTGGCAGCGTTGTTGCTGCCATATTCCTCATCGAACTGGCCGATCTTGGTGCGCGCGCCAAGCTGGGCCGTGCGGGCGTGAAGGTTGCGGCGTTGCTGCGCTATTGAACCGAAACTGTCTCCGGGGTGCCGCGCCGATATTCGCGTAGCCGCGCATTGCACCCTAAGCCCCCTTCAAAAGGGGAACCAGCGCTGCCGGTGGGAGAATTTCATATAGCCGACATTGACCCCCAACCGCGCCCCGACACCCAGACGAATGGGGATCAGCACGACATCACCGCGCCGCAGATAGGATGCGTTGAACCCGCCGACGAGATAGGCCGCGCCCTCTCCCGCCGGGATGCGGTGAAACAAATCTGCCGTATCGTGCAAATTATAGACAAGGACGAACGTGTTGCCCGCGTTGGCCCCGGCATCAAAGCCGAGTGAGGGGCCGGTCCAATATACCGGCTGTTCCCCCTCTATCCGGTGGAATAAGGTGCCCGAACCATAACGCAGCCCAAACACAAAGGCACCGCCGGCTTCACGCCCGACGATATAGCCATTGGGTTCGCCCTGTTCGCGCAAAATATCCTCGATTATCCGTGCCAGCCCCTCCGCGCCGCGCCCGAACACCCCTTCCGCCGCGCCGATCAAATCATCGCGGTGGTATGTGGCGCCTGTCGCGGGCGTGGCGGCGGTGGATGTTGCTGCATCGGCGGGTGGGCTGGCTGGGGGCGTTGCACCCTGTTCCAGCCCCTCGTTGGTCCAGCCGTCGCTGGCTGGTGCAGCGGGGGTGGCGGGCGGGGTTGCCGGTTCGGTGGGGCGCGGCTGGTTGAGATCCGCATCGATAACATCATTGGGGTCAACGTTGCGCACCTGCGCCTGCACCATGGGGGTGGCGGCCAGCGCGGCGAGCGCAAGGGTGCCAAAGATGACCCGCCGCAATTGATTCCATGCCATTGCCATTCTCCCGCATTTTTCGCGCCGCGCGACCACTTTAGCACAGGGCTATCGCCATCAGCATGAATCGGCTTTGAACGGCGGGCACCTGCTTGGCGACGGGGTGAGTCAATTTTGCGCCGGATTGAGTCCGATATTTGGGCAAATAGACCATTGCCCCCATGGCTGCGCCGCGTTATGGGCGCGCAGCCCCTCAAAAAGTGCGGAGACGTGGGTGAGTGGCTGAAACCAGCGGTTTGCTAAACCGTCGTAGTCTTAAGGGGCTACCGAGGGTTCGAATCCCTCCGTCTCCGCCAACTATCGTTGATTTTATTGGTGTTTTTCAATCTATGGGCAGTGTTCCCATAACCGCTCCCCAATAGATTGGGCGCTAGGCGCATGGAATTGCGCTGTCCTAGATATATCGCGGCACCGCCACAGTCTCGGTAGTTAGCGCCTCTCCGTTACGTCGCCAAGCTGGTGCATTTGCTCTGACAGGGCCGGTGTAGCGGTGCGCACCGCTGGACTAGACCGCATGGCGAAATAGGCACATGGAACCGCCAGCCAGGCGATCAAGTCGGCACCGATCAAGGGCAGGGTCCAGCTTTGCGACATTCCCGCCAACGCCATCCTGTCGCTGGCAAGGCCGACCGCGTATGACACTCCGCCGATCGCGAAGATATTGATCAATAGCATGTTGAGCCCGGTTGCTGTGGCTTTCAGTCTGGCAGGCAATAGTTCCTCGATGACCGCAAAGATCGGACCGTAAAGCACGGTCATGAACAGGATCGAGCCGATCATTCCGGCAATGAAGAGGGGCGAGTGGCCCGGTGCGAGGCGATAGCACAACAGCAACGGGGCGAGGGCAAGCAGGATCAGGAAGACCGTCAATGCCCGATCCCACGCGAGCCGCCGCGCTGCCCAGTCAACCAACAGGCCCGATCCAAACGTGCCGATTAGGCCTGTTGCCACGAATGTCCCGCCATAGACGGCGCTCGCAGCGGCTTTGTCATAGCCCTTCTCTGCGACCAGCCAGAGTTGCACGAACGGGCTGGTAGCGGAATGGGCATGGGCCAGAATGATCGCCAGCGAGGCCCACATGATCCGCGGCCCCTGCCGCCACTGTGCAACGATCGCGCCGAGGTTGCCGAGCAGGGTCGGCGCTGCACTCAATACGGACTCCTTGTCCTGCACACGCGTCAGGCCGAGTAGAGCGATCATCCCGATTGCGCCCATGCTGATGAAGACCCAGCGCCAGCCAATCAGCGGACCGAGTGTGGCCGCAAGCAGAAAACCGCCGCCACTGCCGATGGGAATACCGGCAAAGAACAGCCCCAACGCCCCCGCACGGTGGCGAGTGTCGACCCGGGCCAGGATGATGTTGCTCGCGGTCGGTACCAGCGTCGCCTCGCCGGCAGCGACGAAGGGCCGGGCCGCGAGCAGTGTCCAGAAGCTTTGCGCCAGCGCCGACGCCGCAGTGAACAGGCTCCACACGCCAAGACCGCTGGCAAGCACCTTTACCCGCCCGATCCGGTCAGCCATCACGCCCGCCGTCAGCGCGGCAACGGCATAGACTCCGCTGAATGCAAGACCCGCAATCAGGGCGAACTGGCTGCGGTTCAACTCCAGATCGCGCATGATGTCGGTGGCAAAGGCGGAAACAAGCTGGCGGTCGATCTGGTTGACCACGTGCAGCGCGAGCATGAACAGGATCAGGCTGGCTGGGCTGGTGCCGTCGGATATCGCGCTCCCCCCGCGACCACGCAGGCCCGCCCCTGCAACCGGTTCACGCATACTCCCACCGCGGCACGCCGCGCTGGCCTGGCAGGCGGTTCGGCGGATAGCCGATCCGCCTCAGCGTTTCGTCGGTCGACTGGTAGAATGTCCCGATCTGGTAGATGGCCTTGGCTTCCGTTCCGGTTGCGACGTCGCGATGCAACTCGTTCGCGAGCCGCACCATCTGTTCCACCTGCTGGACGCTCGTCATCCGTTCACCCTTGCGACTCCACAAATTGTCCTCGATCCCGACACGGACGTGAAGGCCCAGGGCAATTGCGATGGCGTTGAACGGCGCGACATTGCGCATCACCGTTTCGATGGTCAGCACTGCGCCATCGGGCACGCGCCGGGCGAACTCGATGAGGTCGGCCGGGTGGGTGCCGGCTGCCCCGCTGCCGATGGCGACATAGTTGAGCACGAGTGGGCCGTGATAATGCCCCTTGCGGATCAGGCGTTCGACGGTTTCCAGCTGACCTATGTCGCCGATCATGAAATGCGGCTGGATGCCATTGGCGACAAGGCGCCTGAGGTGTTCTTCCATGAACACCGGGCCGCTTTCGAAATACATGTTGCGATAGGCTTCGAACATCGCTGGATTGGTCAGGCATGTTCCGGCAATATCGTCCTCGCTCATCAGAGCGGAGATATCCATCTGATTCGTGTTGATCGCGATCGTGACCTGATCGGGTTTGGGGGACAGTTCGGCCAGCATGTGGCGGGTGTCGTCGGACAGCCACTTGGCCTGCGCCCCTTCGCCCTCCGGCGCAAAACTGATCGATCCGCCGACCTGGATCAGCATGTCAGGGCACGCGCCGCGAATCCGTTCGATCATCTCGTTGAACATCGACAGACGTTTCGATCCGCTGCCATCGGCCTCGCGGCAGTGCAGGTGCAGCACAGTGGCGCCGGCGTTGTAACAATCCACCGCCTTCTGGACCTGGTCGGCCATCGTCACCGGAATGTCTTCGGGAAAATCGCCTGGCAGCCATTGCGGGCCATAGGGGGCGACCTGGATTACCAGTTTTTCCTGATTCTCGGGCAGCAGACTGTCATCGAGGAAGTGCATGGTTCAGTCCTCCTTGGACGGGATAATGGCGGGAACAGATATGCCCCGAGCGTTCATTGCATCGACCAGATGCGGGGTGCCGAGTGCGACCGAGTGGATACCGAGAACGGCAACCAGTTGCAGCACAGCCATAATCTCCTCTGGGGTCGCCCCCAGATCGAGCGCCTTGCCAATGTGCCGCGCGACGCCAGGCGAATACATGTGAGTGCAGCTGGCATCGACCGCAATCGCGATCAGTTCATATGTCTTGGGATCAATGATTCCTTTGCGGACCGAATGGGTCCCCATGTCGATGAACTTCTCCATCCATTCCGCGTCAAAGGCGGCAGCCTGATCCCAGGCCTGGTTCCATTGGCCCCTTTTGCGCACGGCATCGCTGATGGGTGTGGCTGACTGCACGGCGGATACCCCCTCTCACTTGCTGTCGAATATGCTCCAATGGACTCGACATTATATAGCAAATGCGCCAATAAATATTGTAAATGCGTCAACTGCCCCGCCAAGCACCCACCGTTCGCGCCGCAGCGTTGACGGGCTTTGGTGCCTTGGCGCGCAGCTTCGGGCTTGATGGTCCGGCGATCCTGCGTGGTTGTGGGTTGCCGGGTGATGCGGAACGGGAACCCGACCGGCGGTTACCGACCGGTGCCGTGAACAGGGCCTTCGAACAGGCGGCAGAATGGGCCGGAATTGAAGATTTTGGACTGAGTCTGGCCGAACTGCGTGGCATTTCCAACCTGGGTCCGGTCACTCTGCTGGCGCGCGACGAACCGGATATTCGCAGCGCGCTGAGCATTTTCACAGCCTATCTGCCGCTGCACAATGAAGCACTGACCATCGACCTCGCCGAGCAGGACGACCTGGCGATCCTGTCCTGTATATTGGCCGGTGAAGGGCCACGGGTTCAGGCAACTGACGTTGCCGTGGCTATGCTCCACCGTATCCTGCAGCAATTGCTGGGCTCGGGGTGGGCGGCGCTGGCCATTCATCTTGAACGCCCGCGCCCTGTCCGCGCCGGGCGGTTCGAGCGGGTGTTTAACGCGCCCGTTCGCTATGCGGAGGATTTCAGCGGTATCCTGCTCAGCCGCAGCGACCTGGACCGACCAAACCAGCTCGCCGAAACGGCGTTGCGGCCATATGCCGCGCAATTGCGCGCGACACTGCCGGGTTTGGCCGATCTGCCAATGGTCGAGCGGGTCCGCCGTTTGCTGCGCGCTATGCTCGCCGGTCGGCGCTGCACAGCGTCTCTGGCTGCGGATCGTCTCGGCCTGTCACGTCGCACCCTCGAGCGCCGGTTGGCGGAGGAAGGTGCCACCTTTCACGCCCTCCTCGACGAGGTGCGCAGTGACCTAGCGCGTGGCCAGCTCGCCGGCAGCCGCCGCAGCAACGTGGAAATCGCCGAACTGCTGGGTTTCGCCAGTTCGGCGGCATTTACAGCGTGGTTTCGCAGCCGCCATGGTGTGCCGCCCCAGCTTTGGCGGCGTCAGCAAAGGCGTTGAGGAATATTGTCAGAGCAAATGCACTAGACCGAGCCTAGTCGCCGGACCGCTTTTTTTCTGGATGCTTTTGGCTACAACCACGGCAATCCGCCTATTGGCTGATCGAAGCGACCGGTCTGACGGGTGCTGTCAGACCAATGGCGCCATGTCTCCGTTCGGCGCGGCTAGGGCTGGGGAGCGAATGGCTCAGGCGGCAAGGGACTGCCACTGAGCCAGGGCAGCTGAGCGTTGGAGCTTATAGGTTTGCCGATCGACGAGGTGGCGGTCTGATGCGAAATGGTTGTGGAACGAGGCGTGAACTGAGGCGAACTTTTGTAGCGACTTCATCTGTCGGAATCTCAGCATCGCTCGCTCTCTTCGCCGGAAAGGCAGGTGACTGTTCTCCACCCTGTTATTGGCCCAGCGGCCAATCTCCCGCTTCTCCCGATTGCCCAATTCGTCCATTGCTGCGCCATAAGAGCGCAGGCCGTCGGTGGTGATGGTTTTCACACAGCCATGGCGCTTCAGTGCCTTTTTGATGAAGGTGAGGGCTGCTTTCTTATCGCGGGTCTTGGTGACGTAGCTCTCGAGGATCTCGCCTTCCTGGTCGACTGCTCGCCACAGGTAGTGCATCTCCCCACCGATCTTCACGTACATCTCGTCGAGATGCCAGTTCCAGTGCTTGAACCCACGCATACGGGATACACGTTGCCGACGGATATCAGCGGCGAACATCGGGCCGAACCGGTTCCACCAGAAGCGGACGGTCTCGTGGCAAATGTCGATACCGCGCTCAAACAGCAGGTCCTCGACATTCCTGAGCGACAGCGGATACCGCACATACATCATCACCACGAGGCGGATGACCTCGGGCGAAGAGTTGAAATAGCGGACGAGGGGCACTTTGCGCCGGACTCTACCAAAAACCGGTCGCAATTCAGGAGAGCACATCAAGGCGTCACACCCGGCGCGCTTGTGCCGGCGCAGCTCATATAGACGCCAAGTCATATATTCCCGCTGCGTCAAACGCTTCGCTAGGTTATTGCGGTGGTGGTCACACATTGGTGCGACTATTGCGGCATCACTGGCGCAATAGCCCCCCAATCGGCCATGAGCCGCCGCCGCTTTTCGAATAGATCGCCGCGCCGGTAAGCCGAACAGGCACGCAGTAACAATGCCTATGTCTGGGGCCAGCACCACCACAACGCCGGCTGTTCAGCGTCAACGATCACGACCAGATATTGACGGCAGGGTAGCTGGAATTTGTGGCCCTTTCGCAACGCCGCAACGCTTGCGTTGCACCTTGGGTTGATGTAATGCGCCCGTGCCCGGGGGCGTGAAAGTCCCCGGCGAATTGCCCAAAAATTTGGGCGCCATGAAACGATGACCGAACGATGCGATTTGACGCTCGCCCGGTTTATCGGATGGGTGGCGCAAGCGTCGATCGGCCCGACAGGTGCTGATCAACATGACCTATGTCGAAATTATCGATCAAGACGATAGTGTATCACCGCCTTATGGCCCGGATGTGCTGACCCGCACCCGCCTCGCCTGGTTGCAGCGGCGTCAGGCGCGATCCAGCTTGGTGATGCTGGCATCGGAATGTCGCGATGCATATCGTTTCGCGCTGGCATTGCTGCACCCCGCTAAGCCCGAACCCGAAAATGAGGGGCGGTTGAATGATTATGCGGTGCTCGACCTCCTATACGCTTGGGATGGGCTATGCTGTTGGTATCGCGAAAATTTGTTCAACCCACAATTGGACCTGTTCACGTGCCCATGGAACACGGAACTCGATCGTTGGCATCATTTCATCCGTGATCGCGTTTTCAGGCTCTGTTTGAAGTGGCCCGAATATGTCCGTGCCGTACTGATCGCATCCGGTGTCATTCCGGCCGACCCCAACCGCGTCCTATTCGCGGTTGAAACCTTTACCCAAATGATCCGCGACCTTGAAGAGGAGATTGAGCATGCTGCCCAACGCAAACAAGATGACCGATGCCTATAGCATCGTCGCGGCGGCGAGTTTTGCCGCCGAACGGCACCGTCATCAGCGGCGAAAGGATGACGCTGCAACCCCCTATATCAACCATCCGCTGATCGTCGCGCAATTTCTGTCCATGGCCGAAGTGGCCGACATTGATGTGCTGGTTGCAGCCTTGTTGCACGACACGGTGGAGGATACGGAAACGACCATTGACGAAATTGCCGAACATTTCGGACAACGGGTTGCGGCCTTGGTGGCGGAGGTGACCGATGACCGCACGCTGCCCAAAGCGGAACGCAAACGGGTGGAGGTAGAGCGGGTTGCCGGAAAGTCGGCTGGCGCGCGCCTTATCAAAGTGGCGGACAAGATTGCCAATTTGCGTGATATCGCCGACCATCCGCCACAATGGGATGCGGCGCGGACCGCCGCCTATCGCCAATTTGCGGCGGACATGATCGCCCGGGCCCGCGGGCTGAATGCCACGCTCGACGCCATGGCCGATGCGGAGTTGCAACGCGCGGGGCTGGCCTAATCGACAGTTGCAGGCGGCGGTTTGCCTATATTTTGCCGCCGCCCCCTTTTGCCGCCCGTCGCGCTATGCCATGACGCGGATGAGGAAAAATGGGAGGCAGCGAGATGGCAAAATTGGCGATGCGGACGAAATGGCTGTTGGGCTGGGCGGCGTGTGCCACCTTGGCGGCGATGCCCGCCATGGCGCAGCAACGCAACAACGACCCTGCGCCCACCCCGGTAGCTGCGGCATCGGTCGAACGCGTCGCCGCGCCAAAATTGCTGATTGTCATTTCGGTCGATCAATTTTCTGCGGACCTGTTCGCGCAATATCGCACCCAGTTTCGCGGCGGGCTGGACCGGTTGGCGCGCGGTGTCGTTTTCCCCAGCGCCTATCAGGCGCATGGCGCGACCGAAACCTGCCCCGGTCATAGCGTCATTTTGACCGGCAATTACCCGGCGCACACCGGCATCATCGCCAATAATTGGTATGACCTGTCGCTCAGCCGCGATGACCGGCGCGTTTATTGTTCCGAGGATCCGACGATTGCGGGGACATCATCGCGTAGTGGCCAATATCAGACGACGACTGCCAATTTGATGATGCCGACGCTGGGCGACTATATGAAGGATGCCAATGGCGCATCGCGCGTCATATCCATCGCGGGTAAGGACCGCGCGGCGATTATGATGGGCGGCCACCATGCCGATGAAATGTGGTGGCTGGCCCCCACCGGCCTCGCCAGCCTGCCGGGGCGCACGCCGTCCGAATTTGTTGCCCGCCTGTCGAGCGCGGTTGCCGCCAATATTAATACTGCCCGCCCGGATCTGGAGGTGCCGGCCCAATGTGCCGCGCTCAACCATGCGGTAGATATCGGCGATGGTAAGAGCGTGGGCGCCGGCCATTTAGGGCGTGAGGCTGGCAATTTCCGTGGCTTTATGGCCAGTCCAGAGGCGGATGCCAGCGTGCTTGCGGTTGGGGCGGCCATGCAGGCACAATATCATCTGGGGCAGGGGGCGGGCACCGACCTCCTCATCCTCGGGCTGTCGGCGACCGATTATGTCGGCCATGGCTATGGCCCCGGCGGGGTGGAAATGTGCTTGCAAATGGCGGCGCTCGACCGCGAATTGGGGGATTTTTTCGCGCGCATGGATGCAACCGGCATTGATTATGCGGTTGCCCTGACCGCCGACCATGGCGGGCATGACTTGCCCGAACGCAACCGCGAAAATGCGATTGGGGAGGCGGCACGCGTCGCGCCGGGGTTAGACGCCGACAGCCTGTCCGATCAGATAAAGGCGGAATTGGGCATGCAGGCTTTTTCCGGCCCCTTGCTCTATTCCGATGGTCCCTTTGGTGATTATTATTATGCACGCGGGTTGAGCGCGGCGGATCGGGCACGGGTGGAGGCAGCGGTGATGCGCATATTGCGCGCCAATCCACAGGTCGAAACGGTGATGACCGCTGCCGAAGTCGCCGCAGTGCCGATTTCGACGCGCAGCCCCGAATTGTGGACGATCGCCGAACGGCTGCGCGCATCCTATTACCCCGGTCGTTCGGGGGATTTTCTGGTAGTGCTGAAGCCGCGTATCACCCCGATTGCCCATCCCGGCAATGGCTATGTCGCGACCCACGGTTCGGTGTGGGATTATGACCGGCGGGTGCCCTTGCTGTTCTGGCGGCGCGACATGGCGGGCTTTGAACAACCCAATGCGGTGCGCGTCGCCGATTTGGCCCCGACGCTTGCCGGGCTGATTGGGCTGAATATCGACCCCGCGCGTTTTGACGGCCATTGCCTCGACCTCCTTTCCGGCCCGTCCAGCAGTTGCCCGACCCGCTGACGTTATGGGCAAGCTTAGCGGGATAAAAGTCCTCGACCTCACGCAATTTCTGCCGGGGCCGATGCTTGGAGTGATGCTCGCCGACCAAGGGGCAGAGGTAACGAAGATTGAACCGCCCGCTGGCGATCCGGCGCGCGGCGAAGCCCCGTTTGAGGGCGGGCATAGCGTCTGGTTCCGCAACCTCAACCGAGGCAAGACATCGCTGCGATTGAACCTGAAGGAATCGGCGGGGCGCGATGCGCTTTGGGCACGCATCGATACCGCCGATATTTTCTTGGAGGGGTTCCGCCCCGGCGTCATGGCGCGTTTGGGCTTTGGCGTCGATGCGGTGCGGGCGCGCAACCCGCGCATCATATATTGTTCCATCTCCGCCTTTGGGCAGCATGGGCCGCTCGCCCACCATCCGGCGCATGATTTGACGGTGCAGGCGATGGCTGGGTTTCTGGCGGTCAATGACGGTGCCGATGGGGTGCCGGTGGTGCCCGGCGTTGCGGCGAGCGATATGGCAGCGGGGCTGACCGCGCTGTCGGCGGTGCTGATGGCATTGTTCGCCCGCGAACGGACGGGGCAGGGCGATGCCATCGACATTGCCATGTTCGACAGCCTCTTGCCGTGGTGCGCGCATACGGCGGGCGATGCCATCGCGGGCGGGGCAGCCCCGGTATCCGGCCACCAACGTTCGTTGGGCGGCGCGGCCTTTTATCAGATATACGCGACCAAAGATGGCCAGCATGTCGTCCTCGGCGGGCGGGAGATGAAGTTTGCCGAAAATCTGTTGACGGCTTTGGGGCGCGCCGACCTCATCCCCCATGCTGCCCGTCCGGCGGGGGAGCAGGGGGAGTTGATCGCCTATTTACGCGGCATATTCGGGCAAAAAAGCCGCGCCGAATGGGAAGACTGGTTTGCATCGCGCGATGTCGCCTTTGCCCCGGTGCGCGATTTTGCCGAGGCGCTGGCCAGCGACCATGTCACCGCGCGCGGCCTGTGGGTGCAGTCGGACGGGGGGCACCATATTGCCCCCGCCATCCGCTTTGCCGATGCTGCGCCATGGCAGCCGGGCGAACCGCCTGAATAAGGGGAATGCCCGGGCTATGCCGTCTGATTCCGGGCCTTGTCGAGCAAAGGTTTCAGATATTGGCCGGTAAAACTGCGCGGGTTTTCGGCCACTTCCTCGGGCGTTCCGGCTGCAACAATTTCACCGCCCTTCACCCCGCCCTCTGGCCCCAGATCAACGATCCAGTCGGCGGTTTTGATGACGTCGAGATTATGTTCGATGACGACGACGCTATTGCCCTGTTCGACCAGCGCGTGAAGGACGTCGAGCAATTTGCGCACATCCTCGAAATGGAGGCCGGTCGTCGGTTCGTCGAGGATATAGAGCGTATTGCCCGTCGCGCGGCGCGACAATTCCTTGGATAATTTGACCCGCTGCGCCTCCCCCCCCGACAGGGTGGTCGCCTGTTGCCCGACCTTGAGGTAGCCCAGACCCACCTCCTCCAACATTGCCATTTTGTCGCGGATGGCGGGGACGGCCTTGAAAAAAACCGTCGCATCTTCGACCGTCATGTCGAGCACATCGGCAATCGACTTGCCCTTGAACTTCACCTCCAACGTTTCGCGGTTATAGCGTTGGCCGCCGCATTGTTCGCAGGTGACATAGACGTCGGGCAGGAAGTGCATTTCGATTTTAATCAGGCCATCGCCCTGACAGGCCTCACACCGTCCACCCTTGACGTTGAATGAAAAACGCCCGGGCTTGTAACCGCGCGCCGCCGCTTCGGGCAGGCCGGCAAACCAGTCGCGGATGGTGGTAAAGGCACCGGTATAGGTTGCCGGGTTCGACCGTGGGGTGCGGCCAATCGGCGATTGGTCAATGTCGATGACCTTGTCGAAATGTTCCAGCCCGTGCAGTGCATCATGCGGCCCCGCAACCACGCGCGCGCCATTCAATGCGCGCGATGCCGCGGTCTGCAAGGTGTCGATAATCAGGCTCGACTTGCCCGAACCCGAAACGCCGGTGATGCAGGTGAAGGTGCCGATGGGGATGCTGAGGTCGACATTGCGCAAATTATTGGCGCGCGCGCCCTTTAGCTCAATGAATTTGCCTTGCAGTGCCAGCAATTGCAGTTGTTTCTTGGTCGGCGCCTTGGCGGGCTTGGCGCGGGTGCGGATCTGCGTCCCGTCGCCCTTGGCCGCCACACGTCGTTCGTCAGGCACCGGGATTTTGCGCCGCCCGGTCAGATAATCGGCGGTCAGGCTGTTGGTGGCCGCCAGCACTTCGCTGAGCGTGCCCGCTGCCACGATCTGCCCGCCATGGACGCCCGCGCCCGGCCCCATATCGACCACAAAATCGGCAGCGCGGATCGAATCCTCATCATGTTCGACGACGATGACGCTATTGCCCAGATCGCGCAGCCGCCGCAGCGTCGCGAGCAAACGGTCATTGTCACGTTGGTGGAGGCCGATCGACGGCTCGTCGAGCACATAGAGCACCCCCGACAGCCCCGACCCGATTTGGCTGGCAAGCCGGATACGCTGTGATTCACCGCCCGACAAAGTGCCCGACGCACGGTCGAGGTTGAGATAGTCGAGCCCGACATTGTCGAGGAAGCCGAGCCGTTCGATAATTTCCTTGAGGATAGGGGCAGCAATCTGCCGCTGCTGCGCGCCCAATGCGTCGCCCTCTGCCAGCGCGCGGAACCACATCAGCGCATCATGGACACTGCGCCGCGCCGATTTTGAAATATCCTCCCCCGCCAATTTTACCGCCAGCGCTTCGGGCTTGAGACGCGCGCCCATGCAATTATCGCAGGGGTGGGGTTGCTGATATTTGCCCAATTCCTCACGCATCCAGGCGCTTTCGGTCTGGGCAAAGCGGCGGTTCAAATTGCCAACCACCCCCTCAAACGGCTTGGCCACGCTGTAACTTTTGCGCCCATCCTGAAAGGTGAGGGTGACCACATCGCCGCGCGTACCGTGGAGGATGATGTCCTGTATTTCCGCCGACAAATCCTGCCACGGCGTGTCGAGCGCAAAATCATATGCGCGGGCAATGCTGGCCAGCACCTGCATATAATAGGGGCTGGGCGGGTTGGATTTGGCCCATGGCACCACCGCGCCCTGTTTGATCGACAGAGCGGTGTTGGGGACGATGAGGTCGGCGTCAAACTCCAGCCGTTCGCCCAGACCATCGCATGCCGGGCACGCCCCTTGCGGTGCGTTAAAGCTGAACAGACGCGGTTCGATTTCGGCTATGGTAAAGCCCGATACGGGGCAGGCGAACTTCTCACTGAATATGATCCGGTTGGCGGGCAGCCCCGTCCCCTTCATCGCACCCGCCGCCACCTCCGCCTCGCGCCCCGGCACCGGCCCATCGACAAGGTCGATATAGGCCAGTCCATCGGCGAGCTTCAGCGCGGTTTCAAAACTGTCGGCCAGCCGGGCGGCCAAACCATCCGCCCCCTCCCCATGGCGCACGACAATCCGGTCGATCACCAATTCAATATCGTGGCGCAATTTTTTGTCGAGCGCGGGCGCATCCTCCATCGCCATCACATCGCCGTCGATCCGCACACGGGTGAAGCCTTCTTTCTGCCAGAGCGCCAATTCCTTGCGATATTCGCCCTTGCGCCCGCGTACGACGGGCGCGAGCAACAGGGCACGGGTGCCATCGGGCAGAGCCAATATCCGGTCCACCATCTGGCTGACCGTCTGCGCGGTGATCGGCAGGCCGGTCGCGGGGGAATAAGGGGTGCCGGCGCGCGCCCATAGCAGGCGCATATAATCATAGATTTCGGTGACGGTGGCGACGGTCGACCGTGGGTTGCGGCTGGTGGTCTTTTGTTCGATGGAAATGGCGGGTGACAGGCCGTCGATATGCTCAACATCGGGCTTGTGCATCATTTCGAGGAATTGGCGCGCATAGGCCGACAACGATTCGACGTAACGGCGCTGCCCCTCGGCATATATTGTATCGAAGGCGAGGCTGGATTTACCCGAACCCGACAGGCCGGTGATGACCACCAGCGCATCGCGCGGCAGGTCAATATCAATCGCTTTTAGATTATGTTCGCGCGCCCCGCGCACCTGAATATGCGTCAATGCCATTTTGCCCACGTTCCATATTTGTTCAAAAATGGCAAATGAAATTGCACCGCAAACTTGTGTCCAGCCCCTTGCAATATGGCCAAATATCGGCAGCTTGTCCGCCTATTATGGTGGGGGGCACATGGTCGATCATTATGCGTGGGCGCAACTTTATGCTGGTGAACGCGCGCTGATCGACGCGGTTGAGGCGGGGCGCGGTTTCTGGCCATCCGACGACAATCGCCCTAGCAAGCGCGGTGCACGCGCGGCGAGCGCTGATCGGACGGGCGCCCATATCCGCGCGGATGTATTGCGCGCCATTCTGCTCGGCATGCCAATCGGGCGTGCGCGCAGCCGCTCGGGGGGTGACGCGCGCCCCGTTGCCATCCCGCCATCGGGTCTTGCCATTTGTCCACCCAGCCTGCTGGGCGGCCCGCCGCATCATCGGGTCCATATTTCGAGCGATTTAAATCTCAACGGCCTAACCGGCCCCGGCGGTACCGTGATGCCGCCGATCAAGCTCGAATATTGTGATTTTGACGGTGATCTGGACCTTAGGGGCATGTTGGTTGGCGCGCTGTCGCTGCAGGGGTCGCGCCTGCGCGCTGTCAACGGCAGTGACGCAGATATTCGCGGATCGCTGAACCTGTCATGGATTGAACCCTATGGTGTGCCGGACGATGCGACGATTTATCGCCCGGATGAGCTTGACCATCTGTGGCCGTTCGCGGGCAACAGCTTTGCCCGACCCGCCACCCAAAGTGCGACCATTGGCGCGGTTTTTGAACCCTGTCCGGTCACGACGCCCGATCCGATGCGCCCCCTTCCCGCATGCGTTGCCAGTTTCGTCAACGCCAGCGTCGATGGAAATATTGACCTGCGTGGTGCCCGGTTGGTGCGCATGCCGAACATGGCCAACCCCTTTGATCCGGCGGGGCAGGAACTTACCCATGCCTTGTCGTTGCGCGGTGCGATTATAACGGGCGGCGTCTTTTTTGCCCGTTCGCTGTGCCTTGGCGGGTGCAACTTCACCCATGCCCGAATTGCCGAGGATATATGGTTTCAGGATTGCCGCCTGATTACGACGGACGGCAGCGATGCGCTCGAACTGCAAACCGCAGAAGTTGGGGGGATTGTCGGCATTTGCGCGATGACGGGTGGGGCAAAGGATGAACTGTCGCTGCTTGGCCAGCGTGGCGATTTTCGAACCAATATTATTATGGGGCGGCTCCATTTTCTGGGGTTGCGCGCCCGCTATTTGTGGATCGACAATCTGGTTCAGCATAGCGGTGGCGGCGTTTATGGCCAAGCGGCGGAAAGCCTATTGGTTTCGCGTGCGATTGGGATTGGTAATGCCGAAATAACCGACAGCATATGGCTTGGTTCCTATGGCGGCGACAACAACAGCCTCGGTCAGTCGGCGATATTGGGGCGCATCGAGCTGGCCGGAACCAAAGTTGGCGGCGATATCACCGTAACATATTTTGGTGCATGCGCTGCGCTTGCCGCAACAATTGTCGAATTGCTGCCGATGGATAGCGACTTTGTTCAAATAACAATGGGGTACCGTAGTCGATATATAGATAATTTCTGTTCAATTGACCTTAGGAATATTGTTGTCGATGGCACGATTAATGTAAATCATACCCGTCTATCGGTGCCACCTGTCGATTCGGACGATTGGGCGAGTTCCCTATATTTGCATAAGTCCGACGTTCGGCGCGGCATTTCCATCGGCACGCAGGTGCAATGTACTGGCGGTTTGCGATTGGAACGGTCGCATATTGGCCGCCTGTTGCGGATAGAATGTCAGGAACTTACCGCGTCGCATGGTGATGGTGCAATTCCCAACGCCATCGCAGCGCATGGCATAGTGGTGGATGGGGATGTCGATATCGGCACCGGTTCCGATCAGGCAAAGGGCGCTGCAACGGTCATGGCCGTCAATGGCGCGCTTGCGATGCATGACGCCACAATCAACGGGTCGCTGACGATCGCACAGGTGAAATTTTCGGTTGATCCGGCCAATTATGCGCGTGCGGTCGGGACGGGCGAACGGCTTCCTGAAATATTGTCCTTTGTAGGCACGAAGGTGACGGGGCGTCTGGAGGTTGCCGACCTTGCTTGGGGGCAAGCCACCATTGCAGCGCCGACAATATTTCCCAAGATTAATCCCGGCGCGATAAAATTGCCGGTGCCCAATATGGAATTGGCGCAAGCGATGCGCCAACCGGGCCAAATCGAGGTGCGGGCGCGAACCCTCAGCTTTTTGCGCGATTATCTCCTTCTGGACATATTGTCATCGCCCGGTTCGCCAGAAGCGGTGCGGCATTTCCTGTTTGACCAGCGCAGTAAAATTGCCTGGCCTCTGATCGGCGGTAGCGACAATATTTACCGTGCAACATCGGACAGCAGCCGATTTTCCCTGATCACACCGACGGAGGAGCAGGCATATCTCGCCTTTTTCTGCAGCATGCTGCGCGGCGATGAAGGCAGCTTTCAACTGATCAGTGACGTGGACGGCAATGCCATCGAATACCCCGAAGCAGACAAAGCCGTTGAGGGAGGGGGCAGCGATGACCAGAATATGCTGCGCAACCTCCCACTGGGCAGCCTTGACCGCGTGGTGATGGGGGAGGGTCGGGTCGGCTATTATGCCACGGTCCTATATGGGGCACATATTTTTAACGCCAAATTTGGTTTGTCATCCAATGGGATGGTCGAAATGCTCGACGATTTGCCGATCGCATCCCTCAAAGATGCGGCATCGGCTGGCAGCGCAGCCGCGCAGCATGGGGGCACAACGGACGGATATAGGCTGCATCCCATTGGCGAACCGGTGGAACCGCCCCCGCTTGCGGCAATCCTGCCCGCCGAAGACGGGGAACCGCAACCGACAGCGGCTGCCGAAGATATAGTGGTCGATGTTGCACCGGCAGACTGTCACATGGCAATAAATCTGGAACAATTCCGCTGCGGGCTGATCGATGATGACTTTGGCCGCGGGTGGAATCTGCAGCACCATATGCAATTGCGACTGGCGGGCATGCATTGTGCGGACGTCGAACCGTCGGGGGAGGCGGCAAAGAGCAATAGCGCTGCCACGCCGTCGGATGATGCAAATGTGCAGGAGGGTAGCGGATTTGCGGCCAATTTCGCTGCCGCAGAATCCACCGGCACACGGCATGTGCCCAGCGCGGCCCGGTCGCGGGCGGACTGGCTGAAATATCAATTTGAACAAGAGGTCGCACCACCCACTGCGCCTGATTGGGCGGCGCGTTGGCACCGCCAACTGTCGCGCTGGTTGCTGATCCCGCCGCGCTGGCAGGGTCAGGATTCTATTCGGGAGGAGAATTTTGTCCCCCAGACATGGGACAATTTCGCCAATGCTTATATGCGCGCGGGGGAGGCCGCAACCAGCCGCGAATTGATGACGGAGCGCAAGGACATCGAATCCCTGCTGCTTGCCAAACGTGCACGTTGGTGGCGGATAAGCGCCGAAAATTGGGATTCTGTGGCGAGGAGACCGAGGGACAGCAATGTCGCGCGTCGGGAGGTAATGTTACGCGGCATAGCGGTTTCGATGACTGTCGCGACGGCCGTGGTGGCGTTGACGATATTTTTGGGGTCATTTTTGGATCCGACCGGTGCGACGTCAGGGGCAAATTATGTTCTGCCCATCATTTATGGTGCGGGGATTGTTGCGACGATTGTCATGACCCTGCCAGCTATCGTCATTCTTGGCGCCTACCTCTTCCGGCTAGGTTTCAAATATGGCCTGTCCGTGCCGCGCGCGATTGCGACTTTCCTCCTTTGCATAGCGGTTGGCGCATGGGGCACCCATTTGGCGCGAACCGGTACACCCATCTCGCTCGTCACCGATTGGCATGCATTGCGGCAGGCAGATGGTTCGCCCAAGCCCAATATCGCGCTGGTTCTTGCCACGGGATATAGCACCAATGCACCATCGTCCGATAATGGGCGGGTGGCTGGCCCCATCCCCGGTCAGATTGTCTATGGGCGCGCCAGCTTTTGCAACCTTGGCGTATCGAGTTGGCAATATGCGATGGATGTCTTCATCCCGGTGCTCGACCTCGATCAGGAAAGCCGCTGTTCCATTCGGGAGGAAAATGAGGCGTTGGGCAGCTACAATGGCTGGCGATGGCTCAAAATCCTGTATGAAATGCTCGGCTGGGTCGTCACCTCGCTCACCATCCTCACCATCACCGGGGTGATGCGGCGCGATATGGAGCGCAACTGATCCATTCATCGCTGGTGCAGCAGCGCCGTGGAAAAATGTGCAGCACGGGCGCAATGTGCGACTCTATCTGGGGCAATGGCGATGGCGGGTATCTTGGCAAAGCGGCGCGTGGCGATTTGTGTGGGTGCATCCTTGTTGGCGATGGTGCTCAGTGGCTGCGTGACACAGGTGCGCGAACGGGTGGTTTATGTGCCCGCTGATGCGGCGGGCAATTATGGCGGCAGCGCCGCATATCCGACGCCTGCGGCAAGCCCCGCCGACCGTTCGATGGATTATGCGTTGATCGACACGGCAGATGGTTTTGCCGGGGCCATTGGCTCTGCCCCGCCCGATTTTGGATTTCGCTTTGCGGGGCACGATGGCTGGTTGTGGCGTGGACTGGATGGGGAGGTGCTGATCCTCGAACAAGTGACCGGCGGCGATGTGCAATATTTCTTTGCTGCGGGGGAGGATGCGCCCTACCTCATCCGTGAAGCGAACCGCAGCTTTGCCTATCGCGGGGACAGGCTGGCCACCGTTCATGACGATAGCGGGCAAATCATCGGCTATGGTGACAACCCTGCCGACCGACGCGATGCCGCGACCTTGTTTGAACGGGGGCGGGAAATTTTTGCAGCGGCCACGCCGCGTTCGGACAATGGCCGCTATGCTGCCAATTATGACAATGGCTATGGCGGTTGGGATTCCTATTGGGCGTCCAATTGGGCGAGCAGTTTTGGCATAAGCTTCATCCTTAATGATGGTTGGGGCGCATGGCGTGGCGACCCATATTATCGCGATTATCATGACCGATATTATTACGACCGGCGGTATCGTGAACGGCGCTGGCGCCATGATGGCGGCGAACATTTCCGCCGCTGGCGCAATGGCAACCGCCGCAACCCGCCACCCGCCGCGCCAACCCCACCACCGCTGACCAGCGCACAGCCGGGTAATCCCGATGGGCCGATTATGGCGGAACCGGGGGGGTATGTCGGCGGGCCGAGCGGGGCTGGCGGCGAACGTGGCACATGGACACCGCGCCCGACCCGTCCAGCGGACTCGGCCGCGCGGCGGGCACCACCCAGCCGTGACCCGATGGTCGAAATCACCCCGCCGCCATCGGACGTTGCGCCAACGGGTAACGCCAATATCGGGGTCGCACCGCCGGTGATGCGGGCTGAACCGCCGGTTGTCGAACGGCCGCGCTATCGCCCGCAGCCCCCGCGCCGGGTGGAGCCTGACAATCCTGCCGATACCGGCATGATCGGCGGCAATGCGCCGGGCGGCCGTTCGGGCGATTATGCGCCGCGCGTCCAGCCACGCCCGCAGCCCAGCCCGCAACCGCGCCCGACTTGGCGCGCGCCTGAACCGCAGGTGGAACAGCCGCGACCGCAATATCGTCCGCCCGCTGCCGAACGACCGGTTGTCGAGCGGCCCGCACCGCCGCCTGCATATCGCCCACCGCCGCCGCCGCCCGTGGTGCGCCAGACCCCGCAAAATGTGGATGACGACAATGCGCAACCGCAGTAGCTTTGGCGGGTTGCGGCAAGGGTGAGGGACAGGTGATGCAAAATCGGCGATATATTTGGTTGGCGTTGGCTGTGATGGCCTGTGCCACACAGGCTGTGGCGCAGAAAAAGCCCGTTGAATCCCCTGCCGATGAACAGGCGGCAACCGCCAATTTGAACCGCGATCAGGCGGAAGCTGCATCGCGGCAGGATGCTGAGAATCGCGCCAATGCCCGGCAATATAATGCGGCGGTGCAGGAACATGCCGCAGCGGTCGCTGCCGCCGAAGCCGCTGACGCTGCCTATCGCGCCGCGCGCGCGCAATATGAAGCGGAGGTTGCGGCAAATAATGCCGCTCGGGCGGATTATGATGCGGCCTATGCCCGCTGGCAGGCGGATGTTGCCGCTTGCGAACGCGGGGAACGCCGCCGTTGCGCGACCAGCCAACCGCGCTGAGTTTTAACCCAGCCGGGTAAGCGCGCTCGCCAGTCGTTCAGCCTCCTCCGCGCGCGCATCATGGTCGGCGCGCGCCTTGGCCACCGCTTCGGGTTTGGCGCGCTCTGCAAAGGCAGGGTTGGCGAGCCGTCCGGCCAAGGCGTCGCGGTCCTTGACCGCTGCGGCCAGCGCCTTTTCGAGCCGCGTGCGTTCCGCCGCCACATCGATAAGGCCCAACAGCGGGACCGCAAAATCATGCCCTTCGACGACCAGCGCCATTTGCGCGCCTTCGGGTGCAGGGTCGAAATGGACCGCCTCTACTCGGCCCACCCGGTCGAGCATGGCGGCCAGCCGGTCAAGCCGCGCGCGCAGCGCCGCATCGGCACCATCGGCATAAAGCGGCAGGCGCGCGCCCGGCGCGATGCCCAATTCTGCCTTTGCACCGCGCAGCGCCTGAACCAGCGCAATCAAAAAGCCTATGTCTGCCGCCGCTTCCTTGCTGTCTTGCGCGCGCGGTTCGGGCCATTTGGCGATGATGATATTATAGGTGCGCGCATTGGCGCTCCACAATTCTTCGGTAATGAAGGGCATGAAGGGGTGGAGCATGACCAAAATCTGGTCGAACGCCCATGCTGCGACCCGCCGCACCTCTGCTGCTACATCGGCATCATCGCTGCCGAGCAGCGGCTTGATGAGTTCAAGATACCAGTCACAGAATGACCCCCACGCAAATTGGTGGATGGCATTGGCGGCATCATCGAAACGCAGCGCGTCAAATGCGGCTTCCATCCGCTGGGCGCAGGCTGCAACTTCGCCAATAATCCAGCGGTTGACCGCATGGCTGGCATCGGGCGCGGCCAGCGTTGCCGAGGCACCAATATCGTTGCTCGCCAGAAAGCGCGCGGCATTCCACAATTTGGTGGCGAAATTGCGATAGCCGGCCAGCCGGTCATCATCCATCTTGATGTCGCGGCCTTGGCTTTCCATCGCGCTCATAAAGAAACGCAGCGCATCGGCGCCATATTGGTCGATCAGGCCGATGGGGTCGACGACATTGCCCTTGGACTTGGACATTTTCTGCCCATCGGGCGCACGGACCAGACCGTGGAGGTAGAGCCGCCGCCATGGCACATCGCCCAAAAACTCCATCCCCTGCATCAACATGCGGGCATCCCAGAAAAACAGGATGTCAAAGCCCGAAATCAACAGGTCATTGGGGTAATGGCGGGCGAGCAAAGGGGCATCATCTGCGGGCCAGCCCAGTGTTGCAAATGGCCATAATGCAGAGGAAAACCAGGTGTCGAGCACATCGGGATCGCGGGTTAGCGGGACATTTTCGCCCGCTGCAGCCTGGGCGGCATCGCCGTCTTCCGCAACATAGACTTTGCCATTTTGGTCATACCAAGCGGGGATTTGGTGCCCCCACCAAAGCTGGCGGGACACGCACCACGGCTGGATATTTTCCATCCAGTTGAAAAATGTCTTTTCCCATGTCTTGGGGACAATTTCGACGCGACCATCACGCACCGCCGCCATCGGCGCGGCGGCCAGCTTGGCGGCATCGACATACCATTGGTCGGTCAGCCAAGGTTCGATGACCACCCCGCCGCGATCGCCAAAGGGGGTCTGGATGGTGCGCGGTTCGGCGTCCTGTTCGTTCCCGTCCTTGTCGATATGGGGGAGGAGGCGCCCGATATCGCGCATCGCCGCGACGATTTTTTCGCGCGCACCCGGCGCGCCGTCGCGGGCAAAACGATGGAGGCCGAGATATTCGGGCGGAATCAGGCCATCCGCCGTCTGGCAGACATTGGCATCACCGTCGAACATGTTGAGCATGTCGGCAGGTGCAATGCCGGCCCGTTTGCCCACTTCAAAATCGTTGAAGTCGTGCCCCGGGGTGATTTTCACCGCGCCCGAACCCAGCGCCGGGTCGGCATGTTCATCGGCGATGATGGGGATGCGCCGCCCGGTAATCGGCTGGACGATGTATTTGCCAATGACGGAGCTGTAACGCGCATCATCGGGATGGACCGCCACCGCCATATCGGCGAGCATGGTTTCGGGCCGGGTCGTCGCCACGACAATATGGTCGCGCCCATCGCCCAGCGTCACGCCATCGGCCAAAGGATAGGCAAAGTGCCAAAAATGGCCCTTAACCTCCTGCGTTTCGACCTCCAGATCCGAAATGGCAGTTTTGAGCTTGGGGTCCCAGTTGACCAGCCTTTTGTCGCGATAAATCAAGCCGCGACGATGCAGTTCGACAAAGACATGGGTGACCGCGCGGCTAAAATGCGGGTCCATGGTGAATTGTTCACGGCTCCAGTCCATCGAACAGCCCAGACGGCGTAACTGGCCGGTAATCTGCCCGCCGCTCTGCGCCTTCCATTCCCAGATTTTTTGGACGAAATCTTCGCGGCTATAATTGGTCCGTTTGTCCTGCCGTTCGGCCAATTGCCGCTCGACGACCATTTGCGTCGCAATCCCCGCATGGTCGGTGCCGACTACCCACAGCGCATCCTTGCCGCGCAGCCGTTCATAGCGGATGATGACATCCTGCAAACTATTGTCGAGCGCATGGCCGATGTGCAGCGCGCCCGTCACATTGGGCGGCGGGTTGACGATGGTAAAGGGGGTGGCGTCGGGGCGGTGCGGGCGGAACAACCCTTGCGCTTCCCAATGCGCGGCCCAGCGCGCTTCTATTTCAGCAGGTTCGAATGTCTTTGGCAGGTCACGGGTCATGCGCTGCCCTTAGCGGCCAATGCTGCATTGCCGCAAGGGGCATGGGGTGGGGCTTTGCCCACCCCATCCGCAATCATCAGCGCCGCGTATGGCCCGCTATCCAGCCCAAAACTTCACGATACCATTGTACCGAATTGCGCCCGCGCAAAATCCAGTGGTTTTCGTCGGGGTAGATGAGGAGGCGGCTTTCAATCCCCTGCCGTTGCAGCGCGGTGAAGGCCGCCAGCCCTTGGGTATAGGGGATGCGGAAGTCACGTTCGCCATGGATGACCAATGTCGGCGTGCGCCAGTTCTGGATGTGGTTGACCGGGTTCCAGCGTTCCGCATCGGGTCGGCTCCACCACGGGCCGCCATTTTCCCATTCGTCAAACCATAGTTCCTCTGTCTCCAAGGCCATGGCGCGCAAGTCGAACACCCCGGCATGGGTGATGAGGCATTTGAAGCCATCGGGCCAATTGCCGGCGATCCAGTTCATCATATAGCCGCCATAGCTGCCGCCCGCCGCACAGGCATTGGCAGGGTCAACCGCCGGATTGGCGGCAGCGGCGGCGGTCATGCCCAGACGCAAATCCTCGAGCGGCCATCCGCCCCAATTGCGATTGATGCTGTCGGTAAAGGCCTGACCATATCCCGTCGATCCATGGAAATCGATGGTGATGACGGCATTGCCCGGTGCGGCAAACAACATCGGGTTCCAGCGGGTCGACCAGCTATTGCCAAAGCTGCCCTGCGGCCCCCCATGGACGAGGAGGACGGTCGGCAAATGCCCGGCGGGCGCATTAGCAGGGACGATGGTCTGCCCCCAGACGGTGTCGCCATTGGCACCGGTAAAGCTAAAGATTTCATAGCGCATCGGGTCGATACCCGCCATGCGCGCACCCGCCGGGTCGGCGATACGGCGGGTCTGTCCATCGCGCGCGCGCAGCACCAATGCGGGCGGTTCGGTGATGGAATTGATGACATAAAGCAAGGCACCGCTGGGCAATATTTGCACATTGCCGACGCTGCCCCGGTCGGTCAGGCGGGTGACATTGCCGCTGCGCGCATCAACCTGAAACAGCGGGTGCTGCAGCGTATCTTGCGCGGTGACATAGAGGCTGCGTGAATCCGCCGCCCAGACGATGCTGTCGACCGAACGATCCCAATTTTGGGTCAGCGCGCGCACCGTCCCATTGCGTAGGTCGCGCAGCATCAAAACCTGCCGGTCCGCCTCATAACCGGGCCGTGCCATGGCGACATAGGCCAATGTGCGCCCATCGGGGGAGGGCGTTGCCAATGTGTCGGTCGCCTGATTGGCCGCGGTCAGATTAACCGGGTCGCCGCCCGCAGCGGGGGCCGAATAAATGTCGAGGTTGGTGGACGTTGGTTCATGCCGGTCGGCCAGGCGACGGGTGAAATAGATGGTTTGCCCGTCGCGGCTCCACGCCAAATCCTCCCCACCGCCAAAGGGTTTGGTCGGCGTGTCGCCAACCGGGCCAACGCCAATTGCATGCGGCGCTGCGGCAAATTTCCCATCCGCGCCGATCGGCGCGACAAAGGGGCGCGCATAAACGCCCGGTGTTTCCCATTGGTCCCAGTGGCGGACGAACATCTGGTCATAAACACGGCCCGAACCCGGCCCGGCGGTCGCGGTGTCGCCATTGCCCTCGCAGCCAAAAGTTGCGCAATTCTGGGCAATATCACCCCAGATTAAGATTGAACTGCCGGTGGGGGAAATCGAAAATCCGGCAATGTCGGCCAAAGTATCGCTCGCCTGCACCGGGGCGCCCGCGCTGCCATCCGCCGCGATATCGACGAACCAAATTTGGTCCTTGCCGCTTTTGTTGGACAGGAAATAGAGCCGCCGGCCATCGGGCGAAAATGCGGCGCTATTTTCATTCGCGCCATCGATATCGGCGATGCGCACCGGCTCCCCGCCCGCAGTCGATACAACCCACAAGCCTGTTGTACGCGCATAGCTTTGCGGGTCAGTGTCGGTTTGCTGATAGACGACCCAGCGCCCATCAGGCGATGCGGCGGGCGCGGCGAGGCGCGGCAGCGTCGCCAGATCATCGGCCGTCATCTGCCGTGCGGCGGCGGGGGTGGCAATGGCCGTTAGCGCCGCCGATGCGCACAAGGCCGCCAAAATACGGGTGGAGGAAAAGGGGGAGGAACGCATCTTCATTCTCCTAACCAAGGGAAACCAGCCCCGACGCCACAGCAAGGCCGAGGAACGATAAAAAGCCCATCGAATCGGTAATCATGGTGACAAAGATGGAGGATGCCACCGCCGGGTCCTGATCAAAATGGTCGAGCGTGACGGGGATAAGGACACCGGCCAGCCCGGCGATGAAGATGTTGGTCAACATTGCCGCCGCAATCACCGCACCCAAATGCCAATCGCCCGACCACAATGTCACCCCGGTTCCGGCGATCAGGGCCACCGTCGCCCCGTTCATCAGCGCGATGGTCAGTTCGCGGCCGATGGCGCGACGGGTGTTCGATTGGGTCAATTGGTTGGTGGCAATGGCGCGCACCGTCACCGCCAATGTCTGGGTTCCTGCATTGCCGCCGACGCCCGCAACAATCGGCATCAATATGGCGAGCGCGACCATTTGTTCAATTGCTCCGCCAAACAGGCTGATGATGGTGGACGCCACCAGCGCGGTGCCCAAATTGGTAATCAGCCAGCGCACCCGCGCGCGATAGCTTTCGGCGGCGCTTTCGTTGATGTCCCCTTCGCCCGCGCCCGACAGGCGCAAGACGTCCTCACTCGCTTCTTCCTGGATGATGTGGACGACATCGTCGGCGGTGATCATGCCAACCAGCCGCCCCGCGCCATCGACAACGGCAGCGGAAATCAGCGCATATTTCTGAAAGCGCAGTGCCACCTCTTCCTGATCCATATCAACCGGGATCAGCGTTTGCTGGCGCGCCATGACGTCGGTGATGGCGATGGTGCGCGGGGTGCGCAAAATCCAGCTCAACTGGCAATAGCCGATCGGCCGATGCAGCGGATCAACGATATAAATTTCCCAGAAATCGGTGGTGAGGTCGCCATCCTCACGCAGCCGGTCGATGACATCGCCGACGCTGACATGTTCGCCGACCGCCACCAGATCGCGCTGCATCAGGCGCCCTGCCGATTCCTCGGGATAGGAGAGGGCGTCTTCTATCGCCGCCCGATCCTCCGCCGACATGGCGGCGAGCACGGCGGCCTGATCCGCCGCCTCCATATCCTCGATGATGGCGACAGCGTCATCGGTGTCGAGTTCGGCAGCAATGTCGGCGACCTGTTCGGGCGCCAGCGTTTCGACCATATCCTCACGGACATAATCGTTCATTTCGGCATAGGTATCGGCGTCGATCAGGTCGCCCAACGCCTGCGCCAGATCCGCGCGTTCTTCTTCGCCCGTCAGTTCGATGAGGTCGGCGCGGTCCGCCGGGTGGAGCGGACGGACAAGGTCGCGCACACCATCGACATCGCCAGCATCCAGCGCGGTGAGAACCCGGCGGACAAAATCGGGCCGCAGCCGGTCATCTTCATCGAGCAGCGTGGCAGGGTCGATGGGCGCGGGGGCGGTTTCATGGGGCGGGCGATCCATTTCGCGCATCCAATGCCCCCCTTTTGCCCAGCAGCGTTACCCAATTCGCGCACCAGTTCGCGCGCGCAAAATTATGTGGCGCGGGATAGGCCGGGTGCGGGGCAAAGGCAATGCGCCCGACCGAATTTTGCTGGGTGTGGATTTTCAAACCATCGTTGCAATCTTAGGGGGGGGTGACGACGCGGTGCCCACCCGCTATGGCGCGCGCAAGATATTTGACGCTCGGAGAATTTATGACCGCCCAAACGCTCACCTTCACCATCGACACCGGATCGCAAAGCGGGGATGTCGTCATCCGCCTGCGTCCCGACCTTGCACCCAAGCATGTCGAACATATCTGCATCCTCACCAAAGAGGGCTTTTATGATGGGTTGAGCTTTCACCGCGTCATCCCCGGCTTTATGGCACAGGGCGGCTGCCCCAATGGCACGGGTATGGGCGGTTCCAAGCACCCCAATTTGCCCGCGGAATTCAACGCCGAACCGCATGTGCGCGGCGTCTGTTCGATGGCGCGCGCCAGCGACCCCAACAGCGCCAACAGCCAGTTTTTCATCGTGTTTGACGATGCGACTTTCCTCGACCGGCAATATACCGTCTGGGGGCAGGTCGAAAGCGGCATGGAATATATCGACGCGCTGCCGACCGGCGAACCGCCGCGCGCACCGGGCCGGATTGTTAAGGCAACATTGGGGTAAACGCCAATTGGTGGCGGCTAAATTGCCGCCTTTGCCAGCCAGTCATGGAATATTTTGACCGCCGGGCGTTTCAGCGCGCGCGGGCGACAGACGAACCAATAGCTATACCGGCTGGCAACGTCGAAATCGAACAGCCGGATCAGCCGGTCATCACGCGCATCGCTGAGGTGGTGGCCATGCATGAAGGCAATGCCGACCCCCTGCGCTGCCGCTTCGAGCATCAGCGGGCCTGAATCGAAATAATCAATCGCATGGGGTTCGAGCCATTCCATGCCGATGGCGCGCCGCCATGCGCGAAATGTGTCGGGCATGTCGCGGTGGAGCAACACGGTCATCCGCTGCAATTGTTCGGGCACGCTGATCCGGTCCGGCCCGTCGCCATATCGGCGCGCGGCGATCGGCAAAATATGGTCGCTGTCGAGCCGGATGGCGTGGAGCGCGGGGTCAATATCCTGCGCCAATATGATTGCGGCATCATGGTCTTCGCCCAGCCGCGCCTCTGCATGGTTGGATGTGTCGATGTCGATGTGCAGATGCGGGTGGTCGGCGCGCAATTCGGGCAGTCGCGGGAATAATCTTTGCTGCGCGAACAGCGGCCGGACATTGAGCCGTAGGCGCAGTTCATCCTTCTCCCCCACCGCGCTCGCCACCGCATCGCGCAGCGCATCGAGCGCGGGGTTGAGCGCGCTGATCAGCCGTTCGCCGCTGTTGGTAAGGCGCATGGCATGGTGTTCGCGGTCAAACAAGGCTTCGCCCAAATGGCGTTCCAACGACTGAATCCGCCGCGATAATGCGGGCATCGACAATGCCAGTTCCGCTGCCGCGCTCTTGACGCTGCCATGGCGCGCGACGGCAACAAAGGCCTCCAGCCCCGCCAGCGATGGCAGTCGCCGCATCATCATTTGCGCGCTGTCTCCTCTTCATTGCAATTTTTGCAATTTTCTTTTGCAATCTAATAGGGCGACGCAAACGGGCAAGAAAGGAAAATCTTGTCCCCCTCGCGCTCGGGCTTTTGTCGCCCTATATATGTCGTACAGCGACAAAGGAGAGTGCGGTGCCCGACGAAAAAATGACGCAAAATGACAGCGGGCAATATCAGGTAGCCAATTTGCGCCCCGAAGAAGCGGGGGCGGGCATCGCCCGCTTGCCGCGCACTGCCTTTGCCGCGTTTGGCATCGCGGAAGGCGCGATTGTGGAATTGACTGGCAAAAGGTCGAGCGCGGTGCGCGCCATCGGCCCCTATGCGGAGGATGAGGGGCTGAATGTCATTCGCCTCGACGGGCTCAGCCGGGCCAATGTCGGCGTGGCGACCGGGGAAATGGTGGCGGTGCGCGCGGTGGAAAGCCGCGTGGCGCAAAAAGTCATTCTGGCCCCGGCACAGCGCAATATGTCGCTGCAAGGGTCGGGGCAGGCGCTCAAGCGCAGCTTTTTTGGCCGGGTGATGGTGGCGGGCGATATCGTCACCACCAACGCGCAGCAGCGCCTGCCGCGTGAAAACCTGCCGCCGCAGATGCGCCAGATGCTGAATGCCCCTGCTTATGCGTTGCAGGAAATCCGCCTCAACGTCGTTGCCACCAGTCCCAAGGGTATCGTCCATATTGGTGAGGATACCGAAATTGAACTGCGCGCCGAATTTGTCGAGGAGGGGGAGGTGCGCGCCGATGTCACCTATGACGATATTGGCGGCATGGGCGAAACCATCGACCAATTGCGCGAAATGGTCGAACTGCCGCTGCGCCACCCCGAATTATTCCAACGACTGGGGGTCGACCCGCCACGCGGCGTCCTGCTTTATGGCCCGCCCGGCACCGGCAAGACACGGCTTGCCCGCGCGGTTGCCAATGAAAGTGCTGCCGAATTTTTCCTGATCAACGGCCCGGAAATCATGGGCAGTGCCTATGGCGAGTCCGAAAAGCGCCTGCGGGAGATGTTTGAGGCGGCGGCAAAGGCCGCGCCGTCGATCATCTTCATTGATGAGATCGATTCGATTGCGCCCAAGCGCGGTAATGTGTCGGGCGAACAGGAAAAAAGGCTGGTTGCGCAATTATTGACGCTGATGGACGGGTTGGAACCACGGTCCAATCTGGTGGTGATTGCCGCGACCAACCGGCCCGAAGCAATTGATGAGGCGCTGCGCCGTCCCGGCCGGTTCGACCGCGAAATCGTGGTTGGCGTCCCCGATGAACGCGGACGGCGGGAGATTTTGGCTATCCATACGCGCGGCATGCCACTCGACCCCGCGGTGGATCTGGGCGAACTGGCGCGCACCACCTATGGCTTTGTCGGGGCCGATTTGGCCGCCTTGGCGCGCGAAGCGGCGATGGAGGCGGTGCGCCGCCTGCGCCCGCAGATTGACCTTAGCAAGGGCGCTATTCCCGCTGACCTGCTCGAAAGCCTGTCGGTAACGCGCGATGATTTCGTCAATGCACTGAAACGCGTCCACCCGAGCGCAATGCGCGAAGTGATGGTGCAGGCCCCCAATGTCCGGTGGAGCGATATTGGCGGGCTCGATGCGGCGGCACAGCGGCTGCAAGAGGGGGTGGAACTGCCGATGAAGCGGCCCGATGCGTTCCGCCGCCTCGGCATACGTCCGGCCAAGGGCTTTTTGCTCTATGGTCCGCCGGGCACCGGCAAAACCTTGCTGGCCAAGGCGGTCGCGCGCGAAGCCGAAGCCAATTTCATCGCCACCAAATCGGCCGACCTCCTCTCCAAATGGTATGGGGAGAGTGAGCAGCAAATCTCGCGGCTTTTTGCCCGCGCGCGACAGGTTGCGCCCTGCGTCATCTTTATCGATGAATTGGACGCGCTCGTCCCGGCGCGCGGCGCGGGCGGGGCAGGCGAACCGCAGGTGACCGAACGGGTGGTCAATACTCTGCTCGCCGAAATGGACGGGATAGAGGAAATGCAGTCGGTGGTGGTTATCGGCGCGACCAACCGCCCCAATTTGATCGACCCTGCATTGCTCCGCCCCGGGCGGTTGGATGAGCTTATCTATGTCAGCGTCCCCGATGCGGCGGGGCGGCGGCGCATCCTCGACATCCATGTGCGTGACATGCCGCTCGCCAAAGATGTTGATTTGGACGCCATCGCCAAAAAGGCTGAACGTTTTTCGGGCGCGGATCTGGAGGATTTGGTGCGTCGGGCGGGGATGGTCGCGCTGCGCCGTTCGCTCGATTCCAAAAAGGTGACGGCGGCGGATTTTGATGCCGCCTTTGCCGATACACGCGCGACGGTGACGGCGGAGATGGAACGCGACTATGAAAAAATAGCAGGCGAAATCAAACAGAAAGCCGCTGCCATTCAGCCAATCGGATTTTTTACACCCGGCATGCTCAAACCGACCAACGCCACCAAACATGGTGACGCAGAGGGCTAAGCAATAGGCTATTTTGCGTCTAAAGTTCGGCGCTGCTCAGGCTGTCGCTATCGTCGCTGGGGGTGGGGATTTTCAAGCTCCACCATCCCCAGATGGCGAGCGCGCCGGACAATAGCGCCATTAGCGCAAAGGCCATTTCGGCGTGCCAATTGTAAAGAAGGACGCCAATCGCCGGGGCGACGATATAGGCCGCACCGTTGATCGACGCGGTTTGCCCCGCGACTTGCCCCTGCAGGCCGCGCGGCACCGCGATGCTGGCCCCGGCGGTAAAGCCGGGACGGAATAATCCCCAGCCCAACAGGCCCAGCGCAAAGCCGCTCGATATGGTTGGCAAATCATCCGCAAAGCCGAGCATCGCTGCCCCCGCCGCGCCAATCGCCGCGCCGCTGACCACCGCCATACGCGGTTGTAGCTTGAGCAAGGGGATGAGCCCCCATTGCGCAAGCAGGGTCGCCAGCGCCCCCACCCACATGACATGACCGGTCGGTTCGGCGGCGAGGTCGGGTGTGTGCCGCAAATGCAGCCGGTCGAGCACCACAAAGCCGATTACCCCCAGAAACATCGCCTGCGCGTGGCCGCCGACCAGCCCGGCAATATGCCATGGGCGCACGCGGGCATCGGTCCAGCGGATGACGCCGGACGGCAGGTCACCCCCGTCCAGATCGTCGGTAAAGCTGCCCGGCGCGCCCGCCCCTGCGGTGGGATAGGATGTGACCTGCCCACGCGCGGCAAAGCGGGGCGTATCATCGGGCAAAACCAGCCGCAGCGCGATAAGGACGACAAGGCCGACGGCTGCAAAGATGATGAGCGGGCCGGCAAGCCCGAATATCGGCAGGATGAAATAGGGCGCGATGGTCGGGCCAATCACCGTCCCCAACCCAAAGGAAGATGCGACGAGGCTGAGCGCGCGGGTGCGTTCCTCTGCATCGGTACGCGCGGCGATATAGGCTTGAACGGCGGGCGGCGATGCAGAGCCAAAACCGCCATAAAGGCTGCGGAACAGGGCAAAGACAATGAAGGTCATCGCCGCGCCCATCCAACCCGAAAGCCCTGCCCATAGCGCCAGGCCGCACAGCAGCATCGATGTCGCAAAGCCGGTAACGCCCAATGCCATCAATATCTTGCGCCCGCGTTTGTCCGACTGGCGCGCCCACATCGGCGCGGTAATCACCCACAAAAGCGCCGACCATGAAAAGGCGAGGCTGACCCAAACATCGGCAATGCCGATTTTGGTGCCGAGCGCGGGCAGGATGGACTGCATCGCCGTATTGCCCGCCGCCGCGACCAGCATGACCATGAACAGCACCGACAGGCGCAGGGTCGGGATGGAGGGGACGGGCGATTGTGCGATGGGCATGGCCCGCTCGTGGCATAGGGGGCGGTGGCTGGCAATATCGGTGGCAAAAAAGGGCGCGCATCGCTTTTCTTTGCGGCGCGCTTCCCCTATCGCAAGCGGAAGCAAAAGCGGGGAGATGACAGAAAAAATGGGCAGCGGCTATTTCGGTACCGACGGCATCCGTGGCCTCACCAATCAGGCACCGATGACCGCTGCGGTGGCGATGCGTGTCGGCATGGCGGCGGGCAAATATTTCCTGCGCGGCAGCCACAAACATCGCGTCGTGGTGGGCAAGGATACGCGCCTGTCGGGCTATATGCTCGAAAATGCGATGGTCGCGGGTTTCACGGCGGTCGGTATGGACGTGGTGCAGGTGGGGCCGATGCCGACCCCGGCAGTGGCGCTCCTCACCCGCTCCATGCGTGCTGATCTCGGCGTGATGATTTCGGCCAGCCACAACCCCTATATGGACAATGGCATTAAATTATTCGGCCCCGATGGCTATAAATTGTCCGACAGCGACGAAGCAGCGATTGGCGCGCTGATCGACGGGGAAGTCCCGCTCGCCCAGCCACAGGACATTGGCCGCGCGCGGCGTATAGAGGATGCGCGCGGGCGTTATATCCACGCGGTAAAGGCCAGCCTGCCCGAACATATCCGCCTCGATGGCCTGAAAATCGCCATCGATTGCGCCAATGGCGCGGCCTATAACAGCAGCCCGACCGCATTATGGGAATTGGGGGCAGAGGTTGTGGCGGTCGGCGTTGCGCCCAACGGCCGCAACATCAACGATAAATGCGGTTCCACCCACCCCCAGTTATTGCAGGAAACGGTGGTGTCTTCGGGTGCGGACATCGGCATCGCATTGGATGGGGATGCCGACCGGCTGATCATCGTCGATGAACATGGCCATATTATCGATGGTGACCAGATTATGGCCGTGATTGGCATTGCTTGGCACCGCACAGGCCGCCTGCGTGGTGGCGGCGTGGTGGCGACCGTCATGTCCAATTTGGGGCTGGAACGCTGCCTAGCGGCGGAGGGGTTGCGGCTCGAACGAACCAAGGTGGGCGACCGTTATGTGCTCGATGCGATGCGCCAGGGCGGCTATAATGTCGGGGGCGAACAGTCGGGCCATATGATTTTGGCGGACCATGCGACCACCGGCGATGGCACAATGGCCGCGCTGCAATTGCTCGCCGCGATGATCGATGCAGGAAAATGCGCCAGCGAATTTCTGCGCCAATTTGAACCGGTGCCGCAATTGCTGCGCAACATCGTCTATCGGCGCGGGGACAAGCCGCTCGACGCAGCGGCGGTCAAGGCCGCGATTGCCGAGGGGGAGGCGCGGCTGGCAGACAATGGCCGCCTCGTCATCCGGACATCGGGCACCGAACCCAAGATCCGCGTGATGGCGGAGGGGGATGACGCAGCATTGGTTGAACAAGTTGTGGCGGATATTTGCGGCGTGGTGGAGGAGGCTTCGAAATGAGTTTGGAAATGCGGCCCGATTGCGAACGGTGCGGGGTGGATTTGCCCGGGCATCTGCATGGTGCCTTCATCTGCAGCTTTGAATGTACATTTTGCGCCAATTGCGCAGACAAGCTTGATGAAATTTGCCCCAATTGCGGTGGCGACTTGCTCGACCGGCCAATTCGTTCGCGCGAAAATCTCGCCAAGCATCCAGCCTCCACCCAGCGGCGGTTCAAGGGGTGAGCGCGCGCATCCTCATCATCGCCGGGTCGGATTCGGGCGGCGGCGCGGGGGTGCAGGCGGACATAAAAAGCGTCACCATGCTGGGCGGTTATGCGATGAGCGCAATTACCGCCATTACAGCGCAAAATACGCTCGGCGTGCAGGCGGTGCACGCCATTCCCGCCGAGATGGTGCGCGCACAGATTGAAAGCGTCGTCACCGATATTGGTGTCGATGCGATAAAAATCGGCATGCTGGGGGGTGCGGCAACCGCCGAAGCAGTGGCCGATGCCATCGGCGGGATAGAGGTGCCGGTGGTGTTCGACCCCGTCATGGTGGCGACTAGCGGATCGGTGCTAGCCGATGCGCCGACGATTGCCGCCTTTGGCCGGTTGATGGACCTTGCTTGGCTGACCACGCCCAATTTACCGGAGCTGGAGGCATTGGGCGGTGAAGAGGCGATTTTGGCGCATGGCTGCGCGCTGCTCGTCAAGGGGGGGCATGGCAGCGACGCGTTGCTTACCGACCGATTGATCGGTGAATGGGGGGAGGTTGCGCGCTGGCAGGATGCGCGGATTGACACTTTGCACACCCATGGCACCGGCTGCACATTGGCAAGCGCGATTGCAACCGGTCTTGGGCAGGGCCTGCCCATGGTGCAGGCGGTCGAACGCGCGCGCAGCTTTGTGCGTGCGGCGCTTGCAACCGCGCCCGGATTTGGCAGCGGGCACGGGCCGATGGGGCATCATCTGGTCGATGTTGCCAGATTATGATTTCCGCGCTGTGATTGGCCTGCTGTGATTGTCGGCGTGGATGAGGCGGGTCGCGGCCCGCTCGCCGGGCCGGTGGTGGCCGCCGCGGTCATCTTGGGTGATGTGCCCGTTACAGGGCTTGCGGACAGCAAAAAATTATCACCGCGCCGCCGTGCGGAGCTTGAAACGCACATTCGCGCGCATTGCGCCTTTGCGATTGGGGAGGCGAGCGTGGCAGAGGTTGACACGCTCAACATCCTGCACGCCACCATGTTGGCGATGACGCGGGCGGTCGCTGCGCTGGGCATCATGCCTTCGATGGTGCTGGTCGATGGCAATCGCCTGCCCAAATGGCCGTGGACGGCGCGTGCGATCATTGGCGGCGATGCCAGCGAACCGGCGATTTCGGCGGCAAGCATTTTGGCCAAGGAACATCGCGACAGGTTGATGCTGGCCGCAGATGCGGTGCACCCGCAATATGGCTTTGCCCAGCACAAGGGCTATGGCACGGCGGCGCATCTCGCCGCGCTCAAAATCCATGGCCCATGCCCGCTGCACCGGCAAAGCTTTGCCCCCATCCGTCAGCTCAGCCTGCTCTGATGCATTTTGTCGTACATTGAGTCCAAAAAGCCACACCACAAGGGTTTGAGTCTCCACACCCCCCGATGACGCCAGATATGGCGTTCGGACTCGCCCTGTTCTCCTTTGCTGCAAAATGCTGTTAACCATTTGTCGCAACCTCTTGTTTACCATGGGCTTGACCCGGAATCGTCAAGGATTCAGGCTGGAAATTCGGGCCGGATTAGGGGTGCAAGATGGGCGTTATGAACAAAATTTCGGTGCAACAGCGCGCCGATAAGGCGGCGGGAAGAGGGGCGACAAAAGCGTCGGCAAAATCGCCGCTCGCCAGCTTGCCGCTCGACCAGATTTTGGTTGGCGACTGTATCGCCCAAATGGCCAGCCTGCCCGCGGCCAGCATCGACATGATATTTGCCGATCCGCCCTATAACCTCCAACTGGGGGGGGATTTGTTCCGCCCCGACGGCAGCCAGGTCGATGCCGTTGATGATGATTGGGACCGTTTCGACAGCCTCGCCGCCTATGACCGTTTCACCCACGCTTGGCTGGCGGAGGCGCGTCGCATCCTCAAACCCAATGGCAGCATCTGGGTGATCGGCAGCTATCATAATATTTTCCGCGTCGGCGCCGCCTTGCAGGATCAGGGTTATTGGATTTTGAACGACATCATCTGGCGCAAGGCGAACCCGATGCCCAATTTCAAGGGTACGCGCTTTACCAATGCGCATGAGACATTGATCTGGGCCAGCATGGGGGAGGATGCGCGATACACATTTCACTATCGCGCGATGAAGACGCTCAATGATGAATTGCAGATGCGTTCGGACTGGCTGATCCCCATCTGCAATGGGCAGGAAAGGTTGAAAAAGGGCGGGGCAAAGGTGCATCCGACACAAAAACCCGAAGCCTTGCTCTATCGCATCTTGCTGGCCGCCTCATCGCCCGGCGATGTCATTCTCGACCCGTTTTTCGGTACTGGGACGACCGGTGCGGTTGCCAAGCGGCTGGGTCGGCGCTTCATCGGCATCGAACGTGAGGCCCATTATATATCGGCGGCCGAGGAACGGATCGCCATGGCGCTGCCGCTCGATGAAAGCGCACTCAAGACGATGCAGGCACCCAAGGCGGCAACGCGTGTTGCCTTTGGCACTTTGGTGGAAGGTGGATTAATCCCGCCCGGCACGATGGTTTCCGACATAAAGGGGCGCTGGCGCGCGGTGGTACGCGCGGATGGCAGCCTCGACCATGATGGGGCCTGTGGCTCGATCCACAAATTGGGCGCGACCTTGCAAAATGCGCCTAGTTGTAATGGCTGGACTTTCTGGCATGTCGATGGGGCGGCGGGGCGCATCCCCATCGATAATCTGCGCCAGCAATGGCTGCTAACCAACGAAGCTTGATAGCGAAAATGTTCGAACCACTGATGATCGACCAACTCGCCCGCGCGGGGGAGGATGCGCGCATCTATTGCCGCCCTACCGCGCCGGTTGACCGCCCGCATGCGTGGGATGGGCGCTGCTTTCGCCTTTCCGACAGCCTGCTCTGGTTTTCGGCGTGGCAATTGTCGTTGCGCGGGGCGGATGGGCCGACACGCCATGCCATTGTCGCGGCCGACGGCATGGATGCGTGGTTGCATGCCATGCCCGCCGCGCTGGCCGCCGACGCGGGTGCGCAAATGGCGGCGGTTGCTGCACCGCGCCCGCCGCTGATGCTCGGTGCGCGGCAAATTCGCCTCAACGAACCGCAGATTGTCGGCATATTAAACGCGACGCCCGACAGTTTTTCCGACGGCGGCAAGCATGTAGATGCCGGTGCCGCGATTGCCGCAGCGGTTGCCATGAACAGCGCGGGTGCCGCGATTATTGATATTGGCGGCGAATCCACCCGCCCCGGCGCGCCCTTGCTCTGGGAAGGGGATGAATGGGAACGGGTCGGGGGAATCATCGGCCGCCTTGCCGCGACCGGTGCTGCCATTTCGATTGACAGCCGCAAGGCGATGGTGATGGAACAGGCGCTGGCAGCGGGCGCGACGATGATCAATGATGTGTCGGCGCTGGCCTATGATGATCGGGCGGTGGCGGTGGCGGCGGCGGCCAACGTGCCTGTCGTGCTGATGCACGCTCCAAGCCAGAGCAGCAATCCGCATGACCTGACCCCCATAGGCGGCGCATATCGCGACATTTTGTTCGACGTTTATGACTGGTTTTCTGCCCAGATTGCGCGGGTGACGGCGGCGGGGGTCGCGCGCGGCAACATCATCCTCGACCCCGGTTTGGGCTTTGGCAAGGGGGTGGAGGATGGGCTGCGCCTCCTCAACGGCCTATCCCTGTTCCACACATTGGGCTGTCCGATCATGGTCGGCGGCAGCCGCAAACGGATGATCGGCGCGCTCGACAATGAAGCGACGGTTGATCAGCGGCTTGGCGGGTCGGTGGCGCTCCACCTCCTCGCCGCAACGCAGGGCGCGCAGATGCTGCGTGTCCATGATGTGGCCGAAACACGTCAGGCGCTGCGGCTGTGGCGCGGTCTACGTGACAGCGCGCTTACTGCGGTTTAGGCTGGCCCAAATTCAGGCGGCGGTATCGATGCCGAGGTCGGATAGCTTGCGATATAGCGTCGAACGGCCAATGCCCAGTCGCCGGGCCACTTCGCTCATCCGCCCGCGATAATGGCCGATGGCAAGGCGGATAACATCCGCCTCTATTTCCTCGAGCGGGCGCAAATTGCCGTCGGGGCGGTACAATGTGACGCCAATGCCATCCCCCGGCATCGGTGCGGCATGGCGCAGCAAATCAGGTTCGCGCGCGCGTTCGCTTTGCAGGCCTTGGAAGTCATTGAGCCGCAATTGCGGGCCGTTGGCGGTGCAGGCCGCGCGCAAAATGGCGTCAAAAAGCTGGCGCACATTGCCCGGCCAGCGCCACGCGGTCAGCGCATCGACGAGATCGGGCGACAGCGTCAGGCTGTCCATGTCGGGCATGGCGGCGATGCGTGCGGCAAAATGGCGGGCGAGCGGCGCAATATCGGCACGGCGTTCGCGCAAGGGCGGCAGGCGGATTTCGGCGATGGCAATGCGGGCGAGCAAATCTTCGCGGAACAGCCCATCGGCAGCGCGCCCCGCCAAATCCACCTCACTCATCGCGATCAGCCGGACATCGACATGGCTGGCGGTGCCGCCGCCGACCGGCGTCACAATGCCATTTTCCAAAAATGTGGCGAGCGCGCCCTGCACGTCGAGCGGCAAGCGTTCGATCCGGTCGATCACCAAAGTGCCGCCATCGGCGCGCGCAATATCGCCGGTGCGCCGTTCAAAGGCCCCGGCAAAGGCACCGCGTTCATGGCCGAACAGTTGCGGCCCCAGCATTGCTTGGCTGAAATGGGCGCAATCCATTTCGACAAAGGGTGCGCGCCCCCGGCTGCCCGCGGCGTGGACGGCATGGGCGAGCAGGCTCTTTCCGCTGCCCGCTTCGCCCGAAATATGCACCGCGACACGCGCCCGCGCTATTTTCGCGGCAATGGCGAGCGCGGTGCGAAAGGCGGGGGTGGACCCGATGATTTCCTCAATCGGCAGTGCGGCAGGGAATTTTTCGGACAGTGCGCGCAATTCGGCGGGGAAATTGGGCGATATGGCATTGTCGAGCGCGACGCTCAGTCGCTCGGCGCTCAACGGGCGGTCGATAATGTCGCTCGCCCCCGCACGCAATGCGTGCAGCGCCCCCGCACGGCGGCCCGTTTCGCCCATATAGATGATCGGCAGTGACGGGCGCCATTGGTGCATCGTGTCGATAAGGTTGGCGAGCGATGCACGCGCGCTATGCCCGTCGAGCAGCACCGCATCGATCAGCAGGCCATCATGGGTGCCAAGGCTGGCCACCGCGTCGGCGACATCGGCAACGACCATCGTGCGCCAGCCAGCGCGCGCGGCAAGCGCCGCGACGAAGCGGCCATGCCCCACGTCGCTGTCCACCACCAGCAGCATCCTGTCGCCCTGTAGTGTCGCCAATTGCACCCACCTCATTACGTCCCGCGCCGCGCGCAGGACAGAATTTCACCCCCCGCCATAGCGTTCACAGGTTAAGGATGCCCTTATAGCTGGTTGCTGAATAGCTAATGCTGAACGATATTTCGGATGCGACAGTTGACGTGAACGTAAACGGCAAGCATCCTTGCGCGCGGAGAGAATCGCTCGTTCCTGAGCCTTATGCGGGAGGATAAAATGCACCCCAGCGTCCATGCGCGCGCCAACCCGGACAAAGCGGCGGTCATTTTGGCCGAAACGGGGGAGGTGCTGAGCTATGGCGCGCTCGACGCCCAATCAAACCGGATGGCGCATTTTTTTCGTGCGCAAGGCCTGGGGCATGAGGATGTCGTTGCCTTCATGCTCGACAATCATGTCGGCTATTATGCGCTGACATGGGGGGCGCAGCGTTCGGGGCTGCGATATGTCTGTATTTCTTCGCGCCTGACGCAGGATGAAACCGACTATATTCTGGAAAATAGCGGGGCGAAATTGCTGATCGTTTCGGCAAGTCTGGCCGATGCGGCGCACGCGCTGCAATCCAAAATCCCTCATTATGCAACCGGCGGGGAAATTGCGGGCTGGCCGACGCTGGAAGATGCATTAGCCGACCTGCCGACAAATCCTATTGCCGATGAGCGCGCGGGCGTTGACATGCTGTATTCAAGCGGCACGACCGGGCGGCCCAAGGGCGTCAAGGTGCCGCTGCCCGCCGAACCGGCGATTGATGCGCCCAACGTCTTGACGATGATGTCTGCTGCGGCGTTCGGCTTGAATGCCGACACCATCTATTTATCGCCCGCGCCGCTATATCATGCCGCCCCACTGCGCTGGTCGATGACGGTGCACAAGCTGGGCGGGACCGTCATCCTGATGCAAAAATTCGACGCTGCCGGGGCCTTGGCAGCGATGGAAAAATATCGCTGCACGGCGGCCCAATTTGTGCCGACCCATTTTGTCCGGATGCTCAAACTGCCGGAGGAGGCGCGTCGAGCCTATGATGTGTCGGCGCTGCGGACCGCCATTCATGCTGCTGCTCCCTGCCCGGTGCCCGTCAAGCAGGCGATGATCGATTGGTGGGGCCCTGTGCTTTATGAATATTATGCGGGGTCAGAGGGAAATGGCATGACCTTTACCAACAGTGCCGACTGGTTGACGCACCCGGGCAGCGTCGGGCGCGCCCTAACCGGCATCGTCCATATCATGGCGGAGGATGGCGAAAGCGAACTGCCCGTGCGTGCCGAAGGGGCAGTCTTCTTTGAAAGCGAAAATGTCTTTGAATATCATGACGACCCGGAAAAAACCGCGTCGAGCCGCAATAGCAAGGGGTGGTCAACCTTGGGCGATATCGGCTGGTTGGATGAGGATGGCTTCCTCTACCTCACCGACCGCAAGAGCTTTATGATCATTTCGGGCGGGGTGAATATTTACCCGCAGGAGATTGAAAACCATCTCATCACCCATCCAAAGGTCGCCGATGTTGCGGTGGTCGGCGGGCCGCACCCGGAAATGGGGGAGGAGGTGATTGCGGTCATCCAGCCGCGCGATATGGCCGATGCCACCGACGCGTTTCGTGATGAACTCACCGCCTTTGCGCGGGAAAAATTATCGGGGGTAAAGCTGCCGCGCCGCATTGACTTCATGGCCGAACTGCCGCGCCACGACACCGGCAAATTATATAAACGGCTGGTGCGCGATGCATATTGGGCAAAGGACAAGGAATAGGGCCATGGAAAATCGCATTTCCATCAACATGTTGGCAGATGGCATCGCCGATGTCCGCTTGATCCGCAGTGACAAGATGAACGCCATCGATGCGGAAATGTGGGCGGCGCTGGCAACAGCGATTGACCAGTTAAAGGCGACGGCAGGCTTGCGTGTTGTCGTCCTGTCGGGGGAGGGGCGCGGCTTTTGTGCGGGGTTAGACCTTGCCAGCCTCGCGCGGGAACGCACGCCCGGCATGTCGAGCGCGGGGTCGAGCCTCAGCGCACGTTCGCGCGGCATCGCCAATGATCCGCAATATGCGGCATGGGGTTGGCGCGAACTGGCAGTGCCGGTCATCGCTGCGGTGCACGGCGTTGCCTTTGGCGCGGGCAGCCAGATTATGGCGGCAGCGGACATTCGTTTTGCCCATCCGGCAACGCGTATCGCCATCATGGAAATGCGCTGGGGTTTGGTGCCCGATGTGGCGGGGATGGCGCTGTGGCGCGGCCATGTGCGCGATGATGTGCTGCGCGAACTCATCTATACCAACCGCGAGATTTCGGGGGCAGAGGCCGCGACGCTCGGCCTTGTCACCCATGTCAGCGAAAACCCCTATGCCGATGCTTTGGCGCTCGCGCAGGTGATTGCCAACAAAAACCCCGACGCGATTCGGGCGGCCAAGGCGCTGGCGAACCTTAGCCTCCATGCCAGCGATGCGGAAATATTGCAGGCGGAAAGCGATGCGCAGGCCGCCATCATCGGGTCGGCCAATCAGAAAGAAGCGGTGCTTGCCGAAATGGGCAAGCGCAAACCCGATTTCAGCTGACCAGGCTGAGGAACCGCGTGGCTGCATCCCATTCGCGTTTGGCATGGGCGCGCGCGGCCAGTGCCTCTGCATCGGTGCCCCAGCGTTCCTCCTGCCATAGCGCGTCGAGTACCGCCGCCTGCCACAGCCGCTCGGCATCAAATGCGCCATGGTAGAGCGCGAGCGCCGATACCAAAGAACCGGACAGGCTGGTAAGCGGGGACAGCGCGGCCAACGCCCACCCATCCGCGCGGCCCAGCGCATCGATGAGGCGCGATATAGTTTCGCGCGGCTGGTCGGTGGGCATGACGCCGGTGGTAAGGGTGAATTGGACGGCAAATTGCCGTTCAGCCCAGTCGAGGATCGGGTTCCACAACCGCGCCTGTTCGCGCGCCAGTTCGGCATCCTCGGCGCGATAGCAGAGGAGGTCGGCGGTGGCATAAGGCGCGATGGTCGCCACAAATGCCGCAACATCGGGCGCGATTATGTCGATCGCCGCATTGGCCAGTCCCGTCAGCGGCATGGCGCGCGGGTCAATTTCGTCATCGACCGCCGCCCATTCGTCCGCAATCGCGTTCGCCAGCGCGCGCGCAGGGACGATCAGCGGCGCGCGCTTTGGTGTGCGCACGCCCCGTCCGTCGAGCGTTATGGCAAAACCCGCCGCGTCATCCGCGATGGTTACATGCTGCCAAAAACGCTTCATCCATCCTGCCTGCTGCGCCAGCGCCGCGCCAGCATCGGGATGATGACGATATAATCGACGATGCCGACCATGGTAAGCCCCAGACCGACGGGAACGCGTATATCCGCACCCAGCCATTGATTATTGCCAAAGGCGATGATGATGCCAAAGGCGATGAAAAATGCCGCGCTGATCCTTATGGCGGTGATGGCAAAAAAACGTTTTTTGGCGAGCGCCTGCGCATCGGGGGTCATGACTATGTCCTCTGGCACATAATTTCGTTGATAAGTTGGGGCAGGTCGGCCGGGCTGTCGGCAATCGCCATCGCACCAGCCGCGCGCAGCGCATCGGCATTGTGATAGCCCCAGCCGACGCCAATCGCCGCCATCCCGGCACTGCGCGCACAGCCCATGTCAAAACTGGTGTCGCCAATCATCACGCCATGGTCCGGTTCGACCAGACATTGGTCGAGCGCGGCGAGTGCCATCGCCGGATCGGGCTTGCTGGGGTGATTGTCGGCGGTTTGCAAAGTCGCAAAATAATCGCTGATGCCATGCGCATCGAGCAGGCGGGTCAGCCCGCGCATTGATTTGCCCGTCGCGACGCCCAATTGCCAGCCAGCGGCGCGCAATTTGTCGAGCGCGTCCCGCACGCCATCGAACAAGGGTTCGGGTGCATCGGCGGCGGCATTGCGGTGCTGGAAATAAGCGACGCGATATGCCTCTACCAGCTGCGCCCGCACATCATCGTCCAAGGCCGGGGTCAGCGCGCGCAACGCGGATTGCAACGACAGCCCGATATTGGCGCGTACCATATTTTGCGGCGGGGCGGGCAGGTGCAGCGCGGCAAAGGCATCATCCATCGCCGCGACAATCGCATGTTCGCTGTCCACCAACGTGCCGTCGCAATCAAATAGCGCCAGTCGCAGCATTAACGTCCCCTTCCTTTGGGGGATGGCCCGCGTGCTGGCTTGCTGCCCAATTTACTGGCCGACTTGTCGCGCGATTTCGTGGGGCGGCCCTTGGGCGGCGGTGCATCCCCGCCGCGCCTTGTACGTTCGCCGCGCCGTGCCTTGCGTACCGCCTTGGCATGTGCGCGCGCCTTGGTGCCCGGTGGGGCGGCCACCGGTTCGGCGCGTGGTGCGTCCGCCAGCGCGGTGTCAAAACCCAGCGATGCTATGGATTCGGCAAAATGCTGGGGCAGCGGGGCGGTCGCGTCCAGCTTGCCCCCCTCAACATGGTCGATGCGCAACCGCCGCGCATGCAGGTGGAGCTTGCGCGAAATGCTGCCGGTCAGAAAAGCCGCCTTGCCGCCATATTTGCCATCGCCGACAATCGGGTGGCCGATGGCTGCCATATGGACGCGCAGTTGGTGGGTGCGCCCCGTCAGCGGCATGAGTTCGACAAAGGCGGCGCTGTTGCCCGCGCGTTCAATCACCCGGTAACGGGTGCGCGCGGATTGGCCATTTTCGGCATCGACATGCATTTTTTCGCCGCCGCTACCCGGCTGTTTGGAAAGGGGGAGGTCAATCTCCCCCTCGTCAATATCGGGGACACCGATGACGATGGCCCAATATATCTTGCGCGCGGTGCGCCCCGAAAAGCTGCGCGAAAATTTGGCCGCCGCACCGGGTGAGCGCGCAACCAGCAACACGCCCGATGTATCCTTGTCGAGCCGATGCACCAGTTTGGGCCGGCCCTTTTGTTCGTCAAAAAAAGCATCGAGCAGCCGGTCGACATGCGCGGTTGTGCCGCTGCCACCCTGCGTCGCCAGCCCCGGCATTTTATTGAGGATGATGGCATGTTCATCGCTGTGGATGACCATCGCCTCGGCCAGTGCGGTTTCCTCCGCACTCAGCGGTCGCGGCGCGCGGCGCGGGCGGGCGTCGGCGGCGGCGTCAATGTCCGCCGGAAAGCTGAGGCTTTGTCCCTTGGCAATACGCGTGTCGGCAGCAGCGCGCGCACCATCCAACCGGACCAATCCGGTGCGCAGCCACCGCGCGAGCAGCGCATGGGGGATGCCTGGCTTATGCCGTTTGAACCAGCGGTCGAGCCGGATGCCATCATCATCGCGCGCGATATATTGGCTCAGCCCGCCCTTGTCTTTGGCGCCTGTCATGCCGCAGCCCCCGCGCGTGCGAGCGAGAGGCCAATCGCCGCACCGCCAATCGCCCCTGTTAAGGACAGCGCGATATAGGTGGCGGCAATGCCAAAGCGCCCTTCGCCGAGCATGGAGAGCGTTTCCATCGAAAAAGCCGAAAATGTGGTGAAACCGCCGAGCAGCCCGACCCCCAGAAAATAGCGCCAAAAATCGCTAGCGCCGTTCCTGCCCAGCCAGCCGAACAAAAAGCCCATCGCAACACCGCCCAGAATATTGGCGATCAGCGTGGACCAGGGGAATAGGCCGTGCGGTGCCGCCAAATTGAGCAAGTGGCGCAACCCTGCGCCCAGCGCGCCGCCGACCATTACGGGCAATAACATCTGCATGGTTCAGCGCTCTATCGTCAAAGCGGAAATGCTGCCAGCGATTTGACGGGCGGCGCTTATCTGAACAGGTCGGGAAAGCGCGATTTTATGTGGTCAAACACCGATGGGTGGAGCGGGTTTGCCCATTGCAGGCCAAATTCGCGGCTTGTCGTCCAGCGGATGGTTGCCGAAATGGGGGCAAGGCCGGGCAGGGTGAGCATGACATCGTCACCGGGATGGACTTTGGCCAGCGTTTCCGCGCGTCCGCCGGTTTGGGAAAGGTCGCGGATCAGCACCTTGAACGGCGTGCGTCCGGGCTTGCGCAAATCCGCCTCAATCGCGACATGCGCGCGCGCACCGCCGCGTCGTTCATGGTTCGAACGTTCATCATCTGTCATGCGATATTGCATCCGCTGGTTGTGTACAGCGCGACCCCCCTAAATCCTTTCAACACCCATCTAGGCTGACTGGATTTAAGATTGCCGAAAAACATATAATTAACGCAACTTTACGTCAAGCATCGCGTCGATTCCGACAAATTTCTCCCGCGGGGCGCCCATGCGCGCGGCGGCGATTTCGGCGGCGTCAATCTTTTGCCAATCGCGAAAAGTGACGATGTCGATCGCGCGCGCGGCGATAATATCATCGAGCGCCTGTCGCCCCCTTTTGCCGCTGGGGGTAAAGCCTTCCCCGCCGCTATCGGCGATGATGCGTTCGGCGATCATCGCGCCATCGGGCTTGTTGGTGCCGATGGTGCCGGTTGGTCCGCGCCGCGCCCAGCCGACGCAATATAGGCCGGGCAATATCATCCCATCGGCGTTGGCAAAGCGCCCGCGCCCATGTTCATAGGGGACGCCGGGGATTGGCGGGGTCTGGTAACCGATGCAGGTGACGACAAGGCCCGCTGGCACGACATAATGTTCGCCCGTGCCGACCGATCGCAATTCGTCATCGAGCCGGGTACGTTCGACAATCACCCGTTCGGCGCGCCCGTCCCCCTCCACCGCCACGGGGCGACTGAAAAAATCAAATTCGATGGTGACCGGCTTGGCCACCGGATTGGCGGCAAATTCGCGCAAATGGGTGACCGATTTGCGCATCCCCGGTTCGAGCAATGCGTCGGCGGCAATGTCCGGGAAATCCGCCGGGTCAACGCGCGGCGCGGCGCGTTCCAAATGCCCCAATTCCCCCAATTCTTTGGGGGTCATCGCAATCTGGTGCGGCCCACGCCGCCCCAGCAAGGTTATCGAACGGATGCGGCTATGGTCGAGCGTGTCGAGCGCATGGGCAACAATGTCGCTGCCTGTAAATTCGGCGCGCGTTTTGGAAAGGATGCGCGCCACGTCGAGCGCGACATTGCCATTGCCAACCACCACCGCGCCACCGCTGTCGAGTGGGGGGGCAAGCGCGGCATAATCGGGGTGGCCATTATACCAGCCGACAAAGGCGGCACTGCCGATCACACCGGGCAGGTCGGCCCCGGCTATTTCCATCGGCCGGTCATTGGGCGCGCCGGTGGCCAGCACCACCGCGTCATATATCGCCATCAGTTCGTCGATGGCGACATCCTTGCCCACCGACATATTGCCGACGAAGCGGACATTTTCGGTAAGGTTCACCGCCTCATAACGGCGCGAAACGGCCTTGATCGACTGATGGTCGGGGGCAACCCCGCTGCGGATCAGGCCAAAGGGCGCGGGTAGCCGGTCAATAATGTCGATCCGTACGGCATCGCCCAAGGCCTTTTGCAAGCTTTCCGCCGTATAATATCCGGCGGGCCCCGACCCGATGATGGCGACATGGCGCATCCATATATCCCCTTGACCTATTGGCCTTACCCGACCCCCATTTGCCGGGGGAGCGATGCTCCGCCGCTATCTCTAACGCGGCGAAAAATAAGGGCAAGGGCCAGATGCGGCGCAACTTGACTCAGCCACACACGCTGGATAGAGCGCGCCGACATTCCCCGGTCCTCTAATGGTAAGACATAAGAGGTCGTTTATTTTCAATATCTTAGATTGTAACTTTTGCCGTATTTTCCGCCGATTTTTTGCAAAAGTCGGCTGACTATGCGGTTTGTCGAGCCATGCCCAGCTGGTTCGAAAAGCCAAAATCGATTGACGCCTTGTTCGGAAGGCCTGCCTGAAGCGGTTGTCGCACGACGATAGTTGTTGACGCCACATGACCGGCGTCACGCTTCTCGACCACCTTGAATGGGCCGCGCCTCTTCGGCCTACGCCGCGGCTAGTTTCCGGCTGCTGGCGGCTTCGCAGAACACAAATCGAACAACATATAAAGATAGCCTTATGTGCACAAATGCCCCATTTTGCCATTTTGCGGCGATGTCAGGCGAATAATGAACCTTTAGGGTCTTGGAAGGGCCCAGGGCCCTTGTGGCTCTGAAAACGCTTCTACAGCGATTCTATAGTTGCCTATACATGGTTAATATGGCAAAAACAGATCGGGCCAGAGCGCGGCTAACGCTCTGGCCCGAGAAGCACCGCGACGTGACGCGGGGGTGTTGATCAACGGAGGACATACTAATCCTCCTAGTCGCAATGTCAACGCGCCACGTCGTTTTCTAAGAAGGAAATGACAATGAAGAGGCGCAGATCGCCGCCGATTTCTGAGGAACTCGCGGCACAGATCAGATATCTTGTTCAGGATAAGGGCTTGTATCAGCATCAAGCTGCTGCAGTGGTTGGAGTCAACCAAGGTCGCGTGTCTGAAGTCATGCGGGGCCGCCATTTCCCTGACGTGCCCCCGGCCCAAGGCTCGCTCCCATTCTAACGCGGCATCTGCCGCGGAAAGGGGGTGATACCTTATGGCAGATCGCAACACTCATGAGCGTGGGCGTGATGCAAGCACCGGACAGTTCATTACCGTCCGCGAAGCTGAGCGTCGGCCTCGCACAACGGTGGTTGAACGGTATAAAACCGGCAAGCACGGACCCAAAAATTAAGCTTCGTCTCAGAGTGTCGCCGGTATCGAATGATGCCGGCGACATTTCCCTACCAGATGCATGCATTATCCCGCTGATTGTGAATTCGCTATCCTTTCATCGGTGCTGATCGTCAGACGATTGCGCGCTGCGGGTGGGGATTGTTGTGCTGAGCAATGGTGCAAAAGTCGGCCAGCCGACTTTTGAATAGTCGGCTGGCCGACTTTGCGCACCGCTTGACACAAGGATTTCTGCGGTTTAACGGCCCATTTCCTTTCCCCGGTCCTCTAATGGTAAGAGAGCGGACTCTGACTCCGTCAATCGAGGTTCGAGTCCTCGCCGGGGATCCAAATTTCCTTTGAATCTATTTGGTTTTTGCAGCTTTGCGCTTCAGGCTTTGTTCGGCCTTTTTGACCATGGCCTTTGCGGTGACCGCAGCTTCGCCATCCAAGGCATCGCGTTTGATCACCTCATTGACCAACAACCCCCGCAAATCATCGTCATTGACCTTAAGGCCATCAAACAGGCGGCGATATTCTTTGCGTAAAGTCGCTACCACAGCCTCGCCTTGAAGGACTTCGGCAATAACATTGCGATTGACGATCTGTGCATGGCGGTGGAACGATTCGAGCGCATCAGACGCGATGGATTCGCGGCAGAGCAGGAACAGCTTTTCGACGCTTTCCAGCGTTCTGGGCAGCGTATCCAATTCGATATTGCACACTTCTTCCCACGATATTGGCTGAGAAAATTTAATTCTATAGACGATCCAACGGCGGGCGTTTGACAATATTATCCATTCGATCCCTTGATGTGAGCCGTAATTTACGGCTTGTCGCAAGTGGCTATCGGTCAAGTTGGTGCCGGCAGATTTTACCTCACAAAGATAGTAGATTTTGCCTTCTACCCGAATGGCTAGGTCGCAGTATGTACCGCGAATTTGTTGTTCGCTCGTAAGTTCAGCATATTTGTCATACCCGAATATGTCGCTGAGCATGTCCTTTATCACGGTTACCGTGTCAGCTTCCGAAACGTCCCGTTCCGCAATGCGCCGCACGATGGGCTGATATTTCCGAAGTCCCGAGATGATCCGTTCATGTACTTTTTTCGGAATCTTGATGGCCGACATCTTGTCCTCCCGCGCACGTGCGATGAACAACGGCATATCGTTGCTACGTGCCCGAAAGCAACGACAAAGCATTTTATGCGGGTGACAGTCTTGGCAATCAATTGAATTGATTGACGATGGCCGCTCTAGAAAAGCGCTTCAGCCTCGTGCATGGCTTGGGTGGGAGCGCACATATGAATTTTGAACTGGTCGAAGAACATCGCATGCTGGCCGATTTGGTGCAGCGTTTCGTCGCCGATCACCTCATCCCTTTGGAGGGGGCGGTGCTGGCGCGCGAAGCGGCGGGCGAGAATCCCGAATTGACGGCGGCCGAACGCAGCGCGCTCGACGCGATAAGCCACGATATGGGGCTATGGTCGCTTGATGCACCAGCGGAATTGGGCGGGCATGACCTGCCGCATGTCGCACTGGTCGCGGTCAATGAAGCATTGGGCGGGACGGTCGCCAAATATGTCCTGCCGCCCGATAGCCCCAATTTGCGGATGCTGGCGGCAAGCGTCAGCGAAGCGCAGCGCGACGCCTATCTCGCGCCCTATGCGCGCGGCGAAACCATTTCGGCGATTGGCATATCGGAACCGGGCGCAGGTGCCGACCCCAGCGGGATGACGACGCGCGCGGTGCGCGCCGATGATGGCAGCGGGGACTGGATTATCAATGGGCGCAAAATCTGGATTACCCGCGCCGACGAATGTGATTTCACCATATTGATGGCGCGCACCGGCGCGGCGGGGCGCGGCGGTCTGTCCGCTTTTCTGGTCGATCGCGATACGCCCGGATTCAATGTCTTGCGCGCGATTCCGATGATCGGTGGTGAAACCACCTATGAAGTTGCACTCGACGATTGTCGGGTGGCGGGCTGGAAATTGCTCGGGGAAGAAGGCGGCGGCTTTGCGCCGATGCAGTTGCGGCTGGGGACAAGGCGGATGGAAATTGCCGCATGGTGCATCGGTGCGGCGCAGCGCGCGCTCAACATGATGACCGAATATGCGCCGCAGCGCACCACATTTGGCGAAAAGCTGGCCGACCGGCAGGCGGTGCAATGGTGGGTGGCGGACGCCGCTATCGACATTCACGCAACCCGCCTGATGGCATATGATTGCGCGTGGAAATTGGACGAAGGGCGCGACGTGCGCAGCGAAATTTCGATGCTCAAAATCCGGGCGACCGAAATGGCGCAGCGGATCATCGACCAAGCCATGCAATGTTTCGGCGCAATGGGCATGACGCGTGAAATGCCGCTGCACCTGCTGGGCCAGCGGGTGCGCACGATGCGCATCTATGATGGGCCAAGCGAAGTGCACCGGATGGTGGTGGCGCGCAATTTAATGGCAACCAAAAGATAGGGCAGGGTGATGCAGCACAGCGTAAAATTGACCAAATCGGGCCATGTGGCCGAAATCTGCTTTGCCTGCCCGCCGCATAATCATGCGACGATCGGCATGCTGGCTGATATTGCCGCCGCGCTCGCCGATTGTGATGGGGACATGGCGGTGCGCGCGGTAGTGCTGGCCAGCGAAGGGCGCGTTTTTTGCGGTGGCGCCGACCTTGCCACCCCCGGCGGCATGGGCAGCGACAGTGCCGATCCGATCCGCGAATTTTATGATGCGGCGCTCCCCATATTTGCGGCGAAAAAGCCGATGGTCGCCGCTGTTCAGGGGGCGGCGGTTGGTGCGGGGATGGGGCTTGCCGTCGCCGCCGATTTTCGCGTCGCCGCGCCCGAAGCGCGCTTTGCTGCCAATTTCACACGGCTGGGCTTTCACCCCGGCTTTGCCCTGACGTTGACGCTGCCGCGCCTCATCGGCGTGCAGCGCGCGCAGCAAATGTTCCTGACCTCCACCCGGTATAAGGCGGCCGATGTGCTGGACTGGGGTTTGATTGATCGGCTGACCGACAGCGGCGCTGCGCGCGATGGCGCGCACGCGCTGGCACAGGAAATTGCCGAAAATGCGCCCTTGGCCCTGCTCACCACGCGCGCCACATTGCGTGCCGGCCTTGTCGATGCGGTGCGTGCGCGGCTCGACCTCGAACATGGTGAACAGGCGAAATTGCGCGCTACCGCCGACTATGCAGAGGGGGTGGCAAGCGTTTTTGAACGGCGCGCTGCCAATTTCATCGGGGCTTAGATAAGCCGCTCTATGGCGTGCAGAACCAGCCCGACCAGCCCGCCGACCAAGGTGCCGTTGATACGGATATATTGCAGGTCATCACCCACCACTTGTTCCAGCCGGTCGGTCAGCGTCGCGCTGTTCCAACCGCGCACCGTGTCTGAAACCAGTCGCACCGCGCTGTCGCCATAGGTATCGACCGCACCGGCAATCGAACGGCGCGCCAGCCGGTTGAGCGCGCGTTTGATGCGCATATCCTCTGCCAGCATGCTGCCCAATTGTTGCAGGCTTTCGCCCAATTTGCCGGCCAGCGCGGAATCGGGGTCGCGCGCTGCCGACAATAATGCGCCACGCGCCTGTTCCCATAATCCGTCAATCCATGCGCGGATCGCGGCATTGTCCAAAATTTCGTCACGTATTTTATCGACCTGCTGGCGCATTTTTTTCTTATTTTGCAAATCGCGCGCCAGATCGGCCAGCCCCTCCTCCACCCGCTGGCGCAGCGGGTGCGCCGGGTCACCCGCCATGTCGTGGAGCAATTTGTGCAAGCCGTTGATGATGGCATTGGCGATATTTTCATCCAGCCCCGTCAGGCGCAACAGGCTGTTGGCGCGTTCATGCACCATATCGCGGATCAGATGGTCATTCTTACTGAGCGTCTTGTCCGCCCATTGGGCGAACCCGTCGATCAGCGGCTGGTGCCGCCCTTGTGCCATTGCAGCGTCTAGGCTTTGGCCGAGCAGCGGGGCCAGATTCAACTGCCGTAGCCTGTCGGCAATCCCCGATTTGACGATGCCGCCCAGCCGTTCCTCATCCAGCGCGCCGACCATATCGGCAATCAGCCGCGAAGCACCGGCCTTTAGCCGGCCCTCGCCTCCCTCTGGCTCCGCAAGAAAGCGCCCGACCGCACCGGCAACGTCGATGTGGCGCAGGCGTAGCGCAATCAGCCGGGGGACGAGGAAATTTTTGCGGATGAACCGCGCCAGCGTGTCGGCAATGCGGTCGCGGTTTTCGGGGATGATCGCGGTGTGGGGGATGGGCAGCCCCATCGGGTGGCGAAAGAGCGCAGTGACCGCGAACCAATCGGCCAAACCGCCGACCAACCCCGCCTCTGCAAAGGCCCGGACAAAGCCGATGGCGGGGTGGATGTCGGCAAATCGGCTTGTCCCGATGAACAGCCCCGCCATGACGACCAGCAACCCGCTCGCCACCCAGCGGATGTTCCAACCGTGGGTGGCGATGGCAATGCCATGTCGGTCAAGCTGCACGGCCGCTTGGGGCGCTGGCGGCTGCGTCACGCGCGGCGCGCCCCCAGCGACCATGCCCTATTCTGCGGGTTGCGGGATTTGCCCCTTATGCTCATCTCCCGGCTTATAGGTGAGGAACCGGCGACGCAGCAATGGGCCAAAGCGGGTTTCCGCACCAACCGCCAGACTGAAAGCAGCGGGCACAATCAGCAGTGTGAGGACGGTTGAGACGATCAATCCCCCGATCACCGTCACCCCCATCGGTTGGCGCCACGCGCCATCACCCGTCAGTGCCAGCGATGTCGGCACCATCCCAGCGACCATCGCCACCGTGGTCATAACAATCGGCTGCGCGCGTTTGCGCCCTGCGTCCAAAATCGCTTCAAACTTGTCGATGCCCTTGTTCATTTCCTCGAGCGCGAAATCGACCACCAAAATCGAGTTTTTGGCAACGATGCCGAGCAGCATCAAAATGCCGATAAAGACCGGCATCGACAATGGCATGCGGCAGATATGGAGCGCCAGCGCCGCCCCCAAGGGCGCGAGGAGTAGCGATGCCATATTGACGAAGGGCGGCATGATGCGGTGATAGAGCAAGACCAGAACCGCAAAGACCAAGAATATGCCCGAAACCACCGCAATCAGGAAGTTGGTAACCATTTCCTCTTGCCATTTGTCCTGACCAAGCTTCAGACGCGACACGCCTTGCGGCAGGTTGCGCATCGCAGGCAGATTGTCGATCTTGGCCATCGCCTCACCCGAGACATAGGGCTGGCCAGTGGCCGGATTATTGGCAAGGTCAGCCCCTATCGTCAGGCGTCGTTCCAAATTGGTGCGCTGGATCACCGTTGGCCCCGAGCCAAAGCTGATTTCGGCGACCGATTTCAAGGGCACCGAACCGCCGGTGGACGTGGGAACCGGCAGGTTTTCAATGGTGGCAATGTCGCGTCGCGCCGCTGGGTCGAGCGCAACGCGGATCGGTATTTGCCGGTCGGACAGGCTGAACTTGGCGCTATTCTGGTCAATATCACCCAGCGTCGCCAAGCGGATGGTTTGCGACAATGCTGCTGTCGTCACCCCCATGGAGGCGGCCAAGTCAAGCCGCGGTCGGATGGTGATTTCGGGGCGTGCCATATCGCCATTGACGCGCGGGGCGACCAATTCGGGCATGCCGCGCATCTGTGCGACAATCGCATTGGCGGTGCGGTTCAGCACAACCGGGTCGCTGCCGCCCAAAGTGATCGACAGGTCGCGGCCCGAAAAACCGCCATTTTGCGAAGAAAATGTGACCCGTGCGTCGGCGACATTGGCCAAACGCGGCGACCAGCGATTTTCAAACTCGATGCTCGATATCGGGCGGTCCTTGCGTAGCGTCAGATAGATGCGTCCATTGCCCGGGTTGATGGCGGCATAGGCAGCCTCCACCACATCGCGGTCGGCGGTCACCGCATCCTGCACCCGGCGAATGACCTGTTCGGTATGTGCCAGCGTCGTCCCCGGCGTCATTTCGATGCGGATCTGACTATAGTCAAAATCGAGGTCGGGCTGAAAGGTAAAGCTGAGTGTCGCAAAGGCGGCAATGGTGGCGGCAAAGGCCCCAAGGCCGCAAAGCATGGTTTTCCAACGGTTGCGCAGCGTCCATTCCAGCCAATGGACATAGGTTTGCACCCAGCGTGCGCTATGTTCCGCCTCCCCATGCGCTTTCAGGAAATAGGCAGCGATCATCGGCGTGATAAGCCGCGCGACGGCAAGGCTCATCAGCACGGCGGCGACCACGGTCAGCCCGAAATTCTTGAAAAACTGCCCTGAAACGCCCGGCATCAGGCCAACCGGCAAGAACACCGCGACAATCGCCATGGTGGTTGCGAGCACCGCCAAACCGATTTCGTCGGCCGCATCGATCGACGCTTGATAGGCGCTTTTGCCCATCCGCATATGGCGGACGATATTTTCAATTTCCACAATCGCGTCATCGACCAGCACGCCGGCCACCAGACTGAGCGCGAGAAGGCTGATGGAGTTGAGTGAAAAGCCCAGCATTTCCATGAACCAAAAGGCGGGAATGGCCGACAATGGGATGGCGAGCGCCGAAATAATCGTCGCGCGCCAGTCACGCAGAAACAGGAACACGACGACGACGGCGAGCACCGCCCCCTCAATCATCGCGGTGATGGAGGATTCATAATCGGATTCGGTATATCCAACGCTGGAAAACAGCTCGCGAAACTGCACCTTGGGATTTTGCTCGCGGATTTTTGCCAGCTCCGCTTCGACCAGTGCATAGACGGCAACGTCCGATGCCCCTTTGGCGCGGGTGATGGAAAAGGACAGCACCTGCCGCCCGTTCATCGTCGCAAAACTGCGCTGTTCGGCGTAAAGGTCGCGCACTTCGGCAACGTCGGACAATTTGATGGTCCGCCCGCCGCTGATGGAAATCTGCGTATTGGCTAATTGGTGCGCGTCGCGCGCATTGCCCAAAACCCGCAGCGATTGTTCGGCCCCGGCAATTTCGGCCAGCCCGCCCGCTGCATTGACGTTAACCTGCCGTAATTGCTGGTTGATCTGCGCGGCGGTGACGCCCAGCCCTTGCATTTTGGCAGGATCCAAAATCACGCGAATTTCGCGGTTGACGCCACCGTCGCGGCTGACTGCCGCCACGCCTTCGAGGCCGCGTAGCCGCTTGGCCACGACATCATCGACAAACCAGCTCAATTGTTCGAGCGTCATGTCCACCGCTTCGACCGAAATATAGGCAATCGGATCGCCCGATGTATCAACCCGGGTTACTTGCGGTTCCAAAATGCCGTCGGGCAGGTCGCTGCGGATATTGGCAATTGCATCGCGCACGTCATTGACCGCGCGGTCAATGGGTGTCCCGATGTCGAACTGGATGAACATGTTGGTGCTGCCTTCGCGCACCGATGTGTTAATCTCATCCACCCCGTTGATGTTGCGCACCGCAGCTTCAACCTTTTGGGCGACCTGCGTTTCCATTTCGGTCGGCGCCGCGCCCGGCTGGATGATCGAAACCTGCGCGGCGGGAAAGTCGATGTCGGGCTGTTGGGTCACCGGCATGCGCATGAAGCTCATAATCCCCATCAGGGTGAGCGCGACAAACAGCACGATGGGTGGGATGGGGTTGCGAATGGCCCATGCCGAAATATTGCGAAAATTCATGGCGCTAACGCTCCCATCCGGCAGATATTACGACGGGCGGCGGGCAATGACCTGCCGCACTCTGTCACCGGGGTTCAAAAATGCACCCGCGCTTACCACCACATGTTCCTGGCCAGTCAGACCGGAAAGGATGGAGACCCCGGCGCTACTGACCTGACCAATGGTTACGGCCACACGTTGCGCCTTATTGTCGCGGTCGATGACATAGACATAGCTGCCCTGTTCATCGTTGAGCACGGCGGATTCTGGCAGTAACGGCGCGACCGCCGACCCGGTTACGATGCGTGCTTCGGCAAAGCCGCCGGGGCGGATGCCGCTGGCATAGGAAAGGGCGATACGCGCCACCCCTTGCCGGGTTTCGGGGTTGATGACCGGCGATAATTGCCAGATTTGCCCCGTATAGCTTTGCGCGCCGCCAACCGGGGTAACATTGACCCGTTCGCCGACCGACAATTGTGCCAAATCACCCTCTGTGACATTGGCGAGTAATTCCATTTCCCCGCCGCGCGCCATGCGGAACAAGACCCCGCTGCCCGCGCTCACCACCTGACCCGGTTCCACCTGACGGGTGAGGACCAAGCCTGCAGCGGGCGCGCGAATGTCGAGCCGCCCGATACGCGCGCGGCTTTGCGCAAATTGCGCGCGGGCGACGCGCACCTGCGCCGCCGCTGCGTCGCGTGTGGCGGTCTTGCGTTCCAGATCGGCCGTCGAAACAAAGCCACGCGCGGAGAGCGCGGTGGCGCGGTCCAGTTCGGCTTGGGCGAGGCGGGCATTCGCCTCCGCCACCCGGATTTGCGCCGACAGCGATTCCGCTTCACCGGCCTGTACTTGGCGGTCGATGGTGGCCAGCACCTGACCTGCCGCCACCCATTGACCCGGTTCGACAAGGACGCGCACAACCTGCCCGCCTTCGCCCGCAACACCGACCGGCATTTCGCGCCGCGCGGCAAGGCTGCCGGTCGCCGAAATGATACGCTCCACATTGCTGCGTCCCGGCACCATGACGGTTACGCTGGGGATGGAATCATCGCCAGCGCCGCCACCCTTGGCGGCTTCTGCCTGACCGGCGCTGCCCCCGCCAAACTGCATCCATGCGAATAATAAAATCAATACCGCCACAATGGCGGCGGCGATCATTATCCAGCGCTCTTTGCGCGCGCGCGCGGTGTCAACATTGACGTCCCAACCATCGCCACCGGCGTCTCCCGTCGCGGGGGTAAGGGTTCCGGATTCATAATTCATTGTCTTTATCCTGTCGGCCTGCCGCTTTTTTGTGTGCGCCTTGCGCCACAATATCGGCTTTGGAGAGCCTTGCTGTATTATCGTAATAAGTCACCACGTGCAAGAGATTGCAAGCCATCCCCGGCAGTTGTTGCAAAATTGTCCCGTTTTGCGCGGACTATGGCGCGACGCTATGCAGGATTTACGCTGCGATGCCAAGAAAAACCATTGTAGACGCCACGTAAAAGGGCGGCGCTGCATCGCTGCAACACCGCCCCGATTATGCCGAAAAATGAAATAGTTAACGCACGCTGCCGCGCCGGATGAGGTTGATGATGCCGAGCAGAACAACGGCACCCGCCAAACCGACGAGGATGGAGGGGATGTCGATGCCATCGCGCAGCCCCATACCGCCCATGCCGAAAAAGGCGCTGGCAATCCATTTGCCGAGCAACGAGCCAACGCAACCGACGACGATATTGAGGAAAATGCCCTGTTGCGCATCGGTATTCATGATTTTGCTGGCGATCCAGCCAATCAAGCCGCCGACGATCAATGCGATAATGAAGCTCATCTTACTCTCCCCATTTGGGTGTTCCATAAGGTACGGGTCAATGCGACCGGACGGGGAAAGTGGAACATGGCCAGCCTGTAAAGACAAGGAAAAAGCTTAAAATCATTGAAACCATAGGATAAATTTGAAACAAAAACGGCGCCGAACCCAGGTTCGACGCCGCCTGTTTGCGCACTATGCGCTGATTCAGAAACGCTGTTGGCGTTCGTACAGATCGCGATATTGGCGGATGCGCGTGACGCGCAGCCCGGGCATGCCAGCGCGATCAATCGCACGCTGCCACCCGGCAAATTCCTCCAGCGTCAGACTATAGCGTTCGCACGCCTCATCAACGCTGAGCAAGCCGCCGTTGACCGCCGCCACCACCTCTGCCTTGCGGCGGACAACCCAGCGGGTCGTGCTGGGCGGGGGCAGCGAATCGAGCGTCAGCGATTCGCCCAAGGGGCCAATCACGCGGTCAGGCCGGAAGTTCTGATTCTCGTTCATACGAACCTCTGCTGTGCTGAACTGGGGGTCAATTCAGCCGATGAAGAGGTGGATAGGCCAGCCGATTGAACATCGGCTAAAACCCCATGGTTAACGGGCGGGTAAGACGAATTTTTTGTAGCCGCCGCAATATGATGCGGGGCTGCGCCCAAAAAGCTGCCGTGCCCGCCGGTGGGCGTTGCATCGCCAACATCGCCATCGTCGGCGCTTTTGGGCAGTTGGTGCAGCGCGACGACAGTGGGCAGCGCATTTTGGCGCATGGCGATAAGGACACGCAGCATGTCAAAATCGACACGCGCGAGCGTGCCATGCGCAGCCTTGTCCAACAGGGGGGGGTGATTCCATTGCATAGTGCTGCCCTAAACGACAAGCAGCTAAGGCCCGGTAAAGACGGAATTTACGGCGCATTAGCACAGGTTAAGCGCCGTTCACCCCGCTGAACTGGCGCTTTGGGGCAATTGCGCCTAAGGCGCGGCCCCATGCAGGCAGATTTCCAACTGGGTGCCGATTTGACGGGTCGGCGGATTGTCGTCGCCATGTCGGGCGGCGTCGATTCGAGCGTTGTCGCCGCGCTCGCCGCGCGGTCGGGCGCGGATGTCATCGGCATTACGCTGCGCCTCTATGACAGCGATGGTGCGCCGCGCCGCGCAGGCGCATGTTGCGCGGGGCAGGATATTCGCGATGCGGCACAGGTCGCGCAGCGGCTGGGTTTTGTTCACCATGTTGTCGACCATGTCAGTGCCTTTCGTCAGGCGGTGGTTGAACAATTTGCCGATGATTATCTCAGCGGGCGCACCCCCATCCCTTGCGTCCGATGCAATATGGGCCCCAAGTTCACCGACCTTTTGTCCATCGCGCGTGATTTGGGCGGCGATTGTCTGGCGACCGGCCATTATGTTCGCCGCATCATGGGGGCAGGGGGCGTCGAAATGCACCGCGCGATCGACCCGGCGCGTGACCAAAGCTATTTCCTATTCGCAACAAGCTTGGGGCAGCTCGATTATTTGCGCTTTCCGCTCGGCAATATGCCCAAGGCTGAGGTGCGCCGCATCGCCGGGGAACTGGGCCTCGGCATCGCCGCCAAGCCCGATAGTCAGGACATATGTTTCGTCCCCAATGGCGATTATGCGAGCGTCGTGCGCCGTGTGCGGCCCGACAGCATCCGGCCCGGCAATATCGTTAATGAAGCGGGTGATGTGCTGGGCAGCCACCAAGGCATTATCCATTTCACCGTCGGTCAGCGGCGTGGGCTGGAAATCGGTGGCTTGGCCGAACCACTCTATGTGTTGCGGCTCGACGCTGCGCGGGATGAAGTAGTTGTTGGCCCGCGCGCCGCATTGGCGGTTGCGGCGGCACGGCTGGTCGATTGCAATATGTTGGCAGGGGCCACCAACCGGCCGCTCGCTGCCAAGGTGCGTTCGCTTGCCAAGCCAGCGGCGGCGCATTTTGACGGCAGCTGGCTGCACTTTGCCGACCCTGAATATGGCGTCGCGCCCGGGCAGGCTGCGGTCTTATATGACGGGGACCGGGTGGTGGGCGGCGGCTGGATTGCTGAGACGCGGCGCTGAAGGGGTTAGGGCGCGTCGGCGAAAACGCAGCTGCCATCCACATAATGCGCGCTGCGCGATGCGAGCAATGGCACCGACGCGGTCACCATCTTGTTTTCGCTATCCTCCGACAGGCTGACCATTTCCATCCCCGGTTCAAAATCGCGCGTGCAACTGTCGAGTGCACGCCCCTCTATATAGCGGCAGGCGCAGCCCATCCGCGCGCCATAGGCGGCACCGACATCGGCCTGAAGATTCCATGCGGGCAATTTCCACAGCAGCAGCGCCGCCGCCAGCAGCATGGCAAATAATATCCACAATCGCGTGCGCAAAGGATTGCGCGCGGCGCCGCTGCCTCTGGCACCGGGGGGCGTTGCACTCGGGGGCGGGGATGCGCTAGTCACAGCGCGGCATGAAGCGTAATTTCGCCCCCTTGGCAAGCCGTCGCAAATTATTGGGCGGCCTGTTGATCGCCCCGCTTGCTGCCCCGCTGCTCCACGCATGCGGGGGGGATGACGGGCGCGATGTGGACGTTTCGCCTGCGCTGGCGCGGGCATTGGGCAGCGCGCAACTGCCGGGTGCGGCCCGCCGGGCAATCGAAAATCTGATTGGCAATCAGGACGCGCATGGCGAAACCCGCGCGCTATATATTTTGCGTGGCGGCAATGGGATTGCGGAATATTATGCCGATGGTTTTTCGGCAAATAGCCGCCTTATCAGCTGGTCGATGGCCAAATCCATCACCGCCATATTGGTCGGTATTTTGGTGGGCGATGGTCGCCTGTCGCTCGACGAACCTGCGCCCATCCCGGCATGGCAGCGCGCGGGCGACCCGCGTGGCGGCATAAAATTGCGTGATCTGCTCCACATGGCGAGCGGGCTTGAACATGTGGAGGTGGGGGAGCCGATTTGGTCGAGCGATACGGTCAATATGTTATTTGGGGATGGTGCGGCCAATATGGCAGCGATGGCCGAAGCCAAGCCGGCCATTGCCGCCCCGGGCGAAAATTTTCTGTATAGTTCGGCAACCAGCGTCATTTTGGCGGACATTATCGCGCGCAGTCTGACCGACAGCGTGGTTCCGGCGATCCGGCGCGATGCGATGCGCAATTTTATGGATGGGCGGTTGGCACGGCCACTGGGATTGGAGCATTTGCAGGTCGAATTTGACCCGGCGGGAACCATGATCGGCGGGTCGATCATGCACGCGAGTGCGCGGGATTATGCCCGGCTCGGCGAATTGTTGCGATTGGGCGGCGTTGCACCCGATGGCACGCGGATTTTGGCGCAAAGCTGGGTGGATTTCATGCGCACCCCATCGCCTGCCAACCCGGCCTATGGCGGGCATATATGGCTCAACCGGGTGCCATCGGCGCCGCGCAACGGGGCACTCTGGCCCGATCGCGGAGCGGCAGACCTATTCGCCTTTGTTGGCCATCAGGGACAATATGTTGTGGTGTCGCCCGCGCAGGGGCTGACCATGGTGCGACTGGGCATCACCACCGATGCGCAAATGGATGCGCTGCGCCAGACAATGGGGCTGATTTCCAGCGCGCTTTAACGTGCGCCTTCTGCCCTATGCCCTTCGGGGTCGGGGTGGATGAAGATTTCGAGTCCCGGGAAATGGCGCTCCAGTTCGGCTTCGATGCGGTCCATGACATCATGCACTTCGCGGATGGTCATTTCGGCGCGCACCCACAGATGGAATTGGACAAAATCCTGCCCGCCCGACGAACGCGTGCGCACATCATGGACGCCCAGCGCATCCGCATCGCGCATCACGACATTGACCAGCGCCGCCCGCTTGGCGTCGGGCCATTCCTTGTCCATCAGATGGTCGATAACGCCAATGGCACCGCGCGCCGCGCCATATATCAGCCATAATGCAATCAGCAGGCCAAAAGCGGCATCTGCGCCATGCCAGCCCAGATATTGGTCGGCGATGAGCGCCAAAATCACCGCCGCGTTGAGTAGCAGGTCGGATGCATAATGGAGCCTGTCCGCCGCAATGGCGAGGGAGCCTGTCCGCCGCACGACATGGTTTTGATAGAGGATGAGGCATGTAGTCAGCGCCATCGCCACCAGCGACACGCCAATGCCATAGGGGGCATCGGCCGCGCCAGTTCCGGTTTGCCAGCGACCGATGGCGCGTGCCCCGATCCACAGTGCCGATGCGGTGACGATCATCATCTGGATCAGCGCAACCAGCGCCTCTGCCTTGCCATGGCCGAACCGATGGTCATCATCCGCCGGCAGCGCGGCGATATAAACCCCGAAAAGCGTGATCGCGCTGGCGACGAGGTCGAGCGCGGTATCGGCAAAGCTGCCCAGCATCGCGGTCGAGCCGGTGCGCCACGCCGCCCACCCCTTGAGGAGGAGGAGGAGGAGGGCCACCGCCATCGATGCCGTCGCCGCGCGCTGTGTCCACCGCCCGCGCGCTTCGGGGGAAGTCGCAATCATGGGAAGAGGAGGCCGCTCTGCCATTCGTCCGCACCATTGGCGCGTGTAAACATCATGCGGTGGTGCAGCCGATGTTCGACGTCCTGCCAAAATTCGATCCGTTCTGGCGATAATATATAGCCGCCCCAATGCGGCGGGCGCGGCACATCTGCGCCTGCAAAGCGGGCATCTGCCGCCGCCAACCGCGCTTCAAATTCGCCGCGATGGCTGAGCGGGCGGGACTGGTCGCTCGCCCATGCGCCCAATTGCGCGGCGCGCGGACGGGTGGCGAAATAGGCATTGCTCACCGCGTCCGAAACCGCCGTCACCGGCCCTTCGATGCGTATTTGCCGCCGAAGGCTCTTCCAGTGGAAGAGGAGGGCGATATGGGGATTTGCCGCCATATCCCCTGCCTTGCGGCTTTCGCCATTGGTGTAAAATGTAAAGCCACGGGGGCCATGGTCTTTGAGCAGGACAATCCGCGCCGATGGCCGCCCTGCTGCGTCGACCGTCGCGAGTGTCATGGCGTTGGGGTCATTGGGTTCGCTGGCGCTGGCCGCCGCCAGCCAGTCGTCGAACAGGGAGAAGGGGCAGGTGGGGGCGTCATTATCCATGGCTGCGCCCATATCGCCTTCGCGCCTGTGGGTCGAGTGGGGCCGCGGGTCTTTTCATGCGTCACCCCTTGCCCAATATGGCATCGCCGCTTAGCTATGCCGCATGGCAGCAGACCCTTATTCATTATTGAGTGTAGCGCGCAGCGCCAGCGAGGCGGAGATTAAAAAGGCCTATCGCAAGCTCGCCAAGGAATTGCACCCCGACGCGAACAAGGATAATCCGCGCGCCGCCGACCGCTTTGCCGAAGTGACGCAGGCATATGACATTTTGTCCGACAAGGATAAGCGCGCCCGCTTTGACCGGGGTGAAATCGACGCATCGGGCAATCCCGCCAACCCCTTTGCCGGCGGATTTGGCGGCTTTGGCGGTGGACGGCCACGCCCCGGCGCCGGGGCCGCAGGTGGCTTTGCCGGGGGCAGCTACGCCGGTGAAGGCAGCGACTTCGGCGGCATATTCGATGAACTTTTCGGCGGACGTTCGCGCCGCACACCGCCGCCCAAGGGCGCCAATATCCAATATCGACTGACCGTTGGCTTTGTCGATGCGGCTACGCTCGCCGCGCAACGCATCACCCTGTCCGATGGCAAGACAATCGACCTGAAACTCCCCGCCGGGGTGGAGGATGGGACGCAGGTTCGCCTGAAAGGCAAGGGCGAAGCGGGGCCGGGCGGTGCGGGCGATGCAACGGTCACCATAGAAATCCGCAGCCATGCCTTTTTCCGCCGTGATGGTGTGGACATCCGCCTCGACCTGCCGATCACCTTGGCAGAGGCGGTGTTGGGGGCAAAGGTGCGCGTGCCGACGGTGGATGGGCCGGTGGTGCTCTCCATCCCCAAGGGGGCAAGCTCGGGCAAGATATTGCGCCTTAAGGGCAAGGGGTTTTCCCGGCGCGACGGGACGCGTGGTGACCAGTTGGTCGCGCTCCAGATCGATGTGCCCGCCGATGATGCCGCGCTCGAACAATTTGCTGCGGATTGGAGCGACACGCGCGCCGTGCGTGCGGCGTTGGGTGTGTGAGCAGCGCTGATAAATTGACCGCGATGGTGCGCGCCGCACTTAATTTTGAAAAATTATGGTTGTCGCGTTTTTGGCGGGTCACACGCCGCGTGTTGCTCGGCGCTTATCAGGATGGGTTCATCCATGCGGGGAATTTGGCCTATCTCTCACTCCTCGCCCTATTTGCCTTTGTCCTGTGCGCAACCGCTATTGCGGCAAGCTTTGGCCGCACGAGCGAGGGCGTGCACGCGCTCGAAGTGATATTGGCGACCATGCCGCCGGGGATTGCGCAAACGCTGGACGCGCCGGTGCGCGAGGTCATTGCCGCGCGCAACGGCCATTTATTGTGGATTGGCGCGGGCTTTGGGCTGTGGACGGTGGCCAGCTTGATCGAGACGTTGCGGGATATTTTGCGCCGCGCCTATGGCACGCAGGCAAGCCAGAGCTTCTGGAAATATCGCCTCGCCTCCATGGGTTTGGTGGTCGGGGCTGTCCTCCTCCTCCTCATCTGTTTCAGTCTGCAAGTGGTAACGCTGGCGCTGGGTGATTTGATGGCGCGCTTTTTGCCGCCGGAAATTGCCGGGGTCGGCGAAATTGCGATGACGCGCGGCATTTCGCTATTCGGTCTGTTTATCGCGATGTTCGCTCTGTTCGTGGCGCTGACCCCACAGCGGTTTCGCGGGTCGCACAACCCCAAATGGCCCGGTGCATTAGCAACGACGCTGTGGTGGCTCGCGGTCAGCACCGCCTTGCCACATGTTCTGGCGCGTCTGATTTCCTATGATTTGACCTATGGCAGTCTCGCCGGGGTGATGGTGGCCCTATTTTTTTTCTACCTTGTCGGGCTGGGGATGGTTATCGGGGCAGAATTGAACGCCGCTTTGGCATCGGCGGATGGGGATGGGCAAAGGCGGCCCATCGGCCATCGCATCGATGAGCCGGGCGCACAGGCGATGGAGTAGAGTGATGCGCAAATTGATGGAGGGCAAACGTGGCCTCATCATGGGGCTGGCCAATGACCGCAGCCTTGCCTGGGGGATAGCAAAGGCGCTGCACGAATATGGTGCGGAGCTTGCCATCTCTTATCAGGGGGAGGTGATGGAAAAGCGCGTGTCCCCGCTGGCGGAACAATTGGGCTGCGACTTTTTGATCGATTGCGACGTTTCGACTGAGGCGGCGCTGGATGACGCCTTTGGCCGCTTGGCTGCGCGCTGGCCGACGATTGACTTCATCGTCCATGCCATCGGCTATACGAATAAGGAGGCGCTGCGCGGCAAATATAGCGACGTCACACTCGACGATTTCCTGATGACGATGAATATCTCCGTCTACAGCTTTACCGCGGTGGCCAAGCGGGCGGCAGCGATGATGCCCAATGGCGGGTCGATGCTGACATTGTCATATTATGGCGCAGAAAAGGTTATCCCCCATTATAACGTCATGGGGGTCGCCAAATCGGCGCTCGAAACCAGTGTCAAATATCTCGCCAATGATTTTGGCCCTGCCAATATCCGCGTCAATGCGATTAGCGCAGGCCCCATTAAAACATTGGCGGCAAGCGGGATTGGCGATTTCCGCCTGATCCTGAAATGGAATGAATTTAACGCGCCGCTGCGCCGCAATGTAACGATAGAGGATGTGGGCGGTTCCGCGCTTTACCTATTGTCCGACCTGTCCTGCGGCGTCACCGGCGAAACCCACCATGTCGATGCGGGCTATCATACGGTGGGTATGAAACAGGAAGATGCGCCGGACATCGCGCTGGCATGAGCGGTGCGCCAACCCTAGACCATGTGCAAATCGCTATCCCGCCGGGTGGGGAGGATTTGGCGCGCGCCTTTTACGCCGACGTGGTCGGCCTTGCGGAGATTCCCAAGCCAGCGGATATGGCAGCGCGCGGCGGTTGCTGGTTTGCCTTGGGCGCGCAACAACTGCATCTGGGGGTCGAGGCGGATTTTCGTCCTGCGAAAAAGGCGCATGTTGCCTTTGCCTGCGCCGATATAATGGTTTTGCGTCAGCGGCTGGAAGCTGCCGGACATCCCGCCCGCGACGATGCACCGGTGGCGGGGCGCACCCGTTTTTTTGCCGATGATCCCTTTGGCAACAGGGTGGAGTTTATCGCGGAGCAGCCATCATGAGCCATAATAGCTTTGGCCATTTGCTGCGCGTGACGACATGGGGGGAAAGCCACGGCCCGGCGATTGGCGCGGTGGTCGACGGCTGCCCGCCGGGGATTGCGCTTTGTGAAGCCGACATCCAGCCCTTTTTGGATGCACGGCGACCCGGCCAATCGCGCTTTACCACGCAGCGGCAGGAACCCGACCAAGTGCGGATTTTGTCGGGCGTTTATGAAGGGGCGACGACCGGCACGCCGATCAGTCTGATCATCGACAATGTGGATCAACGGTCCAAGGATTATGGCGACATTGCCGCCGCCTACCGCCCCGGCCATGCCGATTATGCCTATGACGCCAAATATGGACGGCGCGACCCGCGCGGTGGCGGCCGGTCTAGCGCGCGCGAAACCGCAATGCGGGTGGCGGCAGGGGCGATCGCGCGCAAAATCATTCCCGATGTCCGCATCCTCGGCTGGGTGGCGCAAATCGGCGATGTGGCGATTGATCCGGCGCGTTTTGATGCCGATGTCATTGGCCAAAATCCCTTTTTCTGTCCCGATGCATTGGTGGCCGAACAATGGGCCGAACTGGTCGATGGGGTACGCAAAGCGGGATCGTCCATCGGTGCCATCGTCGAAGTGGTGGCAGATGGTGTGCCCGCCGGGTGGGGCGCACCCATTTATGCCAAATTGGATGGCGACCTTGCCGGGGCGATGATGGGCATCAACGCGGTAAAGGGTGTCGAAATCGGGGATGGCTTTGCGGTTGCCGCCTTGTCGGGGGAGGGGAATGCCGACGCCATGCGCCCGGGCAGCAACGGCCTGCCTGCCTTTCTTTCTAACCATGCAGGCGGCATCTCGGGCGGCATTTCGACCGGCCAGCCGGTGCGTGTGCGGATGGCGTTCAAGCCAACCAGCAGTATTTTGACCCCCGTTCCCAGCATCACCAAAGACGGCCAGCCGACCGAGGTGCGGACCAAGGGGCGGCATGACCCGTGCGTCGGAATTCGCGGGGTTCCGGTTGCCGAAGCGATGCTGGCGCTCACGCTGGCTGACCATATGCTGTTGCACCGCGCGCAATGTACATGAAGCGCGGCAGAGAGGGACGGGCGCAATGTACATGAAGCGCGGCAGAGAGGGACGCGCGCAGTATACATGAAGCGCGCATAATGGCGCGTGCCATCCACCATATGGTGATTGCCGATTGGCATTCGCCGTTTTAGGGTTCGCAACAAATCTATAAGGGGGAAAGTGGATGGATCGGCGGCTGACGACCTATATCATGTTGGGGATGGCGCTGGGCGTTTTTGCCGGCTGGCTGGTGCACCATTTCATCACGCCGGGGAATGTCACCGTCTGGCCATTTGGTATCAGCGGCGATCTGAAACAATTTTACATCGACAGTTTCAATCTGCTTAGCCAGATATTCCTCAGCCTTATCAAAATGTTGGTGGCCCCACTCATCCTTTCCACCATCGTCGTGGGCATTGCGCATATGGGGGACAGCCGGGCGCTGGGGCGGATCGGGACACGCGCCATCGCCTGGTTCATCGCGGCGAGCCTGATTTCGATCAGCCTCGGCCTTGTCATGGTCAATTTTTTCACCCCCGGCGTCGGTGTGGATGTCAGCCATGCCAGCCGCGAAGCGGTGGGCGAAGTGCAGGAATTGCATTTCTTTGAATTCATCCTCCACATCTTCCCCAAAAATGCCTTTGATGCGCTGGCGACCAATAATATTTTGCAGATTTTGGTCTTTTCGCTGTTCGCCGGGGTTGCGCTTTCGGCGATTGGGGAACGCGGCAAACCACTGGTGCGCGGTGCCGATGCGCTGGCCGAAATGATGCTGCAGATGACCGGCTATGTCATGCGCTTTGCCCCCTTTGCGGTGTTCGGCGCGATTGCCAAGGTGGTGGCGGTCAGCGGCCTCGGCATTTTGGCGACCTATGTTGAACTGGTGTTTGAATTTTACCTGTCGCTGATTGTCCTGTGGGTGATTCTGCTCAGCATCGGCGGGCTTTTCCTGCGCCGGCGCATCTGGCGGCTCATCCGCTATATTCGCGAACCCTTGCTCATCGCCTTTTCGACCGCATCGTCGGAGGCAGCGCTGCCCAAGCTCTTCGAACAGCTTGATCGTTTCGGCGTACCGCGCCGCATTTCCGGTTTCATGCTGCCATTGGGCTATAGCTTCAACCTTGACGGCTCGATGATGTATATGAGCTTTGCGACGATATTCATCGCGCAGGCCTATCAAATCGACCTCAGCATCGGACAGCAGATCGTCATCCTCCTCACCCTGATGATCTCTTCCAAGGGGGTGGCCGCGGTGCCGCGCGCATCGCTAGTCGTCATCACCGGCACACTCGCCATGTTTGGCCTGCCGGTGGAGGGGGTGGCGCTCATCCTGGCTATCGACCAGTTCCTCGACATGGGGCGCACCGCGACCAACGTCGTCGGCAATGCGGTGGCGACCAGCGTCATCACCAAATGGGAAGGGATGCTGGAGGTGGAGGAACCCGCCGAACAGGAATTGCCGCATGCCCCGTCCGGCGGCGTGGCGGATGGCGCGGCGGGGCTGGAACTCGCCGCCGATATGGTCAGCGACGAACGCGGAAAAGGCTGACAATCGACAGGAAAAGGGTCGCCGGATTGCTCCGGCGACCCCATCTGTTTCGCTTTTTCGGTATTGTTTGGGTCAACAACCCCGAAAAGGCTGGCTTACATGGTCGGCGAGGGTCGCTTCCCCCGCCGGAACGTGATGGCGCGGATGCGGCCTTAACGGCGCTCGCGCACGCTCCGAAAGCAAGCGACCGACCTCGTTAGCAGACCATGAGACATCGGATCACCTCCTTTCGTTAGTTGGATGGGCATGTGCGCACTCCCTTTCCTGTCGCGGCACAGGGCGAAGGTGAATCAATGTTGCAGGCCGTGCAAGCGCAAAATGCACGCGCACATAAAAATCAGACGGTAAAGCTTTCGCCGCAGCCGCACGCCCCCTTGGCATTGGGGTTTTGAAAGGTGAAACCGGCGGTAAAATCATCCTCCACCCAGTCCATAACCGACCCGATGAGGTAGAGGAGGCTGGCACCATCGACATAGAGCAACCCACCCGGCGTTTCGATGCGTTCGTCAAACCCCACCGCATCGCTGATATAATCGAGGCTATAGGCGAGCCCCGAACAGCCCCGGCGCGGCGTCGACAGCTTGACGCCGATGGTGCCAGGAGGTGCCTTTGCCATCAAATCGGCGATGCGCGTTTCGGCACGCGGGGTAAGCGTGATGGCGGCAGGCAGCGGGCGGCGGGCGCGGGTTGCAGGTGCGTCGGTCATATCAGAGCATCCCCAGTTCGAGCCGTGCCTCATCGCTCATATTGGCGGGGCTCCATGGCGGATCCCAGACGAGATTAACGTCGACAATCCCCGTCCCGGGCACCGCGCCGACGCGCATTTCCACCTCACCGGGCATGGATTCGGCGACCGGGCAATGGGGTGTCGTCAGCGTCATGGTGACCACGACATGCGCATCATCCCCCACCTCGACATTATAGATGAGGCCAAGGTCATAAATATTGACCGGGATTTCCGGGTCGTAAATTTCCTTGAGCGCATCGACGATGGCATCGTGCAAATCGCCGCCCGGTGCACCGGTCGGCAGTTCGGCGGGCGCGGCGTCGAGAAAGCCGGAGAGATAATCACGCTTGCGCGCCATTTTATCCGCGTCGCTCTCGGCAGCGCTCACCCGCGCGCGCGGCGGCACCGGCACGCTGGTGACATTTTCATGGGGGATGGTGTCGCTCATCCGAAAATCCTTTTAACCCGTTCGATGCCGCGCACCAGCGCGGCCACATCATCGCTGTCGCTATAGAGGCCAAAGCTGGCGCGCGCGGTGGCGGGGACGCCCAGATGTGCCATCAACGGCTGCGCACAATGGTGACCAGCGCGAATGGCGACCCCGCCTTCATCCAATATGGTCGCGACATCATGCGGGTGCACGTCCCCCACCGCAAAGCTCAATATGCCCGCGCTTGCCGCCGGGCCAAACAGGCGTACGCCGGGGATGCGCGCGATTGCTTGCCGCACCTCTGCCACCAGCGCATGTTCATGTGCGGCAATGGCGTCCAACCCGATGGCTTCGACATAATCGATCGCGGCGTGGAGCGCGCAAGCCTCCACAATTGCGGGGGTTCCCGCCTCAAAACGGGTGGGGGCAGGGGCATAGGTCGTGCCCGTAAAGCTGACCCTGTCGATCATCGAGCCGCCGCCCTGCCATGGTGGCATCGCGTCCAAAATGTCGGCCCGCGCCCAGAGCACGCCAATCCCGGTCGGGCCATAAAGCTTGTGCGCCGAAAAGACGTAAAAATCGGCGCCGAGTTCGGCCATATCGACTGCCAGTCGCGGCACTGCCTGACAGCCATCGATCAGCAATTTGGCACCAACCCCATGCGCCAGATCGGCGGCGCGGCGGACGTCCAATTGGCTGCCGAGCACGTTCGATACATGCGCCAGCGCGACCAATTTATGCTGCGGGGTCAATATATTGGCTGCGACGTCAAGGTCTATGCAGCCATCCGCCGTCAGCGGACAGACATCGATATGCGCGCCAACTCGTTCCGCCAGCAATTGCCAAGGGACGATATTGCTATGATGTTCAAGGTGGGAGAGGAGGATGCGGTCACCCGGCCCCACATTGGCCGCGCCCCAGCTTTGCGCGACAAGGTTGATCCCCTCCGTCGCGCCACGCACGAACATTATTTCGTCCGCCGCGCCGCCCAGAAATAGCGCCACCCGCGCGCGCGCCGCTTCATAGGCCAAGGTCATGTTGGCGCTGCGCTGATATACGCCGCGATGGACGCTGGCATAATCAACCCCCATGGCGCGGGTTGCCGCGTCAATCACCAGTTGCGGCTTTTGTGCGCTGACTGCGCTGTCGAGGTAATGCCAATCGCCCGCCAGTCCCGGAAAATCGCTGCGGGCCGCCTTGCCCAATCGGGCAATCGCTGGGTGTGCCACATTCATTGCAGCGCCCCCAATTTTTCGTGGGCGGCGGCGATTAACGCTGCATCGTCGCCCAAGGCTTCGGCCAAAAAGGCTTGGAGCAGCATTTGCCGCGCCATCACCGGCCCCAGCCCACGCGACGCGAGGTAGAATAAGGCCGCGCTGTCCAATTCACCGACCGCGCAGCCATGCGCGCATTGCACATCATCGGCAAATATCTCTAGCTCCGGCTTGGCATTGGCTGTGGCTTGTGGGGAAAGCAGCATTGCTTTGACATTTTGCGCGCTGTTGGTCCCCTGCGCATCGCGCGCGACGCTGACCCGCCCCAAATAGGTGACGTTGGCTGTGCCGCCCGCAATGTTGCGCACCATCTGGCGGCTGGTCGCTTCGCCTTCGGCATGGGTGACATGGGTGATGAGTTCGAGCGTCTGTTCGCCATCGGCAATCTGTGCGCAGTCGAGCGTGAAGTCAGCCCCATTGTGCAAGTTCGCATTTATTTCGACCCGGCCATAATCACCCCCGATGTTGAGGATGTGGAGCATCGCCGTCGCCCCTGTACCGATCGACAGGTCGATCTGGACGACCCCACCCTTTTCCTGCACGATGGTTCGCGTGAAATTGCCGCCCGCTGGCACGATGATATTTTCGCGCGGGGCAAGCGGCCAGATTTTGGCAAGCGCGCCGATGTCGGCATAACGCCAATCCTCTTGCCGCTGGCTGGGCAGGGCGACCGCGTTGGTCACGCCGCAACCTCCACATATCCCTCACGCTCCAGTTCGAGCGCGAGTTCCGGCCCACCCGAACGGGTGATCCGTCCGTCGGCCAGCACATGGACAAAATCGGGCCGCACATAATCGAGCAGTCGCTGATAATGGGTGATTAGCAAAACTGCTTTGTCGGGTGCGCGCATGATGGCGTTGATACCATCGCCGACGATGCGCAACGCATCAATGTCGAGCCCGCTGTCGGTTTCGTCGAGGATGGCGAGGCTGGGGTTCAAAATCCCCATCTGCACCATTTCGGCGCGCTTTTTTTCGCCACCCGAAAAGCCGACATTGACCGGCCGTTTGAGCATGTCCATGTCCATGCCGAGCAGCGCCGCCTTTTCACGCGCCAACTTCAGGAAATCGCCGCCCGACAGCGGGGGGAGGGCATTGGCCTTGCGCTGCGCGTTCAAAGCTTCACGCAGGAACTGCACGCCCGACACGCCGGGGATTTCGACCGGATATTGAAAACCCAAAAACAGCCCTGCGGCGGCCCGTTCATGCGGTTCCAGCGCCAACAGATCCTGCCCGGCATAGGTCACCGACCCTTCGGTCACTTCATAGCCGGGGCGACCGCCGAGCACATAGGCGAGCGTCGATTTACCTGCACCATTGGGCCCCATGATCGCATGGATTTCACCCGCCTTGATGGTGAGCGACAGGCCCTTCAAAATCGGCTTTTCGGCGACGGTGGCGTGGAGGTTTTCAATTTTGAGCATTATTAATCTTCTTATTAGCGACATAACGTAGGCGAGCCGCTTCGTATTTCTCACCAGTTGCGCTGAAAATCTTGCGGGCGGCTAATCGCAAGTCTTCCTTTTGCACCGCGCTAGCTTCAAGAAAGCGGTCGCAACAATAGTCCCAACTGGGTTCACCATCTGGTTCACAGTTCCTCCAGACCCACTGCGCCCATTCATTAGCCGCAGTCTGTACGGCTTCCAGTTCCGCTCGCCATTCGGAGACCCGTCGCGCTTCGACACGCCGTTGTTCCCGCCAGTCTGCGAGAGAATCCAAAGAGGGGAAACTTCGCATCAGCCACGCTTCGACCGCGCTTACCTTCAACGCATAATCATCCGCAACTCGGGCAATTATAGTCTCGATCGACCCGTCATCTTGGACGAGCAATTCTAGGACATGTGAAGCAGCGCTCTGAGCGTCGTTGGATTTACTCATCCCACGCTCCCCTCAAGACCGATCTCCAGCAGCTTCTGCGCCTCGACCGCTGCAAGCCCCTCCCCTTCAGGGGAGGGGTTGGGGAGGGGGCAGGAGGTATATTCTGAAACCCAAGCGAGGCGCTTGATGGAGAGTCCCCACCCCCGGCCCCTCCCCTGAAGGGGAGGGGGGAGGCTGTTACGACATTATCGGTCACCCCACGCTCCCCTCTAGGCTGATGCCCAGCAATTTTTGCGCTTCGACCGCAAATTCCATCGGCAATTGCTGGAGCACCTGTTTGGCAAAGCCGTTGACGATCAGTGCGACCGCTTCTTCCTGCCCCAGCCCGCGCTGCATCGCGTAAAACAGCTGATCGTCGCTAATCTTGCTGGTCGTTGCTTCATGTTCCAGCGTTGCGGTCGGGTTTTTGACCTCAATATAGGGGACGGTATGCGCCCCGCATTGCGCGCCCAAGAGCAGGCTGTCGCATTGGGTGAAATTGCGCGCGCCATCGGCCCGCGCGCCGATGCGCACCAATCCGCGATAGGTGCCATTGCTGCGCCCGGCGCTGATTCCCTTGCTGACAATCGTCGAACGGGTGCGCCGCCCATTGTGGATCATCTTGGTGCCGGTGTCGGCTTGTTGAAAATTATTGGTGACGGCGATCGAATAAAATTCGCCCACGCTGTCATCGCCGTTGAGGACGCAGCTCGGATATTTCCAGGTAATCGCGCTGCCGGTTTCGACCTGTGTCCAGCTGACCTTTGATCGCGCGCCCTGGCACAAGGCGCGCTTGGTGACGAAATTATAGATGCCGCCGCGCCCCTCGGCGTCGCCGGGATACCAATTTTGCACGGTCGAATATTTAATCTCCGCATCCTCCATCGCCACCAGTTCGACGACGGCGGCGTGGAGTTGGTTTTCATCGCGCTGCGGTGCGGTGCAGCCTTCCAAATAGGAAACATGCGCCCCCGCATCGGCGATGATCAGCGTGCGTTCAAATTGCCCGGTATTTTCGGCATTGATGCGGAAGTAAGTGCTCAATTCCATCGGGCAGCGCACCCCCTTGGGCACATAGACAAAGGTGCCGTCGGAAAAGACCGCGCAGTTGAGCGTTGCGAAATAATTATCATGCGTCGGCACCACGCGGCCGAGCCATTTTTGGACGAGTTCGGGATGTTCGCGGATCGCCTCTGAAATGGAGAGGAAAATCACCCCCGCCTTTTTCAACTCTTCCCGAAAAGTCGTCGCTACCGACACCGAATCGAACACCGCATCGACCGCGACCTTGCGCGCGCCCTCTACGCCCGCCAGCACTTCCTGCTCGGCAATCGGGATGCCCAATTTGTCGTAAACCGCCTTTATTTCGGGGTCGAGTTCGTCGAGGCTGGCAAGCGATGGCTTCGCCTTGGGCGCGGCATAATAATAGGCGTCCTGATAATCGATCGGCGGGACGTTGAGCTTGGCCCAATCGGGCGGCGTCATCGTCTGCCACAGGCGAAAGGCCTTGAGCCGCCAGTCGAGCATCCACTGCGGTTCATCCTTTTTGGCCGAAATAAAGCGCACCGTATCTTCGTTCAGCCCCTTGGGGGCGAACTCCTGCTCTATGTCGACCGACCAGCCATGCGCATAATCGGCAACCTTGGCCGCAGCATCGCGCGCGGCCTGATCGGTCACGGGTGCGTCGACATTGTCGCTCATTGCACATGCTCCATCGGCGCATGGCCGCTCATATTGGCGAGCGTGACCGCCGCCAATGCGCCGCGCACCGCGCCGTTCACCGCCTGCCAATGCGGGCGGACCGCGCAATTGCTTTTAATACCGCAGGCGCACGTCCCATCATCGATGCAATTGGTCATCGCTATTGGCCCCTCTATTGCTTCGATTATGTCGGCAAGGCTGATGGCAGCGGCTGGCCGCGCCAGTTTAATCCCGCCGCCGGGGCCGCGTACCGCGCGCAGTAGCCCCGAACGCACCAGCCGTTGCACCAATTTATGCGCGGTCGCTTCGGGCACATGCGCAACCTCCGCCAGTCGCGCCGCCGTCAGCCGCGTGCCACCGCATTGGCGTGCCGCCGCACCCATCAAAACGATGGCATAATCGGCCAGATTGGACAGGCGCATGGCGCAATTTCCGCTTAATCGGGGGCGATTCGGTCAATAAAAGACCTAATCAGTCCTTTATTATTAGGCCTTTATGCTGCACCGCGCAAGAGCCTGCGCGGCAGTCGCGCGTCATGCGTTAGAGACCAAAGCGTCAACCTGACCGCTGAGCGATTTGCGCCCTTCGGAAATGGCGATCAGCAGTTCGGACTGGCGCGCCTTTATCTGTTCGGGGGTGAGGCCGGCAAAGCGTTTCAATTCGCGGATCAGGTGCGATTGATCGTAAAATTGGTCAGCCATGCCATTGGCGGCAATATCTTCACCGCGCGCCAGTGCAGCAGCGGCGTGGAGCGCGCGATATTTGCGCAGCAGGCTCTTGGGTGGCAGGCCGTAAAAACGCTTGGATAGCCGTTCAACTTGGCGCGGCGACAGCCCCGTGCGCGCCACCAGATCGGCCACTTCTGCATCGTCATTTTCGGCAAGCCAAGCATCCATGATGGCGATGAAATCATGCGGCGGCGCTTCGCCGCGCAGGGCAATCTGCGCTGCAACAAAATCGCACAATATTTTGAATATCGCTGCTGTTTCGCTTTCAGCGTCGATTGCGTCGAACAATATTTGTGCAGCGCTGCCGAAAATTTCACACCCGTCAAATGCACGGTCGAGGCTTTTTTCAGCATCCAGCCCGGTCAGCGCGGTCCAAGCAGTGGGGTGCAGCCCCGCACCCACGACATACATGGGACCAAAGCCTTTGTCGGTAATTGCGCCGCTGGTCGGGCCGATCAAGGTAACCGGGCGGGCAATGTCAACATGGCCGTTGGCAAAATGATATGCGCCGCCGCCACGCAACATGACGCGGATTTGCGGGCGGTCAGCACGTTCCACCTCCTCAAAGCTCGCGCTGGCCTGATGCAGACGATATAGCGAACTTATCCACAGCTGGAGTTCTGCAGGCGGTGCCGCATATTCCATCGAAATAGGTGCCGTCATTGCGCCCCCGACCAACCGACTTTTGCTTTTGCCCAATATTTTGGATGAAAGCCGCGCCATGTCTGTGCATGGCTTTTGTCAAAACTAGCCCGCCTTTTGTCGTAAAAGCAATGTTGTGCAGTGACTTGGCGCACAAAAATA
>JADZEQ010000007.1 GCA_020850455.1 Sphingomonadaceae bacterium | reverse complement strand
TGGTGCCCAGAAGAGGACTCGAACCTCCACGCCCTTGCGAGCGCCAGCACCTGAAGCTGGTGCGTCTACCAATTCCGCCATCTGGGCACGGGGTAGGGGCGCTGCTTTAGCCAGCATCGGGCGGATGTCAACGCCCATCCCGCCGATTTTGCCGATCAATCCCCCCTTGCGCCGCGCACGGGCACGGGGCAATGCAGCGCCCATAGATTGCACAAGGTGTGAGTATCATCATGTCCCCATCCTCCCCCCGCCCATTGGAAGGCCAGATCATCACCATTTTCGGCGGCGGCGGCTTTGTCGGTCGCGCAGCGGCAGAGGCTTTATTGCTGGCGGGTGCGCGCGTGCGCATTGCCCAGCGTCACCCGGAACGCGCGCATGGGGTTCGGGCGCTCGGCAATTTGGGGCAAGTGCAACTGGTTGGCGCAGACGTGCGCAACGCGGATCAGGTGCTGCGCGCCGCATGGGGCAGCCACATCATCATCAATTTGGCGGGCAATTTTGCCGACATGGCGCGCGTGATGGGTGATGGCGCCGGTCATGTCGCGGCGGCCGCTGCGCAAATCGGCGCGCGGCTTATCCATATTTCCGCCATCGGCGCGGATGCGCAGAGCGCATCGGCTTATGGTCGGGCCAAGGCTGCAGGCGAAGCGGCGGTGCGCGCCGCCATGCCGCGTGCGACCATCTTGCGCCCGTCGCTGATTTTCGGGGGGGAGGATGCGCTGACCAATCGCTTTGCCACCCTGCTACGCGCACTACCCGCCGTCCCCATCTTTGCGCCTGCAACACGCGTCCAGCCAGTGTTCGTGGGCGATGTGGCCGCCGCAATCACCGCTGCTACGCTGGGGGAGCATGCAGGCGATTTTGAACTGGGCGGGACGGATATTTTGACCATGCGCGCGCTTTGGCAATGGATCGGTGCGCAAACCGGCCATGCAAGGCCGCTCATCGACCTGCCCGACCCATTGTCGGCGCTGATCGCCAAAGCGACCGGTTGGTTGCCCGGCGCGCCGATCACGGCGGATCAATGGGCGATGTTGGCTGACGACAATCTTGTAGCAACGGGTGCAAAGACACTCCGCGATCTTGGCATATCGCCGACGCCCATCGCCAGCGCCGCGCCTGCATGGTTGGCGCGTTACCGCCGACAGGGCCGATTCACCGTCATGTCCGCGCGGGAAGCCTGAATAATGTCGCTCATCCTTACCGCCATCTTGCTCGGCATTGTCGAGGGGTTGACCGAATTTCTGCCGGTTTCCTCGACCGGGCACCTCATCCTCGCGTCGGAACTGCTCGGCTATGATGCGGCGCAATGGGCGATGTTCAATGTCATCATCCAATTGGGGGCAATATTGGCGGTGGTTGTCCTATATTGGCGGACTTTCTGGGCGGTGACGCAAGGGCTATTGCGGCGCGAGCCCATGTCGCTGCGCTTTATCGTCAACATATTGCTTGCCTTCATGCCGGCCGCACTGCTCGGCCTCGCGATCAAGGACATCATCGACGTCATGCTGGGTTCGCCGATCATCGTCGGCTGGGCGCTGTTAATCGGCGGGATTGCGATTTTGCTTATCGAACGGCTGGTCAAACCGTCTGAAACCAAGGGGATTGCAGATATTGCCCCGGCCAAGGCACTGGGCATCGGCATCATCCAGTGCCTGTCCATGATCCCCGGGGTCAGCCGCTCCGGCGCAACGATCATGGGCGCGCTGTGCTTGGGGGTCGAACGGCGGACCGCAGCGGAATTTTCCTTTTTCCTCGCTATACCGACGATGATGGGCGCAACCACGCTCGAACTATTCGACAATCGCCAGGCACTGGTCAGCGGCGATTTACCGATTGGCCTGATCAGCATCGGCTTTGTCACCAGTTTCATAGTGGCAATGGTCGTCATCAAATGGTTCGTCGGCATCGTGTCGCGCCGCGGTTTTGCGCCCTTTGCTTGGTATCGTATCGTAGCCGGGATCATCGCTATCATCTGGCTGGCTGCGCGCTGAAGGCGCGGCAACTCGGCACTTTGCCGAGCAAATGCCCCACAGGGACACGGCTGTTGGCGATGCAAGCGCAACGTGGCGATGGCGCCCCTTCGCTATCGCCCGGAAAATTGGTGCGCCCGGCGGGATTCGAACCCACGGCCCCCAGATTAGGAATCTGATGCTCTATCCTGCTGAGCTACGGGCGCGCTGACCAATATGGTCGGTGTTCGCGCATAAAGCGGCGCGTGACGCGCGGCAATATCAGGCGCGCCCCGTCACATTTAATTTTGCGCGTCCGGCGGAACAAAGGGCACCAGCAACGGCATGACATTTATACCATCGGCGTGGAGCGCGGCGACATCATCGGCGCTCGCCTGTCCGTGAATGACGCTTGCCGATGGGGATGCCGTATCATCCCCCGCCGCATGGAGCGCGCGTGCTTCGGTCGCAAAATCACCCCCCACCCAGCGGCTGTGCGGCAGTGCCTCTGCCTGCATCGCGGCAATTTTGCCGATCAACGCCATGGCTTCGGGCGGCAGTGTCGGGGCCTTTACCGAACGCACCGCATTACCCTTGGCCGCAACCTGCGGTGCCATCACCGCCTTGCGCACCGCATCATTGCCGCAAATCGGGCAGGCGATGAGCCCGCCTGCCTGTTGTGCCGCAAAGTCCTCACTCGAACGAAACCAGCCCTCAAACACATGGTCGAGCGCGCAGCGCAGATCAAAGCTGATCATGCGGCGAGCAGCCCGTCGAGCCGCCCTGCAGCGTCGAGCGCCATCAAATCGTCACAGCCGCCGACATGGACGCCATCGATGAAAATTTGCGGCACAGTGGTGCCGCCATGCGCACGTTCGATCATTTCCGCACGGCGCGGGCCACCCATCGAAATCTCATAATTCATGGGGTCCACGCCCTTTGCCGCGAGCAAAGCCAGTGCGCGGCGGCAATAGGGGCAATAATCCTTGGTATATATTTCTACGCGCGCCATTGACCGCATATCGGAAGGCGCGCGCGCGAAGTCAATGGCCGCCCACCTCCACCACGCGCGCAAATGCAAGCACATAGACGCGCTCGGCACCAGCGCGGCGGAGCGCACGCGCGCAGGCGCTGAGCGTCGCGCCGGTGGTCATCACATCATCTACAAGCAGGATATTGCGCCCTGCGATATCTTTGCGGTGCTGTGGCGGCACCACAAACGCGCCCTGCACCCGACGTAGCCGTGCGCGGCGACCCAGCCCGCGCATTGAACCCGTAGCGCGCACCCGCACAAGCGCGTCGAGGTAGAGCGGCAAGCCCAGCGCCCGCGCCAACGGTCGGGCGATCAAAACGCTTTGGTTAAAGCCGCGCCGCCACAAGCGCCAACGGTCGAGCGGCACCGCCAGCACCAACGCATCGTCGGCGTCCCTACCCAGCAATTCGCGCGCCGGGGCGGTCAGCATATGTGCCATTGACCGCGCTAGCCCGACGCGTCGTCCATATTTGAGGCGCAGGATGATGGCGCCAATCGCCGCATCATATGCGATTAGGGCGCCCGCACGGGCAAAGGGTGGTGGGTCGGCGATACAGGCGGCGCACAGCGCGCCGTCACCCTGCGGCTGGGCAAAAGGCATGGCGCAGCAGGCGCAGGCAGGCGGGCGCAGGAAATGCCGTTGCTGCCAACAGGGTGCGCAAAAACCGCCATCATCCTGCACCATCGCCCCGCAGGCGAGGCAGCGGGGCGGCAAGACGGCATCGATAATGGGGCGCAGCCAGCGCCACAGGATTTGCTTTGCCTCCGCCGCCTCTGCCCGCCAGCCGATCTGTGCCGCGCCATCGCCCATAAGCTGCCCTGTCCCCCAAGGCGACTTGTGCGCCGGGCGGTGCGGCGGCACAAGGGGGCATGGCGGGTGAGATTTTCGACCAACGGCGACGCGCGCTGCGCTTTGCCCGCGCGGCGGGGCGAGGCGGCTATTTTGCGCAGCAGGTCGCCGAATATCTGATCGAACGGGTGGCAGATGTGCCGCGCCATTTTGGCCGCGCGCTGCTCGTCGGCGACGGCTTGGGCCCGCTCGCCGCGATGCTTGCCGACCATGCCGACCAGATAGATGTCTGGCCGCCACACCGCGCAATCGACGTCGAACCTGAAAGCTATGACCTACTCCTCTGGCCGTTGGGGCTGGAAGGAGAGGGGGATGTGCCCGACGCACTGTTGCGGGCGCGTATCGCGCTCAGGCCAGACGGTGTTTTGGTGGGCGCGCTGTTTGGCGATGGCAGCTTTACCGCGCTGCGCCGCGCCTTGCAGGCAGGTGACGCGCCAAATATCATCGCGCGGATGCACCCGCAAATCAGCCTCGCCGCCATCGGCGACCTGCTGCACAAAATCGGGCTGCGGCTCGTGGTTACCGATGTCGAGCGGCTGACATGGCGGTACACCAGCCTGACTGCACTGGTTGCCGACTTGCGGGATGCGGCGCTCACCAATGTCCTCAGCGGGGCAGTACACCCCATAAGCCGTGCCCAATGGCAACGATCAGAGCAGGCATTCTTGGCCGATGCGACACCGGGTAGCGACGGCGCGCCACGCGCCAGCGTCGATGCGCGGTTGCTGCTCTTCACCGCATGGGCCCCGCATCCCGACCAACCGCAAGAGGCGCGTGCGCTAAGACCCAATATTTTCGACAAATCGCTGTAGCGGGACAATCAACGGCAGGTCGAGCGGCGGCATGGCAAGACCGGGGAGCATATCCACATCTACCCATTGCAAGGCAGCAGCGGAGAGTGGCTGCGCCTCCCCCTGCCAGTGGCGCGCCGCATATAGGAGGAGGAGTATTTCACCCCGCGCGCTTTCCCCGCTCGAAAAGGCAATGGGAAATAACGCCTCCGCCGCCACATCAAGCGTCAACTCCTCCCTTATTTCGCGCAGCAGGGCATCAACCAGCCCCTCCCCCACTTCCTGCTTGCCGCCCGGAAATTCCCACAGCCCGCCATAATGGCCATGCGCCTCTCGCTGCTGCACCAAAATGCGACGCCCGTCGATTAACGCTACGGCAACAACGATCTGCATGGCAGCACCCCTGATCGGCTATAAGAATTTGTTAACATATTACGCGCATAGCCCCCAATGCAGGAATGCATAACCCACTGACCAGGGTGATAGAGATGCGATGGATTTGGGCGAAATTGCGCCGGAACGTCCGTGGGGCGACGGCGATTGAATATGGCTTGATTGCCGCGCTGATCGCGCTGGCTGCAGCGACGGCGATTCAACTATTCGCTACAAATGCAATTTCCATGTGGAATAATACAGCCGACGCTGCACGCGACAATTTGTAAGTTCGGCAATTGGTCGCTGTTACAACGGAAAGCGTCCGGACATTCCGGGCGCTTTTTCTATGCGTATATGTCGCATGAAATTGGCCGTGATTGTGTCAATTTTTTAACGTCGATTTTAACCAGTCGTCAACTTCTTGGCCCTAGACCCGATGTTGCTGGAACGGCCCATGGCCAAACCAGCCGGGTAAATGTGAGCTTGAGTCCAGGAGTAAAGATTATGTCGAAGTTCGTGAAACTGATCCGCAACAGCAAGGGCGCGACCGCCATTGAATATGGTCTGATCGCTGCTCTGATCGCCGTCGCCGGCATCGCCGCTTTCCAGGCTGTTGGCACCGGCGTGCGTGGCACGTTCAACAACGCCGCTGCGCAGCTCTAAGCCACAGGCTTAAAGCGCATCGCCCACGGGCGAAGCGGAAAGAGACAGAAAGGGCGGGAACCACCAAGGTTCCTGCCCTTTTTGCCGTCCGTTGTGAGGATCAGTTGGCGTAGGTGACGATTTTGACCCGTTGCCCGACACTGAGCGCACTGCCCGCCGCCAAGGCATTCAGCACCCGGAATCTTTCTTCGCGTAGCGTGGGATAGGCCATGCGTCCCGACAGGCTGGCGACGGTATCGCCGCGCCGTACACTAACGACGCTGATGCGCCGTGGGCGGATGGCCGCCGCCTCACTAGCATTCAACCGACGGACGCTGCCAAACATCGCATCCCATTGGCTGGTGCGCCCGGCGGGCGCGATGGCGGCGAAATGAAACGCCTGATTAGCCGAAAAGGCATAGGCAAAAATAGTAAGGTCGACGACCTGCTGCCCCGAGTTTACCCGCGCCGTCGCATAAAAGGCAGGGATGCCGTTGACGCTGGTTTCGCGCATTTCGCCGGGCTGGATGCGCGCATTTTCCCCCGCAACTGCTGCAAAGGCACGGCGAAGATAATCCGTTCGATCCCCCGAATAGGCAAGTGTGGTGAATATCGCCTGACCACCCTGCCCCGAAATTGCCACCTGCGTCGTGCCATTCTGCATCGCATAGCCGGTGGGCACGCTAAAGCGCAGCCGCAAGTCCGGGTGCAGGAAATCGCGTCCCTCGACGACCCCTTGGTGCGGGTCATCGCCATAAAGCACGCCATTTACCGCCGTCATGAACCCATCACGATTGGTCCGGCCATTGGTGATGTGCAGATTTTGCGCCACCGTCAGCGCCCGGCGGACCCGACTCGCGGGGTCAGGGTGGGTGCTCGCCCATTCGGGAATCGCGCGTGCACTTTGGCCCGATGCCTGCACGTCGAGCGCATTTTGCGCCGCTAGGCTGGCGAGCACGCTCGACAGTGCCGCCGGATCATAGCCGGCACCGGCCAGATAACGGATGCCCAGATCGTCCGCCTCCGTTTCCTGACTGCGCGAAAAGCTGAGCGTCGCCAATTGCGCCGCCTGCATCGCATTATTCTGCAAAAAGCCGCCAAGCCCGCCCAGCAGCCCGCCATTGTCACCGATCGCGCCGCCCAATACGGTCGCCAGTACGCCCAAAATGGCGTTGCGCCGCGAACGATTTGCACGCTGTCGCGCGTGGCGCGCGGCGGTGTGGCCCACCTCATGCCCCAGAACGCCCGCTAGTTCCGCTTCATTATTCATCAGCGCCAGCAATTGACGGGTAGTATAAATATAACCGCCGGGCAGCGCGAAAGCGTTATTGACCGGCGAATTAAGCAAGGTGACGGTAAAATCGGTGCGCGCGCTCGACAGCCCGCTCTGCACCGCAATATTCTGCCCGACATTGCGCACATAGGCAGCTTGCGCACCGGTATAGGCGTCGCCAAATTCGCGCATAATCTGTTGGTGCGCCTCTGCCCCCTGTTGTCGTTCGGCATCGGAAAAGGGTTGTACCGCCGCTGGCGTTGCTGGCCGCGCGGGGCGACGAGTGCGCGCTTCGCCCGCTGCCGCGCCGGTTAGGGCTGCAGTCAGGGCCAGCGCCAACGGTAAGGCCGATATTTTCTTATGCGCCGTCATCCGTCATCCTCCCTTACGAAAGCTCCATCCGCTGCGGGAGGATATGCACATCCGCCCACAGGGTCAAAGCCCATGGTCAATTTCGCGGCTAAATACGGCCTATAGCAAGGAATTTTTCTTCGCGGCTGGCGCGCAATGCGTCCCCGCGCACATCACCAATGGCATCGAGCGCGCCCAGAATCGCCGCTTTGAGTGACGCCATCGCCGCCACCGGGTCACGATGTGCGCCGCCAAGCGGTTCGGCAACGATTGTGTCAATCACGCCGAGCGCCGCCAAATCCTGTGCAGTTACCCGCATGGCAGCGGCGGCATCGGCAGCCTTTTCGCCGGTCCGCCACAATATGGAGGCGCAGCCTTCGGGCGAAATTACTGCATAAACCGCATGCTCGAACATCAAAACCCGATCTGCTGCGGCAAGCGCAATCGCCCCGCCGGAGCCGCCTTCGCCGACCACCGCCGCGACCATCGGCACGCCCAAAGCCAGACATTGTTCGGTTGAACGCGCGATGGCCTCCGCTTGTCCGCGCTCTTCCGCTTCCACACCCGGAAAGGCACCCGATGTATCAACCAATGTCACCACCGGCAGGTCAAAGCGTTCGGCAAGCTGCATCAGGCGGATCGCCTTGCGATACCCCTCTGGCTTGCCCATGCCGAAATTATGGCGCAGGCGGCTTTGCGTATCATGCCCCTTTTCATGGCCGATGACGACCACGCGCCGCCCATCGAGCCGCGCCAGCCCGCCCAAAATTGCCTGATCATTGCCAAAGGCGCGATCCCCGGCGAGCGGCATATAATCATCGAAAATGCCCGCAATCAGCGCGTTGAAATGCGGCCGATCCGGGTGGCGCGCCACCATGGTTTTTTGCCATGGTGTCAGTTTGGCGTAGATATCGCGCAATTGCGCAATCGCCTTTGCCTCCAGCTTATCGACTTCGGCGGCAACGTCGATATCCTGTTCGTCCGCGCTTTTACGCAGGCCATCAATTTGTTCGCGCAGTGCGGCGATCGGTCGTTCAAATTCGAGATAATGCATCATAATTGCCCTGTGGCCTAAGCGCGCGATGCCCGCCCGTCAATGTCGCGCTTCACCCGCGCTATTTGGCCAATTTGCTCAGCGGATGGCGCTGGTTTACCAGATCGACGAGGCGGCGGCTGTCAACATGGGTATATATTTCGGTCGTCGCGATGTCCGCATGGCCGAGCAGGCTTTGCAGACTGCGCAAATCCGTACCCCCCTCCAGCAAATGGGTGGCAAAGGCGTGGCGCAGTACATGCGGGCTGACGCTGGCGGGGTCGAGACCCGCCGCTGCCGCTGCCGCCCGCAACAGCTGAAACAGCCGCACACGCGACAATGCGCCCTTCCCTGCCGGAAAGAGGAAGGGGGAAGTCGTGGGCACAAATGCTGCCCATTCCTGTACCGCCGCACGCGCGCGGTTGGAAACCGGCACCATGCGTTCCTTGTCCCCCTTGCCGCGCACAATCAGCCACGCGCGCTCCGCGCTCCACGCACGGCGCGGTAAATTGACCAATTCGCTGGCACGCAGCCCCGAGCCATAGAGCAGCTCCACCAGCGCCAACAGCCGCACATCATCGGCGGCACCCGCCGCCGCCCTTTCCTCCAAATATGCGAAAAGGGCCGCAATGTCTGCGTGGGAGAGGAGGCGGGGTAAGGGCCGTTGCCGCACCGGCCGCGCGAGCGCCAGCGCCGGATTATCATCGCGCAGCCCCTCCTCCTCCAAAAAAGCAAAAAAGCCTGCGATTGCAGCCATTTTGCGCGCCTGGGTGGATGCAGCCAGCCCTGCCATTGCGGCCAATGCTTGGCGCAAATTATCTGCCGCCACGTCGCCCAAAGCCATGGGGAAAATATGGTCGGCAAGCTGCGCCAAATCGCGACCATAAGCAGTGATGGTGAGCGGGCTCGACCCGCGATCAGCGGCGAGCATTTCCCCGAACCGGTCGATCAACGCCTGATCGGCATCGTGCAGGCGAAGGGGGGTTTTGGGCCGACCGCGCGCCATCGCCCCAACCGCTAGACGCGGGTCAATGCCTCAGCAGCGATCATCCGTGCCTCTGGCCCCAAGCCCACCTGCCGCAATGCGCGGGTGATATGATAGAGGTGATAGGGGGGGACACCATCCCAACCGCGCCCCTGCAGGCCAATCGCCGCGAGCAAGGCGACCGTCCCGGCCTCCCCCCTTTGCGCTGCGATATCAATCGCCTGACTCCAACGACTTTGCTGGCCGAGGTTCAATCGGTGCTGCCGGGCAACCTCTGCCCCCTGTTCGGCGTTGATCCGGCCCAAACCGATCAGCGCGGCCGCCAGAAAGCGGGTGCGCAATTGTTCATTGCTGTCGTCTTCACCGGCATATTCATTGATGTCGCCGGGGTCGATCCCGAGCAATGGGCGCGGCGACCCCACCGCCAGCAAACCCCATGCCGGGCTGCCGACCGCGACATTGGGCGCCCATGCCATGGCATTATTGTCCAACCCACCTGCGAACATGGCGGAAAGCAACAGGGCGGATTCAGCATCGCTGACCTCTGCCGGGCCAATCCGTGCCGCTGCACGGGCGCTCAGCACCAGCCCTGAATAACGATCCTGTTCGAGGGCGATGAGCGATTCAATCGCCGAAATGCGGTCGGCGCGACGCACATAGGTAAAGGCACCGCGCAGATACTGGCCCTTATCAATAACATCGGCGGCGGGTTCATCGCCCGCTTCGGCAGCGCTCAACATATCCACATAGGCGCGCGAGGACAGCCAGCCGCGCCGCGCGCCCTCTGCCGCGATCGACCAGCGCCGCTCAGGGGAAACCATGGCACTGTGCAATGCCCAACCGCGCATCGTTGCGTTAGCGCCCGTCCACAGATTGTCCGGAATATCGAGCCCCGCCGCGCTCGCCAAACCAAAGCGCCAGGTGGTGAGGTTGCTGACATCATCCCAGCGCACCGTCACATTGCGGTTGCTGTTCGCGCCAGCGCCGACAATTTTCTCGGCAAGTTTTACGTCAATGGCAGGGGCCTGCCCGCGCCGCCGCACCCGTTCGATAATTGCGCCAGCCGGGCCACTCTCCCCCACGAGGGAGGAGCACATGGCGTGCATCATATCCCAAGTGGCGTTGGTGCCGACCATGCCCGGTGTATAGCTGCACACCCCCGCCGGGTCGGCATTGGCGAGTGCCACCTGCAACGCGACAGCCTTTAACCGCGGGCTTGCCCTGTCAACATCGACCGATTGCACCAGCATGCGCGCTGCGGGCGATTCACCTTGACGCAGCAGCAACCATGCACGCGCCGCAACAAAATCTGCACCGTTGATATTGGGCGGTGCATCGACCGACGACAGCAGCGCGCGCCGCAACAATATACTCGCCCAGCGCGACACGCTGGTCGGGCCCATTTTGTCCATCAATTGGGTGACAAAAATGCCGCGATTGCCAAAAGCGTTGGGGTTGAGGCTGCCCTCGGTCGCGGTCAGCGGGCCAACCCGGCTCAACAATCGGCGCGACCCGGGCGGCAGGTCATATCGCGGCGGTGGTGGTGGCAAAGCCTCCTCCCCCATTAGCGCCGCATCATCGGCGGAGAGGGGGGCATCGCCGGTCAAGGATGGCGTCAAATTGGGGACAGGCGCCGCGCCATTGGCTGCACGCGGCACGGCGGGCCGCCCCGTGCCGCCGCCGCTCGACGGGGTCGATGGTGTCGGGGTTGCACGCGGTGCGGGGGAAGGCGTTGGTGCGGGGGCTGGGCTGGGTCGCGCGGGTGCGTCAAAACCGGGCGGCAGCAAGCTTTCCTGCGCCAGCGCCGGAACGACCACCGGTACGGCCAGCAGAACCGCCGCCGTCCCCAACCAGATATGGCCGCGCCTGATACCCGCCACTCGCCTCACCTTTGCCTGACCCTATAGTCCACGCTCCCCGTATCAGCGCACGCGCGCCCACGCAATTGCATGTGCGCCAAATGCACCTTAAGCGCTGCTGCAGCCATGGTTGACCACCCGCCTGCCCCAACCGAACCATCGGACGCCGCCTATGCGGGGGATGTCCGCCGTCTTGTCGCGCGGATCGACAAGCCACTGGTGCTCGTTGGCATGATGGGTTCGGGCAAATCGAGCATCGGCAGGCGGCTCGCTACGCGCCTGCACATTCCCTTTCACGATGCCGACGAAGCGATTGAGACGGCAGCACAATCCAGCATTGCAGAGATTTTTTCCCGCGATGGGGAGGCTTATTTTCGCGATGGCGAACGGCGGGTAATCGCCCGGCTTCTCGGCCATGGCCCATGCGTATTGGCAACCGGCGGCGGTGCCTTTGTCCAGCCCGACACACGGGGCGATATATTGGCGCGCGGCATTGCCATTTGGCTCGACGCGTCGGTTGCAACCTTGGTCGAACGCACATCGCGGCGTGATCATCGCCCGCTGCTGCGTACCGGCAACCCCGCTGCAACGTTGGAACGCCTGTGCACCGAACGGCGCGATGCCTATGCAATGGCGCATATCCATATCGCATCGGACGCGGGGCCGCATAAACGCACATTGGACGCCATTTTGTCGGCGTTGGAGGGTTATTTGGCATGAGCGACATCCTTGTTCCGGTGGCGCTCGCCAACCGCCCGTATGACATACGCATTGGGGCAGGATTGCTGACCCGCGCGGCCCAATATCTCGGCCCGCTGGCCAAGGGTCGCCCCTTGGTCATCATCGCTGATGCCAATGTCACCATGCACCTCGAACATTTGCAGGCGGCGCTGGATAGTGCGGGCATTGCAAGCCACGCCATCCGCATCGCGCCGGGTGAAGCGAGCAAAAGCTGGGATGGGCTGGCAAGGCTGTGCGATGATTTAATTGCGCTTGGCGTCGAACGCAGCGACCATATTGTCGCGCTTGGTGGCGGGGTGGTCGGTGATCTGGTCGGCTTTGCCAGCGCGATATTAAAGCGCGGCTGCGCCTTTGTGCAAATGCCCACGACATTATTGGCCGATGTCGATTCATCGGTCGGCGGCAAAACGGCGATCAACACGCGCGCAGGCAAGAATCTGGTCGGCCAGTTTCATCAACCCGCGCTCGTCCTGATCGATCCCGAGGTGCTTGCCACCCTGCCGCCGCGCGAAATGCGCGCAGGCTATGCCGAAGTGGTCAAATATGGCCTGATTAACGATGCGGCATTTTTCGAATGGTGCACGCAAAATGGCGCGCAATTATTGGCAGGGGACAGCGCCGCGCAGGTGCATGCCATCCACCGCTCGGTGCATGCCAAAGCTGCGATTGTCGCAGCCGACGAACGCGAAATACGCGGGGTTCGCGCCTTGTTGAATCTTGGCCATACATTTGGCCATGCGCTGGAGGCGGAGGCGGGGTTTTCCGACGCCTTGCTCCACGGCGAAGCGGTAGCCGCCGGGATGGCGCTTGCCTTTGCCTATTCGGTGCGGCGCGGGCTGTGTCCACCGGCTGATGCCCAGCGGGTACGCGCGCACCTTGCCGATATGGGTCTGCCACACAGTCTGGCGAGTGCGGGAATAAGGGCCGATGGTCGGGCGCTGGTTGCCCATATGGCGCATGATAAAAAGGCGACTGGCGGGCGTGTCCCCTTCATCTTGGCGCGCGGTATCGGGGCTAGCTTTGTGGCAGAAGACGTCGATTTGGCTGATGTCGCAGCCTTTTTGGACGCGGCGAAATAATCAACCCCGGCGCGCGAAACTGATGGCAGCGCAGGCCCAGCCGCCGATCATCAACACCCCGCCCAGCGGCGTTACCGCCCCCAGCCAGCGCGGCGCGCCCAGTGCCATCGCATAGAGGCTGAGCGCGAAAATATTGCTGCCGATCAGCAATATGCCCGCGCTGCGCGGATGATTTCCACGCAGAACCAGCGCGGCGATGGCGTGGCTGAGTTGATAAAGACTGCCGGTTTTCAGCAACATTGCGGCGGCCAACGGCGCAGCATGTGCACCAAATGCGCCAGCGCCAATCGCCATGGCAGCGCAAATAGCCGCCCAAAATCCGCTGCTGCGCATCAACCTGCCTCCCCCGCTGCCGCGCGCGCGGCGGCCGCCTCTGCCATAGCGCTGGGGCGACCGGCGGCAAGGTCGCCCGCCGCCAACTGTACGCGTAACCGTTCAATGTCCCCCTGCCGATAGAGGTTTTCGGTGCGCGATATTTCTTCGCCATCAACCCCCACCGCATCCATCGCGCGCCGCGCCATCACCACGGCGGACTCGATGACTTCGCGGATGATGCCATCCACCGGCGCGCCCTCAAGCTTCAGAAAAGCCCGTCGGTCATAGGCGCGGATGAACAACGCCGCGTCGGGGAAGGCTTCATGCACGCTGTGCGCCAATGCGGCATCGATCTGATCGCCATCGATGCAAAAGAGGATAAGTTCCGCCTCCGCCGCGCCAGCTTGACGCAGCAGGTCAAGCCGCGTGCCATCGCCATAATAGACTTTGGCCCCGAAATTGGCGGCCGCATCAATCATCTCGCTATCCCGGTCGATCAGGGTCAGGCTGATGCCCTGAATCGCCAGCATCTGCCCAACGGTCTGGCCAAAACGACCATAGCCGATGATAAGTGCATTGGCCCCGTCGGCCACCGGGGCATCGCGTTCGCCGGTTGCGCCGGGGGCGGCATCGCTGCGCAGGGGGCGCGCCAATTTCATCAAAAAGGGTGTGGTCGCCATCGACAATGTGACGATGGCGGTAAAAAGGCTCGCCGCCTCCGGCGCGATCAGCAGAGCCGCCTGCGCATGTGCGAACAGGACAAAGGCGAATTCACCCCCTTGCGAGAGGAGGAGGCCGAGCGCCAGCGCCTGCCGCCAGCCCAGACGAAAGGCAAGGCCAATGGCGAAAATCACCCCCGTCTTGGCAGCGATAAGCACCAGCGCCATTCCAATGACGAACAGCGGACGATCGGCAATGGCGTGGAGGTCGAGTAACATGCCGACCGCAAGGAAAAACAGGCCCAGCAGAATGGAGCGGAAGGGTTCAATGTCCGCCTCCAGCTCATGACGATAGGGACTGTCGGCCAGCATCACCCCCGCGATGAACGCACCGAGCGCGGTCGAAAGGCCGAGCGATTGCATGACCGCCGCGCTCATCACCACCGTAAAAAGACCGGCAAAAACAAATAATTCGCGTTCACCCCAGCGCCCAATCAACTGAAATAATGGGCGCAATAAATATCGTCCGGCAAGGATCAGCGCGACAATCGCCACCAGCGTATAAAGCGCGAGCAAGGGACCGGGGGTTGCCCCCGCCGGTGCCGGTGCGCGCGACAGCACCGCGATAATCGTAATCAGCGGGACAATCGACAAATCCTGAAACAGCAAAATGGCAAAGGCACGTTCGCCAAATGGCGTCTTGAGCCGTCCTGCCGACTGGAGGAGGGGCAGCACCTGCGCGGTGGAAGATAATGCAAGCGGTAGCCCCAACGCCAAGGCAGCAGCGGGCGAAAAACTGGCCTGCAGCGCAACGAGCAACGAAATAACGATACCCGACGCCACCACCTGTGCCAGCCCAAGCCCAAAGATATCGCGGCGCAGCGCCCATAGCCGCGCGGGGGACAATTCCAGCCCAACCAAAAAGAGGAGGAGCGCGATGCCAAATTCGGCGATGCCCAATTTTGCCTCTGCCCCGCCGACCCAGCCCAGCAATTGCGGGCCGACCAGCGCGCCAGCAACCAAATAGCCCAGCGTAGCCCCAAGGCCCAAACGGCGGAATAATAATACGAAAATCAACGCAAAGCCGAGCAATGGTGCCCCTTCGGCCACCAGATTATGCCCCGCCCCCTCCATCAACTGCGGCCCAGCATGGCGCGCTGCGCCGCCGATGCGCCACTACGAAAGGCCAGCAAAATCGCCTCATGCCGTGCGCTGCGCTGCCGTGCGGGGACCAGCGCCTCCACCTCGGGCCAATCGGGCGGCACCGCGCGATACCCGGCGAGCCATGCAGCGAGGCCCTCTGCCGCCAACGCCAATTGCTCTGCCGATCGGCCAATTGCCCCCTGCGCGAACAGCCCCGCCGCCGCCTGACCAAAGGCACAGGCCGACAGGTCAAACCCCACTTGTTCGACCAGCCCGGCATCATCCATCTTGATGTCGGTGGTAATGGCACTGCCGCACACCGGCGTACGCGCTGAAATGCTGGCATCGGGCGCGAGAAGGCGCGGGTGTGCCCCCGCAATCATCGCCAGACGCAATATTTCAGGGCTATAAAGGTTGCCGTTCATGGCTGGTTTCGTTGCGGCGCAGTCTGGGGCGCGCCATCGGTCGCCAGCCGTTCCGCGACGATCGCCGAAACGACGCTGCCACTTGCGCGCAACAAGGGATAAGTGCGGCTCGATTCCAGCCATTCGGGCCGTTCATCGGCATCACCATACCAAATACCAAGCCCGATGGTGAACAGCATGAATATGGTGGTGACGATCAGCAACGCCTTCAAAATGCCAAAGCCCGCACCAAGCAGGCGATCAACCGGGCCGATCAGGCTGGCGCGGCTTTGTGCACCGATGCGTGTCGCCAGATATTTGCCCCCGCCACCGACGATTGCGACAATCAGCGCAAAGGCGAGCAACGGCGCGCCGACCCCCACTCTCGGTTCCAGCACATCGCTGAGCGGCAGATGGGCGAACCGCAGCGTGATGAAGGCGGCGACCAAGGCGGCGATCGACAATAATTCCTGCACCAGCCCGCGCAAAAAGCCGGAAATCAACCCCGTCGCCAGCGCGATGAGCACCAATATGTCAAAGATTGTCGGGTCGGCCATCGGCGTGCGGCCTAACCCCTCCCCAATATTTGGTCAACGCATTGGCTAAGCCGCCCATGGCTGGTGAGGGTGAGCGGTGCCTTGCCTTGCCGACCCCCGTCGCCCGCCGCAGGCAGAATGGCGCGCGCAAAACCAAGCTTTGCCGCCTCTTTCAAGCGCAAAACGCTATGCGCAACCGGCCGCAATTCACCCGACAGGGCGATTTCACCAAAGAGCACACAATCGGCCGGTATCGGCCGTTCGGCAAAGGCGGATACGATGGCAGCGGCGACCGCTAGATCGGCCGCCGGATCGGACAGGCGATAACCGCCCGCGACGTTCAAATATACTTCGGCAGAGGAGAGGGAGAGGCCGCACCGCGCCTCCAGCACCGCCAAAATCATCGCCAGACGGCTGGCATCCCAGCCGACGACCGCGCGGCGCGGGGTCGCCCCGCTGGCGAGGCGCAGGGTCAGCGCCTGAATTTCCACCAGAACAGCGCGCGTCCCCTCCATCGCGGGGAACACCACCGCGCCGGGGGCCGCTGTGCCATGCCGGTCGGTCAGAAACAGCGCGCTGGGGTTGGCAACCTCTGCCAACCCGTCGGCTTCCATCGAAAATACACCAATCTCGTCCGTGCCGCCAAAGCGGTTCTTGACCGCACGCAATATGCGATATTGGTGGCTGCGTTCCCCTTCAAAGGCGAGCACGGCATCCACCATATGCTCGAGCACGCGCGGCCCGGCGAGGCTGCCGTCCTTGGTCACATGGCCGACGAGGATCAATGCTGACCCGCCTTCCTTGGCAAAACGAATGAGTTCGGACGCGCTGGCGCGCACCTGACTGACCGTGCCGGGGGCCGAATCAATCGTATCGGAATGCATGGTCTGGATCGAATCGATGATGACAAGGTCGCTGGGCGCATCGGCAGCCAGACTGGTCAAAATATCGCGCACCGACGTTGCCGCCGCCAACTGCACCGGCGCATCCCCATAACCCATCCGCGCGGCGCGCAGTCGCACCTGCGCCGCTGCCTCTTCGCCCGAAATATAGGTGACACGCCGCCCCGCGCGCGCCAATCGCCCGGCAATTTGGAGGAGGAGGGTCGATTTGCCTATCCCCGGATCGCCACCGATCAGACTGGCCGATCCACGCACCAACCCGCCACCCAATGCGCAGTCAAATTCGGCAATGCCGCTGACCAACCGTTCGGGCAGCGCATCTTCCCCACCCAGCGCTTCAAAGGCGATGCGCCGCCCGCCCGATGCCAGATGATGTTTTTCGGCAAAAATGGTCGGGGTAACGGCTTCTTCGACCAGACTATTCCAAGCGCCGCAATCATCGCACTGCCCCTGCCAACGGCTGGAGAGGCTGCCGCAATTTTGGCAGACGAAATTCTTGCGTGGCTTGGCCATGGCGTCGCTGTAACCGGAACAGGTGGGGAACGCCAGAGCCGATTGTGGCGGGGCAATTTTTGGTTAGATTATCCGATCTTGGCAAGGGAGCGGCGTCATGCAGATATGGAACAAGCGGCAATTTCTGGCAGGTGGCAGCGCCATCGGCGCGATGGTCATGCTGGGCGGTTGCGCGGGCGGCAGCGGCTTTAGCTTGACGGAGGCTATCCGCCGACTGCTCAGCTTGTCATCGCAGCGTGCCTTTGCCTATTTGCTGCAACCGGGCGGCTATTATGACAGTCAATTGGCGCGCCTCAATCTCCCCGAAGCATGGGCGGAAAACCGCAACATCATCACCCGCATATTGACGAGCGGTGCGGTGCGGCGGGAAATGCAACGCCGCCTCAATGACTTTGCCGAGGCAGGGGCAGAACGCGCTGCGCCAATAATTGCGCAGGCAATCAATAATTTGTCGGTTAACGATGCGATGCAGTTGGTGCGCGGCAACCCGCATGGCGCGACCGACCTGTTGCGACAGGGACTCGGCAGCGCGCTCATCACCGCGATGTTTCCGGCGGTGGGGGATGCGATGCAAATTGCCAATGATCCACGGCTCGCCCAATTGCTGCGCAGCGCGACGGGCATTGATGTCGCGGGTCTGACCCGCCATGTCGTCGATGGTGCGGAAACCGGGCTGTGGAATGCCATTGGAGCGGAAGAGGCGGCGATCCGCGCCAACCCGTCAGCCACCAACGATCCGCTGATTATCGCGGTTTTCGGACTGGGCGCAGCTTAGCTATAGATCCGCGTCGATCGTCAGCCCCAGCACATGGCTATTACGGTCGGCGCGCGTCGCGGCCACCACGCGCTGCCAGCTATAGCTGGGACCGATCGCCAGATGGTTGGAAAAGCGGTAATTTATACCGGTGCCAAGCCGCGAAGCGGTCAGGCCAGCATTTTGCCCCCATGCTGTGTCGTTAAGCGCGCCTATCAATTCCTCACTAAGGTGAAAGCTCAGCCGAGAAGTGAGCGGCCGCGTTGCGCGCAGCCGCGCCCGCACGCGCCAACCCACTTCGCCGCCGGTCGCCCGCAGCCTTTCCTCCACCCCCAGACGGCTGTCGATACGCCACGCGCCAAAGTCGGCGATGTGCGTCGATACCATCTGCCCCAATCGATGTTCGACGGTGTCGCCGCCGCCAGGGTTGCGGCTATCAATCCAGCCATATGTCGCCTGCACCGTCCAGCCATCGCCCAGCGACCGACGCACACCGACGCGCGCAATATATTGGCCAACGTCGAGTGCATCGGGGTGTGAGCGCAAAATGACATCGCCCGTCAGCCATGTCTTATCATCGATCGCGACACTTGCCGTATTGGTCAGCCAAAACTGCGCATCGCTGATCGTGTCCGCATGCGCGGGCACCGCCGCCAGCGCGAGCAGCGCCGCCGCCGCCATCTTACCCATGTGCAAAGCCGATACCCCTTGCCCCTATCGCGCGCTATAGGCGCAATTGATTCGCGCCCCACGGGGTGCCGTGCCCGACAAAGGACTGCAAGCCTTATGAAATTTTTTGCCGATACCGCCGATGTTGCGGACATTGCCGAACTCGCCGCCACCGGCTTGCTCGACGGGGTGACGACCAATCCTTCGCTGATCCACAAATCGGGGCGCGATTTTATGGAGGTGACGCGCGAAATCTGCGCGTTGGTCGATGGCCCTGTGTCGGCAGAGGTGGTGGCGCTCGACCATGCCGGCATGATGCGTGAGGCAGAGATTTTGCGCAAAATCGCCGATAATGTGTGCATAAAAGTGCCGCTGACCATCGATGGGCTGAAAAGCTGCAAGGCGCTGACCAGCGATGGGACGATGGTCAATGTCACCTTGTGCTTTTCGGCAGCGCAGGCGCTGCTGGCGGCCAAAGCGGGCGCAACCTTTATTTCCCCATTTGTCGGGCGGCATGACGATAATGGATTTGACGGCATGCAGCTGATCGCCGACATCCGCCTGATCTACGACAATTATGATTTTGGCACCGAAATCCTCGTCGCCAGCGTCCGTCACGGCATCCATATTCTCGAAGCCGCGAAAATCGGCGCGGACGTCATGACCGCGCCGCCCGCCGTCATTCGCGGGCTGGTCAAGCATGTGTTGACCGACAAAGGGATCGAAGGGTTCCTTGCCGATTGGGCAAAGACCGGTCAATCCATCGCTTAGGCGCTTACCAAGCGGTCGGCGCGGCATCCAGCACGGCAAAGCCGCCGCTGCGCACTTCGCTGACCTCGAGCGCGCGGATTGCAATCCCCCGATTGTCAAAGCGGAAAATGCCGTCCACCCCGCCGAAACCATCGGCGGCAAACAGGCGGTTTTGCGGGAAATTGGTCCCCGGTCGCCAATCACGCGCCATCCGGACGGTTAGCAGCACCGCATCATAGCCCAAGCTGGCGATGCGATAGGGGGTGCGGCCATAGCGTTCGCGATAACGCGCGGACATTTGTGCAAACAGCCCGTCCGAAACGCTGGCAAACCATGCCCCCTGCATCCCCGCATTGGCAGCGATTGCCGATTCATTATTCCACAATTCCGTGCCCAAAATCCGCGCATCCGCCGCCCCTGCGCCGCGCAGCAGCGGGATTGCGCGAATGGCCGTGCTGCCTGCATCCGCAATGAGTATCGCGCCCATACCGCCGGTGCGCGCCAATTGCCGTGCCGCACCTGACAGGCCCGCCGCCGAACGGTCATAGCTTTGCGACGAAACGAGCGTCCCGCCAGCTTGCGTCACCGCTGCGCGCATCGCGGCGAGCGCGCGTTCGCCATAAACGCTGCGCGGCACCAATGCGCCGAAGTTACTCACGCCATGCGCCCGGGCATAGGCGACAACGCGATTGACCGATTGGCCAGGCTCAAAACCCAGCAAATAGGTGCCGTTTCCGGCAACACTGCTGTCGTTCGAAAAACTGATGAGCGGCACATTGGCGGCGCTGGCGATGGGGGCGACCGCGCGCACATCATCCGCCAGCAGCGGACCGAGGATGAGTTTATTACCCTCCGCAATCGCCTGTTGCGCCGCCGCCGCCGCACCAGCGCCTGTATCATAAATGGTGATGCGAACCCTGTCCGACCGCGAATCGAGGATCGCCATCGTCGTTGCGTTGGCTATCGATTCGCCGACGGCCGCATCGGGGCCGGTTTGCGGCACCAACAGGGCGACGCGGTGCCGTTCGGTGTCGGTGGGAAGGCCGGCGGCAACCTCTGGCACTGTCGTGGTTTCGGGTGGCGGGGCGGTGGTGCGTGGCACCATCGTGTTACAGGCGGCAAGCATCAGCCCCAAAAACAGCATGGCAATATGCCGCAGCCAGAGCGAGCCTTGCCGCCCTATGCCATTTTCTGCCATGTTCGCTGTCATGTCACTGCCTCCCAAAGCCGGTCTCTATATCGTTCCGACGCCGATCGGCAACCTTGACGATCTAAGCGCGCGTTCGCGTGCGCTTTTGGCGGCGGCGGATGTCATTGCGTGTGAGGATACACGCGTTACCGGCAAATTGCTCCATCTGATTGGCTTAAAGCGTCCCTTGCTTCGTCATGATGATCATGCGAGCGATAGCGCGCGGGCCACGCTGGTTGCCCGCGCGGCCAATGAAATTGTCGTGCTCTGCTGTGATGCGGGCACCCCCCTTATTTCCGACCCCGGATATCGGCTGGTGCGCGATGCGCGCGCCGCAGGGGTGCATATATCTGCACTGCCCGGCCCCAATGCCGCCATTACGGCGCTGTCGATGTCCGGACTACCCAGCGACCGTTTTCTGTTCGTCGGCTTTTTGCCCGCGCGTGCCGGGCCGCGCAAAAGCGCGCTTCAAGAAATTGCCCCCATAGCGGCGACATATATTTTTTATGAGAGCGCGCAGCGGCTTGGCGATAGCCTCCACGCAATGGCGGAAATTCTGGGGGATCGCGATGGCTTTGTCGCGCGTGAAATCAGCAAGCTGCATGAAACGGGCGTGTCGGGCACACTCAGCCAACTGGCGCAAATTTTTGCGACACCGCCCAAGGGTGAAATTGTCATCATCGTCGCACCACCCAAGGAGGAGGAGGGCGCACAGGTAAATGACGATGCGCTACGCGATTTGCTGCGCGCGGCGATGGTTTCAGCACCCCCTGCCCGCGCCGCGCGCGACGTTGCGCGACAGAGCGGCGCGGCCCGCGACAAGCTATACGCCATGGCGCTCGAACTACAGGGCAAGGCATGAACCGCGCGCGCGCCGAGGCGCAGGGCCGCCGCGCAGAGGGGTGGGCTGCGCTCTATCTGCGTGCCAAGGGCTGGCGGATTTTGGCGCGGCGCGCACGTGTCGGCCATGGGGAGGTGGATATTATCGCGCGGCGCTGGCGAACTCTGGCCTTTGTCGAGGTAAAATGGCGTGCCGATGCGGCAACACTGACCGATGCCATCCATGCAGCACATCTACGCCGTGTGGTCGCCGCAGCCGAAATATTGACCCCGCGCTATGCCAAAGCGACCGATCAGGTGCGGATTGACGCCATTTTACTTGCACCATGGCGCTGGCCACACCATCTCCCCCATATCTGGGTCAAGCAAGGATAGTCGAACCGATGCGCGTTGCCGTTCAAATGGACCCGATGGAAAATATCCATATCGCCGGTGACAGCAGCTTTGCACTGATGCTGGAGGGGCAGGCACGCGGATATAGCATGTGGCATTATCTGCCCGAAACGCTCAGTTTCGATTCGGATGGCCGCAATGCGCGTCTGACCGCGCTGGCCCATCCGGTCACCCGCCTCGAACGGCGCGAAGGCGCACATTTCAGCTTTGGCGATGCCGCCCGTATCGACCTTGTCGACGATGTTGATGTCATTTTGATGCGGCAGGACCCACCCTTTGATCTGGGCTATATCACCGCCACCCATTTGCTCGAACGCATCGCCGAGCAGACGTTAATCATCAATGATCCGCGCGAAGTGCGCAATGCACCGGAAAAATTATTCGTGCTCGATTATGCGCACTTCATGCCGCCCACGCTGATTACGCGTGACATTGCCGAAGTACGGCGCTTTCAAGCGCAGCACGGGGACATTGTGGTGAAACCGCTGCACGGCAATGCGGGTGCGGCAGTATTCCGCATCGGTGCCGACGGGGCCAATTTGGGTGCGCTCACCGAATTATTCGGCAAAATCTGGCGCGAACCCTTCATGGTGCAGGCTTTCCTGCCTGAAGTGTCGGGCGGCGACAAACGCATCGTGCTGGTGGATGGGGTGGTGGCGGGCGCCATCAACCGCATGCCGGGCAAGGGCGAAATACGTTCCAATCTGGCGGCGGGTGGCCATGCCGAAGCGACAGATTTGACCGACAGCGAACGCGAAATCTGCGCCGCACTCGGCCCCGAACTCCAAAAACGTGGGCTGCTTTTTGTCGGCATCGATGTCATCGGCGGCAAATGGCTGACCGAAATCAACGTCACATCGCCAACCGGGATCGTTGCCATCGACAATTTCAACGGCAGTAACATTCCCGCGATGATCTGGGACGCCATTGGGGCGCGACTGGCTGCGCGCCAAGCCGCGATGGCTTGAACGTCGGGCGCTGTGACAGACTGGATTATCCAACTCGTCGCAAATGGCGGCTATTGGGGCATCGCCTTTTTGATGGTGGTGGAAAATATTTTCCCGCCCGTGCCTTCGGAACTCATCATGGGGCTGGGCGGCATCGCGATGGCAAAGGGGCAGATGCAGCTTGCCCCCCTGTTACTCGCGGGCAGCATCGGCAGCACGGCAGGTAATTATGCCTGGTATCTGCTGGGGCGACGGCTGGGCTTGGCCCGGCTTGAGCCATGGGTGCGGCGATTTGGCCGCTGGCTGACCATCGATTGGGTCGATGTCGAACGCGCCGCCGCCTTTTTGCGCCGCCATGGCCATTGGGTGGTATTTGGCCTGCGCATGTCGCCATTTTTACGCACGATGATATCCCTCCCCGCCGGGCTTGCCGAAATGGGGCATGTGCGCTTCCTTATCTATACTTTTGCCGGCACATTGGGCTGGAATGCGGTGTTGGTTGCGGGCGGATATTTCCTCGGCCTTCATTTTTCCGACTTGCTCGACCAATATTTGGGGCCGGTGGTCGTCGCATCGGTCATATTATTCATCGTCTTTTATGGCTGGCGGGTGGCGACATGGCGGCCGCGGGCCTGAAGCATGGCGTTGCGCATCATGGCGGCGGCATGGCGGGCAAAGGCGGCATCGGGCGCGTGACACAAGGACGTCGGCCAACACATCGCCGCATCGATTAATATCAAAAGCCCATATTCCGTAACGGCAACATCGCCCAGCGAATCGATGGCCCTTGCCACTTTGGCGACCAAATTTTGGTGCAGCGCCACGCGGGCTAAAAAATAATTCGGGGCCAGATATGCACTATCCATGTCCGGATATAGGCAAAAGCCATGCCAATTTTTACCGCGTCGCAAAGCGCCTGTTTCCGCCGATTTGGGTCATGCGGCTATGGCGAGACATGCCGGAATATCGGCAAGATGTGCCGGATTTCCGTCACAATTTGAAACATTTATCAGGGTCGATACCAAGTCATCATGGTGCGGATCGCAAGAGATTTTTTACCGATTGGCGGCAAATTACCCCGCATGTCGATGAACTGGTCACCTTCCCCGACGGGGCATGATGAGTCGGCGCGCGAAGCGCGCACGTCCAAGCTGTTGTCAGTCGAAATTTCGCGCGGCGGCGGCACACGTGAACGTGTTGTCGTGCGCAATGTCTCGGCGCACGGCATAGGGGCGCGCGGCGACATCAAACTCATGCCGTGCGAAGAGGTGGCGGTGCATTTGCCGGGCGGCGAAACACGCCGCGCGGTGGTGCGCTGGGTGCGCAAGGATGGCTTTGGCCTTTATCTTGACGAACCGGTCGATCCGCAATGTCTGCAAGTGCGCGCCGCCAGCGGCAGCGGCATCACGCCGCGCGACGCACAATTGGGCTTTGTTCCGCTGCAGCATAAGGCGACGGCAACGCGCAGCGGCTTTCAACGTAGTCACCGCGATCAGATTATCCACGGGTCGAGCGGCTGGACGCGCGACTGAGCATCCCTGCCATCACCATTTGAACCGCCAAAAAGAAAGGCCGGGGAACATGCCCCGGCCCTTTTTCTGTCGGCTGATGTGGGTTCAGGCAACGTCGCGGGTATCACCGTTGGCACCATCTTCATCCATGTCGCGCAACACATAGCCGCGGCCCCAGACGGTTTCGATGTAATTTTCACCGCCACAGGCGAGCGCCAATTTCTTGCGCAATTTGCAGATGAAGACGTCGATAATCTTGAGCTCGGGCTCATCCATCCCGCCATAGAGGTGGTTGAGGAACATTTCCTTGGTCAGCGTCGTACCCTTACGCAGCGATAAGAGTTCGAGCATCTGATATTCCTTGCCGGTCAGATGAACCCGGCTGCCGTCCACCTCGACCGTCTTGGCGTCCAAATTGACGGCCAGCTTGCCGGTGCGGATAATCGATTGCGAATGGCCCTTGGAACGGCGAACGACCGCCTGAATGCGCGCGACCAATTCTTCACGATGGAAAGGCTTGGTGACATAGTCATCGGCGCCAAAGCCGAAACTGCGCACCTTGCTGTCCATTTCCGATATGCCGGAAAGGATCAGGACAGGCGTCTGCACCTTGGCCGTGCGCAATTTCTTGAGCACATCATAACCGTGCATGTCCGGCAGGTTGAGGTCGAGCAATATGATATCATAATCATATAGCTTGCCGAGGTCCAAACCCTCTTCGCCCAAGTCGGTGGTATAGACGTTAAACCCTTCGACGGTCAGCATCGTTTCGATGGCCTTGGCCGTCGTCGGTTCGTCTTCGATCAGCAACACGCGCATAAAAGCCTATCCCCTTGGCTTTGCCGACATTTCGCGAACCTGCAGGTCACGCGTCATGTTTCATTAACCAAAGCGGATATGAAGAGAAAAGGTTAATTTTTCTCTAAACTTTTGCGTCGCCGTCAAAACAGGTGGGTGAGCAGGTAAAAAATCGCCCCCACCGCGGCGCTTGCCGGAATGGTGATGAACCAAGCGATGACGACGCGGCTCGCCACACTCCACCGCACCGCGCTGGCGCGTTTGGCAGCGCCCACACCGACGATCGATCCGGTTATCGCATGGGTGGTCGAAACCGGGATACCCAGCGCCGATGCCCCAAAGACGACGCACGAGCCAGCGGTCGATGCGCAAAAGCCGCTATGGTGGTTGAGCGGGGTCAGTTTTGTGCCCATCGTCTGGATAATCTTCCACCCGCCTGACATGGTGCCCAGCGCAATGGCGGTATAACAGGCAATCACCACCCACTCGGGGACGTGGAATTCACCGTGCAAATAGCCGGTGGAATAAAGAAGGACGGTTATAATCCCCATCGTCTTTTGCGCGTCATTGCCGCCATGGCTGATCGAATAAGCGGCGGAGGATAAGAGGTGCAGGCCCTTGAAAACGCCGTCTGCACGGCGCGGCTGCACGCGCCGGAAAATCCAGCTGGTCAGCAGCATCATCGCCATGGCGATGGCAAGGCCAATGGTCGGCGACAGAAAAATGGCAAGCAATGTCTTGGTGGTGCCTGAGGATTCGACCGCGCCAAAACCCGCATGCGCGATCCCCGCCCCCAACAGCCCGCCGATCAACGCGTGGGAGGAGGAGGAGGGGATACCCTTTATCCAGGTCAAAATATTCCAGAACATCGCACCGATCAGCGCCCCGAAAACGACCGCCGGTGTCACCACATCCTTGTCAATAATCCCCTTACCCACCGTTTCGGCAACGTGCAGACCGACCAGCCAATAGGCCGCAAAATTGCCCGCCGCAGCGAATAAGACCGCCATGACGGGGGATAATAGACGCGTCGAAACAATGGTGGCGATGCTGTTGGCCGCATCATGCAGCCCATTCAGAAAGTCAAAAGCCAACGCCAAGGCAATAAGGCCAAAGAGCAAAGGCAGCGCAAGCTCATGCATGGCACATCCCCTTAAAATTCAGCCCGCGATTAGGCGTGGTCGATGACCAGCCCGTCGATTTCATTGGCGACATCTTCCAGCTTGTCCGCCACACGTTCAAGGTGCTGGTAAATCTCCCGCGCGACGATGAAGCGCATCGGTTCAGCAACGCCATGTTCTTCATAGCGACGGCGCAGCCCACGCGCGTGGATTTCGTCCACCTCGCCTTCGATTTCGACCAGTCGTTCGGTCAATTTATGCAATTTGCCGCCATTGCGGCTGATCTGGCGCAACAGCGGCAACGCCTCGGCCGCTACCAGTGCACCTTCGCGGATTTTGGTCGCCATTTCCTTCATTTCGGGGTCGAATTCTCTCACCGAATAAAGGTCAATCGCGCCGGCCGTCTGCTGCATCTGGTCGACCGCATCGTCCATCACCGCAATCAAATCGGTAATTGCGCCACGATCAAAGGGCGTCAAAAATGTCCGGCGCACCGTTTGCAGTACATCGCGGGTGATATCATCCGCCTCATGCTCCAAATCGACGATTGCCTGAATATGCTGCGGCATGTCCGTCCCGCCGTCGAGCAGGCTGGCCATCGCATCCGACGCGCGCACCAAGGTGCTGGCATGTGCTTCGAACATGGTGAAAAAATCCCCCTGCTCCGGCAAAAGGCGTTGGAACCATGCAAACATCGGCTTACCCCTGTGGTTGGTCGATCAAATGTCCGAAAAAATAAAATTGGCGCAGCGCCAGCATGTCGGATTGCAGGCAAATAGGGCAAAGTGCATCGCCATGCCACTGCTCCACCATTATCGGAAATAGCGCGACCGGCAAGGACGCCGGTCGAATCATCGCGCCCCGATAGGCGCGCCTCTAGTGGCATTTTGCGTTAATGCAAACGACATTTTTGTTGCACCGCAGCATTGCCGTTGAGCAAGCCTCGGCAAAAGGTTGCAATTGACAACTTGGCGCGGCATCATGCGTGCCAATATAATGCCCTTGCCCCTTGGGATGGAGCAAAATTTGGGGCGCATTGGCCGGAGGGGGCTCAGATGAACAGCGTCGTTGCGACAAAATCTGCACCGGATGTTTTGCCGGATATTCTGTCAGACATATTGGACGTCGCCATCATCGGCGCGGGGATTTCGGGGATTGGCATGGCCGCACACCTCATCGCCAAATGCCCGGGAAAAAAATATGCGATTATCGAGCGGCGCGAAAATCTGGGCGGAACATGGGATTTATTCCGCTACCCCGGCATACGTTCGGACAGCGACATGCACACGCTGGGCTTTGTCTTTGAACCTTGGCGGCATGAGAAATCGATCGCCGATGGGCCATCCATCCTCGAATATCTGAACCGCATCGTCGATGAACGGGGGATAAGGCAAAATATCCGCTTTGGGACCAAGGTGCTGGCCGCCGATTGGCGTGCGGCCGATGGCTGCTGGCATTTGTCGATGGAGGGGGCGGACGGCCAAGCGTCCACCCTTCGCGCGCGCTGGCTTTATCTGGGTTCGGGCTATTATGATTATGACAACCCCTATGATGCGCCGATTGCGGGCAAAGCGGATTTTGCGGGACAGATCATCCACCCGCAATTTTGGCCGCAGGATCTGGATTATAGCGGTAAGCGCGTGGTCGTTATCGGTTCGGGCGCAACCGCGGTCACCATCGTCCCATCCTTGGTGGCGGGGGGCGCGGCCCATGTCACCATGCTGCAACGCACGCCCACATGGTATGCAACGCGCCCGGCCAAGGATGGCATTGCCAATTTCCTGCGCCGTATCCTGCCCGACAGGCTGGCTTATTCGATCACGCGAACCAAAAATGTGCTGTTGCAGGATATTACCTTCAAACGGTCGCGCAAGAGCCCGGAGAAGGTCGCGGCATTTCTGACCAAAAGGACGCGTGCGGCGCTGGGTGATAAATATGTCGCAGCGGATTTTACCCCGCCCTATGCACCGTGGGACCAGCGCCTGTGCCTCGTCCCCGATGCCGATTTATTCAACGCCATCCGTGCCGACAAAGCGGCGGTGGTGACCGCGCATATCGACAAGATCGACGCAACCGGCATCTTGCTGAGCGATGGGCGGCATTTGGATGCCGACATCATCGTCACCGCCACCGGCCTTTCGCTCGCGGTGGCGGGCAAGATTGCGCTGTCGATGGACGGCGCGCCGATCACCCTTGCCAACCATTTTTATTACAAGGGGGCGATGTTCTCCAACATTCCGAATTTTTCAGCGGTATTCGGCTATTTGAACGCCAGTTGGACGCTGCGCGCCGACCTCATCTCCGAATATGTCTGTAAGCTTCTCAACCATATGGACAGCATCGGCGCCAATGTCGCCACCCCTGCGCTGGCCGAAGACCATGGGATGGAGGAAGATGATATTTTTGACTTCTCCTCCGGCTATATCCAGCGCGGACGCCATTTGATGCCGCGCAATGCGCACCATTTGCCATGGCGACTCAATCAGGATTATCGACAGGACAAGGCAGATTTGGCGCGATTGCCGATTGCCGATGGCGTCATCACCTTCACCCATGCCGGCACGGGCGCTGCCAATGACAGCGCGCCGCCAGAGGCTATTGCGGCGGAATGATTTAACCGAGCATCGGATGCCCTTTTAGCGCCGCAATCAGGTGCGCTGACAGCGCACGCACCCGCGCCGGGCGCAGGCGTGACGGTGGGGTCAACAGGCGCAATGTCATCGGCACGCTCTGCCATTCGGGTAATATTTGCACCAATGTGCCGCGCGCCAAATCATCGCGGATCAGGAACAAGGGTAATTGGCCGATGGCCAGTCCTGCACGCAGCAGCGGTAACATCGCCTCCCCATTATTGGTGTGCAGCGGGCCGTTGGGTTGGACGACATGGGTGCCATGCGTCGGGTGGGAGAGGGTGATCGGCGTGTCACGCCGCGCATGCCCATAGCCGAGCACGCGGTGCGCACCATGGTCGCCGGTCAATTCGTGCGCCAATTCGCGTGCCAAATCGCTGGCCAATTCACGAGGATGCGTTGGTGTGCCATGGCGCGCCAGATAATCGGGGGCGGCAACCATCTGGAGCGTAACCGGCGCGATCGTCTGACTGCGCAGGCTGGAATCAACATGCGCGGCGATGCGCAGCGCAATGTCGATACCATCGGCAACCAGATCAGCACGCGCATCGGTAAGGATAAGGTCGATGTCGACCGCACGATGGGTCGCCAGAAAATCGGACAGTGGAACCGCCAGACAGGTCATCCCCAATGACAAGGGCGCGGTAAGCCGAATGGGGCCGGACAAAGTGCGCGCATCCTCCATCGCCATTTCTTGCGCCGCCACCCCGGCGGCGACCATCGCACGGGCCTGTTCGACCAACGCCTCCCCCGCCAAGGTCAGGCTGATCTGGCGCGACGTGCGATAGAAGAGGGCCATGCCGATCCGCGCCTCCAACCGCGCCACCCCCTTGGTCACAGTCGCCGGTGACAGGCCGAGCGCCGCCGCAGCGGCACGGAAGCCGCCATGTTCGGCCACTGCTGAGAAATAGGACCAGCCTTCAAAATCGGGAATCGTCATTCCAACTGTTTAGTATTGGAAACAATATATTTCCAGATAGGTTATTTCAGAAACGATTGCCAAGCCACATAATGCCCCCATCGGCACGGCATAAAGTCGCGCCGCCAAGGAATTATATATGATTGACCATCGTCCCTTTACATCGCTCGGCCATGCTGACCACGGCTGGCTCAAGGCGGCACATCATTTCAGCTTTGGTGCCTATCATGACCCGGCGCGCCTCCACTGGGGAGCGCTGCGTGTATGGAATGATGACAGTATCGCCGCCCACAGCGGCTTTGCCCCGCACCCGCACGCCGACATGGAAATCATCACCTTTGTTCATGCCGGGGCGATTTCGCACCGCGATTCGCTCGGCAATGACGGGCGCATTGGCGCTGGCGAAGTGCAGGTTATGCACGCCGGCACCGGCATCACCCATAGTGAGATGAACCGCGAGGGGGCAGAAACGCGCCTGTTTCAGATCTGGATTTTGCCCGATGCCCGGGGCGGCCCGGCGGGCTGGGAGCAGCGGCAGTTTTCCAACCTTGTCGCTGGTAGCGGCTTTGTCACCCTCGCCAGCGGGATGGCCGGGGACAGCGCGGATGCCCTGTCGCTACGCGCCGATGCGCGCGTAATTGGTGCGCGGGTCGCCGCTGGTGAGATTATCGAACATCAACTGGGTGCCGGACGTCATGCCTATCTTGTCGCCATCGATGGACGCATTTGCGTCGATGGGGTGGCGGCACAGCCCCGCGACGGCATCGCCATCAAAGATCATCCCACAATCCGCATCGAAGCGCTGGACGATGCGCAAATCATCCTCGTCGAAACACGATAACCCATTGTATAGAAAGGATATGTCATGCCAAAAATATTGATCCTCTACTATTCGAGCTATGGCCATCTCGCCGAAATGGCCGAAGCATTGGCTAAGGGCGTACGCGCAGGCGGCGGCGAACCGACCATCCGCCGCGTCCCCGAAACCGTGTCCGACGCGGTGGTGGCGGCGGCACATTTCAAGGTCAACGAAGCGCACGACATCGCCAGCGTTGCCGAGCTCACCGATTATGACGGCTTCATCGTCGGTTCCCCCACGCGCTTTGGGCGGATCGCCGGGCAGATGGCGGCATTTTGGGATGGCGCGGGTAAACTTTGGTTGAGCGGCGCGCTTACCGGTCGGGTGGGTGCGGCCTTTACCAGCACCGCCACCCAGCATGGCGGGCAGGAAACCACCTTGTTCAACATCATCACCAATTTGTTGCATTTTGGTATGACCATCGTCGGGCTGGATTATGGCCATGCCGGTCAGTCAGGGGTCGATGAAGTGCGCGGCGGCGCACCCTATGGGGCGACAACCATCGCCGATGGCGATGGCAGCCGCCGCCCGAGTGCCGATGAATTGGCCGGCGCGCACTATCTGGGCGAAAAGGTCGCCCGGACATCGGCCAAGCTGCTCGCCTGATCGCGGCAGCGCATTTCCCATCGCCGTGCGCATCGGTTATGGCGCGGCGATGGGAAATATCGCCAAGCCCCTCCCCTTATTATTTCGCGACAGCGAGGCGCTGGTCATCGACAAGCCGATGGGCTTGGCGGTCGACCCGCCGCGCGATGGCAGCGACAGCGTTACCGCGCGCGCGGAGGCGTGGATGATGGGCTATGCAGAAATCCCCGCCCCCATCCACCGGCTTGACCGCGACACATCCGGCTGCCTGATCCTTGCCCGATCCATCAAGGCCCACCGCCGCCTGTCGCGCGCCTTTGCAGAGGGGCGGGTGGAAAAACTTTATTATGCCATCGTTGCCGGGCAGCCTGATGCGGCGGAGGGGTGCATCGACATGCCGCTTGGCAAGAAATCGAGCGCGCAAATGGGCTGGCGCATCGTCCCCGACCAACATGGCAAGGGGAGTGTGACGCATTGGCGCTTGGTCGAAAGCCGGGGGGGATACAGCCTCCTTGCGCTGACCCCTGAAACAGGCCGCACCCACCAATTGCGCGTCCACCTGGCCAGCGGGCTTGGCCTGCCGATTGTTGGCGATGCTGTTTATGGCAAAGGCGATCCGCGCGGGATGATGCTACATGCCGCATCGATCAGCCTGCCGCGCACAACCAAGGAAGCGATTGTAGCGCACGCCCCCTTGCCCGAGCGTTTCGCCGCATTCGGCTTTGGTGATCCCAATGGCTGATCGCCCGCTCTGGCTCATTCCCGAATCGGCGATAAGCGAGAGATTTTTGACCGCCGGTGGCCCTGGCGGACAGCACGTCAACAAGGTGGCCACAGCCTGCCAGTTAAGGGTTGATGTGGCCACGCTCTGCTTGCCCGATGCAGTGCTGGCGCGGCTACGCACGCTGGCGGGAACGCGGCTCACCCAATGGGGGGAGTTGGTCATCACCGCTTCACGATTTCGCAGTCAGGAAGCCAACCGGATCGACGCACGCGAACGCGCCGCCGCGCTCCTCGCGCGGGCGCATGAACGCCCCGCGCGGCGTATTGCCACCCGGCCCGGCAAGGCGGCAAAGGCGCGGCGGGTCGATGCCAAGAAAGCGCGCGGCGCGGTAAAATCAACGCGTGGGCGGGTTTCCACGGACGGTTAGCGCCGCTACACCCGCGCCTATGTTCGATCTCGCCTTTGCCAATGATGACCCCGCACAACTATGGGCCGAGATTGCCGACGCCGCCGATGCAATTACCGCTGATGAGCCTGATGCCGTGGCCAATATGGCCAATATCGCCGCGATATTATGGCAGGCGCTTAACGATATAAATTGGGCGGGCTTTTACCGCTTTGACGGGCAGGAACTGGTGCTCGGCCCCTTTCAGGGCAAGGCGGCGTGCATCCGCATCCCGATCGGCAAGGGCGTCTGCGGCGCGGCGGCGGCCAGCCGGCGCAGCCAATGCGTCACCGACGTTCATGACTTTCCCGGCCATATCGCCTGCGATGCAGCGAGCCGCAGCGAATTGGTCGTGCCGATCATCGATGGCGACCGGCTGATTGGCGTTATCGACATCGACAGCCCCTCACCCGGCCGTTTTTCCGCCGCCGACCAAGCGGGGGCGGAGGCGCTGGCAGCGCGTATCGCCCGCCGTTTGGGCTGAAACCTCCCCCATCCCGCGCCACCCCCGCGCGGTTAATATTTGCCCCATCATGGGACAGTGGCCGCGCGGCCCCTTGCCTCGCCTTGGCAAAGAATATTTGCTAACGCCCTATAAACCATGTTGCCAAACGGGCGCACAGCGCCAGCGGAGGAAAAAATGCGCAAGATAATGCTGGCGGGGATTGCTGCTCTGGGCGTCATCGCCACGACACAGGTGAGCGCGCAAACGACAACGCGCAGCGAACGGCGCGTCATTGTTGTGCATGGCAATGATGGGGAAGATGCCGAAGTCTATCAAAATGCGGCGGATCGTTACCCCGCAGAATCGGACTATCGCGGGCGCTGGAATGGTGAATGGCAGGGCCAATGGGAAGCACCCGATGGCCAGGTTTATCGTGGCACCTATCGCGGCGAATATGACGGGGACGCGCGCGACGGCGACCATCATGGCGAAGCGCGCTATCGTGAAATGCGCCGCCACCATGCGGAGGATCGCGGCGAATATCGCGGAAACCGCGACCAATGGTCGAACGCCGACTGGAACCGTTTTTGCACCCGTGACGATGGCGTCGGTGGCGCGCTGCTCGGCGGCGTAATCGGCGGCGTTGCGGGCAATCGCATCGCTGGGCGGGGTGACCGCACCGTTGGCACCATCATCGGCGGCGTTGTCGGCGCAGCCGCCGGTGCAGCGATCGACCGCAGCGAAGACCGCCGCCAATGCCAAGGCTGGTGGGCCAATGGCGGTGACCGTTACTATCAGCAATATCGCGGCGGTGATTATGGTCGCTACGAAAGCTATGGCCGCTATGAGGGCGGATATGATGCCGCCTATTCGAGCGGCTATTATGGTTACGCCCCCGGCGCGACAACGACCATCGTCATCCCCGGTCAGCCGATCATCATCGAAGAAACCGAAACCACCTATGAAACGGTGACGGTGGCCGCACCGCGCGCACGGGTAGCCCCACGTCGCCCGGCCCGCCGCGCCGCGCGGCCGGTGGCGCGTCGCCCGCGCTGCACCTGCCGCTAATTGAGACGCCGACCGGCCCAGACCACCCGGCCGATCAGCACCACATCGTTCAGCGCAACCCCGCCTTCATCCGGATAGGCGGGGTTGTCGCTTAAGATGGCAATCCGGCCGCCGCCGCGCAGCGCCAATCGTTTGACGAGCAAGCTATCGTCGCGGCGCAACACATAAATGCCGTCACGCAGCCGCCCAGCCCCATCATCACCGTCGATCAAAATATCATCGCCATCGTCCAGCGTCGGCGCCATCGAATCGCCGCGCACGCGCAGCAAGGACAATGCACCCGCGCGCACACCCAATTGGCGCAGCCAGTCACGGTCAAAACCGAAATGGGCAACCGGCGCCTCCCCCCCTGCAAAACCGCCGCCGCCCGCAGAGGCGGCGATGTCGAGTCGCGGCACCGCAACCGGGGCGTCATATTTTGCCCCGTCGCGTGCGGGGGCACCCAACGCCCCCTCCGTCACGCCCAGAAATTCAGCGATCAACGCGCGGTCGCGTTCAGCCAATTGGCGCGGACTGCCGCGCTGCAAATATTGCTGAATATAGGCCGGGTTGCGCCCGATCAGCCGCGATAATTGCGCGCAATCGACGCCGTGGCGGTCCATCGCCACTGCCAAATTTCGCCGCGCGATATCCATATTTTCCATAGCTATCATGGCCTTACCATAGCAATAGGATTTTTCCTATCACTCCTACGCCATCGGGCGAATCGGCTCGACCCACCAGCGCAGAGGAGATTGCCGATGACCGGCGAGCGCCCATTATTGATGCGGATCGAAAAATTCCTGCGGGAAGAAGGAATGGCGGCGACCAGCTTTGGCCGCCAAGCCGTGCGCGACCCACGCTTCGTCCTTGACCTCAGAATGGGGCGCGTGCCCGGCAATTTCGTCGCATGCCGTGTAGAACATTTCATGAACAAATATCGCGCCGAAGCCGGAGCGGTGCGATGAATGCGCCCATTGAAGCGCGACAATGTAGCGCGCCAAAAAATCGCGCCATTAATTCGCGCCATTAATTCCAGCATTATGTTAAATGAATCGTGGGCTGCAATGCGTTTTCACGGCACCTGAACAGGGCGATCAGCGTCGGTGCACGGCAGG
>JADZEQ010000006.1 GCA_020850455.1 Sphingomonadaceae bacterium | reverse complement strand
TAGCAAAACGAGAGGCGACCGCAATCCGCAGCCGTTCCAGGTGAGGGGCCGGATCGTGGTGTGTTCTAGCAAAACGAGAGGCGACCGCAATCCGCAGCAGGGCGCGTTGGTGGCGTCGATCAGCCTTGGTTCTAGCAAAACGAGAGGCGACCGCAATCCGCAGCCCGACGAGTGGTTTGCCGCCCGCTTGGGCAGTTCTAGCAAAACGAGAGGCGACCGCAATCCGCAGCGGCCGGACAGGAACGGGCTGGATGCGCATTGTTCTAGCAAAACGAGAGGCGACCGCAATCCGCAGCGACGACGCGAGCGCGGCCTGTGCGGCATGGGTTCTAGCAAAACGAGAGGCGACCGCAATCCGCAGCCGATACTTCTCGCGCCCCACCGCGATGAGTGTTCTAGCAAAACGAGAGGCGACCGCAATCCGCAGCTACAAAACTGCCCTGACCGGCACCCCCAACGTTCTAGCAAAACGAGAGGCGACCGCAATCCGCAGCGTGCGGTTTGAAGACCATATCCGCCAAGCTGTTCTAGCAAAACGAGAGGCGACCGCAATCCGCAGCGCGATGGGGTTGAGGCTCTCCGGCCCAAATGTTCTAGCAAAACGAGAGGCGACCGCAATCCGCAGCCCGGTCAGCACCGGGGCCACCATGCGGTATGTTCTAGCAAAACGAGAGGCGACCGCAATCCGCAGCAAAACGCTCGCCCGCCCGAAAGGTCGATGTGTTCTAGCAAAACGAGAGGCGACCGCAATCCGCAGCTGCAATGGCGCTCGAAACTGGGTGCCAAGAGTTCTAGCAAAACGAGAGGCGACCGCAATCCGCAGCGCGCACAAGATAAAGCCCGCTGCAAATGCAAGTTCTAGCAAAACGAGAGGCGACCGCAATCCGCAGCGAGGAAACCCGCTATTATCTAAACGGCATAGTTCTAGCAAAACGAGAGGCGACCGCAATCCGCAGCACGGCGGCCAAGGGCATATTGCGACGGGCAGTTCTAGCAAAACGAGAGGCGACCGCAATCCGCAGCGTGATTATGACCAATGACGGCAAGCCCATCGTTCTAGCAAAACGAGAGGCGACCGCAATCCGCAGCTTAATGTACCGTGCACCGTTAACGATCGCGTGCTCAGCCGTTTCGAACGCAATTGGTCCGTCTAGTTTTCAGACTCGATCCCAAAAATACAAACGCAACCGGGTTCGGAAATCGCAATTTGCCAGAGACTTTGCGGTTCACCGCCGCATTGGGTGGTTTGCTTGGCTGGGGAGGACCCGCACAACGGTGCCCCACCATCCCCAACTAGCGCCGCCGGCCGACCGAACAAAGCGCCTTCCCAAACCCGCTTATTGGGGAAATATTGGGGAAAAATGATCCATGCGGCCAAAAAATGGCGGAAAAGCTGGTGACCCCTACGGGACTCGAACCCGTGTTTCAGCCGTGAAAGGGCCGCGTCCTAACCGCTAGACGAAGGGGCCAGATGCTTTTGCATTGGCAAGGCGCGCCCCTTAGGGCGGCTGGGCCGCCGGGTCAAGTCACCAATGCCGCATCATCAACATGCAATTCAGCAGATTGCCGCCCGTTCCAGTCATTGCGGCGGATTTGCCCCGCGAGATAGAGGCGGGCATCCCCCCTTTGCGCCAAGATCGCCTGCCCCAGCGGGTTTTCGGCGGCGCGAAAGGCGACCGCCGTTACCCGTCCGCCATCATCCCCCGCCGCGACGATGCGCACATGGCCGGTACCGACCACATTGGCCTGAACGATTCGCAGCGGGCCAACCGCGACGCGCGGCGCGCTCCACCCATGGCCATAGGGGCCGCCCTGTTCGACGGCGGTCAGAAAATCGACATTGACCGCGCGCGGGGCGAGCAACGCGTCCAGTTTCAGCGCGCGTTCGCCGCTGGCGCGTGCAACATCCCCCGCCAGCCGTTCGTTCATCCATTCGGTAAAGCGCGCCAAGCCGCCCGGCGCGATGGTGACGCCCGCCGCCATCGCATGGCCGCCGCCAGCAACCAGCAACCCCGCATCGCGCGCCGCAATCACCGCCGCACCCAAATCCACCCCCGCGATCGACCGGCCCGACCCCTTGCCCACCCCATCTTCGCCAAGCGCGACGACGATGGCGGGACGGTGCAGCCGTTCCTTCACCCGCGATGCAACAATGCCGATGACGCCGGAGTGCCAGCCGGGGGCGGCCACCACGCTGACCGCCATATTGCCGGTATTTTCGGCGGCTGCCAGCGCCTGCTCCGTCACCATCGCCTCTATCGCGCGACGTTCATCGTTGAGGCGGCTCAGTTCCTCGGCGATTTCCCGCGCCTCGTTCATGTCTTCACTGATGAGGAGGCGCACCCCCAGATCCGCCGCGCCGACCCGTCCGCCCGCATTAATCCGCGGGCCAAGCGCAAAGCCAAGATCCCGCGCCTCTGGCGCGCGCGCTAGCCGTGCCGCATCGGCGAGCGCCGCCAGCCCGACATTGCCGCGCCGCGCCATCACCCGTAACCCCTGCGCCACAAAGGCGCGGTTGAGCCCGGTCAGCCGCGCAACATCCGCCACCGTGCCGAGCGCCACAATGTCGAGCAGCGCCATCAAATCCGGCTCTGCCCGCCCGCTCGCCCCGCCAAACCAACCGCGCGTGCGCAGTTGGCGCACCAGCGCGACCCCCAGCAGAAATGCGACACCGACGGCGGCCAAATGCCCCTCCGCCCGTTCGGCATCACTGCCATCCAGCCGATTGGGGTTTATCATCGCCAGCGCGCGCGGCAGGCTGGTCGTGCATTGGTGATGGTCGACCACCATGACGTCGAGCCCGGCATCCGCCGCCGCGCCCAAGGCTTCGAACGCTTGCGCCCCGCAATCAACCGTGATGACCAGGGTCGCGCCATCGGCCTGCATGCCGAGCAACGCCGCCGCAGACGGGCCATAGCCTTCGAGCAAGCGGTCGGGGATATAGGGCCGCGCATCATGGCCAAGCGCGCGGATAAGGCGGATGAGCAGCGCCGCCGATGTTGCGCCATCGACATCATAATCGCCGAAAATGACGATATTTTCGCCACCTTCTATCGCATCGGCGATGCGCGCCGCCCCCTTTTCCATGTCGAGGAAAATCGCCGGGTCGGGCATGAAGGCGCGCAGGCTGGGCCGCGCCCAATCGGCCAAGCGCGCCGCATCCGCCCCGCGCGATAAAAGGATGCGGCTCACCAGATCATCGGGCGCATCGGCGCTGCCCCCGGTCACCCCGCGCCAATGCCATGCCTGCCCGGCCAGCGACTTTGCGATGTTGAGCGCGAAACCTTCCCTCATCGCACCGTCAATAGGGCGGTGCGCAAGCGGTGCAACTGCGCAGCCGATATATAGGACAAGCGGTGGCGGTCCGCCTTGCCGCCGGGCACGCCGAGCAACAGGTCGGCCAAGCCAAATGAACGGCGCAGCGGGCTGATATAGAGGTCAGCGCTCTGCACATGGCGGGCGGGTAAAATCACCTGTCGGCTGCGCCACCAACCGCGCAGCGTTTCGAGCGTGTGCCCGTCAAAGCGCCAGCGCCGCAGCCGCCAGTCGAGCCAGCCGGTCAAGGCGGCAAGCGGCGCAGAGGCCAAAAGCAACAGCGACACCCACCATAATTCTGGCGCGAAATAGCCCATCGCCGCCGCCTGTATCGCCGCAATGCCGATGAAGGTCAGCGGCACCGGCAACAGCATGGCGATATGGGGGCGCGCCCATCCTTCCATGCTGAGCGCGCTGCGCGTCAGCCCGACATCGGCCAAAATCACATCCACCTCCGCCAAGGTAACGCAGGGCGCGACCAGATGGTCCACCTCTGCCTTGCCATCGCCGCCACTATCGCTCGCCAGATTTTGCAGGTGGAGCGCATAATAGCCGAAAAAGCGACGCACCGGCCCGCTCGATATAATCGCTGCTTGCACCCGCGCACGCGGGATCAGCATGTCGGTGCGCGTCGTCAGCCCGCGCGTGCGGCGCAGCCCGCGCGGTTCACGCGACAGGGTAAAGTCCCAATCGCGCACCAAGGTGCGGATAATGCCGGTCAGCGCACCGAGCACCCCCACCACCAGCAGGCCACCGACCGCTGCCAGCCAGCGATGCGCCAGCACCCATTGGTCGAGGCCAAGCCGCGCCGCGAGCGACAGCCACAGGTCAAAATCAAACGGGTCATAGGGGAGGATACGGTCAAACTGGGTAAACAGGCCAAAGATGACGCCAAAGGCCGCCAGCGAAAAATTGAACAGGCCCGACAGCAACAGCCGCCTCATCCCCATGCGATGGAGTATGTGGGTGGCGCTGTCCGCGCCAATATCGGACAGGCTGGGGAGGGTAGATGGAGCGGATGCCGCCGCTGCCCATTGCCGCGCATCCTGCCGCAACTGTTCGCGCAATTGCTGCGCATCGGCCAGCGAAATCGCGTCAATCCGCGCATCATCGCGCTTGCCCTCCCCCCCGCCGCCGCTTTCAAAGCTGACGATGGCAAGGCCGAGCAGCCGGTGGAACAGCCCTTGCTCAATCGCGACATCCTGAATCCGTTCGATGGGGATTACCCGCTCGCTCCGGCTCCACAATCCTTGGCGGATGGTAACGGCATCCGCATCTACCAACCAGACAAAGCGCCGCCAGCGCAGAAAAAACGCCCCTAGCGACAGAATGAGGGTGAGCGCCACCAGCAATGCGAGCGCCGCCCAGCGCCCGCTGAACGAAATAGCCACAAGCAGCGGCAGGAGGCCGAATAATTGCGGTCCCAATCGGGGCAGCGCAACCAGCAGCGAGAGCGGGTGGAGGTGGCGCTCCACCGCTGGCGGGGTGGCGGTTTGCACCATATCAGCCAAAATCCGAACGGATCATGGTGCGTATGGCATCGCGCATTTCAGCGGCCCGTTCGGGGCGCAACCCCGGCAGCGTGACGATGCTGTTGTGCGTGCCCGCGGTATGCAAAACCAGATACGCGACGCCGCACATACGTTCCGCCGGTCCCTGCCCCACATCAATATGCTGGACGCGGACAAAGGGGACGATGGTATCGCGGCGAAACCATAGCCCATGCGCGACGCGCAGCGCATCATCGCCAAATACATAGCCGATTTTGTGCCATGCCCGACTGGGCAAGGTAAAAATGCCGATGGCGGCAAGCAGCAGGCTGGCCACCATCAGCCCACCCCATGGCAGGTCATTGGCGCGCAAAATCACCGCATCGACAAAGCTCGCCACTGCGGCGATGGGCAAGAGCCACATTGCATTGCGGATGGCCAGCGCGCGGATATAGGCACGCTCCACCGGTTGCAGCGCCGCTGCATCCACCCCGGCGATCCCGTCGATGGGCGCTTGCTCCGCCACCGCCACATCCGCCTGCTCCGCCATATATCCGCCCCTTTGCTGACGCCGGCTACCGGCGCTGGGGCGGGAACCTAACGCAGGTGTCGCATCAGGGCAATACAGTGGCCGGGATAGCCGATTATGGCGTCACAATTGCAAAGCTGGCGGGTGGGGCGCGGTGGCTGCGCAACCAGGCGCTGAGCGCCGCCACATCACCGGTCAATTGCAATTGCCCCGCCGCCACCAATTGCGCCGCATCGACCCGCCCGGACAATAGACCGGCAAAGGCACGGCGGCTTAACGTCACTTCTGCCAGCGCGGGGGTGGTGGGGGCGGATGTATCCTCCAGCCGGGGGATTTCCACCGCGCCCGACAATTCGACCGCCACTTGTTCTTGGGTGTCGGTGAAATGGAAACGGAACAGCTGTGCCGGGGCGACCGGCGTTGCGGGCGCATATCGGGTCGCCATCGCGTTGAATAGATCAAGCGTCGGGACGGCGGCGACAAAGCTGTCATTTTGCGTCCGCCCACCCTCACTCACCGCGCTGGCCCCGCGCAGCGTCGCCGCCGCCGCCAGATAATAGTTGCGCCAGACGCCCGATTCGGCACGATAGCCCAATTGTTCATATGCGTCGGCGAGCGCGCCACGCGCCGCCGCATTATCCGGCTCTGCAAAAACCAGATGCTGCAATAATTCGGCGGCCCAGCGATCATCGCCGGTTGCATGCGCCGCGCGCCCCGCCGCCAGCATGGCCGCGCCGCCACCCGCCAGTGCGACATAATGGCGTGCCGCCTCCACCGGGGGTAATGGATTGAAATGGGCGGGCACCCCGTCCCACCAGCCGAAATAGCGTTGATAGACCGCCTTGGCGTCATGATTGATCGTGCCATAATAGCCGCGCGCCGTCGGTTCGATGGGGTTGGCGACAGCCGCCAGCGCATCGGGCAATTCCTGCATGGTCGCACCGGCATTGGCCGCCTGCAGGCTGCGGTCGTGGATGAAGCGATATTGGTCGCGGTGTCCGGCAAGTTCAGCGCGCACCCGCGCATTGCCAAAGGTCGGCCAGCCATGGCTACCGACACGCACCTCGGCCGACCCGCCCCAATTTTGCAGCATGGCGTCAATCACTTGCGACCAGCGCAGGGCATCGCGCACCTGCGCGCCGCGCAGGGTCAATAAATTGTGCAGTGTCTTGGTCACCACCTCGGTCGAATGGATGAGGTGATATTGCGGAACATAGAAAACCAGTTCGGCGGGTGCCTCTGTCGCTGCTGCATCGGCAAAAACCAGTTCCAGCCCGTCGATGCGCATGCTTTCCCCTGCCGCGCCGATGACATGGGTCGGCGGCAAGAAACCCGATGTGCCCCCGGCAAGGCGCGGGCCCAGACCATTGTCGACATAGCCGGTGGGGCCGGACGGCAGACTGATGCCGAACATGAAATTGGCGCGTTGCAGCATGGCAGGCCCGGCGAGCAGATTTTCGCTCACCGCTTCCTCGGTAAAGCCATGCGGCGCGATGATTTGCACCGCGCCCGATGCGACATCCGCCGGGTCGACCACGCCGCGCACCCCGCCGAAATGGTCGATGTGGCTGTGCGACAAAATGACCGCACGCACCGGCCAGTTGCCGACATGCTGGCGAAACAGCGCCAAGCCGGCGCGCGCTGCTTCCTCGGTGGTCAGCGGATCAATGATGATGATGCCATTGTCGGTTTTGAGGATGGTCATCACCGAAATATCATAGCCGCGGAACTGCCAGACGCCCGGCATCACTTCAAACAGGCCATGCTGTGCGTTGCGCCGCGCCTGCCGCCACAGGCGTGGGTTGACGCTGTCGGGCGGCGTCGCGGATTCCAAAAAGGCAAAGCGGCTGCGGTCAACCAGCATCCGCCCCGACGCATCGACCAAATTGCCGCCGGGCAATTGGGCGATCAGCCCGCGTGCTGCCGCCGCATCCTCCGCCGCCTCAATCGCATCATCCCCCACCGCCGCAGCCGCAGCGGCGGCATTGGCTGCGCGGGTCGCGGCGCTTGCCGGCTGCACCACCAGGGCGGAGGCAGGAACGGGGGCGGTTGGGGTCTGGGCGATCACCGGCGCTGCACATAGGCTAAGCGCGATCAGAAAAATCTTTCGCATAATATCCCCCAACTGGCTTGCGGACTCGCATCATTGCGCCATTTGCTGCAGCATGGCAGGCAGGAAAGATAATGTCACGCACCATGCCAAAAGATGCACAGCCCCGCCTCCTCATCGTCTGGCACAGCCGCACCGGCGCGTCGGCGGCCTGCGCGCGCGCCGCAGCGGCGGGCGGGCGCGCCGACGGCAGCGCGCGGGTGGTGTTGCGTGCCGCAACACAGGTGCGCACGACCGAACTGCTAGCAGCGGATGGTTATATTTTCATCGGGCCGGAAAACCTCGCCAGCATGTCGGGCGCGATGAAGGAAATGGTGGATCGCAGCTATTATGCCATGCTCGACCGGGTGAATGGCCGGCCCTATGCCCTCATCATCACGGCGGGGAGCGATGGCAGCGGTGCCGTGCGCCAGTGGCAGCGGATTGCAACCGGCTGGCGGCTAAAGCCCATCGCCGACCCTTTGATTATCTGCACCCATGCCGATGCCCCCGAAACCATCGCCGCACGTAAAATTGTGCCCGCCAGCGACCTGGCCCGCGCGCGCGACATCGGCGCGGGGATGGCAAATGGGCTGGCTATGGGGATATTCTGACCTTGGCGCGCTTGCGCCGCAGCGCCGCCACGCGCAATAGACGCAGCACAGGGCAATATGGAAGGGAGCGGGAAATGGCATTTCAGATTAGCAAATGGGTCTTGGCAACAGCGTTATTGGCGTCGGCAAGCCCGCTCCTCGCACAGGATGCGGCGGCCCCAACCGACGCATTGACCCGTGCGATAGCCGCCGACATGCCATCGCTGATGACGCTTTATCGGGACATGCACGAACATCCCGAACTCAGCTTTCAGGAGGTGCAATCGGCCGCCCGCATGGCGCGCGAGGCACGCGCGCTCGGCTTTGAAGTCACCGAAAATGTCGGCGGCCATGGCGTCGTGGCGGTGCTACGCAACGGCCCCGGCCCGGTGCTGATGATCCGCGCGGATATGGACGGCCTGCCGGTGACCGAGGCGACAGGCCTGCCCTATGCCAGCCGCGTGCGCGCCACCACCGCCGCCGGGGTCGAAACCGGCGTCATGCATGCCTGTGGCCATGACACGCATATGACCGCATGGATCGGCACCGCGCGCCAGATGGTCGCCAACCGTGCCCATTGGTCGGGCACGTTGATGATGATCGGCCAGCCCGCAGAAGAAGTGTCGGGCGGCGCGCGCGCGATGTTGGGCGATGGGCTGTTCAGCCGCTTTCCCCACCCCAATGTCGCCATTGCCTTTCACGATTCGGCGGCGCTGCCCGCTGGGCAGATTGGCATTACCGATGGCTATGTCCTCGCCAATGTCGATAGCGTCGATATCGAAGTGCATGGCGCGGGCGGGCATGGCGCATACCCGCAAAACACCCGCGACCCCATCGTCCTTGCCAGCCGGATCGTCACCTCGCTCCAGACCCTCGTCAGTCGGGAGGTGGACCCACAGGATTCCGCCGTGGTGACAGTCGGCAGCTTTCATGCCGGGACCAAGCATAATATCATCCCCGACAGCGCGCACCTGCAGCTCACCGTGCGCAGCTATTCCGACGCGACACGCCGCCTGTTGCTTGACGGTATTGCTCGCATCGCGCGCGGCGAAGCGATCGCCGCTGGCATAGCGGAGGATCGGCTGCCCGAAGTCAGCGTCGCGCGCGACGATGCGACGCCATCCACCTTTAACACGCCCGAAATCACCGGCCGCATGCGCAGCTTTTTGACCAGCCGTTTTGGTGCGCCACGGGTGGTCAGCGCCGCCCCGTCGATGGCGGGTGAAGATTTCGCGCGCTATTATCGCGCCGACAATCAATTGCAGAGCCTGATTATCTGGGTTGGCGGTGTGCCGCAGGCAACATGGGATGCGGCGCAGGCAAATGGCACCACGTTGCCCTCGCTCCACAGCCCGCTCTGGGCGCCCGATGCCGAAAAGGTCATCGCCACCGCGACCGAGGCGATGACCGCCATGGCGATGGAGATTTTGAAACCGGCGAGCGGAAATTAAGCGCCAAGGGCGCAACCATCGTTCGCGCGATAATCGGCAAAAATATGCTTGACCTTCCCATGATGGGAAGGTGCAAGGGGGGCGGCGATAACCCCGTTTATGGACAGGACGCCGCCATGCACGCCGCCGATATTGCGACCGAAACGCCCGGAAATGCTGCCCCCACCCATGTTTTGCGGGTGGAGGGGATGCATTGTGCCGCCTGTGTCGGGCGGGCGGAACAGGCATTGCGCGCGGTGGCCGGGGTGGCCGAAGCCCGCGTCCATCTGATCGCCGAACAAGCGGTCGTGACCGGCGATGCCGATGGGGATGCGCTGGTGCGTGCACTGGCCGCGATTGGCTATGCTGCACATCCGGTGCGCGATGCCGCCGCCGAAGCGGCGGCGCGTGACGCGGCCAAGGCAGCGGCGCAGCGGGTGCTGGCGCGCGACTTTGCACTTGCAGCCTGCCTCACCCTACCGATTTTCATGGTGGAGATGGGATCGCATCTCTTTCCCGCGCTCCATCATTTTTTGGCCGACAATATCGGCATGGCGCGGGTGCAGATGGTGCAAGCCCTGCTCACCACCATCCTCCTCGCCCTACCCGGCGCGCGCTTTTTCCGCGCTGGCCTGCCCGCATTGTGGCGGCTGGCGCCCGATATGAACGCGCTGGTCGCGGTGGGGACGGGTGCTGCCTATATTTATTCGATGGTGGCAAGCTTTGCGCCACACTGGCTGCCAGCGGGCAGCGCGCATGTCTATTTCGAAGCCGCTGCGGTGATTGTGACCTTGATCCTCGGTGGTCGCTATCTGGAGGAACGCGCCAAACATCGCGCCAGCGCCGCCATCCGCACGCTGGTTGATCTACAGCCCGAATGCGCGCTGGTCCACGGCGGCGATGGCTTTGTCGAAACGCCCATTGCCCATATTATGCCGGGCGATGTGCTGTTGGCCCAACCCGGTGCGCGCATCGCGCTCGACGGCGTGGTCATCTGGGGTAACAGCCATGTGGATGAGGCGATGTTGTCGGGTGAACCGATGCCGGTGGCCAAGGCGGTGGGCGCGCGGGTTACCGGCGGCACGGTCAACGGCGAAGGCGCGCTCCACATCCGCGTCGAGGCGGTGGGGGCCGATGGCGTCGTGGCGCGCATCATCGCGCTGGTTAGCGCGGCAGAGGGTGCCCGCCTGCCGATCACCGCGCTGGTTGATCGCATCACCCGTTGGTTCGTCCCGGCGGTGTTTGGCGTTGCGGCGCTGACTTTTCTGCTGTGGCTGGCGCTCGCCCCCGCCCCCGCCCTGCCCCAAGCATTGGTCCATGCGGTTGCGGTGCTGATCGTCGCCTGTCCATGTGCCATGGGTCTCGCCACCCCGATGGCGGTGATGGTCGGGGCGCAGCGCGCCGCGCAATTGGGGATTTTGCTGCGCGGCGGGGATGCACTGCAGCGCCTCGAATCGGTGCGCGCCATCGCCTTTGACAAAACCGGTACATTGACTCTGGGGCAACCAACGCTGACCGATTTGGAACTGCTGCCCGAATATGCAGCAGATGCGGTGCTCGCCGATGTTGCGGCGGTGGAGGCACTATCGGAACATCCCGCCGCGCGCGCGATTGTTGCGGCAGCGGCGGCCCGGTCGCTCCCCCTCCCCCCCGTGCGCGATTTTGTGGTCCGCGCAGGACATGGGGTTTCCGCGATGGTCGGCGAGGGCACCGCTGCCCGTCACATCGCCATCGGCAATGCAGCGCAACTGGCCAGCCATGGGGTGGATTGCACCGCGCTCTCCGCACGCGCGGCGGCATGGGCAGCAGCGGGGAAAAGCCCGATTTTCATTGCACGCGACGGACAATTGGCAGGCGTGGTCGCGCTTGGCGATGTGGCCAAGCCGCATAGCGCCGACGCCATCCGCCGCTTGACCGCCGACGGGCTGCATGTCGCCATGTTGAGCGGGGACAATATCGCCACCGCCCGCGCCATCGGCGCGCAACTCGGGGTGGCGGATGTGACGGGCGGCCTGATGCCCGCCGACAAATTGACCGTATTGGAGAGGTTGCGCGCAGAATATGGCCCCGTCGCCTTTGTGGGGGACGGGATTAACGATGCGCCGGTGCTGGCGGCAGCGGACGTCGGCCTTGCCATGGGCAATGGCACCGACATCGCGATGGAGGCGGCGGACGGCGTTTTGATGGCGGGTGACCCGATGGCGGTGGTGCGCGCCATCCGCCTGTCGCGCGCGACGATGCGCAATATCCGCCAGAATCTTTTCTGGGCCTTTGCCTATAATATCGCACTGCTGCCGCTGGCGGCGGGTGCGCTCTATCCATTTTGGGGGATCAGCCTATCGCCAATTTTTGCGGCGGGGGCGATGGCATTGTCGAGCATCTTTGTCATCGGCAATGCGCTGCGACTGAACAGGGTGGAAGGGGATGGGCGATGAATATTGGCGATGCGGCACGCGCGTCGGGCGTTTCGGCCAAGATGATCCGCTATTATGAGGATATTGCGCTCCTCCCCACCGCCGCGCGCCGCGCATCGGGCTATCGCGACTATGGCGCGGATGATGTCCACCGGCTGCGCTTTGTCCGCCGCGCGCGGGACTTGGGGTTTTCGATCGACGAAGTGCGCGAATTATTGAGCCTGTGGCAGGATAAGGGCCGACAGAGCAGCGATGTCAAAGCCATTGCCAGCCAACATATTGCGGCGCTCCACCGCCGGATCGACGCGCTGCGCGCCATGGCCGCAACGCTCGAGGAACTGGTCCATTGCTGCGCGGGGGACAATCGCCCCGACTGCCCGATCTTGGCCGATCTGTCGGGCGATACGGCGGGCTAATTTTTAGGTTTGCCCGGCCGGCGTTTCTTGCCGCTCCTTGGCCCCGATAGACCGGTTTCGGCCTGACGATTGGCGCTGCGCGTTTTCAGCAAGTCCTGCCGCGATAATATGCCGACGACCCGGCGGCTGTCGGGGTCGATGATCGGGATACGCCCGATCCCCGTTTCGACAATGATGTCGGCGACCATGCCGGTCGGCGTATCGGGGTAGGCAACCGGCTGCGCCGCATCCGATATGGCATCGGCCAAAAGTGTCTGATCCCCCTCCCGCTCCAGCTTCCAGCGCAAGGCATCGCTGCGCGATACAAGGCCGATCAACCGTCCCTCTCCATCGACAACGGGGTAGCTGCGGTGCAGCGCGTCGGTTTCGAAATAGGATACGGTATCGGCAAGGGTCATTGTGCCGGGCAGGGTAGCGGGCTCAGGGGTCATGATCTGGCCAGCCTGCATCAAATCCAAGGGGTCGACGCTATATTCTTGCAATATATGCCGCCCGCGCCGGGCAATTTTTTCGGTGAGGATCGACCGACGCATCACCAATACGCTGACCGCATAGGCCGCTGCCGCCGCCGCAATGGTGCTGGGGATGGCATGATATTGGCCGGTCAGTTCGACGGCGAAAATCGCACCGGTCATTGGCGCGCGCATCGCGCCGCTCATAATGCCGGCCATGCCGATCATCGCCCAAAAACCGGGCGCGCCGGGCAGCCAATGGCCGACAATGAAACCGGTTGCGCCGCCCAATATCAGCAAGGGGGCAAGCACCCCGCCCGACGTGCCCGAACCCAGCGCAATCAGCCAGACGACCGCCTTGGTGATAAGAAGCGTCGCCACCAGCCGGATCGGCATGGCCGTACTGAGCAGCGCGTCAATGCTGGCATAGCCCGCGCCGAGCACATGCGCATCGACCAGCCCGCCCAAGCCGACAAATATCGCGCCAATCGCGGGCCACCACATCCAATGCACCGGCAGGCGGTGAAAAACATCCTCTATGCGATAGAGGCAGGTCGACAGCAAAGCAGCTTCAAAGCCGACGACCAGCCCCAGGCCGACCGCGGCGAGCATGGTCCAACTCGTATCAGGCGCAAGGGCGTGCGTCGGAAACATCGGCCCTGCACCCAAGAGCAATGGACGCCACGCCAGGGCAACCAAAACGGTGACAACCACGGGGACAAAGCTGCGCGGTTTCCATTCGAACAACAGCACCTCAACCGCCAATAATATGGCGGCGAGCGGCGTGCCAAAAATGGCGGTCATCCCCGACGCCGCACCGGCGACCAACAGCGTCTTGCGTTCCGCCGCGCTCAGGTGAAAACGCTGGGCAAAGAGCGAACCTATCGCCCCGCCGGTCATGATAATCGGTCCTTCGGCACCAAAGGGGCCGCCGCTGCCGATCGATATGGCGGAGGATATGGGTTTGAGCAGCGCGACCTTTAACGACAACCGGCTTTCGCCATATAATATCGTCTCAATCGCTTCGGGGATGCCATGTCCACGGATCTTGTCCGACCCAAAACGCGCCATAAGCCCGACGATAAGGCTGCCGACCACCAGAATGGCGATGACCAACAGGCCAACATGAGCATCGGTAATGACCGATGGTTCGGTAGAAAGCCGTCCAAACCAGAAAATATTGGTCGCAATCGCGATGAGCTTGACCAGCAGCCATGCGCCAAAAGCACCGCCCGTACCGACGACAATCGCCATCGCGGCCAGCATGACCATGCGCCGGTCAACACTATGGTCGGCCAGTTGGTGCTGCTCCACCATATGGGGCGGTGTCAGCGCCATGGCCTGCTTTCCCCTCCAAATATCATTATGCGGCGCGATAGAGGGGGTGCCGCGTCAATTCAACCCGCGCGGGATTGAATTAGTCGGCGGCATGTCGGTTGCGGCATGGCTGACGGGCGGTATCGGCCTAAGCCAATGGCGCACGCACAATGATGAAGATGAGAACTGGGTAATCATTCTCTGAGAAAGTTCCGCAACAAATATTTTTGGCCGATTGCCTTGTAGTTTTAGCCTATGTCCCGTGCCGAGATGCTCGCCTCCACCTCTGCCTTGATCTTTACGGGGATGCGCAGGAACCGGACGCCGTTCTTTTCCGCATTCGGAAAGCGACCGGCACGAATGTTCACCTGGATCGAAGGCAACAGGAGTTTCGGCACCGCCAATGTCGCGTCGCGGGCTTCCCGCATGGCGACAAAGTCATCCTCGCTCACCCCGTCATGCACATGAATACTGGTGCGGCGTTCCTCGCCCACAGTCGTCTCCCAGCGGTATTCGTCTCGGCCTGGTGCTTTGTAGTCGTGACAGAGGAAGAGCCGCGTGTCGTCCGGCAGGCTCAGCAATCGGCGGATCGATTTGTATAGCTGGCGCGCATTACCGCCGGGAAAGTCGGCGCGCGCGGTGCCGTAATCCGGCATGAACAACGTGTCGCCCACGAACGCAGCGTTGCCGATGCGATAGGTCAGGTCGGCGGGAGTGTGACCGGGCGTGTGCATCGCCTCGATCTCCAGCGCTCCGAGGGCAAAACGCTCCCCATCGGCGAAGAGCCGGTCGAAGTCGGATCCGTCGGTTTTCAGGTCATCGAACGCGAAGACGGGGCGGAAAATCTTCTGCACGTCGCGGATATGTTCGCCGATACCGATCCACGCACGGGTCTTCGCCTTGATATAGGGCGCGGCCGACAGATGGTCGGCATGGGCGTGGGTTTCCAGCACCATGGCGATGTGCCAGCCCTTGTCCTCAGCCATCGCCAGAATCCGGTCGGCCGAGCCGGTATCGACCTCGCCGCTAGGGAGGTCGAAATCGAGCACCGGGTCGAGCACGGCGGCAACGCGGGTCGCGGGATCTGCGACCAGATAACTGATCGTGTTGGTGGACTCGTCGAAGAACGCTTCGATCATCGGTTTGTCAGCCATGGGCACTTCCCTTCGTTCCTTGACTATATATTAGTATATTCTATATTAGCAATATCTAATCTTATAGGTGCTTCGATGCTCAAGCCCCCGATGGACCTCGCGACCTTTGAGAAGAAGGCCGATGGAGTGGCGCAAACCCTGAAGGCGATCGGCAATGCCCGCCGCCTGATGGTGGTGTGCAAACTCGTCGAACATGGCGAGCGTATGGTGGGCGATCTCGCCGCCGATGTCGGCCTGTCACAATCGGCCCTGTCGCAGCACCTCGCCAGGATGCGCGATGAGGGGCTCGTCACCTTTCGTCGCGAGAGCCAAACGCTCTGGTACCGGATCGCCGACCCCCGGACCGAGGCGCTGCTCGCCACGTTATACCAACTCTATTGCAAGGAGGACTGATCCGATGGCTACGATACCCATTACGCCTGCCGAAGCACAGCGTCTGATCCAAGACGGTGCGAAGCTGATCGACATTCGCGATCCCGACGAACATGCTCGTGAGCATATTCCCGGCGCGACCAATATACCCGTGGCCGGGATCGATCATCTTGATGCCGGTGATTGTGCAGTCGTGTTTCACTGCCGATCGGGCGCGCGGACCCATGCCAACGCCGCCCGTCTTGCGGCGGCGGCAGGTGCGCCATGCTATGTGATCGAGGGCGGTATCGAGGCATGGCGCCGCGCCGGGCTGGACGTGGTGGCAGACCGGAGCCAGCCGCTCGAATTGATACGGCAGGTCCAACTTACTGCAGGCGGGCTTGTGTTGCTTGGTATTGTGCTCGGGTTCCTCGTCACTCCCGGCTTCTTTGCCCTCTCCGCCTTTGTCGGCGCCGGACTGATGTTCGCGGGCGCAACCGGCTGGTGCGGCATGGCACGAGTGCTGCAGTACATGCCATGGAACCGGCAGATGGCGGCCTGACAATCATGACCGCAACAGAAATCCTGCTCGCGTTGGCATCAGGCGGTCTCATAGGCATCGTACTGGGGCTGGTGGGCGGCGGCGGCTCGATTCTCTCCGTACCGCTGCTGGTCTATGTGGTCGGCGTGGGTTCTGCCCATGCGGCGATCGGCACGGCAGCGGTCGCCGTCACGACAAACGCCCTGGCAAGCCTTGTCGGCCACGCCCGCGCAGGCATGATCAAATGGCCCTGCGCGATGGTCTTTGCGATGGCAGGCGTCATTGGTGCGACGGCCGGGGCGGAGATTGGCAAGACGGTCGACGGAACAAGTCTGCTGACGCTGTTCGGCCTGCTGATGATTAGCGTTGGCCTTTCGATGCTGCGCAAACGACAGCGGAAGGACGATCCCGCTGTAAGGCTGTCGCGCGGAACAGCCGCTGCACTTCTCCCCCGACTCGTACCGATGGGGCTCGGCGTCGGGCTCGCGGCTGGATTTTTCGGTATCGGTGGTGGGTTCCTGATCGTGCCCGCGCTAATGGCGGCGACGGCGATGCCTTTCGCATATGCGGTCGGCACATCGCTTGTGGTGGTCACCGCGCTCGGTCTGACCACAGCTATATCTTATGGGTTGTCCGGCTATGTAGACTGGCCGCTCACTATTTTGCTGGTGGCGGGTGGGACTCTTGGGGCGGGAATGGGAGTCTGGCTCGGCCAATGGCTTGCCAGCTATAAGTCCCTGTTCGAGCGCATCTTCGCCGTCCTGGTCATCGCGGTGGGCATCCATGCCGCGATCGGAGCAGCATAACCCGCTCCAGACTAGATGAATTCGCCGCCGATGCTAACCAGCCAAAACCCAAGTTCCTTCTTTTGTTCGGGAATGGCGGCGCCAAGAATGGCAGATTTCGGAGCCTCCGGCAGTGTGGCGCACCCGAGAGGATTCGAACCTCTGGCCTCTGCCTTCGGAGGGCAGCGCTCTATCCAGCTGAGCTACGGGTGCGTGGGCGCCCCCCTAAGCCATGGCGCGGCGCATGGCAAAGGCTTTTAGCGCTGCCCCATTGCACGGTGCGCCCATGGGTGACAGCGCGCGCGCGCATCGT